>NZ_BAAAGX010000006.1:0-378526 GCF_039524755.1 Cryptosporangium japonicum
CAGGCCGACCGCCCATCACCAGGTTGACCAACCTCCCTGGACAGCACACCTAGAACGCCCGGTAGTCGCGGGGCGAGAAGCGTGGGCCGCGCTTCGGGGGGCGGACTGCGGGGCCGACCTCGGTGAGGCGTACCGCGCGCGCTCGGTGCGGGGCGTAGGGGGCCAGGACCTCGAGCATCCCCGCGTCGTCCAACCGGCGGCCGACGAGAGCCCAGCCGACCACGTTCGGCAGGTGGAAGTCCCCCACGCTCACGACGTCGGCGCCGGACATCGCCCGCTGCACCGCCTCGGCGGCCGTCCACGGACCGATGCCCGGCAACGTGCACAGGATGCGCACCGCCTCGGAGACCGACCCGGACGCCAGCTGGTCGAGGCGGGCGGCCACGGTCGCCGCGGCCCGGATCGCGCGCCGACGGTTCAGGTCGACGCCGGCCTTGTGCCACTCCCAGTCCGGGATCGCCAGCCAGTCGGCCGGGTACGGCGCCACCGCCATCCCGGCCGGCGCCGGGCCCGGAGCCGGTGAGCCGAAGCGCCACACCAGCTCGCGCCACGACCGCCGGGCCTCGATGCCGGTCACCTTCTGCTCCAGCACCGCGACCGACACCTGGTCGAACAGCAACCGGGTCGCCGGGAAACGCAGGCCTCCCCCGCACAGCCGCCAGGCCTCGCTCAACACCGGGTGCGGCGCGGCGGTGAGCAACTCGGCGAAATCGTCGACCACGTCGTCGGCGCAGAGCAGTGCCGGAAGGTGTTCCAGCAGCCACGCCGCACCCGGGCCCCAGGCCTCGGCGACGACCCGGTCGGTCCGGCGCAGCCGGATCGTTCCCGGCCCCTCGGGCGTCGGCGCGGTGCGCCACAGCGCCCCGTCGACCAGCCGGTGCGTCGGGTCGCCCTTCCCCCGGGCCAGGTGCCCGAGCGAGCGGCGGATGTCCAGCGGGTACGACGGACTCCACTCACGCGTGAGCGCCGTCGTCGGTACCGCTTCAGCAGAGATTGCCCGCACCCTTGTTCTTCAAGGCCTCTACCAGCGACTTTACCTCCTGCGCCCGGTCGCGCGGGCAGACCAGGAGCGCGTCGGGGGTGTCCACGACGACGACGTCGCGCATGCCGAGCAACGCGACCGTCCGCGACGAGTTCGGGACGACCATCGCTCCGGTGGTGTCGATCATGATCACCCGGTCGTCGGTGCCGACGACCGTGTTGCCCTCGGCGTCGTGCTCCAGGACGGCCGCCAGCCCGTCCCAGTCGCCCAGGTCGTTCCAGCCGAACGCGGCCGGCACGACGGCGACGCCGCCCCGCGCCGCGGCGTCCTCCATGATCCCGTGGTCCACCGAGATCTTCGGCAACCGCGGCCACACCTCGGAGAGCACCTCGTCCCGGCGGGGCAGGTCCCACGACTCGCAGATCTTCATCAGGCCGCTGTACAGCTCGGGGAGCTGCCGCTGGACCTCGGCGAGGAACGCGTCGACCCGCCAGACGAACATGCCGGCGTTCCAGACGTACTCGCCGGACGCGAGGTAGCTCTCGGCCACCTCCAGCGACGGCTTCTCCTTGAACTCCAGCACCGCGCGGGCACCGGTCGCCAGGTGGTCGCCGCAGCGGATGTAGCCGTAGCCCACCTCGGGACCGGTCGGCGTGATGCCGATGCAGACCAGCTTGCCGTCGGCCGCGGTCTGGATCGCGGTGCGGACCGTCGTCACGAACGTCCGGACGTCCCGGACGACGTGGTCCGCGGCGAACGAACCCATCACCGCGTCCGGGTCGCGCCGCTGGATCAGCGCGGCGGCCAGCGCGATCGCCGGTCCGGACTCGCGCGGACCGGGCTCGACGACGATGTTCGACGCCGGCACCTCGGGCAGCTGGCGTGCCACCGCGGCCGCGTGCGCGGCGCCGGTGACGACGAACGTGTCCCCCGGGAGCGAGACGTATTTGAGCCGGTCGACGGTCTCCTGGATCAGAGTCCGGTCGCCACCGGTGAGTTGGTGGAGGAACTTCGGGTGCCCGGCCCTGGACAACGGCCACAACCGGGTACCGCTGCCCCCCGCGGGGATCACTGGGTAGAACGCACCGCTCATCAGGCAACCTCCGGAAGGGGGTCGTCGACGCTCACATTCATGAACTCGCTGCAACTGCTCTCGTGAAACTGGCGATGTGGGCCTCCGCGGAGGCGTCCCAGGAGAACTCGAGCGACCGCTCGCGGCCGGCCGTACCGAGCTGCGCCCGCCGGTCGTGGTCGTCGAGCAACGCGGCCAGGTCGGTGCCGATCTGGTCGGCGTCCTCCCCGGTGTAGGCGACGGCCTCGCCGCCGACCTCGGGCAGCGACAGCCGCGGCGTGGTGAGCACGCACGCGCCGCAAGCCATCGCCTCGAGCACCGGCAGGCCGAAGCCCTCACCGTGGCTCGGGTAGGCCACCACGATCGCGCCGCCCAGGTAGCCGGGCAGGTCGGCGTAGCGCAGGTACCCCGGCCGAATCAGGCGCAGGTGCGGCGGGATCTCCTCGATCGCGGTGTCGATCTCCTCGTCGTGGCCGGAGCCACCGGCGATCACCAGCGCCGGCGGCGCCTCGCGGTGCGCGCAGGCCCTGGCCCAGCCACGGATGAGGTTGGGGACGTTCTTGCGCGGCTCCTGCGCACCGAGGAAGGCCACGTAGCTGGCCTGCCCGATGCCCAGGCGGGCACGCACGCGGGCGCACTCGGCGTCGTCGGGGACGTGGAACACCCGCGGGTCGACACCGTGGTAGGCGACGTCGAGCTTCGTGGGGTCGGCGTCGAGCAGGCGGATCAGCTCGTCGCGGGTGGCCTTGCTGGGCACGATCACCCGGGACGCGCGGCGCATCGCGGTGCGGGTGGCCGACCGGAAGAACGCGCCCTTGCCCTTGTCGTAGTGGCGCGGGTCGGTGAAGAACGTGGCGTCGTGCACGGTGACGACGACCGGGCAGGAGACCCGCAGCGGCTGCGTGTAGTGCGGCGAGTGCACGACCTCGGCGTTGACGTGCTGGGCGACCAGCGGCAGGCCGGTCTGCTCCCAGGCCAGCCGCGCCGGGCGGTGCGCCACCGCCGCCGGGGCCGGGATCACCGACGCGTTCGGCACCAGCCGTCCGTAACGCTCCGCATCGGCCCGCTGGCAGACGACTGCCAGATCAGCGCCGGCTCGGCCGAGGGCCGGAAGCAGCCCGTCGACGTACCGCCCGACCCCGCCACGGTCAGCCGGAACCGCCGTGGCGTCGACCAGGACTCGAGGGCCGTTGCCGCCTGTCACCTGTTGTCTCCTCGTCGACCTGTCGTCGTGCTACGGGCAAGGACTCGCCCTCCCGCGCGTATGAGCGTACGCCGCGGAGGCATCCGTCACCGCACGGTCGGCACCGCCTGTTCGAGCCGGGAAGCCCCCCGGCGGTCACCGTATCGGTTACTTGGCGAAGCCGAGGTAGGTACTCCGCAGGCCGAGCTTGATCCGGAACGCGTCTCCGGTCAGCGTCACCGTCGTCGCCTTTCCGGTGGACAGCGTGCCGGTCAGCGTGACGGTCTCGGCCCGGCCGCCCCACAGGCCGAGGCCGGTGCGCTTGGTCACCGCGACCGCGGTGACCTTGGTCAGACCGGCCGCGGTGGCCAGCTGGGCCGGGGTGACGACCTTCGTCCAGTTGGTCGCCGACGAACCGGCGGCCAGCGTGTACGGGTCGGCCTTCGCCGGCAGGTAGCTGACGCCACCGCTCGCGGTGAAACCGCCGCTGTCGGACGAGAACTCGGCGCTGACGACCTTGCCACCGAACGTGAGCACCTTGCCCGCGGTGGCGGCGATCGCGGCGTTGGTGGCCGCGGTCTCGGAGAGCGCGCCGTCCCAGCACTGGTTCGCCTGGGTGTCGACGACGTCGTAGTAGCGGCTCGCGGAGATCTTCGCGGTGGCGTAGGTGCGCGCGGCCAGGGTCTGGGCCTGGAGCGCGGCGGCCGGCCAGCTGGAGGGCATCTCGGACGCCACGACGCCACGCAGGTAGGTGTCCATCGGCATCGTCGCGACGAAGCGGGACGCGTTATCGGCGACCAGGGCGGTGAGCGTGCCGTCGAACGTCACGGTGGTGCCGCCGCGGCAGTCGGACTTGGCCTTGCTGTAGGTGAGCTTGAGCGTCTTCGGTCCGCTGAACGTCACCGGGGCCGCGAGCGTGAACGACGCGCTCCCGGCGCTGACGACGTAGCTGGTGCCGCTGCGGACGACGGTCCAGGCCTGGGTGGCGAGCGCGATGCTCCGCTTGTCCGCGCCGGTGACGACGAGGCCGGCGGCCGGGGCGATCGTGACGCTGCCCGTGTCGACCGCGGAGAGGCGCACGCGCAGCGCGGGGTTGCCGCTCGCGGCCACGACCGTGCCCGGGTAGTAGAACGAGACGATCCTGGCGGCGTCCAGGCCCTGGTTCGCCGCGCCCTTGGCGCCGTACTGGCTCAGACCCCGGCCATGGCCGTAGCCGGCGCCGTAAACGGTGACGCCGGCGTCGGACACGGTCGTGCTGTTCGCGGTCGCGGTGGTGGCGACCGTGGTGGTCGGGCTCGCGGTCGGGCTGGTCGGCGTGGTCGGCTTGGCCGGCGTGGTCGGCTTGGCCGGCGTGGTCGGCTTCGCGGGCGTGGTCGGCTTGGCCGGCGTCGGCTTGGTGGTGGGCTTGGTGGTGGGCTTGTTGACCACCGGCGCCGGCGTGACCGCGCCGAGCTTGTACGCGGACACCAGGGCCTTCGAGCGGGTACGGACCCAGCTCATGATGTCCAGGCCGTACTTGCCGGGGCAGGTGGTCGCGCTGGTGCTCTGGTGCGGGTAGATCGTCGGCAGGTTGAGCGTGGTCTTGGTCTTGAACTTGGTCGACGGGCCACCGGTGAGCTTGGTGGTGCCGATCGGGCTGACCTTCGCGGTGCCGAGCTTGAACGCCGAGTAGCGGGCGACGGCCTCCTTGGCGGCGGCGCTGACCGCGACCTTGGTGTGGTCCCCGATGATGCCGATGCCGCTGGTGCCGGAGTTGAAGCCACCGGCGTGCGCACCGACGACGGCGCGGGTGAGGCCGCCGTAGCGTCCCTCCCAGACCCGCCCGAAGCGGTCGATGAGCACGTTGTAGCCGACGTCGCCGTACTTCTCGGTGACGGCCATGTAGTAGTAGATCGAGCGGATGATCGCCGGGACCTGCTCGGCGGTGTAGTTGTTGGCGGTCGCGGTGTGGTGCACGACGACAGCGTTGACCTTCGGCGCGTAGGCCGGCGTCCACTTCATGTACGCGGCGTTCGCGCCCCAGGCGGCGCGGCTGTAGATCTTCACGACGCCGTTGCCGTAGCTCGCCGGGGTGGGCTGGGCGGTGGCGGCGGGCACGAGCGGGTCGGACTGGGCGACCTCGTCGCCGTCGGTCACCACGTCGGCGGGCACGGTGGCGGGCACGTCGGCGCCCGGGTTGATCAGGTCGACCTTGACGTCGACCGGCTGCCGTCCGGCGACCGTGGTGACGACGACCTCGGCGCTCACCGCGTCGCCGGTCCAGATCAGGCCGGGGCCCTCGCGGACGTCGAGCGGGATCGCGTTGGTGCCGTTGCGGTCGTCGTTCTCGCCGTTGGCGGCGGTGGTCCAGGCCGACCAGGGCGCGGACGCCCCGGTGCGGGTGCGGACGGCGACGCTGACCTGGCCCAGCGACGGGTCGCGCTGCCAGGTGATGCCGACGGCCGAGAACGGGGTGCCGGAGGCGATCGTGCGCAGGACACGCGGGGCGCTGCCCGGCTCGGCGGCGGCGGCCGCGGCGAAGGCGAGCGGGACGCCGGCCGGCTGAGCGGTGCTCACCGAGGCGTGACCGGTGGGGCGGGAGGTGCTGCCGAGCGCGACCGTGCGCACCGAGACCTTGGCCGGGGTCGCCGCGCCCTGGACCGTGGTGCCGGTCGCGACGGCGGCGGCGGTCTGCACGGCGGCGGGGGCGTTCGCGACGGCGGTGTCGCCGGCGACGGGGTCGCCGGGGGCGGCGGGCGCCGTGGCGGCCGGCGCGACCGGGGCGGCGGTGGAGGTGGTGGTCGAGGTCGAGGCGGCCACCGGCAGGGCGGCGGCCGGGGCGAGCGCGATGCCGCCGGCGACTGCCGCGACGACCGTGGCCGGCAGGGCGAGTGCCCAGCGGCGCGCTGTCGTGTTTCGAGCCATGGAAGCAGGTCCCCCGCGTCGTTTCGGTGTGGGCTTCGGGCGTGGATCGGCGTCCACGAATGAGCCGTCGGCGGGGTCGGTTGCGGGCTGAGAAGGGTTGCGGCCGTGCACCCGCGCCCTTCCGGGCGTGCAACGATTCGGCAACCGACGAGGCGAGGAGCACCCATGGAGTTCCCGGACGCGGCGTTGCGGGACGCGCTGGCAGCCGATCCCGGGCGTCCGCTGATCACGCAGTACGACGACCGCACCGGTGAGCGGGTGGAGCTGTCCGTCGCCACCGTCGACAACTGGGTGTCGAAGACCGCGAACCTGCTGCAGGAGACCGGCGTCGAGCCGGGGGCGAGCGCCGCGGTGCTGCTGCCGGCGCACTGGCAGACCGCGGTGGTGCTGCTCGGGTGTTGGCGGGCCGGGGTCGAGGTCGGTTACTCCGCCGTACCGGGCCAGGCCGTCCCGGCCGACGCCGAGCCGCGGGTGGTCTTCACCGCGGCCGACCGGGCAGCCGAGGCGGTGGCGCTGGGCGCGGATTTCGGCGCCGAGGAGATCTGGGCGCTCTCGCTGGCACCGATGGCCATGCCGCTGCGCGAGGTGCCGCCGGGCGTGGTCGACTACGCCACCGAGGTGCGCATCCAGGGTGACCGCTTCGCGCCGTGGGCCCCGGTGGGCGCCGCGGGCCCCGGTCTGCACGACGCCCGGGCCCGCGCGGCCGAACTAGGGCTGGAGTCCGGCGGGCGGTTGCTGGTCGAGACCGACGAGAAGGTGCAGCCGTCGGTGGTCGACTGGCTGCTGGCGCCGCTCGTGGTCGGCGGCGGGCTGGTGCTGCTGCGTCACCCGGACCCGACCCGGGTCGACCACGTGGCCGAGACGGAGCGGGTCACCGCGCGGCTCGGGTGAACGGAAAGACCCCGGCCCGCTCGGAAGCGGGCCGGGGCCGGATTCTCCTGGAAGAAGTACGGGGCTCCACCCCCTGGGGAGGATCGAGTGGAGAGCAGTACCTCTTCGACCGTGTCGCCGAATCGTCTACCGCGTGCCGCGATCAGCCTCTTCGGCAATACCGGCTAATAAGCCGCCGTCGGAGACCCGGATCGTTCCGGATCGTTGACGGCGCCTCCTCGAGCCGGCGTCGTGCTCCGTCGTGCACGACGGGCGGGACCGGACGTTCCAGCTGGAGGTCTCGCCCGCGCAACGCCCCGAGTTACCGGGAACATCGGCGGAGCCCGGCATCACGGCACGTCGGTGCCGCGTAGCCAGTGGCACTGGCGACTCAGCCACCGACCACGTTGCGACCAACGACTGTGCCATGCCACCCCCTTCCGTGCGTCCAGATATGGACATAACGTGTCTATCAGAATCAAAGCGGCAATGGAAGCCTTCCGTCACACTGCACCCGAATGCACCGGTGCTCTCATCGACCTCACTGAGGTGGACGGCGGTCCCTAGACTCAGCGCGTGAAGCTGTCGGTCCTGATGCCCGTCTTCAACGAGGAACGCACGGTCGCGAGCGCGATCAAGCGGGTCCTCGACGTCGACTATCCGTGCGCGGTCGAGCTCGTGGTGGTCGACGACGGTAGCCGCGACCGCACCGCGGCCGCGCTCGCCGGCATCGGCGACTCCCGGATGATCGTCGGGTCGCACCCGCTCAACCGCGGGAAGGGCGCCGCCGTCCGCACCGCGGCCGCCCTCGCCACCGGCGACTACGTCGTGGTGTGCGACGCCGACCTGGAGTACGCCCCCGAGGACATCCCGAAGCTCGTCCAGCCGGTGCTCGACGGCGACGCGCAGGTGGTGTTCGGTACCCGCACGTTCGGCTCGCACGCGTCCTACTCGTACTGGTACGTCCTCGGCAACCGGGGCGTCACCACCGCCTGCAACGTGCTGTTCAACTGCTACCTCACCGACCTCGAGACCGGCTTCAAGCTGATGCCGCTCGAGCTCTACCGCGACCTGGACATCCGCGAACCCGGCTTCGGCATGGAGGCCGAGATCGCGGCCAAGCTGCTGCGCCGTGGGATCCGGCCGTACGAGGTACCGGTCAACTACCGGGCCCGCGGCCGGGCCGAGGGCAAGAAGATCACCTGGCGTGACGGCGTCGAGGCGGTCTGGATCCTGGGCAAGATCCGCGCCGGAGGGCGCTGACCGGGGCCGTACGCTGCGGGTGTGACCTTTTCCGTTGTCGGACGAGATCCGGTCACGGGAGAGCTGGGCGTCGGAGTGGCGTCGTGCGTGCTCGCCGTAGGCCGGGCCGTGCCGTGGGGCAAGGCCGGCGTCGGCGTGGTCGTCACCCAGTCGCAGCCCCGCCGCGGGTACGGTCCGCACGCGCTGGCCGGCCTGGAGGCCGGGGTGCCGGTCGGCCGGGTGCTCCCCACGCTGCTGTCCCGCGACGCCGGGGCGGCCGGGCGTCAGGTCGCGGTCCTCGCCGCCGACGGGTCGGTCGCGGTGCACACCGGCGAGGAGTGCCTCGCCGCCGCCGGTGACCGCTACGGCGACGGCTGGAGCGTCCAGGGGAACCTGCTGCGCTCGCCGGACGTGCTCGACGCGATGGTCGACGCCTACCTGCGCAACCCGCTGCCGCTGGCCGAACGGCTGCTCGTCACGCTGGAAGCCGGCGAGGCCGCCGGTGGAGACCTGCGCGGACGCCAGTCGGCGGCGCTGCTCGTCGTCGGCGGCAAGCGGCTGGCCGAGCCGTGGGACGGCGTCGCGGTGGACCTGCGTGTCGACCACGCCCGGGATCCGCTGGGCCAGCTCCGGCAGCTGCTCTCGCTCCAGCGCGGCTACGAGGGCGGCGACAGCGCCGCGCTGGCCGACCTGGCGCCGGACAGCACCAAAGCGATGCACGCCGCGCTGGAGGCCGCCCGGCGGGGCGACCTGGAGGGTGCGCGTGCCGCGGTGGCGGAGCTGCGTCGCAACCCGCAGTGGGAGGAGTGGCTGCGCTCGGGCGCGGTGGCCGGACGTTTCCCCCATCTCACTCAGTTGCTCGACTGAGGTTTCGTGGGGCGGGAAGATTGTCACCTGACCCACGTCGGCCCGGGGAGACCTTATGCGGCACTTCGGCAGCCTGGTGCTCGCGCTCGTTGTCGCGCCGGTGGTGTGGGTGGCGATCGCGTTCGGCACTAATCGCCTGGCGCGGTCGGTGCTCGACTTATCCGGCTCGTCGGATACCGACAAGTTCCTGGGTATCGGGCTGCTCCTGGTGGCGGCGATCGCGCTCGGCGTCCTGCTGGTGCCCCGGATCTCGCCGGTGGGTCCGATCGTCGCCGGGGCCGGGTTCCTGGCGGTCTCCGCGCTCGGTCTCGCGTCCGATTCGCCGGTGTACGACCTTGGTAAAGACGTGCTGAGCACGGCGGACCAGCAGACGCTGGTGTCGCCGATCCCCACCGGCTATCTGTGGCTGGCCGGTTTCCTGCTGCTCGTGCCGCTCGTGGTGCCGGCGCGGTGGCGTAAGCAGCGTCGGGCGGAGCCGCTCGCCGCACCCGCCGCCGGCCCGTACGGTCCCGGCGGTCCCGGCCCTGGCGCTCCCACCTCGTACAACCCCACACCCAGCCCTTACGAACCCAGCCCCTACGAACCCAGCCCCTATGGCTCCGGCGCAGGCGGCCCTCGTCCCTACGAGCCCGGGAACTCGCCGACGCTGGTCGGGTCGCCGCCGGGCAGCCCGGTCAACGCCGACAACCCGCCGCTTGCGGCCCCGTACTACTCCGACTACGGCAGCGACCGGCCCGCGCAGAGCCCCGGCTCGGCCCAGTTCCCGTCGGCGTCGCCGTACCCGGGCTCCGCGGGCGCCCAGTACCCGCCGTCCACGTACGGATCGCAGTTCCCGGCCCCGGACAGCCACCAGGCCCAGAACTACCCCACGACGTACTCCGCGCCGGAACAGCCGCCGCCGGGCCCGACGAGCTACTCCCCCACGGTCTACGGCCGCTCCCGCTCGGACGACGAACCGGAGACGCCCGACGACCCGCAGGAGACCCGCCGGATCACTCCGTGACCGCTCCGGGCAGCCACTCGCCGAGCTTCGCCCGCACCCTGGCGTCGGCGAAGAAGGCCGTGTGCACGACCGTGCTCGGCGTCGGCACCACGAACGGGTCGGCCACCCGGTACTCGCCCGCCTCGTAGACGCCCCTGGTCGGCACGACGAGGTCGTTCCCGGCGCCGAAGAACGGGTCGACGATCGCGTTCAGCGCTTTCCGGCGCAGGTCGCCGTCCGCGGGCGTGAAGTCCGACGCCACCGCACGCACCCAGCCGGCGCCACGCACGGCACCACCGATCGGGCGTCGGTTGGCGTCGGTGACCGCCGGGTTGCCCGGATCCATCGCGGTGAGACCGGCCAGCCCGGTGAAGACGCCGGTCGCGATCTGCTTGACCAGCTCGATCACGCTCTCGACCGTCGCCGTCGACACCTCCTCCGGCAGCACCGACAGCAGGTTCGTGAAGACGTCGAGCAGCGTCGTCCACCGCTTCGGCGACGCCAGCACCGTGCCGTCGTTCGGCGTCCCGACGTGGATCAGCCGGCGGACGTTCGGGGCCGGGACACCCACCTCCCGGGCGAGGCCGGGATCGGCGATCAGGCGGCCGACCAGACCGCCCCGGGAGTGGGTGAGCAGGTCGAGCGTGACCGGCCGGTCGCGCGGCAACCGTTCGAGGAGCCAGCGCGCGTTGACCGACGGGTCGACGTGCAGCGTCTGGTGGTCGAAACCGAGCACCCGCCCGTCGTAGCGGGCGACGAGGTCGGCCAGGCCGGGGCCGTCGCCAGGACGGGCGAGCCCGGCGAAACCGCTGCGTATCGTGCTGAACGTTCCGTGCACGAGCAGGAGGAACGGCTGGTCGGCCAGCTCGGCGAGGCGAGCGGTGGGCACGCCACCGGGCGGCGGCACGTCCGCCAGCGTCTCCGGCGTGACGAGGGTGAGCGAGTGCGGACGGTGGCGGTTCTCCCACCAGCCGACGACGACCTGGCCGGCCGCGGCGGCGGCGGCCTCGATCGGGAACCGGATCAGGTGCAGCACCTTGCGGATCCCGAAGCCGACGAGCGCGCGGCGGTCGTCCTGCCGCACCGGCACCCGGAACACCTGCTCGAGCCCGGCGCGCACCGGGGCGACACCGCGCGGCGGCGTGCCGGCCCCGTCGGCGATCGCGGCCGCGGTGGCGACCGCTCCGACGTCCACGTGCCACCGCACCAGGCCGACGTCGTCGACCTCCAGCACGACCTGGCCCTCGTCCGGGCCGGGCGCGGACACCGCGACCTCGACGTACGGCGTCTCGCCGGTGAACCCGCGCGCGGACACCGCGATCTCGTCGAGCGGCACGCCGAGCACCACCCGCATTCCGGCCGCGCCGAGCAGTGGCGCGAGAGGCGCCGCCGCCCCGGATAAGTCGTCGGCGAGCAGGCCCCGCGCCGCTCCGGGGCGGCGGAGAGCCCCGACGACCGCGCTGACGCCCGACGAGGAGATCCGGACGCCGTCAGCGAGTTCCAGCTCGTGGTCATGTTCCAGTTCGGGCACGGTGACCAAAATAGACGAAGACCGGAACGCGAGTGATCTCGGTCACGTACCGCTCCGGTCGACGCCGCCCGGAGTCGGAGCCAGTCGGCCGGTAGATACCGAAAGAAGTGGCCACGGCCAACTTCTCTTCATCCCGTAACGCGACCATTAACGCCCATTAAGTCGTTCTGAGACCACCGGGTGGGGCGTGTGGTTCCGCGTGCAGGATCGCGGGCATCATCTACCCTCGAACGGTTGAATCGACCCGGACGGCCCCTGCACCCCGCCCGGCCCAGTAGAGCTGACCCGGTGGGTCTTGCCACAGGAGGAAGCACGCGTGTCGGAATCGATCCCCCAACGACCTCGTCTGACCATTCTCGGCACGGGCTATCTCGGGGCCACCCATGCCGTCTCGATGGCCGAACTCGGCTACGAAGTACTCGGCGTCGACGTCGATGAGTCGAAGATCACCAAACTCGCGGACGGGCAGGTTCCGTTCCACGAGCCCGGCCTGGACGAGATGCTGCGTCGCAACCTCGCCACCGGTCGTCTGCGTTTCACCACCTCGTACGCCGAGGCGGCGGACTTCGGTGACGTCCACTTCGTCTGCGTCGGCACCCCGCAGAAGGCGGGCAGCATGGCCGCCGACATGCGCTACGTCGAGTCGGCCGTGGTCTCGCTCGCGCCGCACCTCACCCGCAAGGCGCTGATCGTCGGCAAGTCGACGGTGCCGGTGGGCACGGCCGAGTGGGTCGAGGAACTCGTCGCGCAGCACGCGCCCGAAGGGCTCGGCGTCGAGGTCGCCTGGAACCCGGAGTTCCTCCGTGAGGGCTTCGCCGTGGAAGACACCCTGCGCCCCGACCGCCTCGTGTTCGGCGTCAAGAGCGAGTGGGCGCAGCAGATGCTCGAGACCACCTACAAGGGTGTGTACGAGCTCGGCGTCGCCGAGGACCGCGAGGTCCCCACCGTCGTCACCGACTTCCCCACCGCTGAGCTGGTGAAGGTCGCGGCCAACTCCTACCTGGCCACGAAGATCTCGTTCATCAACGCGATGGCCGAGGTGTCGGAGGTCGCGGGCGCGGACGTGACGCAGCTCGCCCGGGCGATCGGCTACGACGTCCGGATCGGCAACAAGTTCCTCCGGGCCGGCGTCGGCTTCGGCGGTGGCTGCCTGCCCAAGGACATCCGTGCCTTCCAGGCCCGCGCCGACGAGCTCGGCGTCGGGCACGCGCTGAAGTTCCTCAACGAGGTCGACCAGATCAACACCCGCCGGCGCGAGAAGGCGGTCGCGCTCACCGCCGAGCTGGTCGGCGGTTCGGTGGCCGGCGCACGCGTCGGTGTGCTCGGGGCCACGTTCAAGCCCAACTCCGACGACGTGCGTGACTCGCCGGCCGTCGCGGTCACGCGGCTCTTGGCCGAAGCGGGCGCGCAGGTCACCGTCTACGACCCGCAGGGCATCGACAACGCGCGGCGCGCGCTGCCGTCGGTGGCGTACGCGACCTCGGCGGTGGACGCGATCCGCGACGCCGACGCGGTCGTGGTGCTGACCGAGTGGGAAGAGTTCCGGCACGCCGACCCGGTGGCGCTGGGCAACCTGGTCGCGCACAAGCGCGTGGTCGACGGCCGTAACTGCCTCGACCCCGCGGTGTGGCGCGCGGCCGGCTGGGAGTACCGCGGAATGGGCCGCAACGCCTGAGCCGACGTACGTTGGTCGTATGCACACCTCGGCTGACGACATCCGGAAGTTGCTGGCTGAAAAGACGTGGGCGTTCGTGGGGCTCACCGACACGCCGTACCGCACCGTGTACCAGATGGCCGCGTTCGTGCAGCGCAACGGCGTGAAGGTCGTGCCGGTGAACCCCCGGGCGGAGGCCGTCCTCGGTGAGGACGGCCACACGTCGGTTCCGGACGGCGTCGACGTGGTGGCCGTGTACCGGCGCTCGGAATTCGTGGCACCGCACGTCGACGAGGCGATCGCGGCCGGGGCGTCCGGGGTCTGGACGCCCCTCGACGTCGTGGACGAGGACGCCGCGCAGCGGGCCCTCGACGCCGGGCTCACGGTCGTGATGGACCGCTGCCCGAAGATCGAGTGGCCCGCGTACGGGCCTAGCTGAGCTCTTTCTGCAGCGCCTCGTCCTTGGTGGCCACCAGGGCGCGGAGATCGTCCTGGAACGTCACCATCTTGGCGCGGAGCGTCTCGTCGGCCGCCGCCAGGATGCGCACGGCCAGCAGCCCCGCGTTCCGGGCGCCGCCGATGCTCACCGTGGCCACCGGGACGCCGGCCGGCATCTGCACGATCGAGAGCAGCGAGTCCATGCCGTCGAGATGCTTGAGCGGCACCGGGACGCCGATGACCGGCAGCGGCGTCATCGACGCGACCATGCCGGGCAGGTGGGCGGCGCCGCCGGCCCCGGCGATGATGACTTTCAGACCCCGGTCGGCGGCCGACTCGGCGTAGTCGAGCATCGTGCGCGGAGTGCGGTGCGCGGACACGACACGCACCTCGTGGTCGACGCCGAACTCGGTCAGGGCTTCGGCGGCGGCCTTCATCGTCGGCCAGTCGGAGTCGCTGCCCATGATCAAGCCAACGGTCATTCTTGCTTCCCCTCGCGCAGCCAGTGCACCGCGCGCCGGGCCCGGCGGCGGACGTCGTCCAGATCGTCGCCGAGCGCGGTGACGTGCCCGACCTTGCGCCCGGGGCGCAGTTCCTTGCCGTACAGGTGCACCTTGACGCCCGGCTCGGCCGCCATCATGTGGTGGATGCGCTCGTCGAGCGTCATCTCGTGCGGCGGCCGGTGGTGTTCCTCGGAGCGGGGGTACTCACCGGGGCTCGGGGGCGTCACGTCGCCGCCGAGCAGGTTGGCCATGACGACGTACGGCGCGGTGAGGCCGGTCGCGCCCAGCGGGTAGTCGAGCACGGCACGCAGGTGCTGTTCGAACTGCGAGGTGCGCGAGCCCTCGATCGTCCAGTGCGCGGAGTTGTGCGGGCGCATCGCGAGTTCGTTGACCAGGATGCCGCCGTCCGCGGTCTCGAACAGCTCCACCGCCAGGACACCGACGACGCCGAGCTCGGACGCGAGCCGGATCGCGAGCTCCTGGGCCTCGATCGCCTTCTCCTCGGAGAGGCCCGGCGCCGGCGCGATCACCTCGACGTTGATGCCGTCGCGTTGCACGGTCTCGACGACCGGCCACGCGGCGACCTGGCCGAACGGCGAGCGGGCGACGACCGCAGCCAGCTCGCGCACCAGCGGCACGCGTTCCTCGACGATCAGCGGCGTGCCGGCGTCGAGCAGTTCCTGGACCGGCGTGGGATCGCTGACCACCCAGACGCCCCGGCCGTCGTAGCCACCGCGGGCGGCCTTGACCACCACGGTGTCGCCGCCGGCGAACCGGGCCACGTCGTCGACCGACGCGACCGGAGCCCAGCGCGGCATCGGGGCCCCGAGCGACGCGAGCTTCGCGCGCATGACCCCCTTGTCCTGCGCGTGGATCAGCGCGTCCGGCCCGGGGTACACGGTGACGCCCTCGGCCACCAGCGCACGCAGGTGCTCCGGCGGCACGTGCTCGTGGTCGAACGTCACCACCTCGGAGCCGGCGGCGAGCTTGCGCAGCGCGCCGAGGTCGGTGTGGTCGCCGATCAGCACGTCGGCCGCGACGAGCGCGGCGCCGTCGTCGGGGCTGACGGCGAGGATGCGCAACGACTGGCCGAGCGCGATCGCGGCTTGGTGGGTCATCCGGGCTAGCTGGCCGGCGCCCACCATGCCGACGACCGGGAGTCCGGTACGGGGGTGCATGGTCATGAGGCTATCCGGCCAGCGACGATGCCCCGGCCCCCGGTCACCCCGACCACGGGGTGACCACGGGTCGTATTCTCGATCGGTGAGCTTCGTCCGGCGGCTGCGCGAGCGATGGCACGCCCTGATCAAAGAGCTGACGAAGTTCGGCATCATCGGCGTCGTCAACACGGTGCTCGACTTCGCGGTCTGGAACGCGCTGCTGTTCATCGGACCGATCAAGGCCCAGGTCGCCTCCACCGTGGTCTCGGCCACCTCGTCGTACTTCATGAACCGTCACTGGACGTTCCGGCACCGGGCCCGCTCCGGGGTCCGCCGCGAGTACCTGTTGTTCTTCGGGTTCAACGCGATTGGGCTGTTGATCACAACAGGCATCCTGGGCGTCGCGTCGTACGTGTTCCATGTCGACAACGTCGCCGCGCTGAACGTCGTGAAGCTGTTCGCGATCGGCGTCGCGACGATGTTCCGGTTCTGGGCCTACCGACGGTGGGTGTTCCTGCATCCGGAGGACACGCTGTACGAGCCCGAAGAAACACCGGCCGCCCGTTAGTACAACTGGAGTGACAGTTGTTCATATCTGACCAATGCCGCATGGTTGCGTGCGCCGAGTCTCTATCGTGGCCCTCGTGACTTTGTTGGCGAAGCTCCGCGCCGGTCGGGAGAAACTCATCCGTCAGCTGGCGTCGTTCGGCGTCATCGGAGCGGTGAACTTCGTCGTCGACACCGCGATCTTCAACGCCCTGTTCGCGATCGGGCCGGTCAAGGCGCAGATCGTGGCCACCACGGTGGCGACGACGCTGGCGTACTTCGCGAACCGCTACTGGACCTTCCGCAAGCACGAGCGGTCCGGGCTGCGCCGCGAATACCTGCTGTTCTTCCTGCTCAACGGCGTCGGGCTGGCGATCACCGCGCTCATCATGGGCGTCGCGAAGTACGGGTTCGACCTGCACGACCAGCTCGCGCTCAACGTCGTGCGGCTGTTCGCGATCGGCGTCGCGACCGTGTTCCGGTTCTGGTCGTACAAGCGGTGGGTGTTCGGCAAGGAACTCGAGCCCGACGCCACGGTGGTGCCGGTGCCCGGGCAGCGCACCGAGCTAGAGCCCGTCCGGGTCGAGAGCTAGTTCCTCTTCGTCGGCGAACTCCTCGATCAGCTCGTAGATCGCGGCCTGCACGCTCTCGACCCGGGGGACGTTCGCCACGACCACCACCCCCCGGTCGGAGGCCAGCTCGACGTAGAGCGTGCCGCAGCGCAGTGCCCGTTCGAACAGCGTGTGCTCGAACGAGACCTCGTCGATCCGGCTCAGCGGGATGTCGCGTCCGTGCCGGGCGAAGACACCGGAGCGCAGCAGCAGCCGCCGGTCGGTGACGGTCAGCGTCGTCGTCAGCCAGTGCAGCAGCGGGCGCGACGACGACGCGACGACGATCACCAGCGCCGCCGCCGCGATGCCCCACCGGGTGTCGGCCTGCGTCACGACAGCGATCGCCAGCCCGGCCAGCGCCACCACGACGACCGTGACGATCGCCGGGCGGGCGAGCACCCGCACGTGCGGGTGCCGGTGGAGGACGACGTCCTCGCCATCCATCAACAGGCGATACGGAACGGCCACCAGCGTCTCCGTACTATTCGGTCAAAACTGGGCGTCGGTGCTCGACCTCGCGCCCGGCAGGCTAGAGCATGTGGACCTGGAGCGGGGGGAGCACATGCGGAAAGAACTCATTCGCGCGACGACGGCCGGCTTGCTCGCCGCCGGCGTCCTCGGGCTCGTCGGCGCGTGCGGGGGCGGTTCCGACAGCGGCGGCGACGACGCGGCGGCCACACCCACGGCGTCGGAATCGAGCAGTGACCCCGCGACGGCGAGCCCGATCGCGGGCGCGGCACTCGACGCGCCGATCACGCTGACCGCGCCGACGCAGGACGCCGCGGTCGGGCGGAGCTTCGTCGTGCGCGGCTCCGGGGTCGCGTTCGAGGGCACGCTGCTGTGGAAGCTCAGCGACACCGCCGGGGCGGAGACGGTGAGCGGGTTCGCGTCGGCCGGCTCCACCGAGAAGCAACCGTTCCAGTTCACGGTGGAGGCGCCGCAGGCCGGCTCCTACACGCTCACCGTGTACCGCGAGTCCGCCGACGACGGGAGCCCCACCGACGTGGTCACGCGGCGGCTCACGGTGCAGTAGGCCCGCTCGCCTACTCCTCGCCGGGACCGTCGACGATCAGGATGAGGCGCTTCGCCACGTCGTTCGGGTCCAGGCGGCCGTCCGCGACCGCCGCGCAGAGCGAGTCGTGGTCGGGCAGGTCGAGCACGCGGGCGAGCATCGAGAGCGGACGGTCGTGGGCCAGCACCCGGCCCTCGGCCGCCAGCGCCGCGGCGATGTCCCGGCGGCCGTTCTCCACCGAGACCTCCGAGACGTCCTCGGCGAACCAGCTGCGGATCCGGATCTGCGCCTGCGGGCTCTTGGCGAACTGCAGCCACTCCTCGCTCGGCCCCGAGTACTCGGACGGCGACGTGAGCACTTCCACCACGTCGCCGTCGGAGAGGGGCCGCGCCAGCGGTACGAGCTGGCCGTTGACCTTGGAGCCGATGCACCGGTCGCCGAGGTGCGTGGAGACCGCGTAGGCGAAGTCGACCGGCGTCGCGCCGTCAGGCAGGCTGATCGCCCGGCCGCTCGGCGTGAAGACCAGCACCTCGTGGTCGGAGAGGCCGGAGCGCAGCGACTCCATGAACTCGCCGGGCTCGGCGGCGTCCTCCTGCCAGTCGAGCACGCGCTGCAGCCACTCGAGCTCGACGGCGGCGTCACCGGCCCGGTCGCGGCCGAACCGGTGCAGCGCGGCGATGCCGTACTCGGCGACGCGGTTCATGCCCTCGGTGCGGATCAGCACGTCGCAGCGGCCCTCGGGCGCGATGACCGTGGTGTGCAGCGACTGGTACATGTTGAACTTCGGGACGCCGATGTGGTCCTTGAACCGGCCCGGGATCGGGTGCCAGCGCCCGTGGATGACGCCGAGCGCCGCGTAACACTCGGTGGGATCGCCGTCGATCACGACGACGAGGCGATCGGCGCCGATGAAGTCGTCGGGTGCGTTCGGCGTCTTGTTGATCTGCTTCCAGACCGACTTCAGGTGCCGCTCGCGCCAGGTCACCGTGGCCTTGATCTTGCTGGTCCTGAGCTCGGCCACCGCCTCACGCACCAGGCCGTCGAGGTAGACCTTGCGTTCGACCATCCGCGTCTCGACGCGACGCTCGACCTCGGCGTAGGCGTCCGGCTGGAGGATGCGGAAGACCAGGTCCTCGAGCTCACGCTTGATCTTGTGGATGCCGAGCCGGCCGGCGAGCGGGATCAGCACCTCGCTGGTGGCCCGCGCGATGCGCTGCTGCGACGGGCCGGACTTGAAGCCCAGCGTGCGCATGTTGTGGACGCGGTCGGCGAGCTTGATCACCAGCACCCGCGGGTCGCGGCCGGCCGTGATGATCATCTTGCGGTTGGTCTCGGCCTCGGCCAGTTCCTTGCCGAATCGGACCTTGTCGAGCTTGGTCAACCCGTCGACGAGCAGCGCGACCTCGTCGCCGAAGTCGGCGCGCAGCTGGTCGAGCGTGTACTGGGTGTCCTCCACCGTGTCGTGCAGGATCGCGGCGACCAGCGCGGTGGTGTCCATGCCCAGCTCGGCGCAGATCTCGGTGACCGCGAGCGGGTGCGTGATGTACGGCTCGCCGCTCTTGCGCATCTGGCCGCGGTGGGCGCGCTCGGCGATCGTGTAGGCGCGGCGGACGACTTCCACCTCGGCCTTGGGGTGCACCTGCCGGTGCAGCGTCAGCAGGTTGTGGAGCGGGTCTTCGGCGCGGTTACGCGCGGTGCTCGTCGAACCGGCACGGAGCAACGCGCGGAGCGTTCTGCGTGCTACCGGCCCCCCCGTTACCGCTCCGCCGGAGTCCGCAGTTTCTGAGGTGCGGTTTCCCAGCGGCTGGGTCCCGAACGGGGTGGCCTCGGCGCTCATGCCTCGGCCCGTCCAGGGAGGACGTGACCCGGACACAGGTCGGACATTCGTTGGAGCGCACGCGTCGACATAGCGGGCACCCACCCCCAGTCGGTCGCCGAGACAGGAAGTCGAGTTGTACCGATGGTATGCGCCCAAACGGCACGTTGGCGCCCCTGACCGGGCACCCGATCCGATGCGCTAGCTCACCATTGGCCGTTCGACGGAGCTCTGCTAACTGAACGGTCTCGACAGGGGTTGCATCGAGATGTTCTTCCGATATATCGTTAGAGCATCGGTAGTTGCACTCACTCAGGAGGAACTCATGTACCGCACCCCTCACGAACACCACGAACACCGCGGCCGTGGCCGTGGCCGGCAGGGCTTCTTCCCCGGCTTCGGCGGCCCGCCGCCGTTTCCCCCGGGGCCGCCCGGCTTCGGTCCGTTCGGCGGCCCGCACGGCCGCGGCGGGCGCCGCACCCGGCGTGGCAACGTCCGCGCCGCCGTCCTCGCGCTGCTCCGTGAGCGCCCGATGCACGGCTACGAGATGATCGGCGAGATCGCGGAGCGTAGTAACGGCGTCTGGCGGCCCAGCCCGGGCTCGCTCTACCCGGCGCTCCAGCTCATGGAGGACGAGGGTCTCGTCACGATCGAGGAGACCAACGGCAAGAAGCTGGTCTCGCTCACCGAACGTGGCCGCGCCGAGGCCGACGCGCTCGCCGAGGGCCCCGCGCCCTGGACGCAGGCGTCGGAAGGCGTCGACCAGAGCGTGCAGGATCTGCACGCCGCGATCGGCCCGGTCATGCAGGCCGCCGGCCAGGTGGCCCAGGTGGGCACCGAGGACCAGCGCGCCAAGGCGATCGAGATCCTGACCGAAGCTCGTCGCAAGCTGTACGGCCTGCTCGCCGAAGCCGAGTGAGCCTGCACGGCCCGCCCAGAGCGAGTCTGGGCGGGCTCCACCACCGTTGTCAGATCAGGCGGCGGTCGACCGCCCAGCGGGAGAGCTCGTAGCGGTTGGACATCTGGAGTTTGCGCAGCACGCTCGACACGTGCGTCTCGACCGTCTTCACGGAGATGAACAGCTCGGACGCGATCTCCTTGTACGCATAGCCCCGCGCCAGTAAACGCAGCACCTCGCGCTCACGGTTGGTGAGCAGATCGAGCTCCGGATCGCGCACCACGGTCTCCGGCCGCTGCGTGAACGCGTCGAGCACGAACCCGGCCAGCCGCGGCGAGAACACCGCGTCGCCCTCGGCCACCCGGCGCACCGCGTCGGCGAGTTCGTCCGCGGCGATCGTCTTGGTCACGTAGCCCCGCGCGCCCGCCCGGATCAGCCCGATCACGTCCTCGGCGGCGTCCGACACGCTCAGCGCGAGGAACTTCACCTGCGGCAGCGTCGGCCGGATCGCCTCCAGCACCGCGCGGCCGCCCCCGTCGGGCATGTGGACGTCGAGCAGCACGACGTCGGGCGTGAGCGCGGTGATCACCGACACCGCCTGCGGCACCGTGCTGGCCTCGCCCACCACTTCGACGCTGCCGCCGAGCTCCGCGCGCACGCCGGCTCGGAACATGCCGTGGTCGTCGACGAGCACCACTCGGATCGGTCCGTCAGTCATCGTTACTCACCGTTCGTACGCTTCATCGTCAGCCGGACTTCGGTTCCGCTCCCGGGGCTGCTCCGGATCTCGGCCTTCCCGCCGTGCCGCTCCATCCGACCGAGGATCGAGCCACGCACACCGTGCCGGTCGTCGTCCACGCGCGAGGGGTCGAATCCCTTGCCCCGATCGCGGATGAACACGCTCACCTGCTCGGGTTCGATCTCGGCGTACAGCGACACGGACGCTACCCCGGCGTGCTTGCCCGCGTTGACGAGAGCCTCACGCGAGGCCTGCACGAGCGCGGTCAGCGCCGGATCCAGGTCGCAGTCGCCCACGACGACCGCGTCGACGCTCACCGCGAACGCGTCCTCGACCTCGGCCGCGGCCTCCTCCAGCGCGGCGCCGATCCGCTCGGTGGCCGACGCGGTCGGCTTGTAGAGCCAGTTGCGCAGCGAACGCTCCTGGCCGCGGGCCAGCCGGGCCACCTCACGCGGGTCGTTCGAGCGGCGCTGGATCAGCGCCAGCGTGTGCAGCACCTGGTCGTGCACCATCGCCGCGATCTCGGCCCGCTCCTGCGACCGGATCCGCTCGCTGCGCTCGGCCCGCAGCTCGATCGCGATCTGCGCCAGCCAGGGCGCGATCACCAGCGCGACGCCGGCCAGCAGCACGCTGCCGAACAGCAGACCGTCGCGGACCGACTCCCACTCCCCGGAGAACACCAGGAAGCCGACCAGCCCGACCATCACCAGCAGGGCACCGCCGAGCAGCCGCACCGCGGTCATGCCCCGGCCGCCGGAGAGCACCGGGCCGAGCCACGGCACCTGCGGAGTGGCGGCGGTCCAGCGTTTGCGCTGCACCGGATCGGCCCGGCGCCAGACCAGCGCCGCACCCACCGCCACCACGCCGAGACACCACACCAGCACCAGCTGCGTGCTCTGCCGCAGGCCGAGCAGCACCACGATGATGCCCAGACCGAACACCAGGAACGCGACGAGCTGCCCGGTGTCGCGGTGGCTGCCGCGCTGCTCGGCGGCCGGGTCGAGGCTGAGCACGGCCCAGAACACCGCGTACAGCACGGCACCGAGGCCGCCGAAGGCCAGCAGGGCCAGGAACACCAGTCGGACGACGATCGGCCGCGCGCCGATGTGCTCGGCGATACCGGAGGCGACGCCACCGAGGACCCGGTCGTCGGTGCGCCGGTAGAGGCGGCGGATCGGGATGCCGGACGGGGTGGAGAGGCCGGAGTTCACCGGGTCGGCCGCCGGGGGCTGCACGGTGCGTGCGGCGGCCCGGCGCACGGCCTCCGCGGCGCGCTCGGCGGCGGCGCCGTGGGAGGCGGCGTGCTGGGCGGCGATGCGGGCGACGGCTTCCCGGTGGGCGTCGGCGTGTTTCGCGGCGATGCGGTCGGCTTCCGCGCGGGCCTGCCGTGCGGTCAGGAACTGGGCGGTCAGCTGCTGGGCCTGGGCGTAGGGCACCGCACCGGGCAGACCGTCGCCCGTCGCGACCGCCCCGGGTACCGGGGGAACCGGCCCGGTGGGCGCGGCCCAGGCGGGTGCGGGCCAGGCGGGTGCGGGCGGGGTGGGCGCGGGAGGGGCGGTGACGGGACCGGCGCCGGGCCCGCGGTGGGCTGGCGTAGTGATCATTCCTCCCGGTGTTCGGTGGCGACTCCGATCGTCACACGCACGACGGCGCGAGGCCACGGGGTGAGCCCCGGAGATACGCACCCCGAGCAGATCAGGGTCCGCTCAGGGTCGTGCCCGATGGTTCGGAGGCTTCTCGGCCAGGAGTATCGGTGACATGGACAGCCTCGACCCCCGCCGGGAGCCAACGCCGGATTCCGGCTCCACCCCGCCCAGCGGCTCGGCCGCGGCGCCGGACTCCGCATCGGGCGGGCCGACGCCGTCCGCCGGGCCGACCGACCCGACGCCGCACCGCGACGCCGCCGCGTCGGACGTCCCCCCGGCGCCGGACGCGCCGGACGCACCCGACGCACCCGCTCCGCCCGCGCCTCCGCCTCCTCCTCCGCCGCCGAGTGGCGAGGAGCCCTCCGGCGCCACGCCGCCGGGGCCGATGCCGCCGCACGGGGGTGCGCCGCCGCACGGGGGGATGCCGCCGTTCGGGGGCGGCGCGTGGAGCACCGGGGGCGGTAGCGGCTGGAACTGGAACCGCGGCCGGACGCTCACCCGCACCCGCCAGGGCAAGCTCGTCGCCGGTGTCTGCGCCGGCCTGGGCCGCACCACGGGCGTCGACCCGATCCTGTTCCGCGTGATCCTCACCGTGCTGGTGTTCTTCGGTGGTGTCGGCGCTCTGCTCTACCTGGTCGCGTGGATCGCGCTCCCGGTCGACGACGAGCCGGCCTCGCCGCTGGAGTCGCTGCTCGGGCGGGGCCGCTCCGGCACCTCACCCGCGGCCACGGTCGGCCTGATCGTGCTCGCCGCGCTCCTCCTGATCGGCTCGCTCAGCAACGGGTTCGCGTCGACGGCGCTGCTCGCCGCGTGCCTGATCGGCGGCATGATGCTGCTTCGGCGCGCCGGTGGGCACGGCGGTTTCCCGGCCGCACCGGCCGGTCCGACCGGGCCGGTGCCCGACGGCACGCTCGGTTTCACACCTCCGGCCGGCGGCCCCTGGGTCCCCGCCAGCGCTCCGAACCCCGGCACTCCGAACCCCGGCACGGCCGCCCCGGGCGCCACCCCTACGGCATCGGACGCGCCGGTGACCGACGCCTTCCACGCGCCGGGTCACCAGCCCTCGGCTCCCGCCGCGTCCACACCGACGACCGAAGCCGCGCCCGCCACCGCGGGAGTCCCGGGCCCGGCCGCACCACCGTACGGCGCACCCTCCCCGGGCGTTCCGTACGCCGGCGCACCCTCCACGGGGGCTCCGTACGCGGCGGCACCGTCGACCGGAGCGCCCCCCCAGTTCGGCCCGTACCACACCGGTCACCACGGAGCACCGGGTCAGCCCTACACCCAGCCGTTCGCGCCCTACGGACCGTACGCACCGGTCTCCGGGCCGGGTGTCGTGCCGCCCCCGCCGCCCTACCCGCCGGTCGGCTACCCCGGTAAGCGGAAGAAGGAGCGGTCGGTCCTCGGCCGGCTCACGTTCTCGATCGCCTGCCTGGCGATCGTCGTCCTGCTGATCGTCAACGCGAGCGGCGTCCACATCCCGTTCACCGGGTTCGTGGCGCTGGCTCTGGGCATCGTCGCCGTCGGTCTGTTCGTCGGCGTCTGGATCGGCCGGGCCCGCTGGCTGATCCCGATCGGCCTGGTACTGGCCGTGGCGCTCGGCATCGGCTCGATCGCCGAGAACGTCGACGGCGGTCCGGACCACCAGCGGAGCAACGTCGACTTCGTCCCGACCACGCTCGCCGACGTGCGGCCGTCCTACTCGCTCGGCGGCGGCGACTTCGACCTCGACCTGCGTAACGTCGACTTCACCGGCGTCACCCGCACGATCGAGGTCAACACCGGCTTCGGCGACACCACCGTCCAGTTGCCCGACGACGTGGACGTCACGGTCCAGTACGACCTCGGCGCCGGCGACGCCCGGATCTTCGAGAATCGGCAGAGTGGCATGGGAGTCACCAACTCCGTCACCGACTACGGCGAGAACGGCGCGGACACCAGCGACCTGACGCTGGTCGTCCACCACGGCGCCGGTGACCTGGAGGTCACCCGATGAAGAAGCACCCGGTGGACAGCGTCTCGCTGGTCTTCGCCCTGCTGTTCAGCGCCGCGGTGGCGTGGTGGGGGGTCGCGATGATCAGTCGTGATCCGCTGCACGTCCCCGCGGCCTGGATCGGCGCCGGCACGCTGCTGATCATCGGCCTGGTCGGGCTGATGAGCGCGCTCCGTCCGCAGCGTCAGGCCGAGGCTCCGCTCACGGTCCCGCCGGCGCCGCAGCCGGCGCTGGACGTCGACCCGTACAACGACCCGTTCCTGGCGTCGGTGTCGCTGCCCCGCGTGGACGGTGTGCTCGACGCGGACGCGATCGCCGCCGCCTACCGTGAGGCCGGCTTCGACGACCCGGCGCCGGTCTCCGCCCCCACCGCGGTCACCGACCGTCCGGTGAGCGGGCCGGCCGCTCCGGCGGCCACCGTTCCCACCTTCGACGACCCGGTGGTCACCCCGGACGCCGAGGCGCCCACCGCGATCGTCCCGGCCGCGCCGGAGCAGCTGCCGGTGGCGGAGCGGCCGGTTCGGGACGGTGACACGAAGCAGCTGCCCGCTGATCGCGACGGCGGAGCGACGTCGTGACGTGGCTCCTGGTCGCCGGCCTGGTCGGCCTGGCCGCCCTCGCGGTGGTGGTCCGGGTCGACACCGCCCCGGCGTCCACAGCGGAACGGCGGTGCACCGACCACTGAACGCACGACGAACCGGACGCGCCTCCAGCAATATGCTGGGGGCGCGTCCGGCTGTTGGGGTACGGACGATTCAGCGCCGAAACCCAGGGTGAGGTATGGCAGACCACGTAATTTCCCAGCCGGACGCGGGCCCGCTCGCGTTGTCCGATCGGCCCGTCGGGCCCGTGGCCGCGAAGGTCCTGGTCAGTGAGGTCGCCCGGCACCCGGGCCCGAAGACCGTGCTGGTGATCGGCGCGGGGGCCGGGGACGCCGTGGTCGACCGGCTGCTCGCGGTACTGATGCCGGGTGACCACGCGATCGTCGTGGCCGACGGGCCCGCCGACGAACTGCTGGCCGCCGCCGCGACGCTCGCCGGGCGGGTGTCGGTGCGCAAGGACCTGCCGACCGACGTGTCGGAGCTGCCCGGCCCGGTCGACGTCGCGGTGATCGCGCGTCCGGTGCTGCACCCGACGGTCGTGGACCGGGTCCGCCCGCTGCTGGCCACCGACGGTGTCCTCGCGGTCGCCACCGACGCCACCGGCGGCGACCCGCTCACCGGCGTCGTCGACGACCACGCCGTCCGCACCGACCGGGTGTTCCGCTCGGTCCCGCCGCTGCGCGTGCACCAGCTCCGGTTCGCGCCGGCCACGCCGCACCTCGCGGCCCGGCTCGACCCGGCCGTGGTGCCCAGCCACGTGGCGGTCACCAAGCGGATGGGCATCGACTCGAACGGCGTCGCGTTCGGCGGGCTGGTGGCCGGGGTCGCGCTGCTGACGAAGGTGGTCCGGCCGCGGTCGAAGGCGTGGCTGGTGCCGGCGGCGCTGGCCGTGCCGGTGGCGGCGTTCTTCCGTGACCCGCGGCGGATCGTGCCCGACGACCCGCGGGCCGTGGTGTCGTCCGCGGACGGCAAGGTGCTCGCGGTGGAGCGGCTCACCGACCACCGGTTCGGCCCCGACGAGTGGCTGCGTATCTCGGTGTTCCTGTCGGTGCTCGACGTGCACGTGAACCGGTCGCCGGTGGCGGGGCGGGTCGTCTCGGTCCTGCGCGAGGAGGGCGGCTACGCGAACGCGATGACCGCGGCCGCGGAGCACAACGTGGCGTGCTACACGGTGCTGGAGACCGTGCACGGTCGGGTCGTGGTCGCGCAGCGGTCCGGGCTCATCGCCCGGCGGATCGTGAACCGCGCCAAGGTGGGGGCGCTGCTCGCGAAGGGCGAGCGCTACGGCCTGATCCGGTTCGGTTCGCGCACCGACATCTACCTGCCGGCCACCGCCGCCGAGCCCCTGGTGTCACCGGGCGAGCGCGTGGTGGGCGGCGAGACCGTCCTGGCCCACTGGCTGGCCGACTAAGAGCCCGGAACACGAAAAGAGGGCCGCCCCTGGCAAGGGGCGGCCCTCTTTTCGTGGGTGGATCAGACGGCGGTGATGCCGCGCTTTTGGCGGGCCCAGAGCAACGGGCCGGACAGCAGGTAGGCACCGATCAGCAGGCCCAGCGTGGTGACGGGGTCGAGGGCGACCGCCACCGCACCCAGCGGGAGGAGCCACTTCGGCACCCGCTTGAGCGCACCGATCTTCAGGTACGGGAACGAGCTCACCATCGCGATGGCCAGCG
Source organism: Cryptosporangium japonicum (assembly GCF_039524755.1). NCBI lineage: Bacteria > Bacillati > Actinomycetota > Actinomycetes > Cryptosporangiales > Cryptosporangiaceae > Cryptosporangium > Cryptosporangium japonicum. The sequence goes on from NZ_BAAAGX010000006.1 coordinate 26,925, forward strand.
CGGCCACGAACAGCGGCGCCGCCCAGCGACCCGCTTCGGGCTGCAGCAGCACGGCGATCACCGCGATGGCCGCCGCGATCGTCGTCGGCACCCCGGAGAAGAACCGGCCGTTCTTCGGCGACACGTTGAACCGGGCCAGCCGGATCGCCGCGCAGATCGCGACCAGCGCGCAGGCCGCACCGGCCACCACGGTGGGGCTGGGCCCGACGAGCCACGCGAACACCACGACCGGGGTCGCGATGCCGAACGAGCACATGTCGGCGAGCGAGTCCATCTGGGCGCCGAACGGCGTCGAGACGCCGAACGCACGCGCCAGGGCACCGTCGGCCCCGTCGAACAGCACGCAGCCGAGCAGCACGGCCGCGGCGATCCGCACCTCGCCGTGCAGCACCGCGAAGATCGCGGCCATGCCCAGCAGCAGGCTGGCGAGCGTGCACGACTGCACCAGCGCGAACTGGCAGCGCCGGGACAGCGTGCGCTCACCGGTGAGCAGGGGCACGTCCTGGGGTGCCTCTCCGGCGAGGATCTCCGCGGTGCTGGGCGCCGCTTCGAGAGCACGCCGGTGGGTGGGGGCGCCGCGCACGACGTCACCGGCTCTCGGGGCTGCCCCCTCGGGCCACGTGAGCGTGGTGTACGGACCGACCGGCTGCACGTCGACGCCGGGCGGAGCGCCCGTGTCGAGCCCGCCGCGCCGCCTCACCAGCACGCGTCGAGCGAATGTGCCGCCGCGGCGAAGTCCTCGACTCCACCGACGGCCAGCCGGACGGGGGCGGTCGGCACGCCGCCGCCATGGTCTCGCTTGCACCCCGAATCCTCCTGGGCCTGGGCCGGGTAGGGCTGCGTCGACTCGGTGCGACGCGCCACCTACTTGGACCGCGAGCGTCTCCTACGCCTGGGTCCCGATCTCGCGGACGTACATTCGCATAGACGTCTGCCCGCGTTCAGATGTTCGACCAGAAAGTATGAGTTCCCCGTAGAGGCGCCGCCCAATCGGAAGACAGCTCAATCAGGGGCACAAACTAGGTCCGATCCCCCACGCGAACCCGCCGTTCCTGCACGGCTCCGCACGTTGCACCTGCTCATCGGTGTGCGGCGAAGTCCACGGTACCGCACTCGAGCGAGCCCAGTGATACTGGTCACATCCGGCGTCAGGACCCCCAAGCGGGGGTAAGCAGCGTCACTCCCACTCGATGGTGCCCGGCGGCTTGCTCGTCACGTCGAGCACCACCCGGTTGACGTCTCGTACCTCGTTCGTGATGCGCGTGGAGATCTTCGACAGGACGTCGAACGGCACCCGCGCCCAGTCCGCGGTCATCGCGTCCTCACTCGTGACCGGACGCAGGACGACCGGGTGCCCGTAGGTCCGCCCGTCGCCCTGCACCCCGACGCTGCGCACGTCCGCGAGCAGCACCACCGGGCACTGCCAGATGCTGCGGTCGAGCCCGGCCGCCGACATCTCGGCCCGGACGATCGCGTCGGCCTCGCGGAGCAGCTCGAGCCGCTCGGCGGTGACCTCACCGATGATGCGGATCGACAGGCCCGGCCCCGGGAACGGCTGGCGCCAGACGATCGCCTCCGGCAGGCCGAGCTCGAGCCCGACCTGGCGCACCTCGTCCTTGAACAGCGTCCGCAGCGGCTCGATCAGCTGGAACTGCAGGTCCTCGGGGAGGCCGCCGACGTTGTGGTGGCTCTTGATGTTGGCGGTGCCGGTGCCGCCGCCGGACTCGACGACGTCGGGGTAGAGCGTGCCCTGGACCAGGAACTGCACGGATTCGCCGTGCGCACCGGCCTCGGCGACGAGCTCGCGCTCGGCGGCCTCGAACGTGCGGATGAACTCCCGGCCGACGATCTTGCGCTTCTGCTCGGGGTCGGTGACGCCCTTGAGCTCGCGCAGGAACTGCTCCTGGGCGTTGACGACCTTGAGCTTGATGCCGGTGGAGGCGACGTAGTCCTTCTCGACCTGCTCGGCCTCACCGGCACGCAGCAGGCCGTGGTCCACGAAGACGCACGTGAGCTGATCACCGACGGCCTTGTGGACGAGCGCGGCGGCGACCGCGGAGTCGACCCCGCCGGAGAGCGCGCAGATGACCTGCTTGTCGCCCACCTGCTCGCGGATCGCCGCGACCTGGTCGGCGATGACGTTGCCCATCGTCCAGTCGGGGCTGATGCCGGCGACCTCGTAGAGGAACTTCTCCAGCATCTTCTGGCCGTCGGCGGTGTGCAGCACCTCGGGGTGGAACTGGACGCCGGCGAAACCGCGGGCGGTGTCCTCGAACGCGGCGACCGGGGCGCCGGCGGTGGCGGCGGTGACGACGAAGCCCTCCGGGGCCTGGCTGACCGCGTCACCGTGGCTCATCCACACGTTCTGCTCGGTGGGCAGGCCGGCGAACACGACGCCCGGGTCGAGAACGGTGAGCTTGGTGCCGCCGTACTCGCGGTTGCCGGTGTGGGCCACCTCGCCGCCGAGGGCCTGGGCCATCGCCTGGAAGCCGTAGCAGATGCCGAAGACCGGCACGCCGGCGTCGAACATGCCCGCGTCGACGCCGGGGGCGCCCTCGGCGTACACGCTCGACGGGCCGCCGGACAGGATGATCGCGGCAGGCTTGCGCGCCAGCATCTGCTCGACCGGCATCGTGTGCGGGACGATCTCGGAGTAGACCTTCGCTTCGCGGATCCGGCGGGCGATCAACTGCGCGTACTGCGCACCGAAGTCAACGACAAGCACCGGGGGCGGAAGGCTCATGTCCCCGAAGAGTAGTGGGTTCTACCACCCGGCGAAGAATCGGTCCAGAGTTTCAGCCGTCCCGCACGGGCAGGCGAAGAGCAGCCGGGGCGGTGTCGGGAACCGCCGGGAACCGCGGCGGAACGGGGGCCACCCGCCGGTAACCCTCGCCTTGCACCGGGCGCGGGTCCTCGTCGCCCCGGTTCGGCCACAGCGCCATGGCGCGTTCGGCCTGGGCGGTGATCGAGAGCGACGGGTTGACGCCCAGGTTGGCCGAGAGCGCCGCCCCGTCGACGACGTGCAGGCCGGGGTAGCCGTAGATCCGGTGGTACGGGTCGACGACGCCGGTCTCCGGCGAGTCGCCGATCGCGCAGCCGCCGATGAAGTGGGCGGTCATCGGCACGTCGAACGCCTCGACGAGCGTGCCGCCGGCCATGCCCCCGATGTGCGACGCGGTGCGCCGGGTGGCCTCGTGCCCGAGCGGGAGGTACGTCGGGTTCGGTGTTCCGTGCCCCTGCCTGGTGGTCATCCGGCGCCGCCCGAACCACGTGCGCTTGGTGTACGTCGTCAGCGAGTTGTCGACCGACTGCATCACCAGCAGGATGATCGTCCGCTCCGACCAGCGCCGCAGCCAGAGGATGTGGCGCGCCTTGCCGACGTGGCGGGCCATCTCGCGCAGCCACCCCACCCAGCGGGGACGACCCGGGGGCGGCAGCACGGTCGTCAGCATTCCCATGAAGTTGCTTCCCCGCCCGTAGCGCACCGGCTCGACGTGCGTGTCGGCGTCCGGATGGAACGACGACGTGATCGCCACCCCGTCGGCGAAGTTGTCGTCGGGGTCCACCCGGAGGCGGTTCGCCCCGAGCAACGCCTCGGAGTTCGTCCGCGCCAGCACGCCCAGCCGTGACGACAACGCCGGCAGCGAACCGCGGTCGCGGCACGCGTGGAGCAACCGCTGGGTGCCCAGCGCGCTCGCCGCCACGACCACCTGGGACGCCGTGAACGTCCGCCGGGACCGACCCCAGCCGGTCCGCACCGTGTCGACGGCGTAGCCCCCGGAGGGCAGTGGCCGGATCCCCGTCGCGGTGGTGCGGTCGAAGACGGCCGCGCCATTCGCCTCGGCCAGGTACAGGTAGTTCTTGACCAGCGTGTTCTTCGCGTTGTGCCGACACCCGGTCATGCACTCGCCGCAGTGCGTGCAGCCGACCCGCTGCGGCCCGGCCCCGCCGAAGTACGGGTCGTCGACACGCACCCCCGGCGTTCCGAGGAACACCCCGACCGGCGTGGGGTGGAACGTATCCCCCACCCCCATCTCGGTCGCCACCGACCGCATCACCCGGTCGGCCGGGGTCTCCCGCGGGTAGCGGCGCACCCCGAGCATCCGCGACGCCTGGTCGTAGTACGGCGCCAGCTCGGTCTTCCAGTCGGTGATGTGCCGCCACTGGGGATCGTCGTAGAACGCCTGGGGCGGCTCGTAGAGCGTGTTGGCGTACACCAGGGACCCACCACCCACCCCGGCGCCGGCCAGCACGAGCACGTCCTTCAGGAGCGTGATGCGCTGGATGCCGTAGCAGCCCAGCCACGGCGCCCAGAGGTACCTGCGCACGTCCCAGGACGTCCGGGGCAGTTCGTCGTCGGCGAAGCGGCGGCCCGCCTCCAGCACCGCGACCCGGTAGCCCTTCTCGGTCAGCCGGAGCGCGCTGACGCTCCCGCCGAACCCGGAGCCGATGACCACGACGTCGAAGTGATCGCCCATGACCCAGAAACGTTACATCGGGCAATGGGACTGTCAACCGGTGAGATGTCCCAGATACGTCGTCGTCGGGTCGGGGACGTCGATCTCGTGGAAGCCCAGGCGGTCGTAGAACGCGCGTGCCTTCACGTTGGCCGGAACCATCCCCAGGTGCACCGCCCCGATGCCGCGGGACGCCAGCGTGGCGAAGAACCGGTGGATCAGCTTCCGCCCGAAGCCCTGCCCCTGCGCCGAGGGCAGCAGGTCGATGTGCAGGTGCGCCGGGTAGGGCTCCAGCTGCGGCCAGAGCATGCGCTCCGGGTGGTGCATGATCCGCACCAGCTCGTCCGTGCGCGACGTGCCGTCGGTCAGCGGCCACCGGCCGGCCACCGACGGCAGCCACTCCCCTCGGAACCGCTTCACGAACGCGACCGTGTCGGCCGTGCCGAGGACGTACCCGACCGCGCGCTCCCCGTCGTCGACGACGTACGCCAACTCCGGCTCGAACGCCACGTACGGGTCGGCGAACGCCGTCGGGAAGATCGAGGGGTCGGGGTAGAGCGGACGCGCGTCACCGCCCTCGTGGCCGGTACGCACGCAGATGTCGCGCACGGCCTCGAGGTCGGCGTCCCCGTAGGGACGGATGATCAGGTCACCGGCAGACAACCAGATCGACCTTCTGGAACGCCTTCACGTCGGAGTACCCGGTCTTCGCCATCGACCGGCGCAGGCCGCCGAACAGGTTCAGCCAGCCGTTCGGGTCGTCCGCGGGGCCGTCGACGACGGTCTCGAGGCTGCCCAGCGGCCAGTCCGACGTCGCCGGGACGTAGCTGCCGCGCGGCAGCTTCGGGTGCGAGGCCATCGGGTGCCACCAGGCCCCACCGGCGGGCGCCTCGGCGGCCACCGAGAGCGGCTGGCCGAGCATCACCGCGTCGGCGCCGCAGGCGATCGCCCGCGCGATGTCGCCGGAGGTCTGCAGCTCGCCGTCGGCGATCACGTGCACGTACCGGCCGCCGGTCTCGTCCAGGTAGTCGCGCCGGGCCGCGGCCGCGTCGGAGATCGCGGTGGCCATCGGCACCCGGATGCCGAGCACCGAATCCTCGGTGGCCCACTTGTCGGCGCCGGTGCCGACGATGACACCGGCCGCGCCGGTGCGCATCAGGTGCAGCGCGGTCTGGTAGTTGGCGCAGCCGCCGACGATCACCGGCACGTCGAGGTCGGCGATGAACTGCTTGAGGTTGAGCGTGGGCCCGGACGTCGTCACGTGCTCGGCCGAGACCACCGCGCCCTGGATCACCAGCAGGTCGACGCCGGCCGCGACGGCTTCGAGCGCGAGTTCGAGCGTGTGCTGCGGCGAGATGCGCACCGCGGTGGTGACGCCGCCGTCACGCATCACGCGGATGCGCTCGCTGATCAGCTCGGGCTTGATCGGCTCGGCGTACGCCTCCTGCAGGCGGCGGGTGCGACGCGGGCTGTCGGAGAGCGAGGCCAGCTCTTCGAGCAGCTTCGTCGGGTCGTCGTACCGGGTCCACAGGCCTTCGGCGTTGAGGACGCCGAGCCCGCCGAGCCGGCCGATCTCGATCGCGGTCTGCGGGCTCATCGTGGCGTCCGACGGCGTGGCCACCAGCGGCAGGCCGAACCGGAACGCGTCGATCTGCCAGGCCAGCGAGGTGTCGTTCACGTCACGGGTGCGCCGCGACGGCACGATCGCGACCTCGTCCAAGTGGTAGGCGCGGCGGGCGTTCTTGCCCATCCCGATCTCCACCGACATGTTCAATTCAAGCCCCTTGTCACCTCGGCGGCGCGCCGTCAAAGCTCCGAGTCTATGCGGGGGCCGTTTCCGGCCCCCGCCGCGGCTCAGCTCTTGCGGCTTGCGTAGTTCGGAGCCTCGACCGTCATCTGGATGTCGTGCGGGTGGCTCTCCTTGAGCCCCGCCGCGGTGATGCGGACGAAACGGCCGCGCTGCTGGAGATCGGCCACCGTGCGCGCGCCCACGTAGAACATCGACTGACGCAGGCCACCGACGAGCTGGTGCGCGACGGCCGCGAGCGGGCCGCGGTAGGGCACCTGGCCCTCGATGCCCTCGGGGATGAGCTTGTCGTCGGTGGCGACGTCGTCCTGGAAGTAGCGGTCCTTGGAGAACGACTGCTGACGACCGCGGCTCTGCATCGCGCCGAGCGAGCCCATGCCCCGGTAGGTCTTGAACTGCTTGCCGTTGATGAACTGCAGCTCGCCCGGGCTCTCCTCCACCCCGGCCAGGAGCGAACCGAGCATCACGGTGTCGGCGCCGGCCACCAGGGCCTTCGCGATGTCACCGGAGTACTGCAGGCCGCCGTCGCCGATGACCGGCACGCCGGCCGCCTTGGCCGCGCGCGCGGCCTCGAAGATCGCGGTGACCTGCGGGACACCGACACCGGCGACGACCCGCGTGGTGCAGATCGAACCCGGGCCGACACCGACCTTGATCGCGTCGGCGCCGGCCTCGATCAGCGTCTGGGCGCCTTCCTTGGTGGCGACGTTGCCGCCGATGACCTGCGCCCTGGTGTCGGCCTTGATGCGGGCGATCATCTCGGCGACCGCCCGGTTGTGGCCGTGCGCGGTGTCGACGACGACGATGTCGCACCCGGCGTCGATCAGCGAGCGGGCACGCTTGTAGGAGTCTTCCCCGACGCCGACCGCGGCGGCCACCACGAGCCGGCCGTCGGCGTCCTTGGTGGACAGCGGGAACTGGTCCTTCTTGACGAAGTCCTTGTGGGTGATCAGGCCGCAGAGCCGGTTCTCCGAATCGACCAGCGGCAGCTTCTCGACCTTGTTCGCGCGCAGCAGCCGCAGCGCCTCGTCCGGATCGACCCCGACCGGCGCGGTGACCAGCGGCATCGGCGTCATGACGTCGCGGACGCGGCGCGTCGGGTCGGTCTCGAAGCGCATGTCGCGGTTGGTGACGATGCCGACCAGCACACCGTCGGCGTCCACGACCGGGAGCCCGGAGATGCGGTAGCGGCCGCAGGCGCGGTCGACGTCGGCGAGCGTGTCTTCCGGGGAGCAGACCATCGGGTTGGAGACCATGCCGGACTCCGACCGCTTCACGATGTCGACCTGCTGCGTCTGGTCGTCGATCGACAGATTGCGGTGGAGCACGCCGACACCGCCCTGGCGCGCCATCGCGACCGCCATGCGCGCCTCGGTCACCGTGTCCATCGCGCTGGACAGCAGCGGGATACGGACGGTGATCTCCCGGGTGAGCCGGGTGCTGGTGTCGACCTCGCTCGGCATCATGTCCGACTCGCCCGGCAACAACAGCACGTCGTCGAACGTGAGGGCGGTGGGGGCGAACAACTCCGCCAGCGAGTCAGGGGCAGCGAACAGTTCTGGGCTCGGGGGAAGCGAGGTGACCTCAGGCAGCATGCCTCATCGTAGCTGTCAACAGGGACGTCCCGAGTCACCCCGTCCCGCACCTGTGGATACTGCTGTGACCTGCGATAACCAGTGGGATTTGCTGAATCGGTGCGGTACGACTGATCCATTACTCGCCGGTACACGGCGTTCACCGGGTGGTAGATCTCACCCCTGTGACCGTTCGCCGGATCCTCGTCCTGTTACTCACGCTCGCCGTGGTGCTCGGCGTCACGAGCCCGGCCGCGGCCGCGCCGCCCGCCGCGCGCAGCACCACCGTCACCTCGTTCGACGGCACGTCGATCGTCGTCAACTTCTTCCCGGCGGCGGGCCTGCCGGCCGGTGAGCGTGCACCGTCCGTGTTGGTCGGCCCCGGCTGGGGAGGCGCCGGCGAGACCGATCCGGACGCTCCGGCGGTGGCCGGGCTCCGGCAGCGCGGCTACAACGTGCTCACCTGGGACCCGCGCGGGTTCGGGCGCTCCGGCGGCGCGGCGTCGGTGGACCACTACCGCTACGAGGGCCGGGACATGCAGGCACTGCTGAGCTGGCTCGCCCGGCAGCCGGAGGCCCGCCTGGACCGCACCGGCGACCCGCGGGTCGGCATGGCCGGTGGCAGCTACGGCGGCGGCATCCAGTTCGTCACCGCCGCGATCGACCGCCGGGTGGACGCGATCGTGCCGACGATTGCCTGGAATTCGCTGGTGAACAGCCTCTACCCCAACCACACGCCGAAGAGCGGCTGGGGCAACCTGCTGTGCGCGTTCGGGTCGGCCGGCACCAACCGGGTGGTCGCCCAGGTGAAGGAGACCTGCGGGCTGGCCGCCACCGGCGGCCTCCCGGACGCCGCGCTGGAGGCCTGGTGGCGCGACCACGGGCCGGCCGGTCGGCTGATCGACCGGGTCCGCGTCCCGACGATGATCGTCCAGGGCACCGTCGACACCCTGTTCCCGCTGCGCGAAGGCATCGCCAACTACCAGGCGCTGCGGGCGAACGGCACGCCGGTGAAGATGGTCTGGTTCTGCGGCGGGCACGGCACCTGCCTGACGCCTGCCGGTGCGGCCGGTCACGTGGAGGCGTTGACCGTGGCCTGGTTCGACCGCTGGCTCAAGCGGGCGAGGACGAACACCGGCCCGGGATTCGAGTACGTCGACGACGCCGGGGTGTGGCGCGGGGCGCCGAAGTACCCGCTCGCCACCACCCACCGGGTCACCAGGTCGGGCTCCGGGACGCTCTCGTTCAGCCCGGCGGACACCTCGGGCAGCGACGTGGCCGCGGCGCCCGCGACCAACGCCGTCTCGGTGCCGGGTCCGGCGTACCGCGGACAGGTGGTCGGCTCGCCGACGGTGAAGCTCACGTACCGGGGCACCGGTACCGCGCCGCGGACGTCGCTCTACGCGCAGCTCGTCGACGGCACCAAGGTCGCCGGGAACTTCGCCACCGCGCTCCCGGTCACGCTGGACGGGAAGACACACACGCTCGAGGTGCCGCTGGGCGCGGTGGCCTGGAGCGGCGCCACGCTCGTGCTGCAGATCACCGGAGCATCCCGCCTGTACTACCCCCAGCGCGTGACCGGCTCCGTGACGTATCGCGCGACAGTGACCTATCCAGTAACGCCGCCAGCACACGCCGTAAGAATTAGCGGCAACTGATCAGAAACCCCTCCCAGCGTCGTGTCAAGGGGGAAGGCGCGGAGAACCCCGTCGGGCTACGGTGGGAGCGTGCAGGAGGAACCGCTAGACCCGTTCGCGGGCGACCCCACCGACCCGACGTCCGCTCTCGAGGACGACGGGCCCGGCCGTGGTGCGCAACCGCTCACGGCCGAGGAGCGGCAGGACGTGCTCGACGACCTCGCCGACCTCGACGTCTACGAGGCGCTGCTCACCGCACGCGACATCCGCGGCCTGGTCGTCGACTGCGAGGACTGCCGGGTTCCGCACTACTTCGCGTGGGACCTGCTCCGGGCCAACCTCCAGCACCTGCTGGTGGCCGGTCGCACCCGTGTGCACGAGCCGGCTTTCGACCCCGATCCGGCCGAGTACGTGACGTGGGAGTACGCCCGCGGATACGCCGACGGCATGCAGGACGCCGTCGAGGATGCGGACGACCCTGACGCCTGAGCGTTAACGCTGCGGCTTACCGGCACTAACCGATCATTCGGCCGGCGCGGACTCGGCTCCCGGCTCGGCCGGAGCCGTGCCGCCCGTCGAGGGTTCCGCGGTGGGCACCGGATCGGGGCTCTTCGTCTCCGTCGGCGTCGGCTCGGGGCTCTGCGTGCTCGGCTCGGGATCCGGCGCGCCCGTCGTCGGGCCGGGGTTGGTCGGGGTCGCCCCGCCGGTGGTCGGCGTCGGCACCGTCGAGGTGCCGGGCGGCGAGGCCTGGCTGGAGCTCCGCCCCTCGCGCTGACGCTGACGCTTCCACTTCGACTGCCCCGAGGGATCGGACGAACTGCTGCTGCCGGCACTCGAGGACGGCGCGGCGGTGGACGGGTTCCACCGGCTGCCCGGCACCACCGGGAAGTCGGGGATCGCGGCGGTCGTCTCCAGGTCCTGGCTGAGGCGATCGGCCTCGTCGGAACCTTCGCGGACGTTCTGGTCGAGCTTCTGCTGGGCCTCGTCGTAGTACCGCTGCGCCGCGTCGGTGTCGCCACGCTCCAACGCCTCGCGCGCCTTCCGCAGCGACACGTGTGCATCCTCGCTGGCTTCGATCGAGCGGGCCCGCTCGGCGTAGACGACCCGGCTGATCGGCCACAGCGTGTCGCCGGGGTGGGCGGTGGCCGCCGCGGCGACGCTCCCGGCCGAACCGGCGGCGAGCACCGCGGCCACCGCGGCCGTCGCGACGACGACCCGGTCGAACCGGCGGCGACGACCGGGGCCGCGGCGCCCCAGTTCGGTGACCGGCGGCTTGTCGTCGGCCGGCGGCAGCTCGTCGAACGACGCCCGGAACTGCTCGGTGGCGGCCTCGCTCGGGCGCACCGGCGGGAGCTGCTCGGTGGGGCGCGCGTAGCCCGCGGCGACGAACGCCGAGCGCACCGACTCGTCGATGCGGTCGGGGTCCGAGAACGGCGGGAGCTGTGCGGTGTCGTCGAACAGCGGGAGGACGTCGGTGTCGTCCTCGCGCGCCGGCGCGAGGAGCACCGGGGCCGGCGCCTCGGCGGCGTGCAGCGGCGGCAACCCCTCGTCGAGGTCGTCGCGCCAGGTGGTGAGCAGGCGCGCGGTGACGTCCGCCCGGTAGGTGGCGGGAAGTTCACCCCGCCCGAGAGCGTCGAGCAGAGCGTCGTCGCGAAGGATGGCGTCCACCCCGGCATCGGTCTCGGCGTCGGCGAACGGATCGGCCGGGCGCCGGTGATCGGGCCCGCCGTAGGGGCTGGGGATGCGGTGATCGCTCACGCCGTCTCCCGGACCACGGGGTCGACGGTGCGGCGCAGGCGGTTGAGCGCCCGGTGCTGGGTGACCCGCACCGAACCCGCGCTCATCCCCAGCGCCTGCCCGGTCTCCTCGGCGCTCAGCCCGACGGCGATGCGCAGGAGCAGGACGTCACGGTGCTGGGGCGGCAGCGTGTCGAGCAGGTCACGCATGCGCCGGGACCCGTCGGCCTCGATCGCGTACCCCTCGGGGCCCGCGTCGGTCGCCGCGGTCTCCGGCACGTTCTGCACCGGAACACCGAGCTCACGCGCCGCCACCCGGTGCGCGTCGGTCACTTTGTTGGCCGCGATGCGGAACAGGAACGCGGTGAAAGGGCGTCCCTGGTCGCGATAGCGAGGCAGTGCGTGCAACACCGCGAGACACACCTCCTGCGCTACGTCGTCCGCCGTCGTATAGGTACCGCCGCCTGCGCGCCCTAAGCGGGCGCGGCAGTAACGCACCACCATCGGCTGCACCTGCCGGAGCAGCTCGGCCGTCGCGGCCGGATCCGACCGTGCCGCCAGGGACGCCAGCACGTCCAGTTCGCGCCCGACCTCGCCCCCGGTGTTACCAGTACCGGTGATCGTCGTCCCCGTCATCGCCGTCCTGTCCGAGGACCGCATTCGTCTCCGCGCCCGCCTGGCTCACACGTGCGGGGCTCACGTCCAAGCCTGACCACGATTCCTGACCGTAGCCTGCCAGCCCGAGCCACGGGCGGCACCTGTCCGCTCGGCCCAATCGCATCCGCCGGACGGACGAGGCGGTCTGGCCCGGAGCGAGACGTCAATCCGCAGGTCAGAGGGGACCAGATCAAATTCTCAACTACTCCGTTAGGTCGTGAGCACTCCACTCACCACAAAGGTTGCGCAGCGTGACGACGAGGACTGACGGGAACGCTGAGTAACCAAGACCTGACACATCGGACGGTCCGGAAACTACCCAGGCTGGTATTTCACCCGGGAATGCTCGCGCCGCCAATCGGCCGTCCGGTCAATGCGGCGAGTCGGCCGGGCAGTTCGACGCACCCGGGCCGGATAGTTCGACGTAAGCGAATCGACGCAACCCCGTGTCATCACACGCTCTATCGACGCAAGATCGATGCAAAAGTTGTCTCGGTCGCGTTTCCCCGCCGCGACCAGGGGCATTAGCTGGATCGACCGCACTTGCACTTGGAGGACCCCATGGCCGACGTCCGCCGCCTTCCCGGACCGAACACCGACGTGTGGGACTGGCAGCTGCACGGCTCGTGCCGCGGCCTCGACAGCGCGGTGTTCTTCCATCCCGACAACGAGCGGGGTCCCTCGCGGGCCCGGCGTGAGAACGAAGCCAAAGCGATCTGCGCGTCCTGCCCCGTCGTCGACCCGTGCCGGGAGCACGCGCTGGCGGTGCGGGAGCCGTACGGAGTCTGGGGCGGCCTGTCCGAGGCCGAGCGCACCCAGCTGCTCGGCACCGGCCGCGGCGACGCGCTGCTCCCCCCGGTGGAGACCGAGGAGATCGTGCGCACGCTCTGAGCCTCCGGCGTGGTCAGGAGGTGGGCGGCCGGCGCGCCGACCCGGCTCTGCACCGCGGGCGGTGGTTCGCCGGGCGGCGTGACGACAAAAGGCCGGTGGGGAAGCCCCACCGGCCTTTCGCGTGCCTACGGACGGATCAGAAGCCCGGACCGTGGCTGTGCGAGTGGCCGTGGCCACCGTGCGAGTGGCCCGCGGGCTCCTCCTCGGCCGGCTTCTCGACGACCAGGCTCTCGGTCGTGAGCAGCAGACCCGCGATCGACGCGGCGTTGGCCAGCGCGTTGCGCGTGACCTTCACCGGGTCGACGACACCCTGCGCGAGCAGGTCGCCGTACTCGCCGGTGGCGGCGTTCAGGCCGGAGCCGACCGGCATCTCGGAGACCTTGCTGACGACGACACCGCCCTCGAGGCCGGCGTTCTCGGCGATGTTGCGCAGCGGGTACGAGAGCGCGGCGCGGACGATCTTGACGCCGGTCGCCTCGTCGCCGGTGAGGCCGAGGTCACCGTCGAGCGCCGGGGCAGCGTGCACGAGCGCGGTGCCGCCACCGGCGACGATGCCCTCTTCCACGGCCGCCTTGGTCGCCGAGATGGCGTCCTCGATGCGGTGCTTCTTCTCCTTGAGCTCGACCTCGGTGGCCGCACCCACGCGGATCACCGAGACGCCGCCGGAAAGCTTCGCGAGGCGCTCCTGGAGCTTCTCGCGGTCCCAGTCGGAGTCGGTGAGCTCGATCTCGTTCTTGATCTGCGCGATGCGACCGGCCAGACCCTCGGCGGTGCCGCCACCGTCGACGATCGTCGTGTTGTCCTTGGTGACGGTCACGCGACGAGCGGTGCCCAGCACGTCCAGGCCGACCTGGTCGAGCTTGAGGCCGATCTCCGGGGCGATGACCTGCGCGCCGGTCAGCTCGGCGATGTCGCCCAGCATGGCCTTGCGACGGTCGCCGAAGCCGGGCGCCTTGACCGCGACGACCGTGAAGGTCTTGCGGATCGAGTTGACGACCAGGGTGGAGAGAGCCTCACCCTCGACGTCCTCGGCGATGATCAGCAGCGGCTTCTTCGCCTCGACGACCTTCTCCAGCAGCGGGAGCAGGTCGGCGATCGACGAGATCTTCTCGGTGGTGACGAGGATGCGAGCGTCCTCGAGGACCGCCTCGAGGCTCTCGGCGTCGGTGGAGAAGTAGGGCGAGATGTAGCCCTTGTCGATCTGGAGACCCTCGGTGACCTCGAGCTCGGTCTCCATCGCCGAGGACTCCTCGACGGTGATGACACCGTCGGTGCCCACGACGTCCATGGCCTCGGCGATCAGGTCACCGATGGTGGCGTCCTGGGCCGAGATCGTCGCGACGTGCGCGATCGACTGCTTGGACTCGACCGGGGTGGCCTTCTCCAGCAGCGCGGTGTTCACGGCCTCGACCGCGGACTGGATGCCCCGGCGGACCGCGATCGGGTTCGCACCGGCGGCGACGTTGCGCAGGCCCTCGCGGACCAGCGCCTGCGCCAGCACGGTGGCGGTGGTGGTGCCGTCACCAGCGACGTCGTTCGTCTTGGTGGCGACCTCCTTGGCGAGCTGGGCGCCGAGGTTCTCGTACGGGTCGGTCAGCTCGACCTCACGCGCGATGGTGACACCATCGTTGGTGATCGTCGGGCTGCCGAACTTCTTGTCGAGGACCACGTTGCGGCCCTTGGGGCCGAGCGTGATCTTGACGACGTCAGCGAGCGCGTCGACGCCGCGCTCGAGGCCCTTCCGGGCGTCGTCGGAGAAGGAAAGAATCTTCGCCATCTGTTTGGCAGTCCCTATCTAGGTCTAGCGGCGCGAAACACGTACGCCCCGGCGGCGAGCGGCCGATGATGGCCGCCGCCACCGGGGCGCACGTGTCAAGACAAGGCTTACTTCTCGACTACCGCGAGCACGTCGCGGGCCGACAGCAGCAGGTACTCCTCGCCGGCGTACTTGACCTCGGTGCCGCCGTACTTCGAGTAGATAACGACGTCGCCGGCCTTCACGTCCACCGGAACGCGGGCGCCCTTGTCGTCGATACGGCCGGGGCCGACCGCGAGGACGGTGCCCTCCTGGGGCTTCTCCTTGGCGGTGTCCGGGATAACGATGCCGGAAGCCGTGGTCGTCTCGGCCTCGTTCGCCTGAACCAGGATGCGGTCCTCGAGCGGCCTGATGCTGACCTTGGTAGCGGTCGTCACGTCTTTGTCCTCCCCCTTCGTGGGGCGCAAACCGTTGCAATCCACCGGTGCTTCACGGGGCGGCTCGCCGTCGCGGGGATCAAGACGCCCTCGTGCACGAGTTGGCACACTCGAAGGTCGAGTGCTAAGGGAACACTAGCAGCTGTTGGCACTCCGTCAAGCCGAGTGCCAACTGATCAGCCGCACGTTTAGGTGGACCCGGACGCGGTATCCGGAAGGCGGCTACCCAGCATCTTTCGCGATCTTTCTCGTAGACACCGGGAAGTATGCGCGTATAGTTGCCGGGAGCGATCGCGCAGTTACTTTGCGTGCTGATGTTACAGAACTAGTTGTGACCCAGGCCGCAGAGTTCACGAACCGTTGACACGCCTACTCTTTCCATGCCGGGTGCGTGAGAGAAGAGTTGGTTCCAACCGGGGCCATGAGGCGGACCCCGCTGGAGGTGCGAAACTGATGCAGGCTCACATCGGCGACCGGGTCCACGTCCACGGCCACACGGCCGGGGTTCCGGACCTCTGGGGCGAGGTGCTCGAGGTGCGCGGCTCGGAAGGCCAGCCGCCCTACCTCGTCGCCTTCAACGACGGTCACCAGGGCTTGATCTTCCCGGGGCCGGACGCGGTCATCGAACACACGGTTTCCCGGTAGCCGCAGCTGGGCAACGGCCCAGCATGGGACGGATTCGGGTCGGCACGGCGTCGTGGACCGACCGGACGCTGATCGCCTCCGGCTGGTACCCCGACGGCGTCGACTCCGCCGCCGAACGGCTCGGCTACTACGCGTCGAACTTCGACATCGTCGAGGTGGACTCCACCTACTACTCCCCGCCGGCGGAGAACACCGCCGCGCTGTGGGCCGAGCGCACACCGGCTGACTTCACCTTCAACATCAAGGCGTTCTCGCTGCTCACGCAGCATCCGACGCGGCCGGGATCGCTGTACAAGGATCTCCGCGGGTCGCTGGACTCCTCGAAAAACGTCTACCTGAAGGACCTGGACGCCGGCGTCGTCGACGAGGTGTGGGAGCGGTTCCTCGCGGCGCTCGAACCGCTCCGGGCCGCCGGCAAGCTCGGCGCGCTGCTGTTCCAGTTCCCCCAGTGGTTCCCGATCGGCCGACGCAACCGCGAGTACCTGTTGCAGGTGAAGGAGCGGTGCGGGTCCGACCGGATCTGCGTGGAGTTCCGGAACAAGACGTGGCTCTCGCCGGAGAACCGGGACGCGACGCTGGAGTTCCTGACCGACTACCAGTTGCCGTACGTCGTGGTCGACATGCCGCAGGGGTATCCGAGCTCGGTACCGCCGGTGGTCGTCGCCACCAGCGACCTGGCCGTGGTGCGGTTCCACGGCCACAGCGAGAAGTGGACGTCGAAGGACATCCACCAGAAGTTCGGGTACCTGTACGGGCCCGAGGAGCTGGAGTCGTGGGCGGAACAGATCCGGACCCTGCCCGCCGCGGAGACCCACGTCCTGATGAACAACTGCTACTCCGACTACGCCCAGACCAACGCGCAGCAGCTCATCGACCTGTTGGGCTCGGGCGAGAAGCCGTAACCGCCTGCCGGTCTCGAATCCTCATCGGACCCCCGACTGGCGCAGATCTCCCCAAAATTGCCCTTCATCCGGTTAGCTGAACGGCATGAACCGGAAGATCAGGGCGTATCGCCGGTCGGTGGCGGTAACGCTGGCGTTCGCGCTGGCGGCCGTTCCGGGCACGGCATGCAGCGCCGACGAACGACCGCCAGCCGAGACGCCGGCGCCGCCGCAGGCGGTCGAGCCCGCGCCGTCGCCGGAGCTGCCGCCGGAGTTGCCCCTCGGCGGGCGGGAGATCTTCCCGCGGTACCGGGTGGTCGCGTACTACGGCAGCACCGGCGGCGGCACGCTCGGCGTCCTCGGCGAGGAACCACCGGACCGGATCGTTCCGCGGTTGCGCGCGGCCGCGGCACCCTTCGCCACCCCCGACCGGCCGGTGCAGATCGCGTTCGAGCTCATCGTCCGGATCGCCGACCGGAAACCCGGGAAGAACCGGGTCTACAGCCACAGCATCAAGCCCGCGGTGATCCGCCGGTACATCGAGGCCGCCGAGAAGGCGAAAGCGCTCGTCGTCCTCGACATCCAGCCGGGCCGGCTGAACTTCCTCGACGCGATCAAGCCCTACCGCTGGGCGCTCGAACACCCGAACGTCGGCATCGCGCTCGACCCGGAGTGGCGGGTCGCCTGGAACGAGGTGCCGGGCGAGGTGGTGGGGCGGGCGTCGGCCGCCGAGGTCAACGCGGCCTCCGCGTACGTTTCCGAGATCACCCGGGCCGCGCAGCTCCCCGAGAAACTGTTCCTGCTCCACCAGTTCCGGCGGGCGATGCTGCCCGACGTCGAGAAGATCGTGCCGCGGCCGGGCCTGGTGATGGTGCAGCACGTCGACGGCTTCGGGACGCGGCGCGAGAAGGACGCGACCTACGCCGCGGTGCGACGCCCCGCGCAGTTCAAGCTCGGCTACAAGCTCTTCTACGACGAGGACGTCGACCCGTACCGGCCCGCCGAGGTCCTGGCCTTCACCCATCCCCCGGACTACGTCAGCTATCAGTAGGACGGACGGCCGCGCTCGATCTCCCGGCGGCGGGAGTGCGCCGGCACCTGATTGCCGGCACCCCAGCCGAGCACCTGCACGGTGGTGGTGGTCGAGGTGAGCGCGCGCTTGGCGTTGCGCTCGTCCGACTCCAGGCGCGCGTGCGCCCGGTCGCGGATCTTCGTGACCGCGAGCATCAGCGTCTCGTCGCGGCCCGCGCCGATCCCGGTCATCACCTCGACCGCCTGGTCCGCCGCCGACACCGCGTCCTCGAGCCGCCCCACCGCGGCCATCGTGGTGCTGGCCGCCGCCAGCGACCGGGCCAGGTCGGGCAGGTGCGGCTCCGGGTCGAGGTCGGCCAGCCCGCTGCGGATGTCCACGGCCTCGGCCACCGGCGACAGCGCCTCGATCGGCCGCGACAGGCGCACCAGGCGGTTGGCCAGGTTGTGCAGCGACAGCGCCAGCTCCGGCAGGTAACCCTCGCCGACGGTGTCCACGAGCCGGCGGTAGACCGTGACGGCCTCCTCGACCGGTTCCAGCGCCTCCTCCATCCGACCGGCCTCGGCCAGCCGGATCCCCAGGTTGTTCAGCGACGCCGCGAGGTTCGGCAGGTACTCCAGCGAGTTCGACGCGACGAGCCGCCGGTACACGGCCACCGCCTCCTCGGCCGGCTGCAGCGCGTCCGCGGACCGGCCGGTCTCGGCCAGCCGGTTGCCCAGGTTGTTGAGCGCGAGCGCCAGCTGGGGCAGGTGTCCCACCGAGTCGGCGGCCACCAGCCGCCGGTACACGACCACCGCCTCCTCGGCCGGCTCGATCGACTCCTCCCAGCGCTCCAGGTCGGCCAGGCTGATCGACAGGTTCGTCAGCGAGAACGCGAGCTCGGGCTGGTAGGTGGCCCGGTTGATCACCGAGAGCCGACGGCAGACCGCCACCGCCTCCTCGACCGGGTCGAGTGCCTCCTCCCGCCGTCCGACGTCGGTGAGGCGGATGCCCAGCGTGTTCAGCGCGGACGCCAGTTCGGGCAGGTACCCGACCGAGTCCTGCGCGGCCAGCCGCCGGTAGGCGACCACCGCCTCCTCGGCGGGCGGCAGCGCCTCGTCCGGTCGTCCGGCGTCGGCCAGCGCGGTTCCGAGCAGGTCCAGCGACATCGCCAGGTCGGGCAGGTACGACGGGTCGGCCACCGCGAGCCGCCGCTGCACCGCGACCGCGTCCTCGGCCGGGGCCAGCGCGTCCTCGACCCGGCCCAGCGCCGAGAGCCGGATCCCCAGGTTGTTCAGGCAGCGCGCGTACTCGCTCAGCTCGTACGCCTGCGGATCGGCGCCCGGACGCGCGGCCGCGACCAGCCGCTCCGACACCGCGGCCGCGATCTCGGCCCGGCTGGGGGTGAAGCCGACCGACAGCACCAGCGAGTCCAGCTGACGCACGGTCTCCAGCGGCATCTCACGCGCGCTGATCAGGTCGGTGATCACCTTCGTGTACCGGGTCGGAGCCAGCAGCACGAGCGGCACCGCGTACCGGCCCGGCGCGGTACGCAGCAGCCACGGCAGCGACACGCTGATCCGGTTCTTCGCCCGTTCCTGCCGTCGCGACGGGGTGGGCGCGGACAGGCACCGGATCAGCGTCGTGGCCGCGTGCAGCGCGGCGAGCGGGTCGGCGTCGCCGGCGATGCTGGAGACGACCGCCGACCACTCCGGGTCGGCCAGGCTCCCGGCCAGGTCCAGCAGGTGCGCGTCGGCCAGCCGCGCCGGACGCGGCGGCGACCAGCCCTGCTCGGCCGTTCCCCGGTAGAGCCGGGCCAGCGCGATCGCGACGTCGGCGCGACGGTCGGCCGGCACCTGCCACGGCGCGGGCACCGACCGCAGCGCCCGGACGGCCGCTTCCGGTGTCGCCGCGGGCAGCAGGCTCACCACGGCCATCGCCCAGTCGCGCTGCCCGTCCTCGATCCCGCACCCGGCCGCGGCCAGCACCGCGGACACCTGCCGCCGCTCGTAGGCCAGCACTCCGGCGACGGGGTCGGGTCCGCCACCGTCACGGCGGGTGTGCCGACGCAACGACGGTGCGGTCGCGTCCAGCACGCGCAGGGCGGCGTCGGCGTAGAAGTCGAGCGTCGTCGCCCACAGACCGGCGGGCGCGGGGAACGTGAGCCGCTCCAGGTCGACGCGCGGCAGCACCCCGTCGGACACCGCCCGGTTCGCGAACGCGGCCACCGCCGAGCGCCACACCGCGTCGGACGCCTGCGGGCCGAGCTGCTGGGGCAGCGGGTGCAGCCAGACCGGGCTCGGCGCCACCCACGAACGCAGCCGGTGGGCCTCGGAGAGATCGGTGAACCAACCGTCGGGCGACCGGGCGAGCAGCAGCACCCGGACCCACGCCGCCGCGTCGTACTCGTCGATCGTGGAGAGCAGTTCGCCGACCAGCGGACCGACCGATTCGGCCTGGTCGACGACGAGCAGCGTCGGGGTGCGCAGCTCGACGACCGCGCGGATCCCCGCGATGATCTCCGGCGCCCGGCGCAGCTGCTGTTCCCACTCGACCTGGTCGGGGCCGGTCAGCTCCAGGTCGGTCGGGCCGGTCGTGCGCCAGGCCGCCGGCGGCAGGTCGAGGAACCCGGCCAGCCAGCCCTGGGCCTCCAGCGCGGAGCAGATCTGCTGCGCGGCGTGCGTCTTGCCCTGGCCGCCGGCTCCGCACAGCAGCCGCAGCACCGGGCCGCGGTCGGCCTGCGTCGCCCAGGCGACCAGTTCGTCGACCTCGGGGCGGGGCTCGGTGGGCACGATGCCCGCTTCCGGGCGCAGCCACTCGGACGCCAACCCGACCGGAACGAACCCGAACGGCTCGAACAGCAGATCGCGCACCTCGGCGATCGAGGTCGGCACCGGGAGCGGCGCCCGGACCCGGTCGCGCAGGTCGTCGTAGGGTTCCGCGAGCACCGGCAGGTTGTCGGGCTCGTCGGCGCTGGGGCCGGCCTCGATCGCCAGCAGCCCGCCGTAACCGGCGACGCCGCCGGCCCCGTACTCGGGGCCGTGGTTCGGGCCGGCGTAGTAGCCGGTGTCGTAGTCCTGGTAGCCGCCCCGGCCGTACGGGGACTCCGGGTCGTACGCGGAGACCGAACCGAGGCCGGACTCGTACGGGTCGTACGCCGGTGAGCCGGGGCCGTGCCCGGACGGGCCGTGGTAGGCCGCTTCGAACGGGTCGCGCTCGTCGCCGAACCCGTAGCGGTCGGGCGCCCCGTACCCCAGTTCCCCGCCGTACCCGGGAGCCGGTCGCTCCGCCGGTTTTTCGATGCCTTCGGACCGGATGTCGACTTCCACCCAACCACGCGATGCCCGCCGACCATCAGCCACCGCAGGTTCCCATGCTGTTGCGGCTCCTTCGGCTCCCGACTACACGGCGACATCATGAGCATCGTCGCTCGCCACCCACCTCTGCCATCACGCCGTTGAGCCCGCCTCGGTTCAACGTGTGAGGATCTTCTTCCGTGGAGATCTCGGACGTCGAGGCGCTGCGGTCCGCCGCGGGCGTGGCCGCGTTGGCGGATGCCGTGGCGGAGGGTGATCCACTGGCGCTCGCCACCCGGCTCCGCGCGGCCGGGCACGACCCCCACCTGGTCTCGCTGGCGCTCACCCAGCAGCGGCTCCGCCGCTCCGCCGCGGGCAAACTCGGGTCCGACGCCGCCGTCATGCTGTTCACCGCCGACGCCGTGGAGCAGGCCACCCGAGCGAGCGTGGCCGAGCGCCGGGCGGCCCGGCTGGCCGGGAGCGGCGCGACGCGGGTCGTCGATCTGGGCTGCGGCGCCGGGTCGGATCTGATCGCGCTGGCCCGGGCCGGCCTGGACGTCACCGGGGTGGAGCGGGACCCGGTGACGGCGGCGGTGGCAACCGCGAACGTGGAGGCGCTGGGGTGCACCGACCGGGCGCGGGTGATCTGCGCCGACGCGACGTCGGTGGCGCTCGACGGGTACGACGCCGCGTTCTGCGATCCGGCGCGCCGGGCCGGTGGCCGCCGGGTGTTCGACCCGGACGCGTACTCGCCGCCGTGGTCGTTCCTGCTGTCGGTGGCGGCCCGGATCCCGCGCACCGCGGTGAAGGTCGCTCCCGGTCTCGACCACGACCGGATCCCGCCCGGCGCGGAGGCGGAGTGGGTGTCCGAACGCGGCGACGTGGTGGAGGCCGCGTTGTGGTTCGGCCCGCTCGCGGAGACGCCCCGCCGCGCGTCGGTGCTCCCGGCCGAGCTCACCGGCAGCGGCGCCAGGGAGGCCCCGGTCGGGGAGATCGGCGGGTACCTCTACGACCCCGACGGCGCCGTGCTCCGCGCGCACCTCGTGGCCGAACTCGCGGACCGGATCGACGGACGCCTGCTCGACCCGGCGATCGCGTACCTCACCACCGACTCGCCGGCGGACACCCCGTTCGCCCGGGGCTACCGCGTCGAACACGTGATGCCGTTCGGCGTGAAACGGCTCCGCGCCGAACTGTCGCGACGCGGCGTCGGCCGGTTGGAAATCAAGAAACGCGGTACCGCGGTCACGCCGGAGCAGCTGCGCCCGCAGCTCAAGCTGAACGGCCCGAACGCGGCGACGGTGATCCTCACCCGGCTGGGCACGGCCCCGATCGCGATCCTCGGCCAGCCGCTCTAGGGACAGCTCACGGTGTCGACGAAGATCGCCGCGTAGCGCTTCGCGTCGACGCCCAGCGCCACGTCGACGACGGGCGCGGGGTACGCGCGGTGCGGGTCCCAGTCCTTGTCGCTCTCCGCGCGCCGGTCGACGAGCGTGGCGCCCCGGGTGTACCGCCCGTCGAGCTCGACCCGCACCGGGAGCGCCTCGGTGGTGAGGCCGTCCGGCGTGATCACCGCGGCGACCGCACCGGCGTCGCCGATCTCGGCCGAGTCTGCTTCGCCGGTCATCCGGAACAGCAGGAGCTGACCGGCCAGCCGGGCCGACGGCACGTCGGACGCGGCCATGGCGGTGGCCTCGGCCGCGGAGACCCGGACCGAGTAGAAGACGTCCAGCCCGTACATCGTGACCGGCACGCCCGCGCCGAACACGATCGCGGCCGCCTCCGGGTCGGCGAAGACGTTGAACTCGGCCGCCGCGGTGACGTTGCCGCCGTTCACCGCGCCGCCCATCAGCACGATCCGCTCGATCTTGGGCCGCACCTCCGGGTAGGTGCGCAGGAGCAGCGCGATGTTCGTCATCGGCGCCAGCGGCACCAGCGTGATCGGGGCCTCGGCTCCGAGCAGCAGGTCACGCAGCAGCTCGACGGCCGGGCGCCGGTCGAGCGGGCGCGCGGAGTCGGGCAGGTCGACGCCGGCCAGCCCGTCGGCGCCGTGGACGTGTTCGGCGGTCTGGGTGGCGTCGGGCTCGGCCAGGTGCGGAGGGTCCAGCAGCGGACGGGCGGCGCCGGCCGCGACCGGCAGGTCGAGCGGCGCCCCGGCGGCGTCGAGGACACGCAGGGTGTTGCGTACCACCGCCTCCAGGCCGGTGTTGCCGGCCACGCACGTGACCCCGCGCAGGTCGAGCGCCGTCGACTTCACCGCCAGCAACAGCGCGAGCGCGTCGTCGACGCCGGTGTCGACGTCGAGGATCACCGGTCTACCGGGCTGAAATCCCATGAGTGCGCCTCTCGTCGGAGCCAATGGTTCGGCGGATCGGCCAGCGCGACCGGCTCCGACCGCCAGCGGGAGATCACCACGAGCCGGTTGTCCGCGGACGTGAACACCTCGGAGCTGACGTGGCCCAGCTGTCGCTCGAGTTCGGGCACCGCCACCGCGCAGGCCCAGTCGACGAGCTCCTGGTGCGCCCCCGGGTGGGCGGCCATCTCGACCATCCGCACGATCACCGGGTCACACCGGCCAGAACCACTTCGGTGACCGGCAGGGACGAATCGGCCGGCAGGTCGAGCGGGGACGGCGCGACCCCGGCGGCGACCAGCCGCGAGCCGAGCGCGGCGACCATCGCCCCGTTGTCGGTGCACAGCTTCGGCCTCGGCACGCGCAGCTGGACGCCGGCTTTCTCGCACCGGTCGGCGGCCAGCGACCGCAACCGCGAGTTCGCCGCCACTCCCCCGCCGATCAGCAGCGTCTCCACCCCGTGCCGCTTGCACGCGTCGATCGCCTTCGCGGTGAGCACGTCGGCCACCGCCTCCTGGAAGGACGCGGCGACGTCGGCGACCGGGACCGGCTCGCCGTTGCGCTGCCGGGTCTCCACCCAGCGCGCGACCGCGGTCTTCAACCCGGAGAACGAGAAGTCGAACCGGTGCTCGGCGTAGTCGCGCGGGCCGGTCAGCCCACGCGGGAACGCGATCGCGCCCGCGTCGCCCTCGCGGGCGGCCTTGTCGATCGGCGGGCCGCCGGGGAACGGCAGGCCGAGTACCCGGGCGACCTTGTCGAACGCTTCGCCGGCCGCGTCGTCGATCGTGGCGCCGAGCGCCTCGACGTCACCGGTGAGGTCGTCGACCAGCAGCAGCGACGAGTGCCCGCCGGAGACCAGCATCGCGATCGCCGGCTCGGGCAGCGGGCCGTGCTCCAACGTGTCGACCGCGACGTGGGCGGCGAGGTGGTTGACGCCGTAGAGCGGCTTGTCCAGGGCCACCGCGTACGCTTTCGCGGCCGCGACACCGACCAGCAGCGCCCCGGCCAGGCCGGGACCGGCGGTCACCGCGATCGCGTCGACGTCGGCGAGCGTCACGTTCGCGTCGGCGAGCGCGCGGTGCACGGTGGGCACCATCGCCTCCAGGTGCGCGCGGCTGGCCACCTCGGGCACGACCCCGCCGAACCGCGCGTGCTGATCGACGCTCGACGCGACGGCGTCGGCCAGCAGCTCGTAGCCGCGCACGATGCCGACGCCGGTCTCGTCGCAGGACGTTTCGATGCCGAGCACCAACGGCTCGTCAGTCATTCTCTCTCCCTGGTGCTTCCAAGCGCATCACTATCGCGTCGGCGCCGCTCGGCTGGTAGTAACCGCGGCGCAGGCCGATGGCCTCGAACCCGCGGCGGGCGTAGAGCCGCTGCGCCGGTGCGTTGTCGGCGCGGACCTCGAGCAGAACCTGCCGGGCGTCGCGCCGTGACGCCTCGGTGAGCAGTTCGTCGAGCAGCCGCGCGCCCAAGCCGTGCCCCTGCCGGTCGCGCCGGACCGCGATGTTCTGCACCCAGGCGTCGTCGGGCCCGTAGACGCACAGCCCGGCGTACCCGACCACGTCGTCGCCGTCGAGCGCGACGCGGTACCAGCGGGTGTCGGCCTGGGCCAGTTCGGACCAGAACATGCCCGGCGACCACTCCTCGTCGCCGAACAGGTCACGTTCGATCGGGCCGACGGCCTCGATGTGCCACCAGCGCATCGGTGCGGTGACCGTCTGCACCACTCCGGTCACGTCAGCACCGATTTGGCGGCGCCGGGTTCGACGGCGTCGGGCCGACGCAGGTAGAGCGGGGTGAGCGGCTCGGCCGGCGCTTTCTCCAGTACGCGTGGCGCGGCGCGGGCGACGAGGCCCTCGACGGTCGGGTACTGCGGCTCGCCGACGGGCAGCCCGAGTTGCTCGGCGTAGAGCGCCGCCCCGCTGCCGACCGCCACCTCGGGTCGGCCGAACTCACCGGCGTCGAGCCGGGCCCGCAGGTCGGCCGGTTTGGCGACGTCGGGCCCGTGGACGCGGGCCCCGGTGGCGTCGTAGGTGGCCCAGTAGACCTCGCGGCGCCGGGCGTCGGTGGCGACCAGCACCGGACGGCCCGGCACGACCAGACCGTCGAGCGAACAGACCGGGTAGGCCGGTACGCCCAGGGCGTCGGACAGGGAGGCCGCGGTCACCAGGCCGACACGCAGACCGGTGAACGGACCGGGGCCCACGCCGGCGACGATCGCCGACAGGTCCGCGGCGGAGACGCCCGCTTCAGACAGCGCCGCGGTGATGCTCGGGGCCAGCGTCTCGCCGTGCCGCCGGGCGTCCACGACGACGCGACGCGCGCGGACCGTGACCGCGGAGGGGGCGGTGATCTCGGCGACACCGACGGTGACGGCGGCGGTGGCCGTATCGACTAGCAGAACCAGCACCCCGCAAGCCTACTGATTCGCCGGCGCCGACTGCGGACGGCGCGGTGCGTAGCGGAGCGGACACAGCACGCGTCAGCGGCCACACGGTCGGGTCGGTCCGGAGCCTCCACGCTAGGGGACGGGCCGCTTCCAGGACCGGGAGGACGACGTGAGTTACGAGCTGTACGAGCCGAACCCGTACCACGCACCCGCTCCGCCACCGCCACCGCCGAGGCGGAGCGCCTCGGGGTGGATCGCGCTGGGGATCGTGGCCGCGCTCGCGGTCCCGGTGCTGATCGTGCTCGGCTGCGGCTTCGGCGGCATCCTGCTGGCCGCGAAGAGCGGGGCCTCGCCCAGCCCGTCCGCGAGCACGACGCGGGAGACGGTCCAGCCCGCCGGCGGCCCGTACCGGTTCCAGCTGCCCGCCGGATACGTCCCGATCGACGCGCCGGCCGACGCGCGCGGCACCCTCGAGCACGCCACCGCGGCCGCGCTCGCACCGGGCGACACCGCGAACATCCTGCTGGCCGGCTCGGCCACGCTTCCCGTCGACACCGGGACGCTGGCCGAGGACGCGCTCCGCACCGAGGTCGACGCCACCGTCGCCGCGCTCGGGCACGACGCGAGGACCGGCCAGGCCACGTCCGTCCACGGCTACTCCGCGTACCGCTACGACTTCGTCTACGGCAGTGCCCACGCCGACAGCTACTTCGTCTTCAAAGGCACGACGATGGTGCAGGTGCTCTGCCGGTGGGCCGACCAGAAGGACGCCGTGCGCCGTGGCTGCGACGACCTGCTCGCGACACTGACGATCACCTGAGACACGGGTGTGATAGCTGTGTCCGGTACGCGACAGTGATTGCGTCGGCATCAGCACAGCGAAAACGACGTCGGCGCAGCAAGCTGGACAGAAGTCAGGGCTGGTGAGCCCTGCTGACCGAGCACGGGGCGCCCGAACCAGGAGATACGGAACATCCCGTCGTCACCCTGGTCACGCTAGTAGTGCGGTGAAGCGTCCGAGATGGTTGTCTGGCTCTCCCGCTCCACCTAGCGTGCTCTTCATTCACGCCGCGCTGGACCTAGACGGAGAGAACGGAACAGGCAGTGAGCTACGACCCGAACCAGCCCTATGGCGGGCAGCCGTCCGACCCTTATGGTCAGCCGGCTAACCCGTACGGTCAGCCGCCCTCTTCGGGCTCGCCGTACAACCAGCCGTCGTCGGGCTCGCCGTACGACCAGCCCGGTTCCGGTGCCCCCTACGGACAGCCGGGTTCCGGCGCGCCCTACGGACAGCCGCCGGCGAACCCGACCGCCCCGTTACCCAACGACCCGTACGCCAACCCGAGCGCGGGTGCGTACGGCAACCCCAGCGCGGGCGCGTACGGCAACCCCAGCGCGGGCGCGTACGGTGCCGACCCCTACGCCCAGCCGGCCGACCCCTACGCCCAGCCCGCCGCCGCGTACGGCGCTCCCGGTGGCGGTTTCCCGCCGCCGCCTCCGCCCAAGAAGAAGAACACCGGCGTGATCGTCGGCGGCATCATCGCGGTGGCCGTCATCATCATCGCGGTCTGCAGCATCGGCGGCTGGCTGGTCGCCAACAGCGACACCACCGAGACCTCCGCGAGCGGCAAGCCGACCGCGCCCTCCGCGTCGACGCTGCCCACGCAGGGTGCTTCGGCCTCGCCCAGCCCCACCGGGCCGTCGATCGACACCAGCCGTCCCGAGGTCGCCCCGGCCGGCGGGCCGTTCAGCACGCGGCTGCCGAAGGGCTTCCAGGAAGTCGTGACGCCGAGCTCCGACAACACCGGCGGCGCCCCCGACTACACCGCCGCGATGGCCAAGACCGCGGGTGAGGCCGACGACCTGCTGGTCGTGGACTCCTACACGCTGAAGATCGACTCGACGTCGGTCAGCGACGCGGCGCTCGAGGGCGAGTACGACGCCCTGGTGAAGCAGATCGGCCAGGACGCCACCACCCGGCAGAACGTGAACTACAACGGCTACCGGGGCTTCCGGTACGAGTTCAAGTTCGACTTCGCCAACGCGTACAGCTACTTCCTGCTGTACAAGAACCAGCAGATCCAGGTCCGGTGCCAGTGGGCCGACCAGGAGACCGACATCAAGACCGGTTGCGAGTACCTGCTGAAGAACATCCAGATCACGGGCTGACGTCCGGGCTCACCCGATGGAGCTTCGTACCGGTCACGCCGGTACGAAGCTCCACTTGTCTCTCCGACGGTCGGCCGGGTGCGGATCACTCTTCGATCACGGATCGGCAACCATCGACCCCGCTGGCCCCACCCACCCGGCACCATCAACGCACACAACGAACGCCGCCGACTAAACCCCTGGTCGGCGGCGTTCGCGGTGTTCGCTAGTGGAAGCGCGTCTTCAGCTCGCGCTTGAGCACCTTGCCCGAGGGCCCCAGCGGGAACGCGTCCACGAACTCGATGATCCGCGGGTACTTGTGGCCGGCCAGGTGCGTCTTCGCCCACCCGATGATCTGCTCCTTGTCGGGCGACGCCCCGGGGTTCGGGACGATCACCGCGCAGACCTCCTCGCCGTGCGTCGGGTGCGGCACCGCGATGACGGCGACCTGGGCGACGTCGGGGTGGCGCATGAGCACTTCCTCGACCTCACGCGGGTACACGTTGAACCCGCCGCGCAGCACCATGTCCTTCTTGCGGTCGACGATCGTGATGTAGCCGTCCTCGTCCTTGGTGCCGAGGTCGCCGGTGCGGAACCAGCGGTCGACGATGGCCTCGGCGGTGGCCTCCGGCCGGTTGAGGTAGCCCTTCATGATGTTGTGGCCGCGGATGACGATCTCGCCCAGCTCACCGGTGGGCAGGAACTCGATCCGCTCCTCGATCTCCGGCCGCGCGATCTCGGCGTCGACGCCCCAGATGGGCCGGCCGACCGTGCCCGGCTTCGTCGGCCAGCCCTTCTGGTTGAACGTGGCGACCGGGGAGGTCTCGGTGAGGCCGTAGCCCTCGTAGACCGGGATCTGGAAGACCTGCTCGAACTGCTCGAGCACGGCCAGCGGCAGGGAGGCGCCGCCCGAGATCGCCAGGCGCAGCGGCGGCTTCTCGCCGCCTTCGGCGTTACGCAACGCGTCGAGCAGCGCGATGTACATCGTCGGCACCGCGATGAAGTTGGTGACCTTCTCCTTCAGCATCAGCGCGAGCGCGCCGGGGCCGTCGAAGCGGGGCATCAGCACGAGCGTGCCGCCGGCCCGGAACGTCACGTTGAGCGACACGGTCTGCCCGAACGAGTGGAACAGCGGCAGACAGCCGAGGACGACGTCGTCGGGGGTGGTGTCGAACGAGGAGATCACGCTCGTGTCGACGTTCATCACGATGTTGAGGTGCGTCAGCATCGCGCCCTTGGGCTTACCGGTGGTGCCCGAGGTGTAGAGGATCACCGCGACGTCGTCCGGCTCGGCCTGCTCGTAGGCGGCGATCGGGTCGGTCTGCTGTGCGAGATCGTCGAGGCGCGGCGCGTCGATCTCGTCGGTGCCCAGCACCGTGAACAGCGGCACCCCGGCCAGCTCGGCGCCCTTGGCTCCCTCGCCGAGCAGCGGGCCCGCGCAGACGAACAGCTTCGAACCGGAGTCCTTCAGTACGTACTCGATCTCCTCGGCACGCAGCAGCGCGTGCACCGGAACGACCACCGCGCCCAGCGCCGCCGCGCCGTAGTACGCGAAGACGAAGTGCGGCGTGTTCGGGATGAGGATCGAGACCCGGTCACCCGGGCCGATGCCCTGGGCGCGGAACACCGCGGCGTACCGCTTGGCCTGGTCCCAGACCGCGGCGTAGGGCAGCCGCAGGTCGCCGAGGACCAACGCGGTGTGGTTCGGACGCCGAGCGGCGGTCTCGGCGAGGATCGAGGCGACGGAGAGGGGCAAGACGGACCTCCGGGCGGCGGCAGCGACGACGTCCTTTCGATCGTGCCACCGCTACCCGGAGCCCGCACGGAGTTCTCGCTGCTAGCAGCCCTGTTGCGCCGCGATCGCACCGGTGGGGCATACTGCGCGAATGCGTTCGCTCGAGGTTCAGTTGCCGCTCTACGGCGACGACCGCGAGCGCGGTGACTTCCCCGGAGGCGCGGGCCGCTGACCCCCGCCCCTGCTCACCGAGGACGACCCGTGTCACCGTTTGCCCTGCTCCGACGGCCCTTCGTGGCCCGACTGCTCGCGTCCAGCCTGCTCGGACGGCTGCCCACCGGCATGGTTCCGGTCGCTCTCGTGCTGTTCAGCCGCGGCTCGGACGTGGGGTACGGCGTCGCCGGCCTGTTCGCCGCCGCGTACACCGCCGGTGGCGCGATCGGCCAGCCGCTGCTGGCCCGCTGGATGGACCGCACCGGCCAGACCCGGATCATCGTCGGCGGCGGCGTGGTCAGCTCGGTCGGGCTGGCCGTGCTGCCGTTCTCCGGCGTCGTCGGTGGCCTGGTGATCGCCGCCGTCGCGGGTGCGGCCACCCCGCCGCTCGAACCCGGGCTGCGGGCGATCTGGCCCGGCCTGCTGTCCGGCCCCGACGTGCCCAGGATCTACGCGCTCGACGCCGCCGCGCAGGAGCTGGTCTTCGTCGCCGGCCCGCTGCTCGTGCTGCTGGCCAACTCGTTCGGCCCGGCCGGTGGGCTGTACGCGGCCGCGGCGATCGGGCTCACCGGCGCGCTCTGGTTCGCGGTGGCACCGGCGTCCCGCCAGTGGCGCCCCACGGAGGTGGGTGAGCGGCACTGGGCCGGTGCGCTGCGCCCGGCCCGCCTGCGCCGCCTCTACCTGGGCATCTCGCTGGTCGGCCTGGCCGTCGGGACGTTCCCGGTGGCCGCGTCGGCGTTCAGCGAGGCGTCCGGCGACCGCGGCTGGACCACCTGGCTGGTCGCGGCCAACGCGGGCGGCGCGCTGATCGGCGGCGTCTGGTTCTCCGGCCGCTCGCACCGGTACTCCCCCGGCCGGGTGCTCCCCTGGCTGTTCGTCGCGCTGGGCTTCGGCTACCTGCCGCTGGCGTTCCTGCCCACCGACCCCGGTGTCTTCCCGTTCGCGCTCGGGCTGACGCTGGTCAGCGGCCTGTCGCTGCCCCCGCTGATGACGCTGACGTTCCTGGTCATCGACCGGCTCGCCCCCGAGGGAACGGTGACCGAGGCGTTCGCGTGGCTGATCACCGCGTTCCTCGTCGGCAGCTCCACCGGCGCCGCGGTGGCCGGCGCGATCGTCGCGCAGACGTCGCCGAGCTGGGTGTTCGTCCTGGCGTGGGCCTCCGGGCTGCTCGGTGCCCTGCCCGTGGTCAAGCTAGTTCAGCGCTAGGAGGCGCTCCGGCCAGTCGCCGCCGTGCGGCACCAGCGTCGCGGTGCGCACCTCGGTCTCGTCGTCCCGGTCGAGCCGGATCTCCAGGTAGGCGTCGGTGAGCTGCTCGACCAGACCGGCGCCCCACTCCACCACGGTGACCGCCGCGTCGACGTCGGCGTCCAGGTCGAGATCGTCGACCTCGGCGACGTCACCCAGCCGGTAGGCGTCGGCGTGGACGAGGGGCAGCCGGCCGCCGGGGTGGATGCGTGAGATCACGAACGTCGGGCTGGTGACCGCGCCGCGGACACCGAGGCCGGCCCCGATCCCCTGGGTGAGCTGGGTCTTCCCGGCGCCGAGCGGGCCGACGAGCACGATCAGGTCACCGGCCCGGAGCAGCGGGGCGAGTGCCCGGCCGAGGTCCCTGGTGTCCTCCGGGGTCTTGAGTTCCATCAGGCACCCTTCCGGCGCAGGATCTTCTCCAGCGCGCGTCGTTGTTGTTCACCGGCACGCCGCGCCCAGCCGCGACGCTGCTTCGCCGCCGCCACCTCGGTGCGGTGCGGCGCCTCGGTCGGACGGCGTCCCGCCGCCACCTGCACGGCCCTCCGGAACAGCTCGAGCAGGGCCTCGTTCGTCGCGTCGGCGTGCTCCATCAACGTGCAGTGGCCGCCGTCGGAGACCTCCAGCAACGCGGCGTGGGGCAGCAGCTTCGCGATCTCCCTGGTGTGCTCCACCGGCGTCAGCAGGTCCCTGTCGCCGCAGACGACGAGCGTCTCGACGTCGGCGAACGCCTCCAAGGCGGCGTACCGGTCGTGCTGCGAGAGCGTGCCCAGGTACCCGGCGATGACCTCGACCCGCGTGCCGTCGTTCATCCGCTCGACGTACTCCACCAGCGCCGGGCTGGGGTTCGCGCTGCCGAACCCGTACCGCTCGGTGAGCAGGTAGGCCAGGTCGCTGCCCGAGCGGCGGCCCCGCTCGGCCATGATCGGCTGCCAGCGCAGCACCTTGGTCAGCGCCGGCGTCAGCGCGCCACGCAGCCAGGCGACGATCGGCGGGAACCCGAGCGCGACGTCGTCGAGGTGGCCGGCGGACGTGGAGATCAGCGCCACACCGACGACCCGGTCGAGCACCAGATCCGGGTGACGCTCGGCGAGCGCCATCAGCGTCATGCCGCCCATCGAGTGCCCGGCCAGCACGAGCGGACCGTCCGGCGCGACCTTGGTGATCACCTCGGCGAGCGAGTCGGCCAGCTGGTCGATCGTGTAGTCGCCGTCCGGGCGCGGCCCGGAGTGCCCGTGGCCGGGCTGGTCGTAGAAGACCATCCGGAGCTTGGGTTCCTCGTGGCCGGTGAAGACCCGCCGCTGGAAGTGCCAGGTGCCCATGTCGAGGGCGAAGCCGTGCACGAAGACCACGGTCAGGTCCGGTTCGCCGTCGGCCTCCACGATCTCGACGTGCAGGTCGACGCCGTCCGCGGTGACGGTCTGCGCGCTGTCGTAGGGCAGCGCGCCGAACGGCTCGTCGGCGTAGGGATCACCGACGCGGCGCCGGCGGCGGGTGGCGAACCGCTCGGCCGCGACACCGGCCGCCGCACCGGCGGCCATCGAGCCGACCAACGCGCCGGCCAGGCCGAACGCGCCTTTTGCCAGTCCCACGACTAGGCCCCCGTCCCGACGTAGCGGCGCGGAACACGCGCACCGACGCGCGTCACGATCTCGTAGTTGATCGTGCCGACGACCTCGGCCCACTCGTCCGCGGTGGGGCCGTCGGGTGAGAACAGGATGGCTTCGTCGCCGTCGGACACCGGGTCGTCGCCCACGTCGAGAACGAACTGGTCCATGCAGACGCGCCCGGCGATCGTCCGCCGTTTCCCGCCGAGGAGCACCGGAGCCCGGTTGCTCGCGTGGCGCGGGATCCCGTCGGCGTACCCGAGCGGAATCAGCGCGAGCGTCGTGGCGGTTTTCGTGTGGTACGTGTGCCCGTAGGAGACACCGTGTCCGGCCGGGACGCGTTTCGCGATCAGCACCTCACCGCGCAGGGTCATCGCCGGCCGCAGCGGGGCCTCGATCCGCTCGGGGTTCGGCGAGAGCCCGTAGAGCGCGACGCCCGGCCGGACCAGGTCGAAGTAGGCCTGCGGGAGCGTGAGCGTGCCGGCGGAGTTGGCCAGGTGCCGCAGCTGCGGACGGATCCCCAGCTTCTCCGCGATCTCCAGCGCCTGGTGGAAGGCCTCGAGCTGCGCCGCGATCGACGGGTGGCCGGGCTCGTCGGCGCAGGCGAAGTGGCTCCAGACGCCGACCACCTCGATCGTGCCCTCGGCCCGGGCCTTGGCCGCGGCGGTGAGCAGGTCCGGCCAGTCGGCCGAGGTGGCGCCGGAGCGCCCGAGTCCGGTGTCGACCTTCAGGTGCACACGCGACGTCCGCCCGGTGGCTTTCGCGGCGGCGACGACGTCGTCGAGCACGCGGACGCTCGGAACGCCGAGATCGACGTCAGCGCCCACCGCCGCGGTGAAGTCGGTGCCCGGCGCGTTGAGCCAGCTGAGCATCGGGGCGTCGATGCCCGCGGTGCGCAGCTCGAGGGCCTCGGCCACCGTGGCCACCCCGAGCCAGGTGGCGCCGCCGGCCAGCGCGGCCCGCGCGGACGGCACCGCGCCGTGCCCGTACCCGTCGGCCTTCACGACGGCCATCGTCGCCGCGGAACGCGAGGCCGCACGCTCCACCAGGTGTGCGGTGTTCGCCCGGATCGCATCCAGGTCGATCACCGCTTCCGCTTGCACCATGGCGCCCATTCTCCCAGGCGGCGCCTCTGCCGCAGTAGGAGCACCCACCGGCACGTGTTCGTTACGTCCAGGCTTCGCGAACGGCGGCGAGCATGTTT
Organism: Cryptosporangium japonicum; assembly: GCF_039524755.1. NCBI lineage: Bacteria > Bacillati > Actinomycetota > Actinomycetes > Cryptosporangiales > Cryptosporangiaceae > Cryptosporangium > Cryptosporangium japonicum. The sequence continues at coordinate 60,605 of NZ_BAAAGX010000006.1, forward strand.
TCGTCCAGCAGACCGAACGGCGTGATCCACGTGCCACCGAGCCCAGCAGCCTCGGCCGCCCGGACCGAGCCGACCAGACGATCCGGGACCGAGGCTTCAGTGTCCGACCAGAGGCCCACTGACAACACGTACCGGGAGCGGTCGTGCCCGGCCAGCATCCCGAACAGCCGGTCCACGTTCTCGGGATGGCCGGGAAGCCCGGGAAGGTACCAAAGGACCAACTTGTCGGCGACCGTCAGGAGAGTCCCGTAGTCCTGTCCGAACTCCCGCCCTCGACGCGACAGATCAGACCAAGACAGGCGGACGTCGACGAGCAACTGGGCGTTGTGCCGCCGGGTGACCTCGGCGACTCGACTCACCACCGCAGCGACCTGGCCGGAACGCCAGGTGCCGATCGAAGGGTCGTCGATGTTCACGCTGCCGTCCCGGCGGCGAGGCCAGTCGGACGCACCCGTGGCGGACCGGTAGGAGTCGAGGTCGGGCTCGCTGTAGCCGAATTCGTAGAAGTCCAGCTCAGTGAGGTTGATCCCATCGATTGAATAGTTGCTGAGCAGGTATTCGACCATCGTGACGAGACGGTCCCCCGCCTCACCACTGACGAGAGCAGCCGTCGACGGACGCAGGTTCGAGCGCTCACCCCACGCGTCAGCGGCGGCCAACGAGGGATTCTGCTGCAGCAGTCGCTCCGCCAGGACGTCCACGACGGCAACGGTTCGGCGACCGTTCCCCACGGTCCGAACTACCTCCGCGAACGGATCCGAGATTCGCTCCGTCACTTGGTCCGCCCACACGTCCGGGCGGTCCGACCATCTGAAGGTCGCCCAGTCCGTGCGCCCAGCGGTCACCGCGACGGTGTCAGCGCCCACCTTCTCGAGTCCTTGCCGGAACCGGGAAGGGTCGCGATCGGCGTCGAGTACGTCCTGGAATCCGAGGCTGACCGTACGCGATCCTCGCCGCCCGACTCCTGGGTCGGTGGCGAACGACGCCGCGGCGACACCCCCAACGACAGCCGCGATGCCACCGAGAACCACTCGCCGCGTCACTCCGGTGCGACGTGGACGGGCTGCTGCGCTTCGGCGTGCATGCCCGGACGGCTCACGACTCCGGTCCGATGTAGTTTGTTCCACTCTGCTCGCGTACCTCGCAGTTCTAGTACGACGGCCCAAACCATGACCGCACTCATCGCCAGCGAGTACAGGGGCCACAGTGGCACCAGGTAGAGAAAGCGCAGATCCCGCCAGGCGCGATCGAGCACCAAAGCGAAGAGCACCGCGACCAGCCCCACGAACAATCCGAGCCAGCCGATGATCAGCATAGGTGTGGAGCCGATCGGAGAAAGCCCCGCCGCGACGAGAGGCGGGACCATCACCATGGTCGCGAGTTGCAGGAACGGGACTACGAGCATGGCGCCGACGTTGAACGTGAGAAACAGACCGAACGGGCCGTAACGAGACCGACCGATCATGTCTCGGTGTATCCGAACCGTCTGCAGGAAGCCCCTCGCCCAGCGAACGCGCTGCTTCCACAGACCGCCACAGGTTGCCGGTACCTCGGCGTACACCGTGGCACTCGGCCGGAAGTTGACCTGGAATCCCATTCTGTGGACTCTCCAGGTCAACTCCAGATCCTCGCCGATGCATTGCTCACGAAATCCACCGGCGCGCTCGACGACGTGCCGCCGGAAAGCACCAAGATTTCCGGAGACGATGGGTAGACAGCCGATCAGCGCCAGGCCGCGGCGACAAAATCCAGTCCCCACGTGCGTCATCAGGGCCGCCAGCCGTGGCAGCACCCGGTCCAGATTGACCGGCTCGTCGTTGCCGCACACGGCACCCACGGTCGCTCGGTCGAACCCCGCGAGCATCTCCCTGATCGTCTGCGGCGCGAATACGCCGTCCGCGTCGACGAAGAAGAGTACTTCTCCATTCGCCCGGGCGATCCCCGCGTTGAGCGCAGATGCCTTGCCGCCGTTCACCTTCGTGATCAGCACGACTTCGGGAACCAGGGCGTAGCGCTCCATTATTTGCCGGGTATCGTCAGTCGAACCGTCATCAACCAGGATGACCTCTTTGTTCGGGTAGCCGTCCGCCAGAATCGAGTCAACGCAGTTCGCCAGGACGACGCCCTCGTTGTACGCCGGGACGACGACGGAGATCAGCGGCTCCTCGGTGTTGAAGATCGCTTCCTGTCGCCGGCGCCCCTCGAACATCAGCGCGGCGGGGTAATAGGCGATCTTCATCGACCCCAGAATGAAGATCGGAAAGCTCAAGGTGGCGAAGATCGCCAGCACGACACTCATGCCGTCGCCATTTCGGCGATGCCGAGATCCGCTAGCGCTTCCCGCAGAATTTCCGGAGCAAATGCACTGTGCGCGCCGAATCGCGCGTTCACTTCGAGTACCACGGGCTGTCCATCGACCCGTCTGCGAACATCGAGGTCCGCCGGCCCTCGCAGGTCGAGGGCGGCCACCGCTCGTGCCGCCAGGGACGCGACGTCCAGTTCGTCGACGCGCTCGACAGCGGTGGCGTTACCGACCTCGCCGTGCGCTCTGGACAGCTTTCGCAGCACGACCGTGGTCGTCTCCCTCGACGACCACGGGCGGTACACGTTCACGACGTATTCGACGCCGGGCGCGAACTCCTGAGCGATCGAGGGCACCCGCAAGAACGTCTGATCCGGGATGCCGCCGACCTGGCGATGCACGACAACTCCTCGGCCGCCGCGCCCCATCCGGGGCTTGGTGACGAACGGCCAACCCAACGAGCGGCCCAGCGCCTCAACGTCGACTTCGGACCCGACCGCGGTGAAGCGAGGCGTCGCCACGCCAGCGGCTTCCAAAATGCGTGCCGTCCACCACTTGTCACCGGCCATCGCCGTGGCTGCGACCGAGCCCGCCAGAATCGGCACCGGCCCGTCCGCATACGCCGCCACTATCGGCAACTCTTCGCTCACGGTCGGGACTATCAGCGCAACCCCGTGCGCGGCCGCGATCGCGTGCAACGCGGCTACGTAGTCGGGCCGCGCGACCGCGGGCACGCCGAGGGCATCCGGCATGTCAGCCGGTGGTACGAGGTCAACGCCCACCACCCGCAAACCGCACCCCCGAAGCTGCGCGATCAGGCTCCGTCCGGCCGGACCACCGACACCGGTCACCAATATGGGACCGTCCGACGACTTCACAGGTCACCCACCGCCGACCCGAGCAATCGCACCGGCTCGAAGCCTTCGGCATGATTGATCTTGGCTTGGGCGCCGCGGAAAGAAGCAAGGCCCCGGATCCGCTCGTCGGTCATGTACGGCTTGTCAGCCTGGTCGCGGTGGGCTTTGACCGCCTGGACCTTGACATCCACGTAGTCGCCGATGTCGACGAAGACCTGCGGGGAGAATTTGTCGGTCACCGACGGGCTTTCGTAGCAGAGAATCGCCGAGTGCTGACGGGCTGCTCGCAGCGTGGCCAAGTGCACCGCGTGGTGGTCCTGGTGCTGATCGTTCCCGGAGTGGGTGAGCACGATGTCCGGGTTGTAGCGACGCAACGCGGCCTCGACGATCTGGGTCATCTCGAACTCGTGGGCCTGCAGCCGCGTGTCCGGAAAATCGTGCACGACGACAGAGGTGGCTCCGAGCAGGCGTCCGCCCCGAATCGCCTCCGCCGGACGCTTGCTGAAGTCGCCACCGATCTCGCCACCGCTCATGACCAGGGCATGAATCTCGTGCCCGGAGTCGTGCAGCTTGGCGATCGTGCCGCCGCACGCCAGCTCCAGATCATCGGGATGCGCGCCGATGGCCACGATTCGACGCGGTTGCGCCGCCGGTCGCGCCTCGATCCATCGACGCTGAGCGTATCCCAGCAGGAAAGCGATCCCCACCACGTCCAGGCAGAGCAGCGTCACCATCAGAGCTTTGTGACAATTCGCCGACCAAATGTCACAAAAGAAGACTTCGCCAAGGTTCAAAGGCACCAACACGGCTGCGGCGAGATATGCCGCCGTCCGCACCCGGAGCGGCTGAAGAAAACGCCGATGCAGATTACCCCCCGGCCACGCCGTAACTATCGGTGGAACACAGAAAACAAAAGCAAGAACAGCGAACAGTGAAATCGACACGGAACCCCCCATACACCGAGCCGACGCCCCGACAGCGAGCGCGTATATACCCGGGTCGGGAGGTTATCGGCTTGTCGGAAAGTTTGTGACCCTGTTTTTTGGCACCTTGGCGTCTTTAACGGCGCCGACACCATGAGACGGAAAAACTACTCTTGAGTACGCTTGACTCGAGTGGCTTGGGTCACACCGTTCGACTTCTATTCACGTCCGGACGGCTCACGACGCCGGTCCGGTGCAGCTTGTTCCACTCGGCTTTCGTACCTCGCAGTTCCAGCACCACCGCCCAGACCATGACGGCGCTCATGCACAGCGAGTACAACGGCCACAACGGCACGAGGTACAGGAACCGAACGTCCCGCCAGGCCCGATCCAGGACCAGCGCGAACATCACCGCGACCAGCCCGGCGAACAGCCCCATCCACCCGAGCGCCGCCAGCGGCGTCGATCCCACCGGGGATCGGCCGGCCACGATGAGCAGGGGGAGGAACAGCACCGTGATCAACTGCAGGAAGGGCACGACCAGCATCGCGCCGACGTTGAACGCGAGGAAGAGGCCGAAGGCCCCGTAGCGCAGCCGACCGATCATGTCGAGGTGGAGCCGGGCGGTCTGCAGGAACCCACGGGCCCAGCGGACACGCTGCTTCCACAAACCGCGGACGGTCGCCGGCACCTCGGCGTACACGGTTGCGCGCGGCCGGAAGTTGACCTGAAAACCCAGTCGCTGGACGCGCCAGGTGAGCTCGAGGTCCTCCCCGATGCAGTCCTCCCGGAAGCCGCCTGCTCGTTCGACGACGTACCGACGGAACGCACCGAGGTTGCCGGAGACGATCGGCAGGCAGCCGATCAGGGCCAGGCCGCGTCGGCAGAACCCCGTGCCCACGTGCGTCATCAGCGCGGCCATGCGTGGCAGTAGCCGATCGAGGTTGACCGGTTCGTCGTTACCGCAGACCGCTCCGACGCTCGCCCGGTCGAATCCCGCCAACATCTCCCTGATGGTCCGCGGCGTGAAAACACCGTCCGCGTCGACGAAGAACAGGATCTCGCCGCGCGACCGCTCGATCCCGGCGTTGAGAGCCGACGCTTTTCCCCCGTTTCGCTTCGAAACGATCGAGATCCCCGGAATGCCGTTGTAGCGCTGCATTATTCGTAACGTGTCGTCGGTCGAACCGTCGTCAACCAGAATGATCTCTTTGTTCGGGTAGTCATCCGCTAAGATCGATTCGACGCAGTTGGTGAGAACGATACCCTCGTTGTAGGCCGGAATAATGACCGATACAAACGGATCTTCGTGAGTGAAGACCGGCTCTTTCCTACGGCGCAGCTCGAACAGTACCGCAGCCGGGTAGTAAGCGATTTTCAGCGAGCCGAGAACGAAGATCGGCAGGCTCAACGCCGCGAAGATCGCCAGCACGACGGTCATGCGGTCACCAGCTCACGCAGGTCGTGTTCGTCCAGCAACCCTTGCAAGACCTCGGGTGCCGCCGCGCTGTGCGCGCCGAATCGCGCGTTGACCTCGAGCACGAGAGCCTGTCCGTCGAGCCGACGACGTATGTCCAGGTCGGCCGGCCCGCAGAGGTCGAGGGCGGTGACCGCGTCCACCGCCAGCGCCGCAACGTCCGGTGCGTCGACTCTTTCCACAGTGAGCGCATTGCCGATCTCACCGTGGGTCCGGTCGGTCTTCCGGAGCACGACCGCGGTGACCCGGCCCCTCCTCCACGGCCGGTAGACGTTCACCACGTACTCGGCTCCGGGGGCGAACTCCTGCGCGATCAGTGGCGGCTCGGCCGGGAACCGCCGGTCGCCGACATCGGCGGCTCGGTGGACCCGCACTCCCCGGCCGCCCCGGCCGACGCGAGGCTTGGTGACGAACGGCCAGCCGAGCAAATTACCGAGATCCTCGGCAGCCGTCCCGGGACTCGGCCGCACGTACCGAGGGACTGCCACGTCGTGCGACTCCAATGTCCGCGCGGTCCACCATTTGTCGTGGGCGAGCGCCGCACTGGCCACCGATCCGACGACGATCGCCACCGGACCGTCGGCATGGGGAGCGACGATCTGCAGCTCTTCGGCTACCGTCGGGATGATCAGCGATACTTGGTGCTCAGCCGCCAGGCGATGCAGAGTCGTCACGTAGTCCGCGGCCGTCACCGGCGGTACCGCCAAGACTTCCGGTGCATCCGCGGGTGGCACCAAGTCGACCCCGAGCACTCGGACGCCGCGTTCGCGAAGCTGGGCCGAGAGGCTCCGGCCAGCGGGTCCGCCCGCCCCGGTCACCAGCACCACACCGCCGGCCCGGCTCACAGGTCGCCTACCGCGGATGCGAGCAGGCGCACCGGCTCGAAGCCCTCCGCATGCCCTATCTTCGCTTGCGCCCCGCGGAAGGACGCGATTCCGCGGATCCGGTCGCCGGTCATGTAGGGCTTGCCGGCCTGGTCGCGGTGTGCCTGCACGGCCTTGACCTTGACATCGACGTAGTCGCCGATGTCGACGAAAACCTGCGGCAAGAACTTCGAGGTCACCGATGGGCTCTCGTAACAAAGGATGGCCGAATGCTGCCGGCCAGCACGCAGCGTGGCCACGTGCACGGCGTGGTGGTCCTGATGCTGGTCGTTCCCGGAGTGGGTCAACACGATGTCGGGGTTGTAGCGGCGCAGCGCCGCTTCGATGACCTGGGTCATCTCGAGCTCTGCCTCACGGAGCCGGGTGTCCGGGAAATCGTGAACGGTGACGCTGGAGATGCCCAGGAGTTTGCCGCCGGTGAGCGCCTCCCGCGGACGCCGGCTGGAGTCCCCACCCACCTCGCCGCCACTCATCACGAGTGCGTGGATCTCGTGTCCGGAGTCGTGCAGCTTAGCGATCGTGCCACCGCACGCCAGCTCCAGATCGTCGGGGTGCGCGCCGATCGCGAGGATGCGACGTGCCTGAGTGGCCGGTGCAGCGTCGATCCAGCGGCGGTGGACGTAGAGGAGGATCAAGCCGATGCCGACGCCGTCGAGGCAGAACAGTCCGAGTCGGACGACGTTGGCGGTGAACAACGACCACTCGGTCTCGAACAGTACGGCGGCGATATTCGGCGGCACGAGTGCGACCGCAACGAAATAAGCCACTGAACGTACCCGATCGGGCTGCCGGACCCGACGATGTAATTGATTGCCCGGCCAAGTCGCGACAACCGATGGCAGGCAGAGCAACAATGCCATGACCGTGAACAACGAGACTGACACGATATCCCCCGGGACGAACCCAAACGTGGGCACACGCCGTACCCCCGGAGGGAGGTTATCGGTTCGATAGAGATTTGCCGACCCGCTGTTTCACCGACGGATGTTCGCACCCGCTACTTCGTCCGGTCGGTAGCGAGATCGAGCCGAGCGGATCGACGATTCACCGAATGGCCGAGGGGGCACGACCCCTGAATGGAATTCATCCGGCAGGGCTGACCCTACTATTTTGATGAACGGCAAACATCTCCATTAACCAATTTCATCAGACCCGGACGTCCGGTCGAGGACTGGACGTGCTGGGGCTCGGGCTGGGGCTGGGGGCCTGCGGGGACGTCTCGGTCGGTTTCGGCTCCGGGCGGTCGCACATCGCGTGCAGCTCGGCGCGGGCCTGTTCGGCTTCGGCCACCTCGATGAACGGCACCGGGTCGCGGGTGGCGAACCAGTAGAGGGCCTGGCGGACGGCACGGTGGACGATCCGGATCGGCTGGCGCATCGGGCGCGGCGCCCACGACACGTCGGCGAGCAGGTCCGTGCTGCTCTGGTTCCAGGCCGCCAGGTCGGGGTCGATGGTGGGCAGGGTGCGCAGCAGCGCGACCGCGGTGTCGACGTGCCGGAGCACCCGGTCGCACGCACCGGCCACCCCGGCCGGTGGCGGCTCGGACGGCGGGGACTGCGGCGGCGAGGGCGGCACCATGCTCGGCGGCAGGTGCCCGCGGTAGGGCACCCGCACCTCGTCGCTCGGGGTCCTGGCCACGTTCCGGCTGCCGGGTAAGGCCAGGGGCTCGGTGTCGTCCAGCCAGACGAACACCAGGACGACGAGCAGCACGAGGAACACTGCTCCGATGCCCGTCAGCAGGCCGGCGAGGTAGGGGCGCCGCATGACCCGAGCGTAGGTCTCGGCGCCACCAGTGAATGGTTCGTTACCTGATGGTGCGCTGAACCGCGGCCGGAAGGTGATCGAGGACGCGCGACGCGACCACCGGGCCGGCCTCGGCGGCGAGCCGCCCCGCGGTGCCGTGCACGAACGCTCCCGCCGCCGCGGCCTCGGCCGGTGGCACGCCGCCGGCGAGCAGCGAGCCGATCACCCCGGACAGGACGTCGCCGGTGCCGGCGGTGGCCAGCTCCGGCACGCCGGCCTTGACGACGTACACCGGCGCGTCGTCCGGACCGGCGATCACCGTCCGGTAGCCCTTGAGCAGCACGGTGACGCCCAGTTCGCGGGCGGCGCGGCGGGCGGCGTCGATCCGGTCCGGCCCGACGTCGCCGGCCAGGCGCGCGTACTCCCGGTCGTGCGGGGTGAGCACGGTCGGAGCCTCGCGCTCCCGCACCAAGGCCGGTTCGCGCGCCACGATCGTGAGGCCGTCGGCGTCCAGCAGCACGGGGAGATCGGTGGCGAGCACCTGGCGAACGGCGTCCTCCGCCTCGTCGTCGGTACCGAGGCCGGAGCCCACCACCCAGGCCTGCACCCGACCGGCGTCGGCCACCGAGGTCGCGGAGACGACCTCGGGGTGCGCCGTGCGGACCGCGTCCCGGGCCGCACCGGCGTACCGGACGTAGCCGGACGGGCCGGAGAGTGCCCCGCCCGTGCCGAGGACCGCCGCACCCGGGTACTGCTCCGAGCCCGCCGCGATGCCGACGACACCGCGGGTGTACTTGTCGTCGGACGGGCCGGGGCGGGGCCACCACCGGGCCACCGCGTCCGCGGTGACCAGGCGGGCCAGTGGCTCGGCCGGGAAACTCAGGCCGATGTCGACGACCTCCACCAGTCCGGCCCGCACCGCACCCTCGCCCACCAGCAGGCCGGCTTTGAGGCTCCCGAACGCGACCGTGACGTCGGCGGTGACCGCCGCGCCGGCCACCTCGCCGGTGTCGGCGTCGACGCCGCTGGGCAGGTCGACCGCGACGACCACCGACCCCTGGGCGCGCCACTGCTCGGCCGCGACGGCCAGCCGCGCGGAGTCCGGGCGCAGGCCACCGCGGCCGCCGATGCCGAGCAGCCCGTCGACGACCAGGGCCGGCCGCTCCCGGACGTCCTCGAGTTCGACGAGCCGGCCGCCGGCCGCACGCAGCGCGGTGAGACCGGCCCGGTGGACCCGCTCGTCCTGCACCCCGGCGATCGCCCGCACCACCGCACCCCGGCGGGCCAGCGCGGCCCCGGCGTAGAGCGCGTCGCCGCCGTTGTCGCCCTTGCCCACCAGCAGCACGACCGGCGTGCCGTAGACCCGGTCCAGCACCTCGACGCACCGGCGGGCCAGGCCGGCCGCGGCCCGGCGCATCAGCGCACCCGGCGGGACGTGCGCCATCACCTCGTGCTCGGCGGCCCGGATCGCCTCGACCGGCCAGGCGCCGGTCAGAACGTCACTCATTCACCCTCCGCGACAACCATTGCCGATGCGATCCCGCCGTCGTGGGAGAGGGAGAGGTGCCAGCGGGTGATGCCTGCTTTCGCCGCCGCGTCGGCGACCGTGCCGGTGATCTCCAGCCACGGACGGCCGTTCGCGTCCGGAACGATCTCGCAATCGTGCCACTTCAGCCCGTGCGGAGCGCCGAGCGCCTTCGCGACCGCCTCTTTCGCGGCGAACCGGGCGGCCAGCGAATCCACCGGTCGCGGGTGGCCGTCCTGGTTGACGCGCTCCGCCGGAGTGAACAGCCGTTCCGCGAAGTTCGGGGTGCGTGCCACCGCGGCGGCGAACCGTTCGACGAGCACGACGTCGATACCGACACTGACGATCACGCTTCACACCCTGGCATGTCGGTCGACAACAGTGGCACCGTGTCTCCCGTGCCACCTCTCACTGGTCGAGTTGCCCTGGTGACCGGAGCCAGCCGCAAGGCCGGCATCGGCGCCGCGATCGCCCGCCGTCTCGTCGCGGACGGGGCGTCGGTCCTCCTCCACGGCTGGGACGCCCACGACGAGGCCCAGCCGTGGGGCGCCGACGGCCTGCGTTCGGTCGCGATGGAGCTGGCCACCGACGGGGGCCGGGTCGCCACCGCGGCGGCCGACCTGTCCGACCCGGCGGCGCCACGCACGCTCGTGGAGTCCGCGCTCGACCAGTTCGGGCGGCTGGACATCCTGGTCGCCAACCACGCGCGGTCGGTGCCGTGGGGCCCGCTCCGCGACGTGACCGCGGCCGAGATCGACCTGTCGTACGCGGTGAACACCCGGGCCACGTTGCTGCTCGTGAAGGAGTTCGCGGTCGTTCGCGGCGACGCGCCGGACGGGCGGGTCGTGCTGCTGACCTCGGGGCAGGGCCAGGGGCCGATGCCGCTGGAGATCCCGTACGCGTCGAGCAAGGCCGCGCTGGCCGGCATGACGCCGAGCCTGGCGGCGGCGTTGGCCCCGAACGCCACCGTGAACTGCGTGAACCCGGGGCCGACCGACACCGGTTGGGCGTCCGAGGAGATCAAACAGAAAGTCACGGCCCCCTTCGGACGCTGGGGGCAGCCCGATGACGCCGCGAAGCTGATCGCCTGGCTGGTGGGCCCGGAAGCCGGGTGGGTCACCGGCCAGGTGATCAGTTCCGACGGCGGTTGGGGTCTTACTCGACCGTGACCGACTTGGCCAGGTTGCGGGGCTGGTCGACGTCGTTGCCGCGGGCGGCGGCGATCTCGCACGCCAGCACCTGCAGCGGCACCACGGTGGTCAGCGGCGCGAGCAGCGTCGTCGTGCGGGGCACCCGGATGAGGTGGTCGGCGTAGGGCTCGACCGCGGTGTCGCCCTCTTCGGCGATGACGATCGTGCGCGCACCCCGGGCCCGCACCTCCTGGATGTTCGACACGATCTTGTCGTGCAGGAGGCTGCGGCCACGCGGCGACGGCACCGTGATGACCACCGGCACCCCGTCGTCGATCAGCGAGATCGGGCCGTGCTTGAGCTCACCCGCCGCGAAGCCCTCGGCGTGCATGTAGGCGAGCTCCTTGAGCTTGAGCGCGCCCTCCAGTGCCACCGGGAAACCGACGTGCCGTCCGAGGAACAGCACCTGCTGCGACCCGGACAGGTCACGCGCGAGCTTCCGCACCGGCTCCATCGTCTGGAGCACCTCGGCGACCGCGTCCGGCGTCGCCTTCAGCTGGTCGACGATCGCCGCGACCTCGTCGGAGTACTTGATGCCGCGGATCTGCGCGAGGTGCAGACCGACCAGGTACACCGCGATGATCTGGGTGACGAACGCCTTGGTGGACGCCACCGCGATCTCCGGGCCGGCGTGCGTGTAGAGCACACCGTCGGACTCACGCGGGATCGTCGAACCGTTGGTGTTGCAGACCGCCAGCACGCGCGCCTTCTGCTCCTTGGCGTGGCGCAGCGCCATGATCGTGTCCATCGTCTCGCCGGACTGGCTGATCGCGATGACCAGCGTCGACCGGTCGAGCACCGGGTCGCGGTAGCGGAACTCGCTGGCCAGCTCGACCTCGACCGGGATACGCGTCCAGTGCTCGATCGCGTACTTGCCGACCAGGCCGGCGTTGTACGACGTGCCGCAGCCGATGATGAAGATCTTGTCGATGTCGCGCAGGTCCTGGTCGGTGAGGCGGACCTCGTCCAGCGCGATCTCGTTGTGCTCGGTGAGGCGCCCGCGCAGCGTGTCGGCGATGGCCTGCGGCTGCTCGGCGATCTCCTTGAGCATGAAGTAGTCGTAGCCGCCCTTCTCGGCGGCCGAGACGTCCCAGTCGACGTGGTAGTCGCGCACCTCGGCGGCCCCGCCGGCGAAGTCGGTGACGACGATGCCGTCCGCGGTGACCTCGGCGACCTGGTCCTGGCCGAGCTCGACCGCGTCCCGGGTGTACTCGATGAACGCGGAGACGTCGGAGGCGAGGAAGTTCTCACCCTGACCGCGCCCGGCCACCATCGGCGAGTTGCGGCGCGCGCCGACGACGACGCCGGGCACGTCCCGGTGGACGGCGAGCAGCGTGAACGCGCCCTCCAGCCGGCGGCAGACGATACGCATCGCCTCGGCCAGCCGGCCCGTGGTCTCGTCGGTGCTGGTGTGGCCGTAGTTCTGGCCGTCCAGCGACCAGTACGCCTCGGCGATCAGGTGCGCGGCGGTCTCGGTGTCGGTGTCGGAGCGGAACTCCACCCCGCGGTCCTCGAGCTCGGCGCGCAGCACCGCGAAGTTCTCGATGATGCCGTTGTGGATGACCGAGACGCTGCCGTCGGCCGACAGGTGCGGGTGCGCGTTGCGGTCGGTGGGCCCACCGTGGGTGGCCCAGCGGGTGTGACCGATGGCGGTGGACGCGTCGGTGCTGCCGAGCGCGCTGCCCGGGTCGGCCAGCACGCTGGTGAGGTTGGCCAGCTTCCCGGCCTTCTTCTCCACGGCGATCTTGCCGCCGTCGACCACGGCGATCCCGGCGGAGTCGTAGCCCCGGTACTCGAGCCGGCGGAGGCCCTCTACGACGATGTCGACCGCGCGACGCGGGCCGGTATAGCCAACGATTCCACACATGGTGCCGAGATTACCCAAGCGACTACCCGCTCCCCTATGGCGGGATGACACAGAGCGACGTTCGGCGTTAACTCTCGACCTTTCGGACAGTAAGCCGGTCGGTGGCCGGTGATTTCCGCAACATCAGCACCACCACGATCGTCAGCCACACCGCCCCATAGGCCGCGCCGGCGATCACGTCGGTCGGATGGTGCATACCGCGATAGACCCGGCTCAGCCCGACGAGGAACGCGAGCACGCCGACGACGGCCAGCCAGCGCCCCGGGTGCTTACCGCTCCGGCGGCTGAGCAGCACCGCCAGCACGCCGTAGCAGGCCACCGTCGCGGCCGTGTGCCCCGACGGGAAACTGCTGGTCGGCGGCGCGATGTCGAGGTGCTGGACGTCCGGCCGGGCGCGGTCGACGATCGCGGAGACGAGCAGAAAACCCCACACCTCGCCGACGACGGCCAGCACGATCGCGGTCGGCTCCAGCCAGCGCCGGTACACCAGGCGGGCGGCGAGCCAGCTGACGACCGTGATGATCGTGATCGTCGACGTCTCGCCGAGCAGGCTCGCGAACGCGGTGACGTCGTCGAGCGTGAGCGTGCGGTGCGCGGCGAACCAGCCGGGCAGCCCGGCGTCCGGGTGCGTCCTGGCCACCAGCCACCCCACACCGAGCGTGACCGCGACGAGCCCGGCCCAGGGCAGGACGATTCGTGGCGCCCAGTGGGCGATCTCGCCGACGGCGCCACGGAATTCTGGCAACGGTCGCGGGTCGGCGTCGGGCTCGGCGCGCTCGGGCTCGACGCCTTCGGTCAGCACGTGGGTGTGTGCTGCGCCTGTTTCGCGGCGCCAGGTCCGGAACACGATCGTCGTCGCGGCGACCCAGCCCAGGCCCACCAGGCAACCGCCGATCACGTCGCTCAAGTAGTGCACGCCCAGCGCGATCCGCGAGAAGCACACCGCGACCACGACCACCGCCGCCGCGGCCCAGCCGGCTCCGGGCACGCGCCCCCGGTTCAGCCAGAGCAGCAGCAGGACCGCGCAGCCGACGAACGCACCGAGCGCGTGCCCGGACGGGAACGAGTACCCGTCCGCGTACGCGACCGCCTCGGGCAGCCCCGGCCGGGCCCGCTCCACCACTTCCTTCAGCACGACGCCGAGCAGCGCGCCGCCCCACGTCGTCACCAGGGCCCAGAGCGCGAGCCGGGGGCGGTCCATCGCCAGCAGCCAGAGCGCGGCGATGGTCGCGACCAGCCGGAACGTCTCCGGCCGCCCGACGCTCGAGATGGTCTCGAGCACGTCGACGAACCAGGGGTGCGCGACCGCCACGTCGTGCAGAGTCCGCGCGACGCCCAGGTCCAGGCCGGCGACCGGACCGTCGACGTTCTTCACGACCAACGCGAGTAGCGCGACCGGCACGGCGACGACGCACGCGGCGGCCAGCGCGATCCCGAAGCGGACCAGCAGCCGCCGGTCCGCGGTCGGCAGTACGAGACCCATGCGGGTCACCATTGCCGCTCAGCGCCCGAACGACACGTCGAACCGACGCCCTGGGCCCCGTGACGACCTGGTGGTCCTGACCGCCGACGGGCGCTATCCGACGTCGGCGACGACCTTCGCGATGCGGTGGGCGACGGCCTCGGCGTCCTCCTGGCTGGCGGCCTCGACCATCACCCGGATCAGCCGCTCGGTGCCCGAGGGGCGCAGCAGCACCCGCCCGGTCTCGCCCAGTTCCCGCTCGGCCTCGGCGACCGCGGCGGCGACCGACTCCGCCGCGGCGACCGCGGCCTTGTCCTGCACCCGGACGTTGATCAGCACCTGCGGCAGCCGCGTGACCGCGCCCGCCAGCTCGGCGATCGTCTTGCCGCTGGAGGCCATCCGCGCCATCAGGTGCAGCGCGGTGAGCAGGCCGTCGCCGGTGGTGGCGTGCGCCGGCATCACGACGTGGCCGCTCTGCTCACCGCCGAGGGCGAGGCCCTGCGCGCGCAGCGCCTCCAGCACGTACCGGTCGCCGACGCCAGTGGTGACCAGCGAGATCCCGGCGTCCCTCATCGCGAGGGTCAGACCCAGGTTGCTCATCACGGTGACGACGAGCGTGTCCTCGGTGAGCGTCCCGGCGTCCTTCATCGCCAGCGCGATGATCGCCATGATCTGGTCGCCGTCGACCGTGTTGCCCTCGGCGTCCACCGCGAGGCAGCGGTCGGCGTCACCGTCGTGGGCGATCCCGATGTCGGCGTGGTGCTCGAGAACGGCCTTCCGGACCACGTCGAGGTGGGTGGAGCCGACGCCCTCGTTGATGTTCAGGCCGTCGGGCTCGGCCGCGATCGCGATGACCGTGGCACCGGCGCGCCGGTAGAGCTCCGGGGCGACCGCGGAGGCCGCGCCGTTCGCGCAGTCGACGACGACCGTGATGCCGTCCAGGCGGTGCGTGAGCGTGGTGAGCAGGTGCTCGACGTACAGCTCGCCGCCGTCGTGGAAGTCACCGATGCGCCCGACGCCGGCGCCGGCCGGACGCGTCCACTCGCGGGCCGCATTGTGCCGGATCGCTTCCTCGATCGCGTCTTCGATCTCGTCGGGGAGCTTGTGGCCGCCGCGGGCGAACAGCTTGATGCCGTTGTCGGGCATCGGGTTGTGGCTCGCCGACAGCATGACGCCGAGGTCGGCACCGAGCTCGGCGGTGAGGTGGGCGACCGCGGGGGTCGGAAGCGAGCCGACTCTCGTCACGTCCGCACCGGCGCTGGCGAGGCCGGCGCAGACCGCCGCC
This sequence comes from Cryptosporangium japonicum, assembly GCF_039524755.1. Lineage (NCBI taxonomy): Bacteria > Bacillati > Actinomycetota > Actinomycetes > Cryptosporangiales > Cryptosporangiaceae > Cryptosporangium > Cryptosporangium japonicum. The sequence goes on from NZ_BAAAGX010000006.1 coordinate 76,120, forward strand.
TCGAGCATCTCGCCGCTGGCCCGGGGGTCACGCCCCACGACGGCCTTCGGTCGTGGTCCCTCCACGCCGGCCAGTACGTGCGCCGCCGCGACGGCCACCGCCATCGCGAGTTCCGGCGTGAGGTCGCCGTTGGCGAGGCCTCGTACTCCGTCGGTACCGAACAGACGACCCATCAGTCCCGCCACTCCGCGGTGGTCACGACCGCTCGTGGGAGCGGTACGGATTCATTGGCCTCACGGGGCCGACCGTAATGGGTCGAGCAGTGCAATCCTGTCGGGCGCGCGACGTTGCACTGCCCCGGACCAGGCCGCCCCCCGTGTAACACACCGGCCGGTGGCGAGACCGCCACCGGCCGGGTCAAAGTCGAACCCTGGTAAAAATCAGCGCTTGCTGTACTGGGGCGCCTTGCGCGCCTTCTTGAGACCGTACTTCTTCCGCTCCTTGACCCGGGGGTCACGGGTGAGGAAGCCGGCCTTCTTCAGCGCCGGGCGGTCGTCGGGCTCGACGGTGATCAGCGCACGCGCGATCGCCAGCCGGAGCGCACCGGCCTGGCCGGTGATGCCGCCGCCACGCAGGCTCGCGATGACGTCGTACTGCTCGGTCTTCTCGAGGGTGACGAACGGCTCACGGATGAGCTGCTGGTGCACCTTGTTCGGGAAGTACTCCTCGAGGGTGCGGCCGTTGAGCTTGAACTGGCCGTTGCCCGGAACGATCCGGACCCGGACGATGGCCTCCTTGCGGCGGCCGACCGTCTGGATCGGCTTCTCCGCGACGACAGGGATGGTCACGCTGAAAGTCTCCTACTGCTGGCTGCGATGTCGCGGAATTACTGGGCGACCTGGTTGATCTCGAACGGCGTCGGCTTCTGAGCGCTGTGCGGGTGCTCCGGGCCGGCGTAGACCTTGAGCTTGCTCAGCAGCTGGCGGCCGAGCTTGTTCTTCGGCAGCATGCCGCGAACCGCGAGCTCGATGGCCCGCTCCGGCCGCGTCTCCAGCAGCTCGTTGTAACCGACGCGCTTGAGGCCGCCCGGGTAACCGGAGTGCCGGTAGGCGACCTTCGTCTCGCGCTTGTTGCCCGTCAGGGCGACCTTGGAAGCGTTGACGACGATGACGAAGTCACCGGTGTCGACGTGGGGCGCGAAGATCGGCTTGTGCTTTCCGCGCAGCAGCTGCGCTACGTGGGTCGCGAGCCGTCCGAGGACGACGTCGTTCGCGTCGATGACGTGCCACTGACGCTGGACGTCTCCGGCCTTCGGGCTAAACGTACGCACGGGTCTACCTTGTCTCGTCAGTTCTCGGATCCGCTGGCCGCTCACCGGCGGTTGAGCGCGCAATTGATCCGGGCGAGTCAACCCCGCGGAAGCATGAAGCGCGCAACAGCAGCCAAGGATACCCGGCAAATTCGAGCATGGTCAAAAGCGCCGTGCTAAGAGACTACGAGATGCGACGCACGGGCGCTGCGGAGGGTAAGTAGGCTCGGCGCATGACCACGCCGCCTCCTGGCCACCCGGGTTGGGACAGCCCACCCCACGGTCGGCCCGGTGCCGACGAGCCCGACCCCGCGAATCAGCCGCCGTCGGGCGACCAGCCGTACCCCTACGGGGGTCAGCCGCCGGGATACCCGCCGCAGGAGTACCCCGAGCAGGAGCGCAGCTGGTTCGAGCCGGCGCCCAAGGGGCCGGGGTACCAGGAGGGTCCGTCGGGTCAGCACGCGCCGCCCGAGCAGCAGGGGTACGCGGGCTATCCCGACCAGGCCGGTGGTTACCAGGGGTATCAGGAGCAGCCGGGTTACTCGGCGCAGCCGGCTCCGTACGCGGAGCAGCAGTACACCGATCAGCAGTACCAGTACGGCGGGCAACCGTCGTACGACGGGCAGCAGCAGCAGTACGGCGGTGCGCAGTACGACGCTCAGCAGCAGCAGTACGGCGGCCAGCCGCAGTACGACGCGCAGCCGCAGTACGACTCGCAGCCGCAGTACGACGCGCAGTACGGCGGGCAGCAACAGCAGTACGGCGAGCAGCAGCAGTACGGCGGGCAACCGGAGTACGGCGGCCCGCAGTACGGCGACACGCGGTACAACGACGCCACGCAGCAGTACGGCGCCGACCCGCGCTACGCGGACACGCAGTACGGTGCCAATCCGGCGAACGCCCAGCCCAGCGCACCTCCGTACAGCGGCGCGCCGTACAACGGCGGCCAGTACGGCGGCGCGCCCCAGAGCGGCCCTCCCTACGGCGGCCCTTCCTACGGCGGGGCACCGCAGAGCGCGCCGCCTTACGGCGGGGCGCCGCAGAGCGGGCCGCCCTACGGCGGGGCGCCGCAAAGCGGGCCGCCTTACGGCGGGGCGCCCTCGAGTGGTGCGCCGGCGGCGTACCCGCCGCTGGAAGGCCCGGGTGGCGATCCGTACGGCTCCTCCTACGGGTACGGGAGCGGTTTACCGGCCCGCGCGGAGGGTGATCGCTCGACGTCCCTGAACCCGGGCCACCCCGGGCTCGACAAGCCCCCGACGGAGGAGCCCGGTGGTCGCGGCAAGCTGATCGCGATCATCGCCGGCGCGGTCGTACTGGTACTCGTACTGGTCGGCATCGGCGGCTTCCTGTTCTTCCGGGACGACGACCCGACCGACAAGGCGGCCGCCCCGAAGCCCTCCGCGACGAGCGAAGCCCCGTCCCCGAGCGAGCCCGCGAGCGCGAGCCCGTCGACGTCGGCGAGCGGAGCGGGCGACAAGCTCGCCTCCCGCGAGACCGACCCGGCGCCGCTCGAACTCACGGCCATCAGCCTGCCCAAGTACACGCTCTCCACCAGCGGCAGCTACAACCGCACCGGTCAGGACAAGGCCGCCGACTGCGGCAAGGCCGTCGACGGCGGCGCGGTCGCGCTCGTGAAGAAGCTGAAGTGCTCCGAGGTGACGAGCGTCACCGCGGTGAACACCACGACCAGCTGCGCGGTGACGTTCGGCGCGCTGAACTTCCCGGACGCCGCGACCGCCGCCCAGGCCGAGACCGCGATCAAGGGCAGCACGGCGGGCAGCTTCGTCCCGCGCCGCCACAACGTCGCCGCCGAAGGGCAGTCGGGCAAGAAGGACTGGTGGTTCTACCGCAAGGCGTACGGCCACTGGCTGGTGTTCTCCAGCGGCGCCTACACGTCGGGCAAGAAGGCCGAGAAGGACCCGGTCATCGACACCTGCTCCCAGGACTTCCTCTACTACGTCATCGACGCCTTGGACAAGCGCCGCTAGGGCCTGAACCTTTGAAACCGGCCCTGGTTCGCCTGCTGCACCAGGAGCGCGACCTTGACCCGGTTGGCGCAGCCGAGCTTGGTCAGCACCCGGCTGACGTAGGTCTTGACGGTGGTCTCGCTGGTGCGCAGGCGTTCGGCGATCGCGGCGTTCGAGAGGCCCTCGGCGACCAGTTCGGCGACGCCACGCTCGCGCGGGGTGAGCACCTCCAACCGCGCTCGGGCCGACTCGCGCCGCTCGGTGTCGTCCGAGGTGACCTGATCGACCACGATGCGGGCGGCGGACGGCGACAGGTAGGCCTCGCCCGCGTGGACGGCCCGTACGGCGGCGGTGAGCTCCGCCGGTGAGCAGTTCTTGAGCAGGAAGCCCGCCGCGCGGTTGCGTACGGCGCGGAGCACGTTCGGCTCGGTGCCGAACGACGTCAAGACGACGACCGGCACGCCGGGCCGGCACCGGCGCAGTTCGTCGACGACACCGAGCCCGTCCAGCGCGGGCATCCGGATGTCGACGAGCACGACGTCGACGCCGGGGGCACTCGCGCGCTCCACGGCCGCGCGCCCGTCCGCCGCCTCGGCCACGACGGTCAGGTCGTCGGTGGCCTCCAGCACGGTGCGGATACCCGCCCTGACCAGCGGCTCGTCGTCCGCCACCAGCACCCGGATCGTCATCGGGGCTCCCCCGGCACCGGCCGGCTCATCCGACGCCGAGCAGCATCGCGGCCGGCAGCACACCGAACAGCAGCACCGCGGTGGCGGCGCCGAACGCGACGGTGAGCCGCCGGTGGCGGGCGCTCTCGGTGCCGACGGGCGGCGGAGGCGGTTCGGTGACGGTCGGCAGCAGCGCCACGAGCCGCGCGGTGCTCTCGTCGCGCACCAGCGACACGTACCCGCCGAGCGCTTCCACCCGCTCGCGCAGCCCGGCGAGCCCGTTCCCACCCGCTCGACGCTCCCCCGCGGCCGCGGCTCCGGACGACCCGGGCCCGGGTGGCCGGGGGTTGGTGATCGTGACGAGCAGCGTGTCGGGCTCCTCGTCCAGCGTCACGACGACCGGGCTCGCGGGTGCGTGCCTGGCCGCGTTCGTGACGCCCTCCTCGACGACCCGGTACGCCGCCCGATCCACCGCACGCGTCAGCGTGGCCCCACGCCGGCTCCGGTGGACCGTCACCGGCACGCCGGCCGACACCCACTCGTCGACCAGTGCGTCGAGCGCATCGAGGCCGGGGCCGTCGATCTCGTCGCCCTGGCGCAGCGCGCCGACGACGGCGTGCAGGTCGTCGAGGGTCTCGCGCGCCGAACCGGCGAGCCGCTGGACGCCCGACCGCTGCGCGGGCGGCAGGTCGCTCACTTCGAGCGCGCCGGCCTGCACCGACATCAGCGCCAGCCGGTGGCCGAGCGCGTCGTGCATCTCACGGGCGATCCGCAGCCGCTCACGCAGCCGCTCGGAGGCGGCACGCAACTCCTGCGCCTGTGCCAGCTCGCGGTTCCGTTCGGCCAGCGCCGCCACCAGGCGCGCGTGCTGACGCAGGTAACGCCCGGCGACCAGCGGGAGTACGACGAACACCAGGTACGAGGTGACGCTCGACGACGCCGACCCGGGATCGGCGGCCGCCGCCGTCACCGGCACCGCGAGCCCGCCGACCGCGGCTCCGACCGTCACCACCGACGCCCGTTCCGAGCGCCCGGCCCGGAACGCGGTCAGGAGCAGCAACACGAACCCGACGTGACCGACCGCCGCGACGACGAGCGCGCACCCGAACGCCGCCGCCGGGTACCGGCGCGAGACCAGCAGCGTCAGCCCGGCCGCGACGACGTAGGCCGCGGCGGCCGGCGTGACCCCGTGCCGCGCCACCACCGTGAGCACCTCGCCGGCGAGCACGGCGACGGGAATCAGTAATCCCATGCCGAGCAGGCTACGAGCCCGCGTCACCGGTTCGCTTTGGTTGTCCACAGCGTCAACTTTCGAGAGCTGACCGGCCCGGGCGGCCACCGTAGCGTCCACGACGTGCTCGAACTGCGGAACCTCTCCAAGCGCTACGGCCGCGTGCTCGCGGTCGACGACGTCACGTGCGCCGTGCGCCCCGGCCGGGTCACCGGCTTCCTCGGTCCGAACGGGGCCGGCAAGTCGACGACGATGCGCATGGTCCTCGGGCTCGACCGCCCCTCCGCCGGTCAGGTGCTCGTGAACGGGGCGCGCTACCGCGACCTGCGTGATCCGCTCCGGCACGTCGGCGCGCTGCTGGAAGGGTCCCAGGCGCACGGCGGTCGCAGCGCCTATCAACATCTGCGCTGGCTGGCCCGCTCCAACCGGGTTCCGACCGCGCGGGTCCACGAGTTGCTCGGCCACGTCGGGCTCGGCGACGTGGCGCACCAACGGGTCGGTGGCTACTCGCTCGGCATGCGGCAGCGGCTCGGCATCGCCGCGGCGCTGCTCGGCGATCCACCCGTGCTGCTGTTCGACGAGCCGACGAACGGCCTCGATCCGGCCGGCGTCCGCTGGTTGCGTGAGACGTTGCGGTCCTTCGCCGCCGAAGGGCGCACGGTGCTGGTCTCCAGCCACCTGATCAGCGAGATCGAGCTCACCGCCGACCACCTGCTCGTGCTGGCCCGCGGCCGGCTGCTCGCCGACGCCCCGCTGGAGGAGTTCCGCGGCACGGAGGCACTCGAAGACGCGTTCCTGCGCCTGGTGAGCGGCCGATGATCGCGGCCGAGCTCATCAAGCTGCGCACGCTGCGCTCGACGCCGATCGCGCTCGTGCTCGCGGTCCTCGTCAGCGGCGGGCTGAGCGCGCTGCTGGGGTCGGCCGCCGACGACGGAAAGATGATCGGGGAGTTCGATCCGCTCTTCGTCGCGTTCTACGGCCTGACGCTCGGCCAGCTCCCGCTGGTGGCGTTCGCGGTGCTCGCCGTCGGCTCGGAGTACCGCTCGGGCACGATCCGGGCCTCGCTGGCCGCCGTTCCCCGGCGCGCCCGGTTCTTCGGCGCGAAGGTCGGCGCGGCACTGCTGGTCCTCGCGGCCACGGCGCTGGCCACCGTGGCGGTGTCCGTTCTCCTCGCCCAGACGACGCTCGGCACCCGCCGGGCCGCGCTCGGCGACGCGCTGCCCGCGGCGGCGGGCGCGTGGCTCTACCTGACCCTGATCGGGCTGTTCGCACTCGGGTTCGCCACCCTGGTACGCAGCTCCACCGTCGCGCTCGGCGTGCTGCTGCCGCTGCTCCTGCTCGGCTCGCAGGGCCTGGGCAACGTGCCCGGCGTCCGTGTCGTCACCCAGTACCTGCCCGATCAGCTGGGGTGGGTGGTCATGCACCTCGCCGGGCCGCAGGGCGATCCGCGCTGGGCCCGCGACTACGGCCCCTGGAGCGGTCTCGCCCTGCTCGCTCTGTGGGCCGCCGCCGCCCTGGTCGCCGGCTACACCAGCCTGCACCGGCGCGATGCCTGACCGCGGCGGGAAACGCGCCTCCTCAGCGCACGCGCTCCACCCGGCCCGAGTCCCACACCGGCTCGTCGGTCTCACGCACCTCGCCGTCGGCGGCGAACGACAGGAACCGGTCGAAGCTCCGCGCGAACCAGCGGTCGTGCGTCACGGCCAGCACCGTGCCGTCGAACGCCGCCAGCCCTTCCTCGAGCGCCTCGGCCGACTGCACGTCCAGGTTGTCGGTCGGCTCGTCGAGGAGCAGCAGCGTGCACCCCGACAGCTCGAGCAGCAGCACCTGGAACCGGGCCTGCTGGCCACCGGAGAGCGTCGCGAAGTCCTGGTCGGCCTGCGACTGCAGCCCGTACCGGCGCAGCGCGGAGATGGCGCGTCCGCGATCGAGCCCCCGCCGGGTTCCGGAGCCGCGGCCGAGGATGTCCACCAGCGGCTTCCCCACCCACTCCGGGTGCTCGTGCGTCTGCGCGAACAGCCCGGCGACGACCCGGGCACCCAGCTTCCAGGCCCCGCTGTGGGTGACCTGGTCGCCACCGAGCAGCCGCAGGAAGTGGCTCTTGCCGCTGCCGTTCGCCCCGAGCACGGCAACCCGCTCGCCGTAGTACACCTCCAGGTCGAACGGTTTCATCAGCCCGGTCAGCTCCAGGCCCACGCACGTCACCGCCCGTACCCCGGTGCGCCCACCGCCCAGCCGCATCTTCACGTTCTCGGTCACCGGGCGCTCCGGCGGCGGTCCGGCCTCCTCGAACTTCGCCAGCCGCGTCTGCATCGCGTGGTACTTGGCCGCCATCGCTTCGCTGTTCTTCGCCTGCTGCTGCAGCGTCCGCACCAGTTCACGCAGCCGGGAGTGCTCCTCGTTCCAGCGGCGGTGGAGCTCGTCGAGCCGGTCCAGGCGGGCCGTACGGGCCTCGTGGTAACTGGCGAAACCGCCGCCGTGCACCCAGGCCGAGTGCGCCTCCAGCGTCACCACGTGCGTTGCCGTACGCGCGAGCAACTCGCGGTCGTGGCTGACGAACAGCACGGTCTTCGGCGTCTCGACCAGCCGGTCCTCCAGCCAGCGCTTGCCGGGCACGTCGAGGTAGTTGTCCGGCTCGTCGAGCAGCAGCACCTCCTCCGGCCCGCGGAGCAGGGCTTCGAGCGCGAGCCGCTTCTGCTCCCCGCCGGAGAGCGTGCGCACCATCCGGTGCTGGGCCCGGTCGAACGGCACACCGAGCGCGGCGACGGTCACCGTGTCCCAGAGCACCTCGGCGTCGTACCCGCCGGCGTCACCCCAGCCGACCAGTGCGTCGGCGTAGCGGAGCTGGGTGGGCTCGTCCTCGCGCTCCATCATCGCGAGCTCGGCGGCCTCCAGCGCCTCACCGGCAGCGCGCAACGGAGCCGGCGAGAGCCCGACGAGCAGGTCACGCACCGTCGTCTGGTCACGCACCGAGCCGATGAACTGGCGCATCACGCCGAGCCCGCCGACACGCACCACCGAACCGGCCTGCGGAGCGAGGTCACCGGAGATCATCCGGAGCAGCGTCGTCTTGCCGGCGCCGTTCGCGCCGACGAGCGCGACGGTTGCGCCCTCCCCCACCCGGAACGACACGTCGCGGAACAGTTCGCGTCCGTCGGGCAGGGTATGCCCGAGCCCCGATGCTTCTACGTAGCCCACGGGGGGAAGATTCTCCCGGAACCACGCCCGCCGGTCACCTGAGTTTCTCAAGGAGCGCACGATGTCGAACAATCCACGCGCCGGACAGCCGGCCGAACCGTCCGACCTCGTCGACGTCGCCCACCTGATCACGGCGTACTACGCCGAGCACCCCGACCCGGCCGCGATCGAGCAGCGGGTCGCGTTCGGCACGTCGGGGCACCGCGGTTCGAGCGTCAAGCGGGCCTTCAACGACGACCACATCGCCGCCACCAGCCAGGCGATCGTCGAGTACCGCGCCCAGCAGGGCACCGACGGCCCGCTCTACCTGGGGCGCGACACGCACGCGCTGAGCGAGCCGGCGTGGACCACCGCGCTCGAGGTGTTCGCGGCCAACGGCGTCACCGTGCTGATCGACGCCAGGAACGGCTACACGCCCACGCCCGCGCTCTCGCACGCGATCCTGGCCTGGAACCGCGGGCGCACCCAGCACCTGGCCGACGGCGTGGTGGTGACCCCGTCGCACAACCCGCCCGACGAGGGCGGGTTCAAGTACAACCCGACGCACGGCGGCCCGGCCGACACCGACGCCACGAAGTGGATCCAGGACCGCGCGAACGAGCTGATCGCCGACGGGCTGCGTGGCGTCAAGCGCGTCCCGCTCCAGCGTGCGCTGCAGGCCGACACCACGTCGAAGTACGACTACCTCGACAAGTACGTCGGCGACCTGCCGAACGTCGTCGACCTGGACGCCATCGCGGCCAGCGGCCTGCGCATCGGCGCCGACCCGCTCGGCGGCGCCAGCGTGGCCTACTGGGCCGAGATCGCCGATCGGTACAAGCTGGCGATGACCGTGGTGAACCCGCTGGTCGAGAGCGACTTCCGGTTCATGACGCTGGACTGGGACGGCAAGATCCGGATGGACTGCTCGTCGCCGTCGGCGATGGCGTCGCTGATCAGCCGGCGCTCCGAGTACGACCTGGCCACCGGCAACGACGCCGACGCCGACCGGCACGGCATCGTGACGCCCGACGCCGGCCTGATGAACCCCAACCACTACCTCGCGACCGCGATCGAGTACCTGTACGCGCACCGCGAGGGGTGGCCGGCCGAGGCCGCGATCGGCAAGACGCTGGTCTCGTCGTCGATGATCAACCGGGTCGCGGAGTCGCTGGGCCGTCGGCTGGTCGAGGTGCCGGTCGGCTTCAAGTGGTTCGTACCGGGCCTGCTCGACGGTTCGGTCGCGTTCGGCGGCGAGGAGAGCGCCGGGGCGTCTTTCCTGCGCCGGGACGGCCGGGTGTGGACCACGGACAAGGACGGGCTCATTCTCGACCTGCTCGCGGCCGAGATCACCGCGGTGACCGGCAAGACGCCCAGCGTCCACTACGCGGCCCTCACCGAGCGGTTCGGTGCACCGGCCTACGCCCGCGTCGACGCGCCCGCCACGCGCGAGCAGAAGGCGCGGCTGGGCCAGCTCTCGCCCGAGCAGGTCACCGCGACCGAGCTGGCCGGTGAGCCGATCGTCGCGAAGCTCACCGAGGCGCCCGGCAACGGCGCCGCGATAGGCGGGCTCAAGGTCGTGACCGAGTCGGGCTGGTTCGCCGCCCGCCCGTCGGGCACCGAGGACGTCTACAAGATCTACGCCGAGTCGTTCAAGGGCCCCGAGGACCTCGCGCGCATCCAGGAAGAGGCACGCGAGGTCGTCGGCACGGCTCTCAAGGGCTGATGCCCGTGAGAGCCGGACGCACTGTGCTTCCTAGAGAGGGCTGACGTAGGTACGCATCTCCTCGTGGGAGTTCGGGTAGCCGTACTCCCCGAGGAGCATCTCGAAGTTGCCGAAACGGTTCCCGTCCCAGAACCAGGGGCCGGGTGCGGCCGCCAGCACCTGGGCCAGGCGCTGCTGCCGGTCGTCGAGGTCGACGAACGGCGTGCCGTCGGCGATCGGGCCGTGCGGGCACGCCAGGCGCAGCGCCTCACCGGCGATCGTCAACGCGGGCGAACCCTCGACCTGCGGTAACCGGGCGAGAAACGCGTTGAACGCGGCCACGTCGTGCTCGCGCCCCAACTGCCGCAGCGCGAGCGCCGCGTAGCCGGCCAGGTCCCCGTCCAGATACGGCATCCGGACGTCGGGCGCGCTGCCACCGCCCGCCCAGTGCAGCAACTCGGGGGCGACGCGCTGGTCGGCGCGGGGGCCGTCCAGCTTGGCGGCCGCCACCGCGCCGGCCCAGCGCACCACCGGCCGGGTGTCGACCAGCGCGCGGGCCGCCATCCGCTCGCCACCGGCGGCACCGAGCAGCCCGGCGGCGACCACGGCCACCGCGGTCTCCGCCTCGTCACCGACGGCCGCCAGCGCGTCCAGCACCGCGAGCGAGTGCTCCGGCTCGTGGTCGGGGAACCAGCCGATCGTGTACGCGGCGACGAGCGCGACACCGTCGTCGGCGGGCAGCGCGCCCAGCGGCGTGGCGCCGACCAGAACGCGGTCGCCCGCCGCGGCCTCCGCGACGGCCGCGGGTCGCACCGCGAGCCGCCGGAGCAGCGGCAGGCCGGCCGCGACGGCGTCGTAGGCGCGCTCCTCCGCCAACGCGTCGACCTTGGCCGCCTCGTCGATGCTGAGCTCGTCCCAGCCCTCGCGCAGGAGACGCGCCATCGCTTCCTCGCCTCCGATCGACTCGACCCGCAGGTCCTCGATCGGGAGCGTCTCCGGGAGCCATGCTTCGTCGCCGCCGATCGCGATCAGCGCGACGAGCTGCCCGATGAACGCGCGGTCGGGCACCGACGGATCGGCCAGCAGCTCGAGCAGCGGCGGCACCGCGTAGGCGCTGGCCGGGTAGCGCGTGCCCTGGTGGACGATGCTGCTGAACAGGTCACCGAGCGCCTGGTAGCGGACGTCTTCGTCGTCGGAACGCAGTGCGGCGATGTTGAGGGGCACGTCTTCGGCGCTGCCGTAGGCGTGGGTGAGGCGGGACCAGTCGACCACGTCTGTCACACGGACATCTTCTACGTCAGGGTGCGGACCCGGCGCGTCAGGTCGATGCGCGCGGCGAGCTCCTCGTCGGGCGGGTACTCCACCGCGACGAGCGTCAGCCCGTGCGGCGGCGCTACACTGACGTCGCTCGCCCGGTCGGAGCGGCGGAGCAGCGTCGCGGGCCACGAGGCCGGACGGCGCCCCTCACCCACCGCGAGCAGCGCGCCGATCAGGCTACGGACCATCGAGTGGCAGAACGCGTCCGCGGCCAGGTGGGCCTCCAGGACCCGCCCCGGCCCTTCGGCCGACACGCCCCACCGGAACTCCTCCAGCGCACGGATCGTCGTCGCGCCCTCCCGGCGACGGCAGAACGCGGCGAAGTCGTGCTCCCCCAGCAGCCCGGCCGCGGCCTCGCGCAGCGCGTCCAGATCCAACGTGCGGGGCCAGGCCAGCGTGTCGCGCCGGCGCAGCGGCTCCGCACCCCAGGGGGCGTCGGTGATCCGGTAGAGGTAGCGGCGGCGCCTCGCACCGAACCGCGCGTCGAACGAAGGGTGCGCGCGGGTGGCGGCGCGCAGCCGGACGTCGCCGGGAAGAACCCCCGACAGCCGGCGGACCAGCGACGGGCCGACGGTCTCCCAGACGTCCTCGGGCAGGTCGCAGTGGGCCACCTGGCCGGCGGCGTGCACCCCGGCGTCGGTGCGCCCGGCCACCGTGAGGCTGACGTCGGTGCGGGTGACACGCACCAGCGCCTCGGTCAGCTCACCCTGCACCGTGCGCCGGTCACGCTGGATCGCCCAGCCGGAGAAGTCGGTGCCGTCGTAGCTCAGGTCCAGCCGGACACGAACGAGCCCGCCGGCCCCGGCAGTACCGGGAACGGCGGGCTCGTCTGCAGTCAGCGTCAGGCCTTCTCAGTTGAAGCAGACTCAGTGGCGTCGTCGGCCTTGGCCTCGGCGGCCTCCGCCTTCGCCTCAGCCGCGTCCGCCTTGGCCTCGGCGGCCTCCGCCTTCGCCTCAGCGGCCTCGGCGCGAGCCTCGGCGGCCTCGGCCTTGGCGTCCGACGAGTCGTCCGCAGCCGGGGTCTCGTCGGTGTCGCCCGACAGGGCCGCGGCCTTGTCGTCCTTGGCGAACTTGGTGCCGCGGGCGCGCTCGGCCTCACCGACGGCCGTCTGCGCGACGGTCAGTGCCTCGACCAGCTCGATGATCGCCATCGGAGCGTTGTCACCCTTGCGGGGCTCGGTCTTGACGATCCGGGTGTAACCGCCGGGGCGGTTGACGTACCGGGGACCGATCTCGGCGAACAGGTGACCGACCACGTCCTTGTCCCGCACCAGGCTGAGCACCTGGCGACGGGCGTGCAGGTCTCCGCGCTTGGCGAAGGTGATCAGCCGCTCGGCGTACGGGCGCAGCCGCTTCGCCTTGGCTTCGGTGGTGGTGATCCGGCCGTGCTCGAACAGCGCCCGTGCCAGGTTCGACAGCAGGTGCTTCTCGTGCGCCGGGCTACCGCCGAGGCGGGGACCCTTGGTGGGCGTGGGCATCTTCCTTGCTCCTCAGTTGGCCGCTCTCCCGTCGGCCGCAGCGGACCGACGGGAGAAAACGGGTTACAGCTGCTCGGTCTCGGCGTAGTCGGCGCCGTCGTAGTCGGCGTCCGAGAAGGTGTCCACGACGTTCGCCGGGTCGAACCCGGGCGGCGAGTCCTTGAGGGCGAGACCCATCGTGGCCAGCTTCATCTTGACCTCGTCGATCGACTTCGCGCCGAAGTTGCGGATGTCGAGGAGGTCGGCCTCGCTGCGCGAGATGAGCTCACCCACGGAGTGGATGCCCTCACGCTTGAGGCAGTTGTAGGAACGGACCGTCAGGTCGAGCTCCTCGATCGGCAGCGCCAGGTCGGCCGCGAGCGCGGCGTCCTGCGGCGACGGGCCGATGTCGATGCCCTCGGCGGTCTCGTCCAGCTCGCGGGCGAGCCCGAACAGCTCGACCAAGGTCGAACCGGCCGAGGCGAGAGCCGTCCGCGGGGTGAGCGAGTTCTTCGTCTCGACGTCGATGATCAGCTTGTCGAAGTCGGTCCGCTGCTCGACACGGGTGGCCTCGACCGCGTACTTGACCTTCAGCACCGGGGAGTAGATCGAGTCGACCGGGATCCGGCCGATCTCCTGCCCGGGCTGCTTGTTCTGGACAGCCGAGACGTAACCACGGCCACGCTCGACGGTCAGCTCCATCTCGAGCCGGCCCTTCGCGTTGATCGTGGCGATGTGCAGGTCCGTGTTGTGCACGGTGACGCCCGCCGGCGGCGCGATGTCCGCGGCGGTGACCGTGCCCGGGCCCTGCTTGCGCAGGTACATCGTGACCGGCTCGTCGTTCTCGGAGCTGATCACGAGCTGCTTGATGTTCAGGATGAGCTCGGTGACGTCCTCCTTCACCCCCGGAACGGTGGTGAACTCGTGCAGGACGCCGTCGATCTTGATGCTGGTGACAGCGGCACCGGGGATCGAGGACAGCAGCGTGCGCCGGAGCGAGTTGCCCAGCGTGTAGCCGAATCCGGGCTCCAGCGGCTCGATGACGAACCGGGAACGGTGCTCGTTGACCTGCTCTTCGGTCAGCGCGGGACGCTGGGTGATGAGCATTTACTGACTCCTGTCGGTCAGGGCGTCCGCTATATGACGCCCATCCAATGGTACGGCCGGTGCTCACGCACCGGCCGTTCCCGATTACTTCGAGTAGAGCTCGACGATCAGCTGCTCCTGGACCGGCGTGTCGATGACCTGCCGGGCCGGAAGAGCGTGGACCAGGATCCGCATCTGGCTGGAGAGAACCTCGAGCCAGGCCGGGATGCCCCGGGAACCCGCCTCGGCGCGCGCCACGACGAACGGCGTGAGCTCGCGGGACTTCTCCCGGATCTCGACGATGTCGTTCTCGCTGACGCGGAAGGACGGGATGTCGACCTTCACGCCGTTGACCAGGACGTGGCCGTGGCGGACGACCTGGCGCGCCATGTCGCGCGACTTTGAGAAGCCGGCGCGGTAGATGACGTTGTCCAGGCGGGACTCCAGGATCTGGAGCAGGATGTCGCCGGTCTTGCCCTGCTTGCGGTTCGCCTCGACGTAGTAGCCGCCGAACTGCTTCTCCAGAACGCCGTAGATGCGCTTGGCCTTCTGCTTCTCACGCAGCTGGAGCAGGTACTCGCTGTCCTTGGTGCGCCCGCGGCCGTGCTGGCCCGGCGGGTAGGGACGAACCTCGATCGGGCACTTCGGCGACTCGCACTTGCTGCCCTTGAGGAACAGCTTCATCTTCTCGCGCCGGCAGCGCCGGCAGTCAGCACCGGTGTAACGGGCCATTTCTCCTCAGTCTCCTATTACGTGGTGCTGAATCAGACGCGGCGGCGCTTGGGCGGGCGGCAGCCGTTGTGGGGCATCGGGGTGACGTCGGAGATCGAGCCGACCTCCAGGCCGGTGGCCTGCAGCGACCGGATCGCGGTCTCACGACCGGAGCCCGGGCCCTTGACGAAGACGTCGACCTTGCGCATGCCGTGCTCCTGCGCCTTGCGGGCCGCGTTCTCGGCGGCCATCTGCGCGGCGAAGGGCGTCGACTTGCGCGAGCCCTTGAAGCCCACGTGGCCGGCGGACGCCCAACTGATCACGTTGCCCTGCGGGTCCGTGATCGACACGATCGTGTTGTTGAACGTGCTCTTGATGTGCGCGTGGCCGTGCGCGACGTTCTTCTTTTCCTTGCGCCGGACCTTCTTGACCCCGGCGCCACGGCTCTTCGGTGGCATTACTAAAAGTCTCCTCGAGAAAATGCGGTAGCTAGCTGGGCAGCGGGGCGGTTACTTCTTGCCCGGCTTCTTCTTGCCGGCCACGGTCTTGCGCGGGCCCTTACGGGTGCGCGCGTTGGTGTGGGTGCGCTGTCCGCGCACTGGAAGGCCGCGGCGGTGCCGGATGCCCTGGTAGCAACCGATCTCGATCTTGCGCCGGATGTCGGCGGCGACCTCGCGGCGCAGGTCACCCTCGACCCTGAACTGGCCCTCGATGTAGTCACGAAGGCGAACCAGGTCTTCGTCCGACAGGTCACGAACGCGGGTGTCCGGGTTGAGCCCGGTCGCCGCGATCGTCTCCAGCGAACGGGTCCGGCCGATACCGAAGATGTACGTGAGCGCGATCTCGAGCCGCTTTTCGCGGGGGAGGTCGACGCCGACGAGACGTGCCATGGGTGGGCGTACTCCTTCTGTATGACGGAGGTCTGAGCGCTTCGAAGTCCCGCCTGCCCGGGCGGGCCCCGGCCTCCGACCGGGGGTGGGACGCTTACGCGCCTCGAACGCTTTGAAGAGGTGCTACGAGAGTGCTGAGCACCGCCCTGAGGAGAGGGCGACGGTGCCCAAAAAAGCTAGCTCCAGTTAGCCCTGGCGCTGCTTGTGGCGCAGGTTCTCGCAGATCACCATGACCCGGCCGTGACGGCGGATCACCTTGCACTTGTCACAGATCGGCTTGACGCTCGGGTTGACCTTCACGGCTGTTCGCCATCTCCTAGAAAACGCCGCCAGCCGTGAGGGACCAGCGCGCTGCTGTCGATTACTTGTAGCGGTAGACGATGCGCCCACGGGACAGGTCGTAGGGCGAGAGCTCCACGACTACCCGGTCCTCGGGCAGGATGCGGATGTAGTGCTGCCGCATCTTCCCGGAGATGTGAGCCAGGACGAGGTGGCCGTTCTGCAGCTCCACGCGGAACATCGCGTTCGGCAGCGCCTCGACTACCCGGCCTTCGATTTCGATGGCCCCGTCTTTCTTGGGCATGTCCTCCGCAATCGTGACGTCGTTCCGGGCCCGGAGGCACCGGCGGTAAAACTCAAGTGAGGCACGTCAGGTCTTCAGCCGCGTCCCCCGCGCGATTTGGTGTTTCAGACGCACGGGAAGAACAGACGCAACGCGCCAGCAATGAAGTCTACGTCGTCGACGTCTGACCCGCCAAACCGGCCCTCAGTGACGCCGGCCGGTCAACCGGTTGGCCAGGATGAACAGGCCCCAGACACCGAGCGGGAAGATCGGCCAGAAGAAGACGAACTCGCCCCGGCTGACGCTCGTGATGGCCCAGATCCCGGTCAGGATGATGGCGATCCGCAGCCAGGTGGCCTCGGTACTCCCCAGCCGGCGCTTACGCGGAACCGACGCCTCGCTGCCCGGCACCGGCGGCCGCGGCGTGCGCCCCGGCTGGGCCGGCAGGTCGGCGGTGAGCGGCACCAGGTCGGCCTCGGTCCGGGCCGCGTACGCCAGCGCCGACCGCTCGTCGAACTCGGTGAGATCGAGCCGCCCCTCGTCGAGTGCGGCTTTCAGTCGGTCGACGACCACCTGGCGCTCGGCATCCCCGACCCGGAGGGAAGGCTGCCTCGGCTCGGGAACGTCGGGTAAGGGCGCGGACATACGTCCAGTGTCGCTCGCCCTCGCTACCCGCGCGACTGTTGCTTGGTGACCGCGTCACCGAGGCGGGAGACGCCGCCGTCGAGCGCGGTCAGCACCCACGGGCCGTCCTCGGTCAACACGAACGAGTGCTCGGTGTGCGCCGCCCGCGAACCGTCGACGGTCACCACCGTCCAGCCGTCCTCGAGTTCCACCGTGTCGGGGTCGGCCATCGTGATCATCGGTTCGATCGCGAGCGCCATCCCGACGCGGAGCTTCGGGCCGCGGCCGGGCTTGCCGTAGTTGAGCACGTGCGGGTCCTGGTGCATCTCGGTGCCGATGCCGTGCCCGCCGTAGTGCTTCACGATGCCGAACTTGCCGCCGGCACGCACGGCCTTCTCCACCGCGTGGCTGATGTCGGTCAGGCGGCCGCCGACGTGTGCCGCCGCGAAGCCCGCCCACATCGCGTCCTCGCAGACCTTCGCCATCTCCAGGTACGCGGGATCGACGGTGCCGACGCCGACCGTGATCGCCGAGTCGCCGTGCCAGCCGTCGACGATCGCGCCGCAGTCGATCGAGATCAGGTCGCCGTCCTCGAGGACCTGGCCCTTGCTCGGGATGCCATGGACGACCTGGTCGTTCACCGACGCGCAGATCGACGCCGGGAAGCCGTGGTAGCCCTTGAACGACGGGATGCCGCCCATCGACCGGATCGACTCCTCGGCGATCGCGTCGAGCTCGCCGGTCGACACGCCGGGGGCCACCGCCTCGCGCAGCCGTTCCAGGGTCTTGCCGACCACCAGGCCCGCCTCACGCATCAAGAGGATGTCGGCGGGTGATTTGAGCTGGATCTCCTGCGTCCTGAACACACTTCCGACAGTAGCGCGCGAAAAGGGCCGGGGTGCTCTGCACCCCGGCCCTCCGTGAACGCTGCTTACTCGAACGGCGCGAGCGCGTCGATCGCCCGGTCGGTGACGTCCTCCACCGGACCGGTGGCGTCGATGCCGACGAGCTTGCCCTGGGCGCTGTAGAAGTCGACCAGGGGCTCGGTCTGCTCGTGGTAGACCTCGAGCCGCTTGGCGATCGTCTCCGGCTTGTCGTCGTCACGCTGGAACAGCTGACCGTCGCACCGGTCGCAGACACCCTCGACCGTCGTCGGATCGAACTCGACGTGCCAGATCTTCCCGCAGCCCCGGCAGGTACGCCGCCCGGACAGCCGGCGGATCACCTCGTCATCCTCGACCACCAGTTCGAGCACGACGTCGATCTTGACGCCGAGCTCCTTCAACATGTCGTCGAGCACCTCGGCCTGGGGGACGTTACGGGGGAACCCGTCGAGCAGGAACCCGTCGACCGCGTCCGGCTCGGCCAGCCGCTGGCGAACCATGTTGATCGTGATCTCGTCCGGCACGAGCTGACCGGCGTCCATGTACTTCTTCGCCTCGACGCCCAGCGGCGTGCCCTGACCCACGTTGAAGCGGAACAGGTCGCCGGTCGAGATCTTGGGCGCGGCGAGGTGAGCTGCGATGAACTCGGCCTGAGTCCCCTTGCCCGCACCTGGGGGGCCGACCAGTACCAGCCGCACTAGCGGAGGAAACCTTCGTAGTTGCGCTGCATGAGCTGGCTCTCGATCTGTTTAACGGTCTCGAGACCGACACCGACGATGATCAGTACCGCCGTACCCCCGAAGGGGAAGTTCTGCGTGTTGTTGCCGCCGTCGTCGAGTAGGGAAATGAACAAGTTCGGAAGAACCGCGATGATACCCAGGTAGATCGACCCGGGAAGGGTGATCCTGCTCAGAATGTAGCCGAGGTACTCCGCGGTCGGCCGACCGGGCCGGATGCCGGGCACGAATCCGCCGAACTTCCGCATGTTGTCCGCGACCTCGGTCGGATTGAACGTGATCGCCACGTAGAAGTACGTGAAGAAGACGATCAGACCGAAATACAGCGCGATGTGAACCCAGGAGTCCGCCGGCGTAATCCACTTGTCGACGAACTTCTGCACCGATCCGGGGTCGTCCGGGTTGCCCAGCTGGCTGAACAACTGCGGCAGGTACAGCAGCGACGAGGCGAAGATCACCGGGATGACACCGGCCTGGTTGACCTTCAGCGGGATGTAGGTGGAGGTGCCCCCGTACATCCGGCGCCCGATCATCCGCTTCGCGTACTGCACCGGGATGCGGCGCTGAGCCTGCTCGATGAAGACGACCAGGGCGATGACGACCAGGACGATCACGAGCACGATGCCGAAGACGAGACCGCCCTTGGTCTCCAGGATGTTGTTGCCCTCGTACGGCATGCGCGCCGCGATCGAGGTGAAGATCAGCACCGACATGCCGTTGCCGACGCCGCGGTCGGTGATCAGCTCACCGAGCCACATCACGACCGCGGTACCGGCGGTCATCGTCAGCACCAGCGTCGTGAGCGTCAGCCACTGCGGCTGGGCGGTGTTGGTGGGGATCACCGAGAGCGTGCAGCCCTGGAAGAGGTTGCCGCTACGGGCCAGGGCGATGTAGCCCGTCGACTGCAGGATCGCCAGGCCGATGGTCAAGTAACGCGTGTACTGCGTGATCTTGGCCTGTCCCGCCTGGCCCTCCTTGCGGAGCTGCTCCAGTCGTGGAATCACCACGACGAGCAGCTGCAGGATGATGCTGGCGGTGATGTACGGCATGATGCCGAGCGCGAACACCGACAACTGCAGGAGCGCTCCACCGCTGAACAGGTTCAGCAGCGTGAGTACCTCGCTGCCACCACCGGTGTTGAGCTGCTCGATGCACTTGTTGATGTTCGTGACCGAAACGCCTGGCGACGGCAGCGTGGCGCCGACTCGGTATATCGCAATGATGAACAGCGTGAAGAAGATCTTCTTGCGCAGGTCGGGCGTACGAAACGCCCTACCGAAGGCGGCGAGCACAAGTCCTCCTGCGCACGGACCCATCGTCGTGGCCCGCTGATCGGTCTGGGCCGGCGACCCGTGGGGGTCGGCCGCGGCCCGGTGGTCGGGGCAGCCCGCTCCGCCGTCAGGCGCGGGCCTGTGGTGCGACTCTAACAGTCAGTTGGTCTCCGATGGCCCACGCCGAACTCTGCCGTGAGCACAACGCGCCTGTGAAGGCGCTGACGAAGCCATACGAACCAACGGAGTCCGGCCCGGGCGAGTTCCGCCCGGGCCGGCACGGTGTTGCTGAGAGGTGCTGTTACTGCTCGATCGCGGTCGCGGTACCGCCCGCGGCCTCGATCTTCTCCTTGGCGGTGGCCGAGAACTTGTGCGCCGACGCGGTGAGCTTGACGCCACCGAGGTCGCCGTCGCCGAGGATCTTGACCAGACGACCCGGACGGACCGCACCGGCGAGCGCGAGCTCCTCCGGGCCGATCTCGCCGCCGTCGGGGAACAGCTCGGCGAGCCGGTCCAGGTTGACGACCTGGTACTCGACCCGGAACCGGTTCTTGAAGCCCTTCAGCTTCGGCAGTCGCATGTGGATGGGCATCTGCCCACCCTCGAAGCGCGCCGGAACCTGGTAGCGGGCCTTGGTTCCCTTGGTACCGCGACCGGCCGTCTTACCCTTGGAACCCTCACCGCGACCCACCCGGGTCTTCGCGGTGTGAGCGCCCGGGGCCGGCTTCAGGTGGTGAACCTTGAGGGCCATGGCGTTACTCGACCTCCTCGACCGTCACGAGGTGGCGCACGGTCTGAACCATGCCGCGCATCTCGGGGCGGTCTTCCTTCACGACGACGTCGTTGATCCGCTTCAAGCCGAGCGACCGCAGCGTGTGGCGGTGGTTCTGCTTGGTGCCGATCGTCGACCGGATCTGGGTGACCTTGAGACGAGCCATGTCACTCTCCTCCGGCCCGCGCCCGCAGCAGTGCCGCGGGAGCGACGTCCTCGAGCGGGAGACCGCGGCGAGCCGCGATGGCCTCCGGGCGCTCGATCATCTTCAGCGCCGCGATCGTGGCGTGCACGATGTTGATCGCGTTCGACGAACCGAGGCTCTTGCTCAGGATGTCGTGGATACCGGCGCACTCCAGCACCGCGCGCACCGGACCACCGGCGATGACACCGGTACCGGGGCTGGCGGGCTTGAGCAGGACGACGCCGGCGGCGTCCTCACCCTGAACCGGGTGAGCGATGGTCGAGCCGATCCGCGGCACCTTGAAGAAGTGCTTCTTGGCCTCCTCAACGCCCTTGGCGATGGCGGCCGGCACCTCCTTCGCCTTGCCGTAACCGACGCCGACGGTGCCGTCACCGTCGCCCACCACGACCAGCGCGGTGAAGCTGAAGCGACGACCACCCTTCACGACCTTCGCGACACGGTTGATCGCGACGACGCGCTCGATGTGCGGCGACTTCTCCGGGGCCGACCCGCCCCGCCCGCCGTCGCGGCGGTCCCGGCGCTCGCCGCCTCCACCGCCTCGGCGCTGCTGACCAGGCATCAGACGTTCCCCTCGTAGCTCTTGTCGGTGCTGGTGATCATCAGAACTCCAGCCCACCTTCGCGAGCGGCGTCGGCCAGAGCCGCGATCCGCCCGTGGTACTTGTTGCCGCCACGGTCGAACACGACCGCGTCGACGCCGGCGGCCTTGGCCCGCTCGGCGACCAGCGCACCGACCTTCTTGGCCAGGGCCGACTTGTCGCCGTCCCCGCCCCGGATCGACGCGTCCAGGGTCGACGCCGACGCGACCGTGCGGCCGGCGTTGTCGTCGATGACCTGGGCGTAGATGTGCCGGGTCGACCGGGTGACGACAAGGCGCGGACGCGCCTCGGTGCCGACGACCTTCTTCCGCAGGCGGAAGTGGCGGCGCGACTTGCCCACCCGGCGCACGGCGGAGACGCCGGCACCGGACTTGCGGTGAAGCAGATTCGCACCCATCACTTACCTGCCTTTCCGGCCTTGCGCCGGACGTTCTCGCCCTGGTAGCGAACGCCCTTGCCCTTGTAGGGCTCCGGCGGACGAATCTTGCGGATGTTGGCGGCGACCTCGCCGACCAGCTGCTTGTCGATGCCCTCGACCACGAACTGGGTCGGCTTCTCGACGCGGAACGTGATGCCCGCGGGCGGCCGGACGACGACCGGGTGGCTGAACCCGAGCGCGAACTCGAGGTCGGACCCCTTGGCCGTGACGCGGTAACCCGTGCCCTGGATCTCCAGGGTCTTCGAGTACCCGTTGGTGACGCCGGCGACCATGTTCGCGACCAGCGTCCGGGTCAGCCCGTGACGCTCCTTGGCGCGACGCTCGTCGTTCGGACGCGACACCTCGATCGTGCCGTCGTCGCCGCGCCCGATCGAGATCGGCTCGACGACCTGGTGGGTGAGAGTGCCCTTCGGGCCCTTCACGGTGACCGTCGAACCGTCGATCGCGACGTCGACGCCGGAAGGCACCGGGATCGGCAGCTTACCGATGCGTGACATGCTCTCCCCTACCAGACGTAGGCGAGGACTTCCCCGCCCACTCCACGCTTGGTCGCCTGCCGGTCGGTGAGCAGGCCCGACGACGTGGAGATGATCGCCACGCCGAGGCCGCCCAGCACGCGGGGCAGACTGTTGGACTTCGCGTACACCCGCAGGCCGGGCTTCGAGACACGCCGCAGGCCGGCGATGCTCCGCTCCCGGTTGGGGCCGTACTTCAGGTCAACGGTGAGGACCTTGCCAACGGCGCCCTCGGCCGGGTCGGCCACGCTCCAGCCGGAGATGTAACCCTCCTGCTGGAGGATCTCGGCGACGTGCGCCTTCAGCTTGGAGTGCGGCATCGTCACCCGGTCGTGGTACGCCGAATTGGCGTTGCGCAGACGCGTGAGCATGTCTGCGATCGGGTCGGTCATCGTCATGGGTTCATGCCTTTCTCGCCGCGGTTCCCGAAGGCCTTCGGCGAAGCAGCGGACCTGTGCCCAGGTCCTTCGTTCGAGCGTGGCGACGCGGTCACCACGAGGACTTGGTGACTCCGGGAAGCTCGCCGCGGTGCGCCATCTCGCGCACGCAGATGCGGCACAGGCCGAAGGCCCGGTACACGGCACGCGGACGGCCACAACGCTGGCAGCGAGTGTACGCACGGACCTTGAACTTCTGCTTGCCCGACGCCTTCTGGATCAGGGCCTTCTTCGCCATGCTCAGTTCTCCTTGAACGGAAAGCCGAGGAGCTTGAGCAGCGCCCGACCCTCCTCGTCCGTCGTCGCGGTGGTCACGACCGTGATGTCCATGCCCCGCGGGCGGTCGATCTTGTCCACGTCGATCTCGTGGAACATCGACTGCTCGTTCAGGCCGAACGTGTAGTTGCCGTGACCGTCGAACTGGTTGCCGGACAGGCCGCGGAAGTCGCGGATGCGGGGCAGGGCGATCGACAGCAGGCGGTCCAGGAACTCCCACATCCGGTCGTTGCGCAGGGTGACCTTGGCGCCGATCGGCTGGCCTTCACGCAGCTTGAACTGCGCGATGGACTTGCGGGCCTTCTGGACCTGCGGGCGCTGACCGGTGATGGCGGTGAGGTCACGGACCGCACCGTCGATCAGCTTGGAGTCGCGAGCGGCGTCACCGACGCCCATGTTCACGACGACCTTGACGACGCCGGGCACCTGCATGACGTTCGAGTACTTGAACTGGTCACGCAGCGCGGGGACGATCTCCTCGCGGTAGCGCAGCTTCTGCCGAGGCTGGATCTTCTCGGTGGCCGGGGCAGTCATCAGATGTCCTCACCGGTCCGCCGGGAGACGCGGATCCGCTTGCGCGAAACCTGACCGTCGTCGCCGGTGACCTCTTCGGTCCGGTAGCCCACGCGAGTCGGCTTGCCGTCGTTGCCGATCACCATCACGTTGCTGACGTGGATGGCGGCCTCCTGCGTCACGATGCCGCCCGACTTCGCGCCGCGCTGCGTCGTGGAGACCTTCGTGTGCTTCTTGATCCGGTTGACACCCTCGACGAGCACGCGGTTCGTCTCGGGGTAGGCCTGGATCACCTTGCCCTTGGCGCCCTTGTCCTTGCCAGCGATGACCAGGACGGTGTCGCCCTTTTTCACCTTGAACTTCGCCATGATCAGAGCACCTCCGGGGCGAGCGAGATGATCTTCATGAACCGCTTGTCACGCAGCTCGCGCCCGACCGGGCCGAAGATGCGGGTCCCGCGCGGGTCGCCACCGTCCTTGATCAGGACCGCGGCGTTCTCGTCGAAACGGATGTAGGAGCCGTCCGGCCGCCGCTTCTCCTTCACGGTGCGGACGACGACAGCCTTCACGACGTCACCGCGCTTCACACCCGCGCCGGGAATGGCGTCCTTGACGGTGCCCACGATGATGTCGCCGATACCCGCGTACCGCCGGCCGGAGCCACCCAAGACCCTGATGCACAGGATCTCCTTGGCCCCAGTGTTGTCGGCGACACGCAGTCGCGACTCCTGCTGGATCACGTCAACTCCATAGATGTCGCGCCGGTTCTCTCATTGAGAGCCTGGCGGAACGGAACTTTCTCAAGTGTGCCGGAAGGTTCGCGAGAACCTTCCGGCAACAGCGGCCCAGACTACTTGGCGCGCTCGAGGACCTCGACGACGCGCCACCGCTTGGTGGCCGACAGCGGCCGGGTCTCCATCAGCCGGACCCGGTCGCCGACGCCGCAGTCGTTCTGCTCGTCGTGCGCCTTCAGCCGGTGCGTACGCCGGATGACCTTGCCGTACAGGCGGTGCTTGACGCGGTCTTCGACCTCGACAACCACGGTCTTGTCCATCTTGTCGCTGACCACGTAGCCCTCACGGACCTTGCGGTCGTTGCGACCCTCCACCTCTGCCACAGTCTCCTCGCTCATGCCGTCACCTCACTCGGCGCCTGCTCGATGCCGAGCTCACGCGACCGCATGATCGTGTAGATCCGGGCGATGTCCCGGCGGACGACCTGGAGTCGGCGGTTGTTGTCCAGCTGACCGGTCGCGCTCTGGAAGCGGAGGTTGAAGAGCTCCTCCTTGGCTTCCCGCAACCGGGTGACGAGCTGCTCGTCGTCGAGCTCGCGCAGCTCGGCAGCCTTGTCGTTCGGGCCGCTGCTCACGCTGCCTCACTCCCCTCGCGCTTCACGATCCGGCACTTCATCGGCAGCTTGTGGATCGCGCGGCGCATGGCCTCGCGAGCGATCTGCTCGTTCGGGTACTGGAGCTCGAAGAGCACCCGTCCCGGCTTGACGTTCGCGATCCACCACTCCGGCGAACCCTTACCGGAACCCATGCGGGTCTCGGCCGGCTTCTTGGTGAGCGGGCGGTCCGGGTAGATGTTGATCCAGACCTTGCCGCCACGCTTGATGTGACGGTTGATCGCGATACGCGCCGACTCGATCTGCCGGTTGGTCACGTAGGCGGGCTCCAGAGCCTGGATGCCGTACTCGCCGAAGGTGACCGCCGTGCCGCCCTTCGACGCGCCGCGGCGCGTCGGGTGGTGCTGCTTACGGTGCTTGACCCTGCGGGGAATCAGCATGGGTCAGCCCTCCTGACCTGCGTTGTCGGCCTTCGCCGGGGCAGCCTCGGGCGCCTCGACGGCCGGCGTGGCAGCCGGCTCAGTTGCTACCGGAGCCTCGACCGGAGCCTCGGCCACGGGAGCCTCGACCGCGGAGGTCTCGGTCACCGGGGTCTCGGCCTCGGTGCGCTCGGCGTTGCGGCCACCGCCCTGGCGGTCGCCACGGCCACGGCCGCCGCCACCGCCACCGGCGCCACGACGACGCTCGGGACGGTTACCGCGGTGCTGACGCAGCGCGGCCTCGGCCGCCTCGCGCTCGGCGCGGCTCTGAACGACGTCGCCCTTGTAGATCCAGACCTTGACGCCGATGCGACCGAACGTCGTCCGAGCCTCGTAAAGGCCGTAGTCGATGTTCGCGCGGAGCGTGTGCAGCGGCACCCGACCCTCGCGGTAGAACTCCGACCGCGACATCTCGGCACCGCCGAGGCGACCGGCGCACTGCACCCGGATGCCCTTGACGCCCGGCGACTTCATCGCCGACTGCATGGCCTTACGCATGGCGCGACGGAAGCTGACGCGGCTGGAGAGCTGCTCGGCGACGCCTTGCGCCACCAGCTGGGCCTCGGCCTCGGGGTTCTTGACCTCGAGGATGTTCAGCTGCACCTGCTTGCCGGTCAGCTTCTCGAGCTGGCCACGGATGCGGTCGGCTTCCGCGCCGCGACGGCCGATGACGATGCCCGGCCGGGCGGTGTGGATGTCGACGCGGACCCGGTCACGGGTGCGTTCGATTTCGACCCGGGCGATGCCGGCGCGCTCCATACCGCGCGACATCATCTTCCGGATCGCCACGTCTTCACCGACGTAGTCCTTGTACATCTTGTCCGCGTACCAGCGGGACTTCCACTCGGTCGTGATGCCGAGCCGGAAGCCGTGCGGGTTGACCTTCTGACCCATTACTCGGCGCTTCCCTTCGTGGCTGCCGACCGGCCGCCGCTCGCCTTCTTCGGCGCCCGCTTCGGCTTCGCCGTCGGGGCCACACTCTCCACCACGACAGTGATGTGGCAGGTGCGCTTCCGGATCCGGTAGGCACGCCCCTGGGCGCGCGGCCGGAACCGCTTCATCGTCGGGCCCTCGTCCACGAAGGCCTGCGTCACGAGCAGCGAGTCGGGGTCGAGCCGCTCGTTGTGCTCGGCGTTCGCGATCGCGCTCTCCACGACCCGGTAGACCTGCTCGCTGGCGGCCTGCGGGGCGAACTTGAGCACGGTCAGCGCCTCTTTCGCGGGGAGACCCCGGATGAGGTCGACCACGCGCCGGGTCTTCATCGCCGTCGTCCGGACGTACCGCGCCTCGGCGAATGCCCCCGGGGCGTCCCCGAGCAGCGCCACGCGTCGCGGATTCACGCGCTTGCCGTCGATCACTGCCATCTGTCTGCTCTCTCGTCTTTCCGCGCCCGGGTACTAACCGAACGCACCTGGGTCCGCGTCAGCGGCGGCGGCTCTTGCGGTCGTCCTTCTCGTGACCCTTGAACGTGCGGGTCGGCGAGAACTCGCCCAGCTTGTGGCCCACCATCGCCTCGGTGACGAACACCGGCACGTGCTTGCGTCCGTCGTGGACACCCAGCGTGTGGCCGATCATCTCCGGCGTGATGGTCGAGCGACGCGACCAGGTCTTGATGACGTTCTTGGTTCCCCGGGCGTTCTGCGCGTCCACCTTCTTGATCAGGTGGTCGTCGACGAAGTAGCCCTTCTTCAAGCTGCGGGGCATGGCCTACAACCTCAGCGCTTCTTGTTGGTCTTGCGGCGGCGGACGATGAATTTGTCGCTGGCCTTGTTGGCCCGGCGAGTACGCCCCTCGGGCTTGCCCTTGGGGTTGACCGGGTGGCGACCACCGGAGGTCTTGCCCTCACCACCACCGTGCGGGTGGTCGATCGGGTTCATCGCGACACCGCGGACGGTCGGGCGCTTGCCCTTCCACCGCATACGGCCGGCCTTACCCCAGTTGATGTTCGACTGCTCGGCGTTGCCGACCTCGCCGACCGTGGCACGGCAGCGGGCGTCGACGTTGCGGATCTCGCCGGACGGCATACGCAGCTGGGCGTAGGGGCCGTCCTTCGCGACGAGCTGCACGCTCGCGCCGGCGGAGCGGGCGATCTTGGCGCCGCCACCGGGCCGGAGCTCGATCGCGTGCACGACCGTACCGACCGGGATGTTACGCAGCGGCAGGTTGTTGCCCGGCTTGATGTCGGCGCCCGGACCGGTCTCGATCCGGTCGCCCTGACGCAGCTTGTTCGGCGCGACGATGTAACGCTTCTCGCCGTCCACGAAGTGCAGCAGCGCGATGCGCGCGGTGCGGTTCGGGTCGTACTCGATGTGCGCGACCTTGGCCGGCACACCGTCCTTGTCGGCCCGGCGGAAGTCGATCAGCCGGTACGCACGCTTGTGCCCACCGCCCTGGTGGCGGGTGGTGACCCGACCGTGCGCGTTCCGGCCGCCCTTGCTGTGCAGCGGCCGGACCAGCGACTTCTCCGGGTGGTCACGGGTGATCTCGACGAAGTCGGCGACGCTCGACCCACGCCGGCCCGGCGTGGTCGGCTTGTATTTGCGGATGCCCATCTGTATCCCTCAGCTCTCGATCCTCGATGTGGTCCGGCCCCGTCAGGAGACCGGCCCCCCGAAGATCTCGATGCGGTCACCCGGCGCGAGGCTCACGATCGCGCGCTTGGTGTCCTTCCGCTTACCGGTGCCGAACTTGGTCCGCTTACGCTTCCCCTGCCGGTTCTGCGTGTTGACCGCCGTGACCTTCACGTTGAAGACCTGCTCGACCGCGATCTTGATCTGCGTCTTGTTCGCGTCGGGCGAGACGAAGAACGTGTACTTGTTCTCGTCCAGCAGGCCGTAGCTCTTCTCCGAGACGACCGGAGCGAGCAGGATGTCGCGCGGGTCGGGAATCACTTCTCGTTCTCCTCGGTGTCGAGCTCCGCCGAGCTGGCCTTCGCGGTCGCGCCGCGACCGGAGATCGGGCCCGCCACGAACTCGTCGTATGCGTCCTTGGTGAACACCACGTCGTCGCTGATCAGGACGTCGTAGGTGTTGAGCTGGTCAGGCGCCAGCACGTGCACCTCGGCGACGTTGCGCACCGACAGCCAGCTGTTGCGGTCGCCGCGGGCGACCACGACGAGCACGTGGCGGGAGGTCGCGACGTTCGCGAGTGCCTTGACGGCGTCCTTGGTGGACGGCACGTCGCCGGAGACCAGCGCGTCGAGCACGTGCACACGGCCACCGCGAGCCCGGTCGGAGAGCGCGCCCCGGAGGGCAGCAGCCTTCATCTTCTTGGGCGTCCGCTGCGAGTAGTCGCGCGGCTGCGGGCCGTGGACGATGCCACCGCCGGTGAACTGCGGCGCGCGGGTCGAGCCCTGACGGGCGCGGCCGGTGCCCTTCTGCTTGTAGGGCTTGGCCCCACCGCCGGACACCTCCCCGCGGGTCTTGGTCTTGTGCGTACCCTGGCGGGCCGCCGCCTGCTGGGCCACCACGACCTGGTGGATCAGCGGGATGTTCGTCGTCACGTCGAAGATCTCGGCGGGCAGATCGGCGGTACCGGTCTTCTTGCCGCCGGCGTCGACGATGTCAATGGAGGTCACTTCGCCACTCCGCCCTTACCAAGCTGGGTCTTGGCGGCGGTGCGGATGAGCACCAGGCCGCCCTTGGGCCCGGGCACAGCGCCCTTGACCAGGATCAGGCCCTTCTCAGCGTCGACGCGGTGGACGCTGAGGTTCATCGTCGTGGTGCGGACGCCGCCCATGCGGCCGGCCATGCGCAGGCCCTTGAAGACACGACCCGGGGTCGCGCAGCCGCCGATCGAACCCGGCGCGCGGTGCTTGCGCTGGGTACCGTGGCCGGCGCCGAGGCCCTTGAAGCCGTGACGCTTCATGACACCCGCGTAACCCTTGCCCTTGCTGGTGCCGACGACGTCGACCTTGATGCCCTGCTCGAAGATCTCCGCGGAGACCTCCTGACCGACCTCGTACTCGGCCGCGTCAGTGGTGCGGATCTCGACCAGGTGACGCCGCGGGGTGACGCCGGCGGCCTTGAAGTGGCCGCTCTCGGGCTTGTTCACCTTCCGCGGGTCGATGCCGCCGAAAGCGACCTGGACCGCGGAGTAGCCGTCACGTTCCGGGGTGCGCACCTGGGTCACGACATTCGGCCCGGCCTGAACGACGGTCACCGGAACGATCCGGTTGTTCTCGTCGAAGACCTGGGTCATGCCGAGCTTCTCGCCCAGGATCCCCTTGATCTGCCTGTCCATCTCTTCTTTCCGACTCTCTTGGGTCCGGATCCTCTCCGCGCCAACTTGCTCGGCGCGGCGTGTCCTTATCGGTGGCACCGTCTTCGGACGGTGTCGTAATGCGTTGTCGAGCCCTGAGTCCGAACTCGAGCGCTATTACGTCCTTAGAGCTTGATCTCGATGTCGACGCCGGCCGGGAGGTCGAGACGCATGAGCGAGTCGACGGTCTTCGGCGTCGGGTCGAGGATGTCGATCAGCCGCTTGTGGGTCCGCATCTCGAAGTGC
This sequence comes from Cryptosporangium japonicum, assembly GCF_039524755.1. Classification (NCBI taxonomy): domain Bacteria; kingdom Bacillati; phylum Actinomycetota; class Actinomycetes; order Cryptosporangiales; family Cryptosporangiaceae; genus Cryptosporangium; species Cryptosporangium japonicum. Next base: position 105,741 of record NZ_BAAAGX010000006.1, read on the forward strand.
TCGCGGGAGTCCTTGTACTTGTGCGGCGAGCGGATCACGCAGTAGATGTTCTTCTCGGTCGGCAGCGGCACCGGGCCCGCAACCGACGCACCGGTACGGATCACCGTGTCAACGATCTTCCGCGCCGAGCTGTCGATGACCTCGTGGTCATAGGCCTTGAGCCGGATGCGGATCTTCTGTCCCGCCATGGAACCTTCAGTCCTGTCTACTTGCTGGGGGTCGGGTGGCTGCCGGTTGGTAACCGCGCGGAGCGGCGGCCGGATCGATCAACGACCCGACCGCCGTCACACGAGTTACTAGTTGTTGATCTTGGTGATGCGGCCGGCGCCGACGGTCCGACCACCCTCGCGGATGGAGAAGCGCAGGTTGTTCTCCATGGCCACGGGCTGGATGAGCTTCACCGACATGTCGGTGTTGTCACCCGGCATGACCATCTCGGTGCCCTCGGGGAGGGTCACCACGCCGGTCACGTCCGTGGTACGGAAGTAGAACTGCGGCCGGTAGTTGTTGAAGAACGGCGTGTGGCGGCCACCCTCGTCCTTGCTGAGGATGTAGACCGTCGCCTCGAACTCCGTGTGCGGAGTCGTGGTGCCCGGCTTGATGATGACCTGGCCGCGCTCGACGTCCTCGCGCTTGATGCCGCGGAGGAGCAGACCGACGTTCTCGCCGGCACGCGCCTCGTCGAGCAGCTTGCGGAACATCTCGACGCCGGTGACCGTGGTGGTCTGCTTGGTCTCCTTGATGCCGACGATGTCGACGGTCTCGTTGACCTTCAGCACACCCCGCTCGACACGGCCGGTGACGACCGTACCGCGACCGGTGATCGTGAAGACGTCCTCGATCGGCATGAGGAACGGCTTGTCGAGGTCCCGCTCGGGCTCCGGGATGGTCTCGTCGACCGCGTTCATGAGCTCGAGGATCTTCTCGCCCCACTCGGCGTCGCCCTCGAGCGCCTTCAGCGCCGAGACACGCACGATCGGGGTGTCGTCGCCCGGGAACTCGTACTGGCTGAGGAGCTCGCGCACCTCGAGCTCGACGAGCTCCAGGATCTCCTCGTCGTCCACGACGTCGGCCTTGTTCAGGGCGACGACGATGTACGGAACGCCGACCTGGCGGGCCAGGAGCACGTGCTCCTTGGTCTGCGGCATCGGGCCGTCGGTCGCCGAGACGACCAGGATCGCGCCGTCCATCTGGGCGGCACCGGTGATCATGTTCTTGATGTAGTCAGCGTGCCCGGGGCAGTCGACGTGCGCGTAGTGACGCGACTCCGTCTGGTACTCGACGTGCGCGATCGAAATCGTGATACCGCGCTGCCGCTCCTCCGGCGCCTTGTCGATCTGGTCGAACGGCGTGAAGGGGTTGATGTCCGGGTACTTGTCGTGCAGGACCTTGGTGATCGCCGCGGTCAGCGTCGTCTTGCCATGGTCGATGTGACCGATGGTGCCGATGTTGACGTGCGGCTTGGTCCGCTCGAACTTCGCCTTCGCCACTGGTCTTTCCTCCTGTGGACTGAATATCTAGTGGTACGCCGTGCGACGTGGGGTCGGGTATCGCTCCGCCCCGGCGGGATTATTCGCCGGTGGCCTTCGCGATGATCTCCTTCGCGACGTTCGTGGGAACCTCGGCGTAGGAGTCGAACTGCATGGAGTAGCTCGCCCGGCCCTGGGTCTTCGACCGGAGGTCTCCGACGTAGCCGAACATCTCGGAGAGCGGAACCAGGGCCCGAACAACGCGGGCACCGCCACGCTCTTCCATTGCCTGGATCTGACCGCGCCGCGAGTTGAGGTCGCCGATCACATCGCCCATGTTCTCCTCGGGCGTGGTGACCTCGACCGCCATCATCGGCTCGAGCAGCGCGGGGTCGGCCTTGCGGGCCGCTTCCTTGAGCGCCATCGAACCGGCGATCTTGAAGGCCATCTCCGAAGAGTCGACCTCGTGGTACTGACCGTCGACAAGCGTGAACTTGATGCCGACCAGCGGGTACCCGGCCAGTACGCCGTACTGCATGGCGTCCTGGGCGCCGGCGTCGACCGACGGGATGTACTCCCGCGGCACGCGACCACCGGTGACCTTGTTGTCGAACTCGTAGGTCGGCGCGTCGCCGTCCTGCGGGATCGGGTCCAGGTTGATCTTCACCTTCGCGAACTGACCCGAACCACCGGTCTGCTTCTTGTGGGTGAAGTCGTAGCCCTCGACCGAGCGACGGATCGTCTCGCGGTAGGCCACCTGCGGCTTACCGACGTTCGCCTCGACGTTGAACTCGCGCCGCATGCGGTCGACGAGCACCTCGAGGTGCAGCTCGCCCATGCCGCCGATGACCGTCTGACCGGTCTCTTCGTCGTTGTGGACCTTGAACGTCGGGTCTTCCTGCGCGAGCTTCTGGATCGCGGTGCCCAGCTTTTCCTGGTCAGCCTTGGTCTTCGGCTCGATGGCAACCTCGATGACCGGGTCCGGGAACGTCATCGACTCGAGGATGATCGGGTTCGCCGGGTCGCTCAGCGTGTCACCAGTGGTGGTCTGCTTCAGGCCCTGCACCGCGACGATGTCGCCGGCGCCGACGCTCGGCAGCTCCTCACGCTTGATCGCGTGCATCTGGTAGATCTTCCCGACCCGCTCCTTGCGGTCCTTGGTCGAGTTGATCACCTGGGTGCCCGCGTCCAGCCGACCGGAGTAGATCCGGAGGTAGGTCAGCGTGCCGAGGTGCTTGTCGGACTGGATCTTGAACGCCAGGGCGCTGAAGGGCTCCTTGTCGTCCGAGTGACGCGAGTCCGGGGTCTCGCCGTCCATCTTCGTGCCGTCGATCGACGGGAGGTCGAGCGGGCTCGGCAGGAAGTCGACGACCGCGTCGAGCATGGGCTGAACGCCCTTGTTCTTGAACGCGGAGCCGCAGACGACCGGGTTGACCTTGTCGGCCAGCGTGGCGCGACGGATCGCGGCCTTCAGCGTCTCGACCGAGATCTCTTCGCCCTCGAGGTAGGCCTCGGCGATCGAGTCGTCGACGTCGGACATCGTCTCGAGGAGCTTCTCGCGCCACTCGTTGGCCTGGTCGACCAGGTCGGCGGGGATCTCCTCGACGGCGTAGTCCTCACCCTTCTGGGTCTCGCCGCGCCAGGTCAGCGCGCGCATACCCACCAGGTCGACGACACCGATGTGGTCGCCCTCGAGCCCGATCGGGATCTGCAGGACGGCCGGGGTGGAGTTGAGCCGGTCGATCATCATCTGGACGCAGCGGAAGAAGTCCGCGCCCGTGCGGTCGAGCTTGTTGACGAAGCACATCCGCGGGACGTGGTACTTGTCCGCCTGCCGCCAGACGTTCTCGGTCTGCGGCTCGACGCCGGCAACACCGTCGTAGACCGCCACCGCACCGTCGAGCACTCGCAGCGACCGCTCCACCTCGACCGTGAAGTCGACGTGGCCCGGCGTGTCGATGATGTTGATCCGGTGGTCGTGCCAGTAACAGGTCGTCGCGGCCGACGTGATCGTGATGCCGCGCTCCTGCTCCTGCTCCATCCAGTCCATGGTGGCTGCGCCATCGTGGACTTCACCGATCTTGTAGTTGATACCGGTGTAGAACAGGATCCGCTCGGTCGTGGTGGTCTTGCCCGCGTCGATGTGGGCCATGATCCCGATGTTGCGGACCTTGGCCAGGGCGGCGTTGTTGCCAGCCATCAATCTTGCCTTTCAGCTTCGAGTGCGGGACGCGGATTACCAGCGGTAGTGCGCGAAGGCCTTGTTCGACTCGGCCATCTTGTGCGTGTCCTCGCGGCGCTTGACGCTCGCGCCGAGACCGTTGCTCGCGTCCATAAGTTCGTTCATGAGGCGCTCGGTCATGGTCTTCTCACGACGGGCGCGGCTGTACTGGATCAGCCAGCGCAGCGCGAGCGTGGTGCTACGACCGGGCCGAACCTCGACCGGGACCTGGTAGGTGGCGCCACCGACACGGCGGCTGCGCACCTCGAGGGCCGGCTTCACGTTGTCGAGCGCGCGCTTCAGCGTGACGACCGGGTCGTTGCCGGTCTTCTCGCGGGCGCCCTCGAGAGCCCCGTAGACAATGCGCTCCGCGACCGACCGCTTCCCGCTCAGCAGGACCTTGTTGATCAGCTGAGTGACGAGCGGCGAGTTGTACACGGGGTCGATGACCACCGCGTGCTTCGGAGCGGGACCCTTGCGGGGCATATCAGCTCTTCTCCTTCTTCGCGCCGTACCGGCTGCGGGCCTGCTTGCGGTTGCGGACACCCTGGGTGTCCAGCGAGCCGCGGATGATCTTGTAGCGGACGCCGGGCAGGTCCTTCACACGACCGCCGCGGACCAGGACGATCGAGTGCTCCTGGAGGTTGTGACCAACACCAGGGATGTATGCGGTGACCTCGACGCCACTGCTCAACTTGACACGCGCCACCTTCCGCAGAGCCGAGTTCGGCTTCTTGGGCGTGGTGGTGTAAACACGCGTGCACACGCCACGGCGCTGCGGGCTGCCCTTGAGCGCAGGAGTCTTGGTCTTTTCGACCTTGTCCTGCCGGCCCTTGCGGACCAACTGCTGGATCGTGGGCACCGGGTCTCCGCTTTCTTCTCGACTAATGTCCTCGTGTTGAGCCAGATGTCCGGCTCCTCCGACCCCCGCGGTCGGGCGTGTCGCGCCGGCCGCAGGCCCAGAGTCTGCGAGCAGACCCCAGGGGAGGCCGTGCACCCGGTAGCGGGCGCACGTGCATGCCCAGGCGATACCCAGGCACGAAAAGCAAGACTACCTACGGCCCGACCACAGGTCAAAACGACTACCGCTTCCCCGCTTGCCGCGGACCGGTAGTGCGTGTTACCGCCGGTTCAGTCCCTGTCTCACCGAGTTTTCGGCGAACCGACGACCCGACGTTCCTGAGGTTCCGCCCACCCCGCGACTCTCACCGCGGGTAGGCACCGCTCATAACGGTACCTCGCCGTTCCTCGAACGGCCACAACCGGCCATCAGCCGAAGGTATCCCGGTGAGGAACGGAACGGCCCGGCTCCCCTCGTTCGGGGAGCCGGGCCGGTTTCCGGATGGTTAACGCATCACGGACTCGTGCTGCTCGCGAGGAACGCGATGTTCACGATCGCGAAGATGATCGCCAGGCCGATGCCGACGCCGCCGGCGATGATGCCGGTCTTCGCCTGCTGCGCTCCGCCCAGCACGCCACCCGAGGCGGCGATCTTCTTGTTGCTCATCACGCCGGTCGCGATCGCGACGCCGCCGGCGACGATCGGCAGGAACGCGGCGAAGAACGTGCAGCACGCCAGCAGCGAGGCGACCGCGGAGACGATGCCCGCGATCATCGAGACCAGCGCGAGCTGCTCCTTCTGCGGCTGCCCGGGACCCCCGAAGCCACCGGCCGGGGGGTAGCCGGAGGCAGCGGGGTAACTCGGAGCGCCGTACCCGGAGGTCGGCTTGTCGGAACCGTAGCCGTAGCCCGACGTGGGAGCGGCCGGGTTGTTCGGGTCGTAGCCGTACGAGGGCTGGGCACCGTACCCGGCGTTGGGGTCGGCCCCGTAGCCCGACGTCGGCGCGGCGCCGTAACCGGACGTGGGGGCGGCGCCGTAACCCGAGGTGGGGGCAGCACCGTAACCCGAGGTGGGAGCGGCGCCGTAACCCGAGGTGGGAGCGGCGGGGCCGGCACCGTAGCCGGAGGTGGGGTTGTTCGGGTCGTAGCCGGAGCCCTGGTCGGCGCCGGCACCCCACGGCGAGCCGAAGCCCGACGTCGGTGCCGAGGACGGCGGCTGCCCGTAGGACGGCGGCTCGTACGACGGCGGGTTGCCGTACTGGCCGTGGGTGGGCGGCGTGCCGTACGGGTCGTTGGTGGGCGTGCTGCCGTACTGACCGCCCGGAGTGCCGTACTGCGACGGCGGTGACGACGCCGGCTGGCCGTACGGGCTGTCGGGAGCCTGCCCGTAGTCGGGCGTGCTGAAGTTCGGCGTCTGGGGCGTTCCGGACGGATTGTTGTAGTCGGGGAAACTGAAACCGCTCGGCGGCTCCTCCCCAGGGCGACCCTGGCGATCCCGCGGGTCGTAGGGCTGGGCCGGCTCAGAGCCTGGTCGGTCGGTCATCTCTCTCCTCGTCGAACGCGGCTGCGTACTCCTACCGCGCTTACCACTGCACCGTCAGTTGACGTTTTCGTCGTAGTGCGGCCCGTCCCCCACGGACCCGATCAGCAGCCCGATCACGACCACGACGATCACGATCGCACTCACCGCCACCGCGATCCAGCTCAGGATCTCCCCGGCGCGCAGCGCCTTCCCCCCGGTGAGGAAACCCGCCGCGGCGGCGATCTCGGTGCGGGCCGGACGCACGAGGGCGAGGCCGGCCAGACCCGGCACCAGCCCTCCCCCGCAGAACATCAGCAGCACCCCGACGACGCCGAGCGTGAGAACCGCCCAGGCTTTGCTGGACGGCGCCTCGTCGGGATCGGCCGGGTGCCGCTCGGTGACGACCCACGGCTCACCGGGAAGCCGGGGCGCGGGTGCCGGGACGGGTTGCGACCCGGGCGCCGGGGCCGCGTGCGGCGACGCCAGGACCTCCGGCACCGCCGGGGTGGCGAGCCCGATCTCGGCCGGGGCCTGACCGGGAGCCGGGCGTGCCCACGGGGACCTGCCCTCGCTCATCGTCACCCCCCACCGAGCATGAACACCGGAAACTGCATCGTGCCATCATCCCCCGACATTCTTCGAACACGGGCGCGGGCCGCCCGGGAAACCCGAGCGGCCCGCGGTACGACGGCTGCGATCAGCGGTTGAACGACCCGTAGTCGAAGTCGTCCAGCGGAACGGCCTGGCCGGAGCCGGTACCGAAACCGCCGTACTCGACGTCGTCGTACGGCGTCATCGAGTACACCTGAGCCCGTGCTTCCTCGGTGGGCTCCACCCGGATGTTGCGGTACCGCGAGATGCCGGTACCGGCCGGGATCAGCTTTCCGATGATCACGTTCTCCTTGAGACCGATCAGCGAGTCGCTGCGCGCGTTGATCGCCGCGTCGGTGAGCACGCGGGTGGTCTCCTGGAAGGAGGCCGCCGAGAGCCACGACTCGGTCGCCAGCGACGCCTTGGTGATACCCATCAGGATCGGACGACCCGAAGCCGGCTCGCCGCCCTCGGCCACCACCCGACGGTTCTCGTTCTCGAACATCGGCCGCTCGATCGGGGCACCGGGCAGGAACTCGGTGGCGCCCGAGTCGATGATGATCACCCGGCGGAGCATCTGCCGGACGATGATCTCGACGTGCTTGTCGTGGATCGGCTGGCCCTGCGACCGGTACACGTTCTGCACCTCGTTGACCAGGTGCAGCTGCACGGCACGCGGGCCCTGGATGCGGAGCACCTCGTGCGGGTCGACCACACCGTCGGTGAGCTGCTGGCCCACCGTGACGTGCTCGCCGTCGGCCACCCGCATCCGCACGCGGCGCGAGAGCTTGTCGTAGGCGATCTCCTCCGACCCGTCGTCCGGGACGATGACGATCTTCCGCGACTTCTCGGTCTCCTCGATGCGGATCCGACCGGCCATCTCGGCGATCGGGGCCTTGCCCTTGGGGACACGGGCCTCGAACAGCTCGACCACACGCGGCAGACCCTGCGTGATGTCGTCACCGGCCACACCACCGGTGTGGAAGGTACGCATCGTCAGCTGGGTGCCGGGCTCACCGATCGACTGGGCGGCGATGATGCCGACCGCCTCGCCGACGTCGACCAGCTTGCCGGTCGCGAGCGAACGCCCGTAGCAGTACGCGCACACACCCATCGCCGACTCGCAGGTCAGCACCGAGCGGACCTTGACGTCCTGCACACCGGCCTTGACCAGGGCGTCGATCAGCACGTCGCCGAGGTCGGACCCGCCCGGGGCCACCACGACGCCGTCCGGGCTCTTCGCGTCGGTCGCGAGCGTCCGGGCGTACGAGTTGGTCTCGACGTGCTGGTGCTTGGTCAGCGTGCCGTCGGGGCCCTGGGTCGCGATCGGGACCATGACACCACGCTCGGTGCCGCAGTTCTCCTCGCGGATGATCACGTCCTGCGAGACGTCCACCAGACGACGGGTCAGGTAACCCGAGTCGGCGGTACGCAGGGCGGTGTCGGCCAGACCCTTACGGGCACCGTGGGTGGAGATGAAGTACTCCAGCACCGACAGGCCCTCACGGAACGAGGACTTGATCGGACGCGGGATCGTCTCACCCTTGGGGTTGGCGACCAGACCACGGATACCGGCGATCTGCCGGACCTGGATCATGTTTCCTCGGGCACCCGAGTTGACCATCATCCAGATCGGGTTCGTCTCCGGGAAGTTCGCCTCCATGGCCTTGGCGACCTCGTTCGTCGCCTTGGTCCAGATCTCGATGAGCTCCTGACGGCGCTCTTCCCCGGTGATCACACCGCGCTGGTACTGCTTCTCGATCTTGTCGGCGTCCTTCTCGTACCGGTCGAGGATCTCCGGCTTGCTCGGCGGCGTCACGACGTCGTCGATCGAGATGGTGACGCCGGCCCGGGTGGCCCACCGGAAGCCGTACGCCTTGAGGGCGTCGAGCGTCGCGGCGACCTGCACCTTCGGGTAGCGCTCGGCGAGGTCGTTGACGATCGCCGAGAGCTGCGGCTTGCGCACCTCGTAGTTGACGAAGCGGTAGTCGGTCGGGAGCGTCTCGTTGAAGAACACCCGGCCGAGCGTCGTCTCGACGAGCAGCGGCGAACCCGGCTCCCAGTCCTCCGGCGCGACCCACGGCTCCTTGCCGGGGCCGTTGTCGACCGTCGGCGCACCGTCGATGCGGATCTTGACCGGGGTCTGGATGTTGAGCTCACCCAGGTCGTAGGCCATGACGGCCTCGGCGTCCGAGCCGAAGATCCGGCCCTCGCCGATGCGCCCCTCGCGGACCGCGGTGAGGTGGTAGAGCCCGAGCACCATGTCCTGCGTGGGCGACGTGATCGGGCGACCCGACGCCGGCGACAGGATGTTGTTGCTCGAGAGCATCAGCACCCGGGCCTCGGCCTGGGCCTCGGCCGACAGCGGCAGGTGCACCGCCATCTGGTCACCGTCGAAGTCCGCGTTGAACGCGGTGCAGACGAGCGGGTGGATCTGGATGGCCTTGCCTTCGACCAGCTGGGGCTCGAAGGCCTGGATGCCCAGACGGTGCAGGGTGGGTGCGCGGTTGAGCAGCACCGGGTGCTCGGAGATGACCTCTTCGAGGACGTCCCACACGACCGGGCGCGCACGCTCGACCATCCGCTTGGCCGACTTGATGTTCTGCGCGTGGTTCAGGTCGACCAGGCGCTTCATCACGAACGGCTTGAACAGCTCGAGCGCCATGTAGCGCGGCAGGCCGCACTGGTGCAGCTTGAGCTGCGGGCCGACGACGATGACCGAACGGCCGGAGTAGTCGACGCGCTTGCCGAGCAGGTTCTGGCGGAACCGGCCCTGCTTGCCCTTGAGCATGTCGGACAGCGACTTCAGCGGGCGGTTACCCGGGCCGGTGACCGGCCGGCCGCGGCGGCCGTTGTCGAACAGCGCGTCGACGGCCTCCTGCAGCATCCGCTTCTCGTTGTTGACGATGATCTCCGGCGCACCCAGGTCGAGCAGGCGCTTGAGCCGGTTGTTCCGGTTGATCACCCGGCGGTACAGGTCGTTCAGGTCGCTGGTGGCGAAGCGGCCACCGTCGAGCTGGACCATCGGCCGCAGGTCCGGCGGGATCACCGGAACGCAGTCGAGCACCATGCCCATGGGCGAGTTACGGGTGTTCAGGAACGCCGCGACGACCTTGAGCCGCTTGAGCGCCCGGATCTTCTTCTGGCCCTTGCCCGACCGGATGGTCTCGCGCAGGCTCTCGGCCTCGGCGTCCAGGTCGAAGCCCTCGAGCAGCTTCTGCAGCGCCTCGGCGCCCATGCCGCCCACGAAGTACTCGCCGAACCGGTCCCGGAGCTCGCGGAACAGGAGCTCGTCCGGGATCAGCTGCTTGACCTCGAGCTTGCGGAACGTGTCGAGGACCTCGTCGAGACGGTCGATCTCCCGCTGCGCACGGTCGCGCAGCTGGCGCATCTCGCGCTCGCCGCCTTCCTTGACCTTGCGGCGGACGTCGCTCTTCGCGCCCTCGGCCTCGAGCTCGGCCAGGTCGCCCTCGAGCTTCTTGGCGCGCGCGTCGATGTCGGCGTCGCGACGCTCCTCGACCCGACGACGCTCGACGGCGATCTCCGCCTCGATCGTCGACATGTCGCGGTGACGCGCCTCGGTGTCGACGGCCGTGATCAGGTAGGCCGCGAAGTAGATGATCTTCTCGAGGTCCTTGGGGGCCAGGTCGAGCAGGTAGCCCAACCGGCTCGGGACGCCCTTGAAGTACCAGATGTGGGTGACCGGAGCGGCCAGCTCGATGTGGCCCATCCGCTCACGGCGCACCTTGGCCCGGGTCACCTCGACGCCGCAGCGCTCACAGATGATGCCCTTGAACCGGACGCGCTTGTACTTACCGCAGTAGCACTCCCAGTCCCGGGTGGGGCCGAAGATCTTCTCGCAGAAGAGCCCGTCCTTTTCCGGCTTGAGCGTGCGGTAGTTGATGGTCTCCGGCTTCTTCACCTCGCCGTGCGACCACTGACGGATGTCGTCGGCCGTCGCGAGGCCAATTCGCAGCTCGTCAAAGAAGTTGACGTCAAGCACGTGTTTCAGTCCCTCTTCTAGAGGTTCGTTACTGCCTTTGGGTGTAGCTCTTGACCCTCGTTACGAGCCGGCGGCGGCTGCTGTCGCCGCCGGCTCGGAACCTCACACCTCTTCGACGCTGCTCGGCTCGCGACGAGACAGGTCGATGCCCAGCTCCTCCGCGGCCCGGAAGACTTCGTCGTCCGAGTCGCGCATCTCCAGGGCCACACCGTCGCTCGAGAGGACCTCGACGTTCAGGCAGAGCGACTGGAGTTCCTTCAGCAGAACCTTGAACGACTCCGGAATGCCCGGCTCCGGGATGTTCTCGCCCTTGACGATGGCCTCGTAGACCTTCACGCGGCCGAGCACGTCGTCGGACTTGATCGTGAGCAGTTCCTGCAGCGCGTAGGCGGCGCCGTAGGCCTGCATCGCCCAGCACTCCATCTCACCGAAGCGCTGGCCACCGAACTGCGCCTTACCACCCAGCGGCTGCTGCGTGATCATCGAGTACGGGCCGGTCGACCGGGCGTGGATCTTGTCGTCGACCAGGTGGAGCAGCTTCAGGATGTAGATGTAGCCGACGCTCACCGGCTCCGGGAACGGCTCGCCGGAGCGGCCGTCGAACAGCCGCGCCTTACCACCGGCGTTGACCATCCGGTCGCCGTCGCGGTTCGGGATCGTCGAGGCCAGCAGCCCCGTGATCTCGTGCTCGCGGGCACCGTCGAACACCGGGGTCGCGGTGTTGACGTTCGGCTCGGCCTCGTCGGCGCCGATGCGCTTCAGTTCCTTCATCCACGGCTCGTCGCCGTCGACCTTCCAGCCCTGGGACGCGATCCACCCGAGGTGGGTCTCCAGGACCTGGCCGAGGTTCATTCGACCGGGGACACCGAGCGGGTTGAGCACGATGTCGACCGGCGTGCCGTCCTCGAGGAACGGCATGTCCTCGGCCGGGAGGATCTTCGAGATGACGCCCTTGTTGCCGTGGCGGCCGGCGAGCTTGTCGCCGTCCTGGATCTTGCGCTTCTGGGCGACGTAGACCCGGACCAGCTCGTTCACGCCCGGCGAGAGCTCGGCGCCCTCGTCCCGGCTGAACACGCTGACGCCGATGACCTTGCCGGACTCACCGTGCGGCACCTTGAGCGACGTGTCGCGGACCTCGCGCGCCTTCTCACCGAAGATCGCGCGGAGCAGCCGCTCCTCCGGGGTCAGCTCGGTCTCGCCCTTCGGGGTGACCTTGCCGACCAGGATGTCGCCGGTGGTGACGTCGGCACCGATCCGGACGATGCCCCGCTCGTCGAGGTCGGCCAGGACCTCCTCGGAGACGTTCGGGATGTCCCGGGTGATCTCCTCGGCGCCGAGCTTCGTGTCGCGGGCGTCGACCTCGTGCTCCTCGATGTGGATCGAGGTGAGGACGTCGTCCTGGACCAGACGCTGGCTCAGGATGATGGCGTCCTCGTAGTTGTGGCCCTCCCACGGCATGAACGCGACCAGCAGGTTCTTGCCGAGCGCCATCTCGCCTTCGTCGGTGCAGGGACCGTCGGCGATGACGCCGCCCTTCTCGATCCGCTGCCCCTCCTCGACCAGCGGGCGCTGGTTGATGGCGGTGCCCTGGTTCGAACGGCGGAACTTGTGCAGCAGGTACGTGCGGCGGGTGCCGTCGTCGTGCATCAGCGTGACGTAGTCCGCGCAGACGTCCTCGACCACACCGGCCTGCTCGGCCAGCACGACGTCACCGGCGTCCTGCGCGGCGCGCGCCTCCATACCGGTGCCGACCAGCGGCGACTCGCTACGGAGCAGCGGCACGGCCTGACGCTGCATGTTCGCGCCCATGAGCGCGCGGTTGGCGTCGTCGTGCTCGAGGAACGGGATCATCGCGGTCGCGACCGAGACCATCTGCCGCGGCGACACGTCCATGTAGTCGACCTCGGTGCCGGGCACGTAGTCGATCTCACCGCCCTTACGGCGGACCAGGACGCGGTCCTCGGTGAAGCGGCCGGAGGCGTCGAGGATGGCGTTGGCCTGGGCCTTGACGTACCGGTCCTCCTCGTCCGCGGTCAGGTAGTCGATCTGCGACGTGACGACGCCGTCCTCGACCTTGCGGTACGGGGTCTCGATGAAGCCGAACGGGTTGACCCGCGCGAACGTCGAGAGCGCACCGATCAGACCGATGTTCGGACCTTCCGGCGTCTCGATCGGGCACATCCGGCCGTAGTGGCTGGGGTGCACGTCGCGGACCTCGAAGCCCGCACGCTCACGGGACAGACCACCGGGGCCGAGCGCCGAGAGCCGGCGCCGGTGGGTGAGGCCACCCAGCGGGTTGGTCTGGTCCATGAACTGCGACAGCTGGCTGGTGCCGAAGAACTCCTTGATGGAGGCGACGACCGGCCGGATGTTGATCAGCGTCTGCGGCGTGATGGCCTCGACGTCCTGCGTGGTCATGCGCTCGCGGACGACCCGCTCCATGCGGGAGAGGCCGACGCGGACCTGGTTCTGGATCAGCTCGCCGACCGTGCGCAGGCGCCGGTTGCCGAAGTGGTCGATGTCGTCGGGCTCGTAGCCCTCCTCGGCCACGTGCAGCTTCACCAGGTAGTCGATCGTCGCGACGATGTCGTCCTCGGTGAGCACGCCGGTCGTGATCGGGACGTCGACCTCGAGCTTCTTGTTCACCTTGTAGCGACCGACCTTGGCCAGGTCGTAGCGCTTCGGGTTGAAGAAGAGGTTGTCCAGCAGCGTCTGGGCGTTCTCGCGCGTCGGCGGCTCGCCCGGGCGCAGCTTGCGGTAGATGTCGAGCAGGGCCTCGTCCTGCGTCTGGACGTGGTCCTTCTCGAGCGTCGCGAGGACGATCTCCGAGTGCGCGAAGCGCTCGCGGATCCGCTCCGGCGTCCAGCCCAGCGCCTTCAGCAGAACCGTGACGGCCTGCCGACGCTTGCGGTCGATCCGGACGCCGATCGTGTCGCGCTTGTCGACGTCGAACTCAAGCCAGGCACCCCGGCTCGGGATCACCTTGACGTTGGTGACGTCCTTGTCGGAGGTCTTGTCGGGCTGCCGGTCGAAGTACACGCCCGGCGAACGCACGAGCTGGGAGACGACGACGCGCTCGGTGCCGTTGATGATGAACGTGCCCTTGGGCGTCATCATCGGGAAGTCGCCCATGAACACCGTCTGGCTCTTGATCTCGCCAGTGGTGTTGTTCGTGAACTCCGCCGTCACGAACAGCGGAGCGCAGTAAGTGAGGTCCTTCTCCTTGCACTCCTCGATCGAGGCCTTGACCTCTTCGAAGCGAGGGTTGGAGAAGGACAGGGACATCGACCCCGAGAAGTCCTCGATCGGGGAGATCTCCGTCAGAATTTCATCCAGACCGGCGACCGACGACGGGTCGCCAGTGACCCGGGACCGCCAGGCGTCGTTGCCGACCAACCAGTCGAACGAGTCCGTCTGGAGTGCCAGCAGGTTCGGCACCTCGAGCTGTTCGGCGATCTTCCCGAACGAGATGCGTTGTGGCTTGCCGGCGGCGGTACGGGGAGGAGTGTTTGTGCCGGGGCGGGAGACTGCCAAGATGCGTCCTTCCGAGGACCTGCGGATCCGAACGGTCGTCGTGCGCGCACTCCTATCGACCTCCAGCAAACTGGAGGTGCGAAAGGCAGAAGGCAGCGCAAACTAGCAGTGTAGCCGCAAGGCACACTACTGTCGAATCCCCAGGCAGGCGGCTTGACACCCCGTACGTCAACCACCTCGAACCCAACTCCCGGTTGAACCGTGTTCCCCGCAGACCGCATCTGCCGAAACATCGGGGGGACGACGGGAGCCGGCCCGACCACGCGCCCTGCCGCGCACCTCGGCAGGCCGAAATTACCGGGTTCGAATTACAAGCCCGTACTTCAGGTACTCGTCACGCTCAGCCACCGAGCATGTGCACTGGCTGCGCGCTACGAGAAGAGCGTGCCTGTGCCGGTCCGCCACGTCAAGAGGCGCGCCCCAGGTGGGGGGATACCTCACCGGATGAATGCCGCCCTGGCCAGGTGGAGGATGAGCTGGAGGGACACCGCGAGTCATGCGCGGATCACGGGTCAGAAGTGGGCGATGCACCACTTCGACACGGTTGTGACCGGAGTGACTATCGATGACTCCTGACTCACTGTGTCCCCCGCGCGAACCATGCGGGCCCAGTGAGCGTTTCACCTCACACCAGGCACACGGATTGGACTTTCCGACGATGGGTACCTTGTCCGGCTGAACGAAGACATCGCGGAGGCAAGGACTGTGTTGACCCAGGAGCATGCCCAGGCGCTGGTGCATGCGACGGCCTATGACGCGACCGGTAGCAAGCTCGGCAAAATCGGTCAGGTCTACCTCGACAACCGGACGCAGGCGCCGGAGTGGGTCACGGTCCACACCGGGTTGTTCGGCACCAAGGAGTCTTTCGTCCCGGTGCGGGACGCGGAACTCGACGGCGACCGGCTGCAACTGCCGTTCGAGAAGCACGTCGTCAAGACCGCACCCGACCTCGACCCGGCCGGCCCGTTCGGCGCGCTGACGCCCGAGCAGGAGCTCGAGCTGTACCAGCACTACGGGGTGCGGCCGCCGGCTCTGCCGAAGGTCTCCGACGCGATCGACGAGGACACCGGCCGGTTCAGCTCGTTCGGGGGTGCCACGGCGCTGGACGGCCTGGCCGACGACACGCCGCACGGGGAGCAGGCGCCGGTGCGGGCGGCGCGGGCGGATCTGCCGCCGGATGATCCGTTCGGCGATCCGTACGGGCCATATGACGATGATCCGGATGAGGTTTCGGGTTTTCGGGGTTCGTCGGACGGGGTTGATCGGGGGTCTTTCGGCGAGGGGTCTTCTCGGGAGGGCTCTTCTCGGGAGGGCTTCTCTCGGGAGGGGGCTTTAGCCGAGGGCGATGAGTTTCGGCGTGAGCGGCCGGAGCCGTTCGGGGCGCCGGCGGAGCCGTTCGGCGAGCGGGAAGGGTTTTTGCGCCCGGGGGGTGAGCGCGAGGAATCCCCGAGCGAGCGGCCGGATCCCTTCCGCGAGCGACCGCTGCCGTTGGGCGAGCGGCAGCTGCCGTTGGGCGAGCGGCCGGAACAGTTGAGCCGGCGGCCGGAACAGTTGGGTGAGCGGCCGGAGCAGTTGGGTGAGCGGGGCGATCCGTTCCGCGAGCAGGCGAAGCAGTTCGGCGAGCGGCCGGATCCGTTCCGCGGGCAGGGGGAGCCATTCCCCGAGCGTGAGGGGCCCTTCCGCCAGAGGGCTGAGCGCGAGCAGCCTTACCGCGAGGGGGGCGAACCGTCGGGCGCCTACGGCGAGCGGGAGATGCCCTTCCGCGAGCGGGACCGGGACGAACACGACGAGTTTTCTCGTGCGCGGGTCGACCGCGATGAGCCGTACCGGCGACCGCGTCACGACGAGCCGGACGCGGGTCGCCGCGAGGGCGATGCACCTCGCGACGAGGCTTCGAGCGCACCCACGTCCCCGGCGCCCCGATGGGGAGCCCCGACGGACCAGCAGCGGGATTCCGCGACCCGGACCAACACGCCCGACGCGACCCCGCGCCCGTTCGGCAGGCAGCCTCCGGAGCCGTCCGGCCTACGCGCCGTTCCGGAGCACTCCGAGTTCCGCCCCGGACCGACGCTGTCCAGCTTCCGCCCACCCACGCCAGGATCGCGCCCCAGCCCCATCGAGGATCGCCGTCCAGAAACGCCGCCGCGCACCGACAGCCCTCACGCCGACCGCCCTCGCTCCGAAGGGCTCCGCTCCGAAGGGCTCCGCTCCGAAGGGCTCCGCTCCGAAGGGCCTCGCTCCGAAGGGCCTCGCTCCGAAGGGCCTCACTCCGAAGCGGCACGCCCCGGTGCGGCCCGGCCGGAGCAATCGCGGTCCGGCCAACTGCACGTCGAGCAAACGGGACCCGAAACATGGCGGCCTGAGCAGCCACGCCCCGAACAACGGCGACCCGAGCAGCCACGGCCCGAACAATGGCGACCCGACGAGCCGCGGCCCGAGCAGCGGGGGCCCGAGCAGCGAGGGCTCGAGCACTCAGATCAGCCGCGCTTCGATAGGCCTCGCCCCGGGCAGTCGCGAACTGACCAGCAGCGGCCTGACCAGGTGCGATCCGGCCAGGCTCGCTTCGGTGGGCCCGGCTCCGAGCAGGCGCTCCCTGAGCTTCCTCGCGCTGAGCATGAACGCCCCGAAGGACTCCGCCGGGAACAGGCACGTCCCGAATCGTCCCGCCCCGATCAAACGTGGCCCGACCAGGCACGATCCGAGCAAGCGCGATCCGAGCAAGCGCGCGGCGAGTCAGCACGCAGCGAGTCAGCACGCAGCGAGCCGGTGCGCCCTGAAGCGCAGGGCCCTGACTTGGTGAGCCCTGAATCGACGCCTCGTGAATCGGCTCGCTCTGAATCGGTGCGCCCCTGGTTAGCGCGGCCCGAATCGGCACGTCCTGAATCGGCGCGTCCTGAATCGGCACGTTTTGGGGAGCCTCGGGATGCGCAGGCGCCTTCTGAGGGGTCTCGCTTCGAGCAGCGGCGGTCTGATGGAGGTCCGTCAGCGGGGGCGGGCGGCGAGCGGGTGCGGGCTCTGCGGCCCGTGGAGGCACCTCCGGGCGATGGGCAGTCGGAGGGGCCCTACCCTCCCGGCCCGGTCTCGCTGGATTTCCGGCCGACAACGCTGCACATGCCGCCGCGCCCCGTGGACGCTCCTTCTGAGCCGCTCTCCCCGACGGCGCCCGTGTCACCGGCGGGCAACTGGCCGGCTCGTCAGGTCTGGCCGAACACCCCGACCGGCCGAGCCGTGCCCCCGCAGCCCGGGGCCACCCCGCCGACCGCCAGCTCGGCTCCTGCCACCCCGCCGGCCGCTAGCTCGGCTCCTGCCACCCCACCCGCCGCCAGCTCAGCGGCCACCGACTTCCCCGCTACCAACTCGGCCGCCGCAAACCGGGCGGCCGCCAACCCGGCCGCCGCCGACTCACCCGCTGGAAACCGGACAGCAGCCAACCAGGCCACCGCCAACTCCCCCGCTGCCAACCGGGCAGCAGGCAACTCACCGGCTGCTAACCGGGCAGCAGGCGACTCGCCCGCTAGGGACCAGTCAGCAGCCAATTCGCTCACTGCGAACCGGGCCGGAGTGACCTCGCCTGTTACCGCCTCGGCGGCCACACCCACTGGTGCCAGGCCAGGCGCTGCCGGGCCAGCTACGAACGACTCGACAGCACCTACGCCAGCCGCTAGTAAGCCAGCTGCATCCACCCATAAGCCCACTGCTGCGGCGCCTGACTCACCCGAGTCCGCCGCAGCCAAGCCCGCCCCGACTAAGCCCGCTGCACCCAAGCCAGCCGCAGCAAAGCAGGCCTCTGCGGGCGCGCCCACCGCAGGCACACCTACCCCGGGCGCACCTAACGCAGGCGCATCCACCGCAGGCGCATCCGCCGCAGGCGCACCTGCCGCCCGCGTATCACCCGCGGGTGCAGCCACCGGCGGCGCATCTGCCTCAGGCGCACCCGCGGCATCGGCGCCTTCTCCGGCCGGATTCTCCGATCGAGCCAAGGCGGGAAACCGGTCGAGCCATACTCCACCTAATTTGTCGGCTTCGGCAACAAAAGGGCAGGAAGCCGCCGAAGAAGACAACCAGGACGACGACGCCGTCCGGCCGCCCAACGTCTTCGTTCAGCGCGCCGGCGACGGCTCTCCCTTCCCGCCGGTGACCAAGAGCCCTCTCGTTCCCCTCACCCCGGCCTCCACCGCTGAACGCGGACCCTCCGACCACGTAGGGCGCCACCGCCGCCCGCGATAAGACACCTACCGCCCGCCGGCGGCGAAAAGCCGCCCACAGCAGACGGCTGCCCACAGCGGGAAGCTCCCCACAAGAGGCTGCCATGGCGAGGCTGCCGACAACGGGATCCCGCCACCGGCGAGGCTGCCAGCGGCGAGAGACGCCAGCAGCGAGAGACTCCGACGGCGAGAGGCTCAGGCGGCACAGGCTCAGGCGGCACAGAAGGGCCGCCAACGGAAAGCCGACGCCAGCGGACAGCCGTTCGCAGCAACGAATCCGCCAGCTGCCCGCAGGCAAAAAAACAACCACCGGCAGTGAGAACCACGGCGAGAAAGCCCCAACCCCGCGGGAACTCGGGATGATCAACACCTATCGCATCGGTGACCACCGGGTATCCACAGCCGGGCTTCCGACCGGACGTGAACCGATCACGGGACGCTATCCTCCCCGCGGGGACGACAGCGGACACATGAACGAGGAGTTGATGGCTTGATGGCGCCGCAGGTGGTGATCCTCGCGGCCGGGCTGGGCACGCGGCTCGGACGACCCCACCCCAAGACCTTGACTCCCTTGCGTGACGGCAAGAGCATCCTGCGGCACCAGCTCGACCGGATCGATGCGGCGTTCGGGGGTGCGGCCCGCGTCACGATCGTGGTCGGCTTCAAGATGAACCTCATCATGGAGGCCGCGCCCGAGGCGTTGTTCGTCTACAACGAGGTCTACGACCAGACGAACACCAGCAAGAGCCTGCTCAAGGCGTTGCGGCTGTCCGCTCCGGGTGGGGTGCTCTGGCTCAACGGTGACGTCGTGTTCGTCGACGGGCTCTTGGAGGACGTGGCCGCGCAGGTCGAGGCCGGGCCGAGCTTCATCTGTGTGAACACCGAGTCGGTCGCCGACGAAGAGGTCAAGTACACCCTCGACGGCGACGGGTTCGTGAAGGACCTCTCCAAGCAGGTCCGTGAGGGTGCGTTGGGTGAGGCCGTCGGGATCAACTACGTCGCGGCCGACGACAAGGCCACGTTGATCGAGCATCTGGACGCGGCCGACGACCAGGACTACTTCGAGCGCGGGGTCGAGACCGCGATCGCGGACGCCGGTAGCCGGTTCCGTGCGGTCGACATTTCCCGCTTCGGGGTGGTGGAGGTCGACTTCGACGCCGACCTCGCCCGCGCCAACGAACTGGACGTCGAGACCCGATGACTTCGCCGATCCCCCCGGCCGCCGCGCCCACGATCGCCGCCGCCACGGCCACCCCGCCGAACCCCGATCCCACCCCCGCGGCCACGCCACCGAGCCCAGACGCCGGGGCCACCCCCCAGAGCACCGACTCGGCAGCCACACCCAAGAGCTCCAGCCCGGAGAACTCCCGCCCCGAGAACTCCCGCCCCGAAAGCTCCCGCCCCGAGACCACGCCACGAAGCCCAGGCACCATGCCCCACGCACCGAACACCCGGCCCACCGCCGCCGACTTCCTCTCCCGTCACCGCGGTGGCGGGTTGTTCACCGAGACCGTGAACCAGCGTGTCGGCTCCTACCTGGCCGTCGCCGCGCATCGCCTGCGGCTGGCGCCGTCCGCGCTCACGCTGATCAACCTGGCGCTGGGCCTCGCGGCCTCGATCGCGGTCGTGACGCTCGCACCGGCGGCCGCCCGGGACGACGTGCCGGCCTGGGCCCTGGGCCTCGGCGCACTGCTGCTCTGGCAGCTCGCGTACAGCCTCGACTGCTCCGACGGCCAGCTGGCCCGGGTCACCGGCATGGCCGGTCCGGCCGGCGCCCGGGTCGACATCCTGTGCGACGTCGCGGTGCAGATCTCGCTCGTCGCGGCGATCTCCGCGACGGCGCTGGCGCACGCTCCGGGGACGCCGATCTGGCTGGTCGCGGTGTTCGCGGGCACGTGGATGATCAACCTCGTCACGTCGGTGCTGGCCTCGTCCAACACCGCGTCGGCGAGCCTGATGACGTCCACCTCGCTGCCCGTGCGCATCGTCAAGCTGGTGCGCGACTACGGTGCTGTCGTGACGGTGTGCGGGGTGGTGATCGCGTTCGTGCCGGGCCTGACGCCGTGGCTGATGGCCGCGTTCACCGTGGTGAACGGGTTGTTCCTGCTCGCCAGCATCGGCCAGTCCGCGCGCAAGGCCGGCCTGGTGGCACCCCCGCACGAACCCCAGTGAAGAAGCTGCGGGGCAACGCCGCCGCCGGCCTCGCCGACCAGCTGGTCAGCGCCGGGGCGAACGCGGCGACCGGTCTGCTCGTCCTGCCGTTCCTGGCCCCCGCGGAGGCCGGCGCGGTGCTGTTCGCGATCGGCGTCGGCTTCTTCGTGATCGGTATCGCCCGCGCGCTCGTGGGCGACGTGTTGCTGACCTACTCCGCCCGGTACGGCGACGCCGACCGGGCCCGGCAGTCCGCCGACGCCACCAAGACCGCCCTGGTGTTCGGGGCGGCGGCCGCGCTGGTGGTCGTGGTCGCGTGGGCGGTCGGTCCCGGGTTCTTCGGCGAGCTGATCTGGCTGGCCCCGTTCCTGCCGTTCGTGCTCGTCCACGACGCCGGGCGGTACTACTTCCTCGCCGAACGGAACCCCGCCCGTGCGCTCGTCGCCGACCTGACCTACGTCGGCGTGCAGGCGTTGATTTTGGTCGTTCTGCTCGGGCTCGGCCACCGCGACGGTGCGGTGTTCCTGTGCGCGTGGGGCCTCGGCGGCGTCGCGGGGGCGGCTTCGTTCCTGCTCCGCACCCGGATCAGCCCGTGGAGGGGCGACCTGCGCGGATGGATCCGGGAGACCCGGCACCTGTCCAGCTGGCTGACGCTCACCGCGCTGCTCGGGCAGGCTCAGGTGCAGTTCGTCTCCACGCTCGTCAGCGGCCTGCTGACGCCGACGGCGTTCTCGTTGCTGCGTGCCGCCCAGTACGGGCTGCTGATGCCGGCGCAGAACCTGCAGATGGCCGTGTCCAGCCTGCTGACGCCGCGGATGTCGCGGCTGGCCGGTGCCGGTGACGCGGCCGGGATCAGCCGGCTGCTGCGCAAGGCGCTCACCGTGACCGCGCTGTGCGGGCTGGTGCCGGTCGCGCTCTCGCCGCTCGCCGGTCCGGTGCTCGACGTCATCCTGCCGAAGTACGCGCAGGCGAGCACGATCGCGCTCCCGGTGGCGATCCAGGCCCTGATCTACCTCGTGCAGGTGCCGTTCACCGCGGCGCTGCGCGGGATGCAGCGCGTCCGCAGCCTGTTCGTGCAGTACGTCGTGTTCGTCGTCGCGCAGGCGGTCGCGTTGGTCGTCGGCACGCTGGCCTACGACCTGCGCGGTGCGGCGTGGGGCATGCTCGTCGGCTCGGCGGTCGGCCTCGCGGCGATGATCGTGTTGTACCGGAACGCTCACCGGCGGCTCGAGCCGGTGGAACCCGCGGCCGCCGTACGATGAGCCCCGACCCCCAATGACAGAACAGGACAGCTCAGTGACCGACCCGACCCCCAGGCGTGTGGCATTCGTTACCGGCATCACCGGGCAGGACGGGTCGTACCTGGCCGAGTTGCTGCTCGCGAAGGGTTACGAGGTCCACGGCATCATCCGCCGTGCGTCGATGTTCAACACCGAGCGGCTGGACGCGATCTACCAGGACCCGCACGAGGCCCACCGCCGGCTGTTCCTGCACTACGGCGACGTCACCGACGCCAGCGGGCTGGTCAACTCGATCCGCGACATCCAGCCCACCGAGGTGTACAACCTGGCCGCGCAGAGCCATGTGCGGGTGAGCTTCGACATCCCGGAGTACACCGGTGACACCACCGGGCTGGGCACCGCGCGGCTGCTCGAGGCGATCCGGGCGGCCAAGATCGAGACGCGGTTCTACCAGGCCTCCACGTCCGAGCTGTACGGCTCGACGCCGCCGCCGCAGAACGAGCAGACGCCGTTCCACCCGCGGAGCCCCTACGCCGTCGCGAAGATGTACTCGTACTGGTTGACGGTGAACTACCGAGAGTCGTACGGGATGCACGCGTCGAACGGCATCCTGTTCAACCACGAGTCGCCGCGGCGCGGTGAGACGTTCGTGACGCGCAAGATCACCCGGGCGGTGGCGCGGATCGCGGCGGGCCTGCAGGAGGAGCTGTTCCTCGGCAACCTCGACGCGGTGCGCGACTGGGGATACGCGCCGGAGTACGTCGAGGGCATGTGGCGGATCCTGCAGCAGGACGAGCCGGACGACTACGCGCTGGCCACCGGCGTGCCGGCCACCGTGCGCGACTTCGTCGCGGCGTCGTTCTCGCACGTCGGGCTGGACTGGGAGAAGTACGTCAAGCACGACTCGCGGTACGAGCGTCCGGCCGAGGTCGACGCGCTGGTCGGTGACCCGGGCAAGGCCGAGCGGAAGCTCGGATGGAAGGCCGACACCGATTGGCGCCGGCTCGCCCAGATCATGGTGGACGCCGACATCAAGCAGCTCGACGACCAGCTCTCCGGGCGCTCCGTCCGCCTGGACGACCGCTGACCTGACCCGACGACGAAGGCCGCGCCCTGATGAGGGGCGCGGCCTTCGTCGTGTCCGGGAGTCAGCGGCTGGCCGGAGCGCTGGCCTGGCCGGGCACCGCCGCCGGGTCCGGGGCCACCGGACGGGAACCCACCGACGGCCCGCTCGGGGCGGGGTCGGCCGGGCCACCGGCGGCCGGGGACGGGTTCACGGCGCCCTCCGGCGCCGGAGAGGTGCGTCGAGCCGGCTGGGCGGACCGGCCGAAAGCGATCCAGGCCTCGGCGGCGAGCAGGAAGATCCAGAACGTGCCGCCGACGCCGCCGAGCAGCCAGTCGGCCCACGGGATCGTGGCCAGCGACGCCACGACCGTGATCGTGAACCAGGCCGGCGCCCCGCGCCGGATCCCGCGCCACAGCAGCAGCCCGAGCCCGAACAGGAACGCGACGCACCCGAGGACGCCCGCGCGGCGCAGCGCGCCGATCGCCGAGTTGTCGGTGGTGAGCTCTGGACGCTCCCCCACCGGACCGGTGTCCTCCCGGACCACCGCGCCCCGCGGATCGGAGTTGTTGCCGAACAGCTTCGCGACGACGGCGTCACCCTCGAACTCGTCGATCACCTGCTTCCAGGTGTCGAACCGGCCGCTGGTGTAGTCCTTCACCTCGGTCGCGGTGCTCGGCTCCGTCACCGTGTTGTCGTAGCGGCTCTGGAACAGCGAGGACACCCCGCCCATCCCGATGAACACCATGCCGACGAGCACGATCGGCACGACCGCCGCCACCACGGCCTCGCGGAACGAGGAGCGCACCGGCAGCCCGTCGTCGGGCACCGCGGCACCGCGGCGCGTCCACCACTGCTTGCGGGCCAGCACGAGCAGGTGCACACCGGCCGCGCAGACCAGGAACAGCCACGCCGTGCGCGAGTTGGTCAGCAGGATCACCAGCCCGGTGACGCCCATCACCGCCCACCGCTGCCAGCGGGCGAACGACCGGTCGGGGGCGATCCGCAACGTGACCAGCACGCCGATCAGCGCGAGCGAGTTCGGGTGGTACAGCAGCCCGGGACCACCCCAGAACCGGCCGGTCATCGCCGATCCCCACGGCCCGTCGGGCACCGCGTGGGCGTCGTCGAGGAGGTTGCCGGAGCCGACCAGGAACAGCGCGGCGATCGCGAACAGGAACGCGGTGACGACGCCGATCGACGGGTCACGCCCGGTGCGGCGCAGCGCCACCAGGATGCCGAGCGCGGCCACGGCCGACACCCCGAAGTACGCGACGCGCTGCCCGGCGATCGAGACGTTCGCGGTCAGCAGCGCCGAGATGATGCCCAGCGGCCAGTACGCCAGACCGAGCCAGGCCGCGCCCAGCCGTGGTAGCCGGATCGCGTCACGCACCCAGGGGAACGTCCAGGCGATCAGCAGCAGCGCGCCGATCACGTAGACCGACCAGGTGACCTCGCGGGTGGTGGTCCAGGTCCACGACATGATGCCGCTGAACACCACGAAACCGCCGACGGCCAGGCCGGACCAGGTGACTCCGCGCAGCGTCAGCGCCAGACCGGCGACGGTCACCGCGAGCGCGGCCCCGATCGCGGCCCTGGTTCCGTTCGCGGCGTTGTTCTGGGCGGCTTCGAGCAGCCAGGCGATCGCGACGATCACCGCGCCGATCGTCGCGAAGCGGGTGTGCCTGCTCGTCCATCGATCGGAATCGAGCACCGGGAAGGCGGGGCTGACGCGCTGCTGGTTCACCACGGCTGTGCTGAATCCTCCGGGTCGCTGTGTGCGTACCTGTACTGCTGCACGGCCGCGCCGTTGCCCCGTAGCGCTACCGCACAGTGGACGCGATGCTTTCTGCATCGGTCCCGTTGATTCTCGCATTGCGTCGTCCGAGCCACTGACGGTACTCGCCAGCTATATCCACTCTTATCCTGTGAACTTCGAGGGAAACTTCGAAGCCAGTTCCTCGTACACGCCGATCAGCGCGGCCGTGGTCACTTTTGTGGAGAACTTCTCCTCGTACCGGGCCCGGGCGGCGTCGGCCAGGCCGGGCGCCTCGGCCACCACGCGCGGCAGGATCGCGGCGAGCGCGTCCACGTCCGGCGGCACGGTCCAGCCCGCCGCCCCCTCACCGACGAGGTACGGCAGGCCCCCCATCGCGGTGGCCAGCACCGGGCGGGCGTTGGCCAGCGCCTCCACCACCACCATCGGGCACACCTCGTCCCACGTCGAGGGGGTCACCAGGGCCGCCGACGCGCGCATGGCCTCCTGCACCTCCTCGTGGGTGCGGCGCCCGAGCAGTTCGATGTCGGCCCGACCGGCGGCCACGGAGGCCACCGACGAGGCCAGCGGTCCGTCGCCGATCAGCCGGAGCGTGCCCAGCGACCCTTCGGCGTGCCGCTGCCAGGCGTCCAACAGGAGGTCGAGGCCTTTTTCGGCGGAGAACCGGCCGACGAACAGCAACCCGTTCCCGGCCTGGGAATGCCGGCCCGGGTCCGGGACGCCGTTGGGCTTCACCGTGATGTGCGAATCCTCGATGCCGAACGACCGCAGGTGATCGGCGATCGCCGGCGTGAGCGCCAGGTAGCGGTCGACGGAGTGCCAGGTGCCGCGGTGCACCGCGAGCGTGGTCGCCATCAGCGCGCTCTGCGCCTTGGAGCCGCGGTAGCAGGAGTGCTGCACGGCCGGGTACGGGAACGACTTGCCCAGGCAGTCGTGGCAGGCGTGCCCGTCCCGGAAGTACAGGCCGTTGGCGCAGACCTGCCGGAAGTTGTGCACGGTATGGACGACCGGGACGCCGTGGGCGTGCGCGGTACGGATCACCCACGGCGACAGCAGCGGGTAGGGGTTGTGCAGATGAAGCACGTCCGGCTTTTCGGAGGTCAGCAACGCGGAAAGCGCCTGCTGCGCCTGACGCGCGTAGATCGGCGAGATCGGCAGGAACGCCTTCTGGCCCTTGGAGAGCGACGCGATCTCGTCGGAACTGCGCTGGAACGGCAGCACGGTGATGCCGGCCTCGGCGAGCAGCCGTGATTCCAGGTCGACGACCGTGTTCTCACCCGACGGATTGGCCGAGACGTAGCGGTTGTGCGCTATCACGATCTTCACGGCGGGAGGCTCTCCACAGGCTTGGATACGCTGGCGCCAGACGTTACTACCCGGAGAGGACACGCCTTGTTCCACCACCCGGTCCCCCGTGACGCTCGGGTCTACATCGCCGGCCACGGCGGCCTCGTGGGCTCGGCGCTCTGGCGGTACTTCGAGTCGGTCGGCTTCACCAACCTGGTCGGACGCCGGTCGAAGGAGCTCGATCTGCGTGACCGCGAGTCGGTGCGTGCGTTCTTCGACGAGGTGAAGCCGGAGTACGTCATCGACGCCGCCGCGAAGGTCGGGGGCATCTTCGCGAACTCCACGTACCCGGCGGAGTTCCTCTCCGACAACCTGCGGATCCAGACCAACCTGCTGGACGCCGCGAGCGAGTTCGGCGTCACCCGCTTCCTGTTCCTCGGCTCGAGCTGCATCTACCCCAAGTTCGCCCCGCAGCCGATCCGGGAGGATTCGCTGCTCACCGGGCCGCTGGAGGAGACCAACGACGCGTACGCGATCGCGAAGATCTCCGGCGTGATGCAGGTGCAGGCGATCCGGCGCCAGTACGGCCGCAGCTTCATCTCCGCGATGCCGACGAACCTGTACGGGCCGGGTGACAACTTCGAGATCCCGGGCGCGCACGTGATGCCGATGGTGATGCGTCGGATGCACGAGACCCGGTACGAAAAGACCTTCACGATCTACGGGACCGGCACCCCGCGCCGCGAATTCCTGCACACCGACGACCTGGCCCGCGCCTGCCTGGTGCTGCTCGAGCGCTACGACGACCCGGCGCCGATCAACATCGGGGTCGGCGAGGACGTCACGATCGACGAACTCGTGCAGATGATCGCGGACGTCGTCGGATACGAGGGCGAGTTCACGCACGACACCTCGAAGCCCGACGGCACGCCGCGCAAGGTGCTCGACGTGTCACGCATCAAGTCACTGGGCTGGGAACCGACGGTCGAACTCCGCGACGGCATCCGCAGCGTCTACGAGTGGTTCCTGGAGCACCAGGCGACTTTTCGTCGCTGACGCTTCTACAACTAAGCTCCGATAGCTATGACGACGTCTACGCGGCCGGGCACGTTCGTGTGCTGCGGTGTCCATATCGAAGCAGTCACCCGGCAGCCGGCGGCTGATCTGGTCGTCGACTCGCACTACGGCCAGGCCCGGGCCACGCACCTGTGCAACGCGTACACGCTGTCGCTCGCGGTCCGGGACGAGAAATTCCGGGCGCTGCTCAACGACGCCGACATCAACTTCGCCGACGGTCACTACGTGGCGATGGTGGGTCGGCGTCGCGGGTACCCGGACATGAACGCGCGTACGTACGGGCCCGACCTGATGGCCGACACGATCGACCAGGGGCGCGCGAAAGGCCTCAAGCACTACCTGTACGGGGCGTCCCCGGAAACCGTGGCCAAGCTCGCGGAGAAGCTGGGCGAGCGTTTCCCCGGTGCGGAGTTCGTCGGGGTGGAGTCCCCGCCCTTCCGCCCGCTCACCCCGGAGGAGGCCGACGAGCTGGTGGCCCGCGTCGCAGCCGCCAAGCCGGACGTGTTCTGGGTCGGGCTCGGCACCCCCCGGCAGGACGAGTTCGTGGCCGCGTACACGAAGCGGCTGAACTGCACGGTGGTGCCGGTCGGGGCGGCGTTCGACTTCCACGCCGGCAACAAGCCCTCGGCGCCGGCGGCGGTGCAGAAGTACGGCATGGAGTGGGCGTACCGGCTGGCCACCGAGCCGCGCCGGCTCTGGAAGCGGTACCTCGTCGGTAACCCGATTTTTGTGTACGGGGCGCTCACCGACAGGTGGCGCTAAAAAAAGCCCCGCCCCGGTGTGACCGGGGCGGGGCTTTTTTCGACAGACTTACTTGACCGACACCGTGGCGCCGGCGGCCTCGAGCTGAGCCTTCGCCTTGTCGGCGGTCTCCTTGTTGGCCTTCTCCAGGACGGGCTTGGGCGCGCCGTCGACCAGGTCCTTGGCCTCCTTCAGGCCGAGGCTGGTGAGGGCACGCACCTCCTTGATGACCTGGATCTTCTTGTCGCCGGCCGACTCGAGGACGACGTCGAACTCGTCCTTCTCCTCGGGGGCCTCAGCGGCGGCACCGGGGCCGGCCGGGCCGGCAACGGCGACGGCAGCCGGAGCGGCGGCCTTGACGTCGAAGGTCTCCTCGAAGAGCTTCACGAACTCGGAGAGCTCGATGAGCGTCATTTCCTTGAACGACTCGAGCAGGTCGGCCGAGCTGAGCTTCGCCATGTCAGGCGGTTCCTTTCAGGTTGGGGTGCCGGGGATCGTTCACCCCAGCGTGGTTTTCGTGCGGCGAGACTCAGGCCTCGTCGGCGGGTGCCTCGGCCGGAGCCTCGGCGCCGCCTTCGGCGGCCTTCTTCTCCTGCAGCGCCTGGGCGAGCCGGGCGAGCTGAGTGGGCAGCGCGTTGAACGTCGCCGCCGCCTGAGCCATCTTGGCCTGCATGGCGCCGGCGAGCTTCGCGAGCAGAACCTCGCGCGACTCGAGGTCGGCCAGCTTCTTGATGTCGTCGGCGGAAAGGGTCTTCCCGTCGAGGACACCACCCTTGACGACCAGCAGCGGGTTCGCCTTCGCGAAGTCCCGCAGGCCCTTGGCGGCCTCGACCGGGTCACCCTTGACGAACGCGATCGCGGTGGGACCGGTCAGCAGCTCGTCGAGGTCGGTGATACCGGCGTCGCGCGCGGCGATCTTGGCCAGCGTGTTCTTGGTCACCGCGTAGGTCGTCTCGCGTCCGAGCGAGCGACGCAGCTCAGTCATCTGCGCCATCGTCAGACCGCGGTACTCGGTGAGCACCGCCGCGGACGAGTCGCGGAATCCACCGGTGAGCTCAGCCACCGCGGACGCCTTGTCGGGGCGAACCTGCGTGTCAGCCATGGGCCTCCTCTCTCGTAACTCGGGCTGGTCTACATCCGCCAGAAACGAGAGACGCCCCGGCGCAGGCGCACGGGGCAGCACAAAGGAGAAACCAATGGCGACCGTCCGGCCTGCGCGGGTCGCCCGCGTTTTCAGCGGGACCTTCGGCTGCGCGAGCGCAGCGACCAGCGGTCTTCGGTGGAATGTCGCTCCAAAGCGTACCTGAACTCCAGCGAAACACGAAAAAGGGCGGCCCCGCCTGGGGCCGCCCTTCTCGATCAGGTGATTCAGACCGCGGGGTCTTCCTCGGTGAGGTTACGCGCGCGGTTCGGGTCGACCGGGATGCCCGGGCCCATCGTGGTGGTGAAGGTGACCTTCTTCAGGAACTTGCCCTTCGCCGCACTCGGCTTCGCCCGGTTGATCTCGTCGAGCGCCGCCGCGTAGTTCTCGACCAGCTTCGTGTCGTCGAAGCTCGCCTTGCCGATCACGAGGTGCAGGTTGGCCTGCTTGTCGACGCGGAAGTTGATCTTTCCGCCCTTGATCTCGTTCACGGCCTTGGTGACGTCCGGCGTGACCGTGCCCGTCTTCGGGTTCGGCATGAGGCCGCGCGGGCCCAGGATCCGCGCGATCTTGCCGACCTTGGACATCTGGTCCGGGGTCGCGATGGCGGCGTCGAAGTCCAGCCACCCGCCCTGGATCCGCTCGATCAGGTCGTCCGAGCCGACCGCGTCGGCGCCGGCGGACTCGGCCTGCGCGGCCTTGTCGCCCACCGCGAACACGATGACCCGAGCGGTCTTACCGGTGCCGTGCGGCAGGTTGACCGTGCCACGCACCATCTGGTCGGCCTTGCGCGGGTCGACGCCCAGCCGGATCGCGACCTCGACGGTCGCGTCGTACTTGGTGGTGCTGGTGCTCTTGGCCAGCCGCGCCGCCTCCAGCGGGCTGTAGAGCTTGGTCTTGTCAATGGTCTCCGCGGCTGCGCGGTAGGCCTTGCTGCGCTGCATTTGCTTCTCCTGAAAGCTATGGAGTTGTGGTGAATGAGCCGCGCCCGGCTCTCCCACTAACTACTGAGTCAGTCCTGGACCGTGATGCCCATCGAACGGGCGGTGCCCGCGATGATCTTCTCGGCCTGGTCGATGTCGATCGCGTTCAAGTCGACCATCTTGGTCTGGGCGATCTCGCGGACCTGGTCACGGGTGACCGTGGCGACCTTCGTCTTGTGCGGCTCGCCCGAGCCCTTCGGCACACCGGCGGCCT
This sequence comes from Cryptosporangium japonicum, assembly GCF_039524755.1. NCBI lineage: Bacteria > Bacillati > Actinomycetota > Actinomycetes > Cryptosporangiales > Cryptosporangiaceae > Cryptosporangium > Cryptosporangium japonicum. The sequence continues at coordinate 135,801 of NZ_BAAAGX010000006.1, forward strand.
TGAGCAGCAGCCGCGCGGCCGGCGGGGTCTTGGTGACGAACGTGAACGAGCGGTCCTCGTAGACCGAGATCTCGACCGGGACGATGTCGCCCCGCTGCGACTCGGTGGCCGCGTTGTAGGCCTTGCAGAACTCCATGATGTTCACGCCGTGCTGACCCAGCGCGGGGCCCACCGGCGGGGCCGGCGTCGCGGCGCCGGCCTTGATCTGGAGCTTGATGATCGCGGAAAGCTTCTTCTTCTTGGGAGGCATCTTCCTGGGCTTCCTGGGCTTTACTGCAGACCCCCGGTATCTCCGGAGGAAACTTAGATCTTCGAAACCTGGTTGAAGTTGAGCTCGACCGGGGTCTCACGACCGAAGATCGAGACCAGCACCTTCAACTTCTGGGCGTCCGGATTAATTTCGCTGATCGACGCCGGCAGCGTGGCGAACGCGCCCTCGGTGACCGTGACCGAATCGCCGACCTCGAAGTCGACGACCTTGACCGGCGCCTTGACCTCTTTCTGCACGGTCGGCGCGAGGATCTTCACGACCTCTTCGAGGCTCAGCGGGCTCGGCCGGTCGGCTCGCGAGGTGGCGCCGACGAAGCCGGTCACACCGGGCGTGTTGCGCACCGCGGACCAGGACTCCGGCGTCAGCTCCATCCGGACCAGCAGGTAGCCGGGGAAGACCTTCGACTGGACCTGCTGCCGCTTGCCGTTCTTGACCTCGGTGACCTCCTGGGTGGGCACCTCGATCTGGAAGATGAAGTCCTCGACGTTCAGCGAGTTGATGCGGCTCTCGAGGTTCGTCTTGACCTTGTTCTCGTAGCCCGCGTAGGAGTGCACGACGTACCACTCACCGGGAGCCATCCGCAGGGCGCGGCGCAGCTCCTCGACGGGGTCTTCGTCCTCCTCGACCACGGGTGCCGGAGCCTGGACCGCCTCGACGTCGGCCGACGCCTCGGCGTCGTCGGACAGGGCTTCGGTCTCGCCTCCCTCGGGAAGGCGGTATTCCTCGTCGTAGTCGGGCACGCGATGGCTCTTCTCTGTCTGTGGGGTGTCAATACATTGTTCCGCACGCGAACGCGGCACGAGGCCAACCCGCTGAGCGGGCCGGCCTCGGAGTGGAACTAGGAGTCGCTGTTGGCTCCGAACGCCCACATCACCAGCTTGGCGACACCGGCGTCCAGGCCCCACACGATCGCGGTCATGATCGTCACGAAGACGACGACCACCGACGTGTAGGTGATCAGCTCCTTGCGCGTCGGCCAGATGACCTTGCGCAGCTCGGCCACGACCTCGCGGATGAAGCGAATCAACCGGGAGATCGGGTTGGGGCGACGCTCCTTGGTGCCCTTGCGCGGGCCCTTGTCGCCCGGGCCCTTGCCGCCGCCCGTCGGCTTCTTGGGCGGCTTCGACGAGTCGTCGGACGCAGACCGCTCTGCGGCAGCGACATCCTGGGCGCCGCCCTTACTGTCCGCCACCGGATCTGCCTTCTTCCGTCGTCGGTCGTTCCCAGCCACGTTCGTCGTCATGTGTGTTCTGCGCAGGGGTGACAGGACTTGAACCTGCAGCCTGCGGTTTTGGAGACCGCTGCTCTGCCAATTGAGCTACACCCCTTCGCGCCACTGGGTGGCGCGCTTGCAACATACTTCCTGAGGGCGAGCGCGACGACAACCCGCCGTCCAACCAGGGGTGGCGGGTCGGGCGTCGGCGCGCCCCAGAGCGATGAGTCTACGGGGTCGGCCACGTTTATCCCAAACCGGTGCCCCGCAACCCGGGTGACGCGTCTGCCAGAGTAAGAGGCATGACCGCAGCAGACACCAGCCCCGCCCGCCGCATCTCGAGCAAGGTGGGCGCCATCGCCGAATCCGCCACCCTCGCCGTTGACGCCAAGGCCAAGGCCCTGAAGGCGGCCGGGCGTCCGGTGATCGGCTTCGGCGCGGGCGAGCCCGATTTCCCCACCCCCGACTACGTCGTGCAGGCCGCGATCGCCGCCTGCAGCGACCCGGCGAACCACCGCTACACCCCGGCCGCCGGTCTGCCCGACCTGAAGAAGGCGATCGCCGCCAAGACCCTGCGTGACACCGGCGTCGAGGTCGCGGCGAACCAGATCCTGGTCACCAACGGCGGCAAGCAGGCCGTCTACGAGGCGTTCGCGACGCTCGTCGACGACGGCGACGAGGTCATCCTCCCCGCGCCGTACTGGACCACCTACCCGGAGGCCATCCGCCTGGCCGGCGGCGTGCCGGTCGACGTGGTCGCCGACGAAACCCAGGACTACCTGGTGACGGTCGCGCAGCTGGAAGCGGCCAGGACCCCACGCACCAAGGCGCTGCTCTTCTGCTCGCCGTCGAACCCCACCGGCAGCGTGTACACCGCCGAGCAGGTCGAGGAGATCGGCCGCTGGGCGCTCGAGCACGGCATCTGGGTGATCACGGACGAGATCTACGAGCACCTCGTCTACGGCGACACCGAGTTCGTCTCGATCGTGAAGGCCGTCCCGGAGCTCGCCGACCAGACCGTGATCCTCAACGGCGTCGCCAAGACCTACGCGATGACCGGCTGGCGCGTCGGGTGGCTCATCGGCCCGGCCGACGTCGTGAAGGCCGCCTCCAACCTGCAGTCGCACGCGACGTCGAACGTCTGCAACGTGGCGCAGCGGGCCGCGCTGGCCGCCGTCTCGGGTGACCTGTCGGCGGTCGACGAGATGAAGGTCGCGTTCGACCGGCGCCGCCAGACGATCGTCCGCATGCTCAACGAGATCGACGGCGTGTTCTGCCCGGAGCCGAAGGGCGCGTTCTACGCGTACCCGTCGGTCAAGGGCCTGATCGGCCGGTCGCTGCGTGGCGTCACGATCGAGTCGTCCGCCCAGCTCGCGTCGGTGATCCTCGACGAGGCCGAGGTCGCGGTCGTCCCCGGTGAGGCGTTCGGCACGCCCGGATACCTCCGCCTGTCCTACGCGCTCGGCGACGACGACATCGTCGAGGGCGTCAGCCGTCTGCAGAAGCTGCTGGCCGAAGCGCACTGAACCCCGCTCCTGCCGAAAGCCCGGTGCGTCGGCACCGGGCTTTCGTTTTCATTACGCCACGCGGCGAACCGAGTGCGGGACGGGCGCCGCGCGGGGCCGGCGGCAAGCCATCCACTGTGACCACCGCCCGGCACCAAGCCGCCCGCGAGCCGCCCGAAGCGGTCCCCTTCCGGCGGGCTCCAGCGCGCCGGAAGGGGACCGCTTTGGCCGGCCGTCAGGCCGCGATCGGCTCGGGCTCACGGACCGGCAGCGGCGCCGGGTCCGCGGCGGGCTTGCGGAGGCCCGGCACGAAGAGGGCGGCGACCGCCCCGGCCAGCACCACACCCGCTCCGACCCAGGTCGCGATGCTCGTCCCGTCGGAGTACTCCTGGGCCGAGGCGTAGCTGCCGGTGTGCGAGAACACCGCGGCCAGCACCGCCACCCCGAACACCCCGCCGATCTCGCGGATCGCGTTGTTCGCACCCGACGCCACACCGGTGTCCCTCTCCGGCACGGACCCGAGCACCACGTTGGCGATCGGGACGAAGAACAGCGCCATCCCGATGCCGGAGACCACGAACGCCGGCCACTGCGTCGAGTAGGGCGTGTCGGCCGACATGTTCGCGGCCAGCCAGGCGAGCCCGGCCGCCTGCATGAGCAGCCCGACGACCAGCAGCGGACGCCCGCCGATGCGGTCGGACAGCGGCCCGGCCAGCGGCGCGACGAGCATCGGCATCGCCGTCCACGGCAGCATCTTCAGACCGGCCTCGAACGGACCGGATCCCTGCACGGTCTGCAGGAACTGCGCGAGCAGGAAGATCGAGCCGAACATCCCGAAGCTGAACAGCAGCGCGGTGACGTTGCTCGCGGCGAACCCACGGCTGCGGAACAGGCGCAGCGGCAGCATCGGGTGCTCGGTGCGGGCCTCCCAGGCGACGAACAGCGCCGTGACGACGCCGCCCGCGACCAGCGAGCCGACGACCTCGAGGCTCCCCCAACCGGCCGCGTTGCCCCGGACGAGCCCCCAGACCACGCCGAACAGGCCGACCGTGACGAGCGCGAGACCGGGCAGGTCGAGCCGCTGGGCGGCGCCGCGGTCGGGTGCGAGGCGGCGCAGTGCGATCGGCGCCAGTGCCAGGCCCACCGGGACGTTGATCCAGAAGATCCACTGCCACGCCCAGCCGTCCACTATCGCGCCGCCGACGAGCGGCCCGAACGCGACGCCGAGCCCGGACACCGCACCCCAGACGCCCAGCGCGGCCCCACGCCGTTCGGGTGACACCGCGGCCGAGAGCAGCGTCAGCGTGAGCGGCAGGATCATCGCGCCGCCGACGCCCTGCACCGCGCGGGCGGCGATCAGCGTCCCGATGTTCGGCGCCAACGCGGCCAGCGCGGACGCGACCGTGAAGAGCGCGATGCCCAGCCCGAGGATCCGGCGTCGTCCGAAGCGTTCGCCGAGCGAGGCGCCGGTGAGCAGCAGGACGCCGAACGTCAGCGTGTACGCGTTGACGGTCCATTCGAGGTCTTCGAGGTCGGCGTCGAGCGCGGTGCGGATCGCCGGCAGCGCGGTCGTCACGACCAGGTTGTCCAGGGACACCATGAACGCGGCGAGCGTGGTGACGAGGAACGTCCAGCGTGTGGTGTTGGGTGGCATGTCCCGCTCCCAAGTAGTGATTGGTCACTAACTTCAATGGTCAAAAAGAAGTCCCGGCCGCGCCGGGACCCGTACTAGTCGAAGTTCAGCTTGCCGCGCATGTCCTCGGGCAGGCACATCTGCGCCCACGGAGCGTCGTACTCGTCGAGGTTCATCGCCGCGACGACGTTCCAGAGCATGCCGTAGGCGAAGAACTGGCGGACCGATTCCTCGTCGCACCCACCGATGCGCTCCACGGCCTGCCAGAGCCGGCCGTAACCCTCCCGGGTGGCGATGCGGACCTCCTCGTCGTCACAGCGCGAGTAGGCCTGCATCTGGAGCATCAGGAGGCCGCGGTCGCCGATGAGCTTGGCGTAGGCCTCCCCCATCGCGATCATCGCGTTTTCGCCGGCGAGGCCCTCGGTGGCCTCTTCGAACGTGTCGAGGATCAGCTGGAAGCACTGCTCGACCGCGGCGACGAACAGCGCCTTCTTGGTGGGGAAGAGCCGGAAGAGGTAGGGCTGGCTGATGCCGGCCCGGTGGGCGATCGTCTCGGTGCTCGTGCCGTCGAGCCCACCGCGGGCGAATTCGCTCAGCGCGGCGTCGAGCACCATCTTGCGTCGCTCGTCGGCGCTCAGTCGCGTTGCCATGCGCCCTAAGTTATTGACCAATCACTACTTAGTCAAGGCCGACGTGAGCCCCGCTCTCGCGGGGCGCCTCGTCAGGCGAGTTGGACGATCGCCTTGGCTCGCCCGAGCACCTTGTCGTCGCCGGCGCGCGCGGTGAGGTCCACGCTCACGCGCCGGTCGTCGAGCTTCTCCGAGATCTTCGCGGTGACCTCGAGCGTCGCGCCCCGGTCGTCGTCGGGCACCGGCACCGGCTTGGTGAACCGGACGCCGTAGTCGACGACCGCGCCGGGGTCACCGACCCACTCGGTGAGGATGCGGCTGGCCTCGGCCATCGTGAACATGCCGTGCGCGATCACGTTGGGCAGACCCACCGAGACCGCGACCCGCTCGTTCCAGTGGATGACGTTGAAGTCGCCGGAGGCGCCCGCGTACTGGACCAGGTTCGACCGCTGGATCGGGAACGTCTTGGGCGGCAGCTCGGTGCCGACCTCCACGTCGTCGTAGGAGATGGTGGCGGCCATCAGCCCTCCTTCTCAGCGGCGCGGGAGACGATCAGCGCGTACGCGGCCAGCACGGGCTCGCCGTCCTCGGTAGTGACGTCGGTGCGCATCGACAGGAAGATGCTGCCGGCACGCAGCTTCACGTCCTCGATCTGCGTCTCGCAGACGAGGCGGTCCCCGGCGCGCACCGGGCGGGTGTAGACGAACCGCTGCTCACCGTGGACCACACGCGCGTAGTCCATGCCGATCTCGGGATCGAACACCGCCGGGCGCGTGGACCGCATCGTGAAGATGATCGGAAAAGTCGGCGGGGCGATCACGTCCGGGTGCCCCAACTTCTGCGCCGCGGCCGCGTCGAGGTAGGCCGAGTTGGTGTCCCCGATCGCTTCGGCGAATTCGCGGATCTTCTCGCGTCCGACCTCGTAGGGAGCGGTCTTCGGGTACGTGCGCCCGATCGCATCCAGGGCGCTCACAGGGCGCCCACCAGCGCACTCCAGGTCCGGTCGGCCACGGCGCCTCCTTCGGGGTCGGTTTCCACGCAACCTACCGGGAACTACAGGCACAGCGTCCGCCACGAGCCGGAACCGAGGCACAGCCCACACCGCTCCGTACCCGAAGCGACGAGCGGGGCCTCGAATGCCGGCGCGGGACGCGGGGAGGTGCGGCCCGACGCAGCTCGGCACACAGGAGACGCAGCCTAGATGCGAGGCGCGCGGGCTTGAGGTGCAAAGCGCGGCGCACGGGACCGGAGCGCAAGGCGCGGCGCACGGGACTGGGGCGCAAAGCGCAGGCGCGGGACTGGGGCGCAAAACGCAGGCGCGGGACTGGGGCGCAAGGCCGCGACCGGCGGATGGTGCGGCATGCGCGCAGAAACGGAGTATCGCGGCACCCGGACACGTCCCGACACGCGACTACGCAAAGCACGGCAGCGAACCCAGCGAACTCGGGGCGGGCCCCTACGGACCGCAGAACGCGATGCAGGTGCGGAGCACGCGCAAGCTCCAGAAGGAGAGGAGGGCGTCCGCGCATGGAGCGGGATGGGGCTTCCCCGGGTCTACGACGACATCTCGGCCCTACGACGACATCTCGGCCCTACCGGAGTCCCGCGTAGCCCCGGAAACTCGTCGTAGGCCCGACAACTCGTCGGCGCCGAGGCGATGCACGCCGGCACCCGTTCGTAGACACCGCCAGACCCAAGGCGGAGCGCCGTCCAGCGCAAAGCCCTCGAACGCGGCGCCCCGAGGCGTAGAACCCGAGGTCCGAAACCCTGGAGCGCCTCACCCGCGCACACTCACCACAGCACGCGGACCACGGCGCGGACGTCCACAGCGCGATCCCCAGCAGCGGGGTCCCAGGGGCCGCCGACAAGCGCGTGGAAGTGCCGGGAACCCCAGCTGGCCGCCCAGGCCGTGCCAGCGAATCCATGCTCGACTGCGAATCCCGACTCAGCGGAGCACCCCGAGCCATCGAGCCACCGCCCAGCCCCATCGAACACGAATGGCGCCGACCCCGGTGGGGTGGCGCCATTCGTGATGTTTGTGCGGGGAGCCGCGGAAGGTCAGCGGGTCTCGCGGTGGGGCTGGTGCTTGCCGCAGTTGGGGCAGAACTTCTTCACCTCGAGCCGGTCGGGGTCGTTCCGCCGGTTCTTCTTGGTGATGTAGTTGCGGTTCTTGCACTCCACGCAAGCCATCGTGATCTTCGGTCGGACGTCGGTGGCGGCCACGGAAGTGCCTCTTTCTACGTAATCGGGTTCGGTGCTCGACCTACAAGCTTACCTGGCACGGTAGCGGTGGCCGGACTTGAACCGGCGACACAGCGATTATGAGCCGCTTGCTCTGCCATCTGAGCTACACCGCCATTGGCAGCAAGAGAAACTCCACTGCCGGGCAACCGACCTAGGTCGGGATCGGAGCCCCCTTACGGAATCGAACCGTAGACCTTCTCCTTACCATGGAGACGCTCTGCCGACTGAGCTAAGGGGGCCTTGCGAGCCGCTGCAAAGATTACACGGCCCGCCCCGCACATGCGAAATCGGTATCCCCGGTCCGGCGAAAAACCGCGTCGACCTGCGCTTATCCGTGCTGACCGACGACGCGCAACCGGCGCGTCGCCTCGTCGGCGTCGGCGGAGGCGTCCGCGGCGGTGTCGGTGGACGAGGACGTCCGCGCGGTGACCCAGGCGGAGAGCCGGTCGGGCGGCAGCGGGCGCGCGAACAGGAAGCCCTGTGCGATGTCGCAGCCCATCTCCTCGAGATGCGCCAGCGCCCGCTCGCTCTCCACGCCCTCGGCCACCACCGACAGCCCGAGGTGCTGACCGAGACCGACGATCGACCGGACGATGCCCAGGTCCGCGGCGTCGGTGTTCATTCCGAGCACGAACGAGCGGTCGATCTTGATCTCGTGCACGGGGATCGTGCGCAGGTAGCTGAACGAGGACGTGCCGACCCCGAAGTCGTCGAGGGAGAGCCGCACCCCGCGCTCGGCCAGGCGGCGCAGTGTCGCCAGCGGACGCTCGGCGTCGGTCAACGCCCCGCCCTCGATGATCTCCAGCGTCAGCTGCCCGGCAGGTACGCCGGCCTCGTCCAACAGGTGGTCCAGGTCGTCCGGGAAGTCGGGATCTTCGAGCGTTCGGGCCGAGAGATTGACCGAAACGCCGAGGGGACGGCCGCGGTCCTGCCAGCGCCGGCATTCGGCGAGCGCGGCCCGGAGCACCCAGCGGGTGAGCGGCCCGATCAGGCCGGTGTGTTCGGCGACCGGTACGAACTCGCCCGGCATGAGCAGGCCCTGGTCGGGGTGCTCCCACCGCACCAGGCACTCCACGCCGATCAGCTCGCGCGAGGAGAGCGCGACCTTGGGCTGGTAGTGCACGGTCAGTTCGTCCCGCTCGATGGCTCGGCGCAGTTCGGGCACCAGGCTCAGCCGGTGGACGCTGCGCGACTCCATCGTCGTCGCGTACACCGCGACGCCACGCGGTGACGCCTTCGCCGCGTCGGTGGCCGCGTCGACCCGGCGGAACAGCGACTCGCTGTCGTCGCCGTGGTCGGGGAAGAGCACGACGCCGACCGCGGCGCCGACCTCGATCGTGAAGTTCTCCAGCGGGAACGGTTCGATCGCGACCCGGCGGAGCTCGGTGGCGAGCGCCACCACTCCCTCGACGCCGGAGGCCCGGAGCAGGACCGCGAACTCGTCGCCGCCCAGGCGGGCCACCAGTGCGCCGTCGGGAGCGTGTGAACGGAGCCGGCCGCCGACCTCGGCGAGCAGCCGGTCGCCCGCTTTGTGCCCGAGCGTCTCGTTGACGCCGCGCAGTGCGTCGATGTCGAACTCCAGCAGCGCGACGACCTCGTCGGGCACCGGGTCGACCGCGATCGCGGCCTCCACCGCCTCGACCAGGCGCCGCCGGTTGGGCAGCCCGGTGGTCGTGTCGTGGTAGGCGTCGTAGCGCAGCCGCTCGACCAGCCGCGAGTTCTCCACCGCGACGGCGGCGTGCGCGGCGAGCGTCTCCAGCAGACGGACGTCGGCCGCGCCGAACGTCGCCAGGTCGTGGAGGCGGTCGGCCACCTCGAGGCAGCCGACGACGGCGGTGCCGGAGCGCAGTGGGACGACGATGAGGTCCTTGACCTCGCGCCCGCGCAGCGCGCGGCGCAGACGCAGGTCGGCGTTGGTGCCGCGGGGACCGAGGTGCACGGTGACACCGGTGTCGAGCACGCGCCGGCGGATCGGGTCCTCGCCGATCTGCTCGTCGATCAGGCCGGCCTGGTCCACCCGGGCCACCAGCGCGGTCTCCGGGTGACGGCCCAGCGCGGGCATCCAGAGCGTGGCCGACTCGGCCGACAGCAGCTCGCGCACCCGGGTGAGCATCGTGTCGGCCAGGCTGTTCTCCTGCCGGGCCGTGGAGACCGCCCGGGTGAACGCGTACAACTCCCCCAGGCTCTTGTGCTGGGCCAGGAACTGGGCGTAGGCGCGGTAGCCGGCCACCAGCACCACGGCGAGCACGACGAGCAGCGCGAGCGCCGCCATGTTGACCTTGAGCACGATCAGGACGACGAGGCCGACCGTGGTGTTGAGCACACCGACCGAGATCGACGCGATGATCAGGCGGGTGACCGCGACCGGCGCCGGGCGCCCCTCGTAGAGGGTGATGGCGGCCAGGATGCCGGCGAAGCTGACCAGGTCGGCCAAGCCGACCGCGAGCAGCACCGACACCCAGAGCATCGGTTTGGTCGTGTCGAGCGGGCTCATGTACGCGAACACCGCGACCGCGACGCCGGTCTCGGCGGCGGCCACGGTGCAGTTCGTGACGAACTTGTGCGGCGTGGTGCGACGGACCGCGTTGACCACGATCACCGCGGTGAGCCGGCTGATCACCAGGGCCAGCGGGGAGAGCCAGTAGAGCCCCAGCACCAGCGGGATCTCGGAGATCGAGAACGAGTGCGTCTCGCGGCGGAGCTGGACGTGCAGCTGGGTGGCTTCGCCGACCAGGAACAGGCCGATGAAGACCGGGATCAGCCAGCCCGGAGCGAGCCGGGCGCCGGTGACCGTGATGGCCGCCTCGGTGCCGGCGAGGCCGACGGCGGCCGTGACGAGAACCAGCGGCCAGAGCCGGGTGGGAACCCCGGCGATGCGCCGCCTCGTCACTTCGGCCACGCGCACCTCCCCGGCAGTGTCGTCCCAGCTTGGGCGATCACATCATGCAGGACCCACTGGGCGCTGTTCCCGGAAAGGTGCACAGATTCGGCGCAACGGCCAGGTTCAGCTGGACCCATCGGCCATGTCGGCATCGCCCGTCCCGGACTCGTTGTCACTGTCCTGTGCAACCGTCACGGTCACCGTCACGTCTCCGGTGCGACGCAACGTCCAGCTGGAGCCGAGGACGGGCACGGTCTCCGGCCGGATCACGCCGGTGTCGCCGGTGCCCGTCGCCCGGTCGGAGGCGGCGCTGGCGGCCGGTGCCCAGAGCATGCCGCCGGCCAGGGCGGCGAACAGCCCCACGACGGCGATCCGGCCGCCGGTCGTGCCACCGGCGGAATGTTCCCGCATCATGTCCCCCTCGAACCACGAACGTCCCAATACCACTTAAAAAGGATTATCTCACGCTAAAGCCACCCGGTCATCAAGGCCGCTCACCGGTGAGTGGTGGGCATGTGCGACCCTGCCCGCGACGACGCACGCGACAGACGGGGACCGGGTGGACGAGCGGAGCCTGAGCGAGGTCTGGAACAACGTTCTGGGCACTCAACCCGACCCACCGCGCTGGCTCGTCCTCACCGCCGCGGTGCTCGCCCTGATCGCGGTCGTCCCGCACGCCGTCTGGCGGATCTCACGCAACGTCGTGACGATCGCCCACGAGGGCGGGCACGCGGCCGCGGCCGTCCTGTCCGGCCGTCGCCTCACCGGCATCCGCCTGCACTCCGACACGTCCGGCGTCACGGTCTCCAAGGGCAAGCCGTACGGGCCGGGCATGGTCGCCACCGGCGTCGCCGGCTACATCACGCCGTCGCTGCTCGGGCTGCTCGGCGCGGGCCTGCTCACCGCCGGGCGCATCACCGCGATGCTCTGGCTCGCCATCGTCGGCCTGGCCGCCCTGCTGGTGATGATCCGCAACTTCTACGGCGTGCTCTCGGTGGCGGTCACCGGCGGCCTGGTGTTCGTCGTCTCCTGGTTCGGCACCCCGGAGGTGCAGGCCGGGTTCGCCTACGCGTTCACGTGGTTCCTGCTGCTCGGCGGCGCCCGCCCGGTGGTGGAGCTGCAACGGCTCCGCCGTCGCGGACAGGCCCCCCACTCCGACGCCGACCAGCTCGCCCGGCTCACCGGACTGCACCCGCTGCTGTGGGTCGCGCTCTTCGCGTTCGTCGCGCTCACGTGCCTTCTGCTCGGGGTCCGCTGGCTGCTGAACTGACGTTCGCGACCGTCGACCGGGGACAGTTGCACCACCACTCGACGTCGATCGGCATAATGGCAGCGCACATCTTCGGGAACACGGTTGAGCAGCCAGCCGCCCTATTGGGGAGGGGTGGCTGGGCAGTGGTTTCAGCGGGTCCTGCGGGTGATCCCGCAATCCCGAGCGACGTCACGAATTTGCGCGATGAGTTGCTGAACGTCCGGGCCGAGCTCGACGGGCTCCGGGAGGCGATGAGCCGCCGAGCCGTCATCGAACAGGCCAAGGGCGTGTTCATGGAGCGCTACGGCGTCGACGACGAGGGCGCGTTCGCGCGGCTCGTGAGCCTCTCGCAAAGCACCAACGTGAAGCTCGTACAGATCGCGGCCGACGTGGTGGCACGGTCCGGGATCGGCGGCGCGGACAACGGCCGGGCGCACTGGATCGACCGGGCGCTCGACGCGTTCGGCGAACCGGCGCTGGTGCTGAGCCCGGTGCCGACCGAACGGGGCGCGGTGGCCGACTTCCAGGTCGACCACGCCAACCGGTCGGTGCTGCGCTGGCTCGGCCGACCGCGTGACCGGGTGGTGCGCAGCGCGGTGAGCGAGCTCTTCCCGGCCGCGTCCGGGACGCTCCTGGTCAACGCGTGCCGCCGGACGCTGGCGACCGGCACCGCGGTGGGTGGTCCGTGGCTTCCGGGCGAGGACGACGGGGAGAAACGCGGGGTGCGCCTCCACGCCGCCCGCATCGCCACCGTGGTGCTCGTCACCTGGCAGCGCGCGACCGGCGAGAGCGACCCGCTCTAGGCCCTGTCCTGCAAGTCCATGCTCGGCTGCGGCTCCGCTCAGCCGCCGCCAGGCCGCGTTGGAGGCCTTCCCCGATACAACAGCGGTATCGGGAAAGACCTCCGCCTTGCCTGACGACGCCTGAGCGGTGCCTCGCTGCGAGCGAGACTTACAGGACAGGGCCTAGGCAAGTGACGCGGCGAACTCGTCCGGGGCCATCGGGCCGGCGAAGTACCAGCCCTGCCCGGCGTCGCAGCCCAGTGCGCGGAGACGGTCGGCCTGTCCGGCCGTCTCCACGCCCTCGGCGGTGACGCTCAGGCCGAGCGCGTGGGCGAGCCCGACCAGCGCACCGACCACGTCGACGTCCATGTCGTCGGTGCCGACGCCGCTCGTGCCGGCCAGCTTCAGCTCACGCACGGGCAGGTGGCGCAGCGTCGAGAGGTTGGAGTACCCGGAGCCGAAGTCGTCGATCGCGATGCCGATGCCCTCGCCGGCCAGCGCCTGCAGCACCTCGGTCGGCGCTTCGGCACCGCCGACGATCGCGCTCTCGGTGATCTCCAGCTGCAGCGCCTCCGGCGGCAGCCCGGACCGGCTCAGCGCCACCGCGACGTCGTTGAGCAGCGACGGGTCGGCCACCTGCCGGGCGGCGATGTTGACGCTCACCAGCGGCGGCCTGGCCCCGGCGACGCGCCAGCGCGCGGCCTGCCGGCAGGCCTCGGAGAGCACCCAGCGCCCCAGCGGGACGATGAAGCCGGTCTCCTCGGCCAGCGGGATGAACTGCGCCGGCTCGAGGACGCCGAACCGGGGATGGTTCCAGCGCACCAGCGCCTCGGCGGCGCGGACGGCGTCGTCCGGGAAACCGACGATCGGCTGGAACTCCAGCTGGAACGCCCCGCTCTCCAGCGCGGCCGGCATCGCGGCGGCCAGGCGCCGACGGGCGGTCTCGCGCTCGCCGCGCCCGGCCTCGAACGCCGCCCAGGAGCGGGTGGGGTCGGCCTTGGCCCACTCCAGCGCGGTCTGGGCCGCGCGCAGCAGCCCCGAGGCGTCCACCCCGGCCGCGTCGACCTCGGCCACGCCGATCGTCGCGGTGACCGGAATCGCGTGCGCGCCGACGGCGAACGGGCGGGCCAGCACCGCGAGGATCCGGCGGGCCAGCGCGTCGGCGGAGCCCCGGTAGCCGCCGGGGCCGACCAGCACCGCGAAGTCGTCGCCGTCGATGCGGGCCACCAGGTGACCGGCGCGGGCCACCTCCTCGGACAGGCGGTCGGCGACCGACGCGAGGATCTGGTCCCCGGCTTCGTGCCCGAGGCTGTCGTTGACCGCCGCCAGCCCGTCGACGTCGATGACGAGCACACCCACCGGGTCACGCGGGCCGGTGCGGACCAGCACCTCGCGGAGCCGGTCGAAGAACAGCGCCCGGTTCGGCAGGCTGGTGAGCGGGTCGTGCAGCGCCTGGTGCACCAGGCGGGCCCGCATCCGCCGCCGCTCGGTGACGTCCTCGATGACCGTGAGCTGGTACCGGGTGCGCTTCGGGTCGTCGAGCAGGGCCAGCGCGGTGCCGGGCTCGCCGTCCTCGGCCGTGGTCTCCCCCGGCGTGATCACCGACGTCGTCAACTGCACCCAGATGACGCCACCGCCGTTGACGACCAGCGGGCGCTCGCCGCTCACCGGCGCCACCGCGTCGCCACGCAGGCCCACCTCGGTGGGGCCGGCGAACGCGCCGTCGCGGTGCACCAGATCGTCGAGCCGGCGTTGGCGCAGTTGTTTGAGCGTGTAGCCGAGCATCCGGCGCAGCGCCGGGTTGGCCTCCAGGATCGTGCCGTCCCACTCGCTGATCGCGATGCCGACGCCCGCGTTGTCGAACACGGCGCGGAACCGGGCCGCGTGGGCCCGGGAGGCCGCCTCCAGGTCGGCCCGCGCCACCAGGTCGGCGCGGCGCAGCTCCTCCTGCTGCGCGAGGGTCTGCGAGCGCAGCGCCTCGGTGTACCCGGCCACCAGGGCCGCGCGCAGGGCCGAGAGCCGCGACGAGCGGTCGACGGCGCCGGGGCGCACCAGCCCGTCCGATCCGGACGGCGCGGCGCGCCGCCGGGCCCGCGACGCGGTCGGGACGCCGAGCGGCGCGAGCACCGAATCGTCGAACAACTCGACCGTGCGCCCGATGAAGTCGGGCGCGGCGAAGTGCCGGGCGACGAGCGCGGCCCCGACCTCACGGGCGGGCTCGCTGCGGAACGGCACCGTCGACAGCGACCGCAGCAGCCGGGCGGTGTGCCCGCGCAGCTCGGCCTCGACCTCGGCCGAGCTCATCGGGACGAAGCACGTCTCGTCGGCGATCTGCCACCAGCGGTGGGCCACGGCGTCGACAACTGCCGGAGCCGCCAGGACCCCGGTGCCGCCTGCGCGTACCGCCACGCGCGAGCCTCCGCTGAGCTTCGTCGGACATTCCTTGCCGACCGCCGAGCATACGGGCGGTACGGAACCCCCGGTACCAGGCGTCCGTCCGAGATGCGCCCCCGGCCGGACAGGTGTCGCTCGAATACACGGGCGCAAAGTGATACCTGAAGGTATAAACCCGAACCTCATAGAATACGTACCGCACCCACATCACCGCTCGCTGTAGTCGTAAGATCCCTCCGGGGCGCACGACCGGCTGGCCCCGTTCGGTTACTGGCTGCTCACCAGTTCCGCGCGGCCCAGCCTCACCGGCAGGGAGAGGTGACGTGTGCCCGGGATCGACGAGAGCCTCCGCCACGCCATGTCCATTCCCGGCGTGCTGGGCGCCGGGCTGGTCGACTACGCGTCCGGGCTCGCGGTAGGCAGCGCCGGCGACTGGCCCTGCGGTGAGGAGCCGGCCGCCGCCGGTGCCACCGAGGTGGCCAGGGCCGCGCTGGAGAACGCCACGTTCGCGGTCTCGGCCGCCGGCGACGTCCTCGAGGACATCGTGGTGGCCTCGGCCGCCCGCTACCACGTGCTCCGTTTCCTCAACGCCCGCCTGGACAGCCGCCTGTTCCTCTACCTGTGGCTCGACCGGGAACACGCCAACCTGGCCATCGCCCGGCACCGGCTGGCCGGGCTCGCCGCCGACCTGGTGCTCGGCTGATGGCCACCCACGCGACGGCGACGCACCGGGAAGGGCTCGAGTCCGGGAGCTGGCGTTCGGTCACCGAGGCGCTGGACGAGTCGACGGCGAACCGCGTGACCGGAGCACTGCACGTCGACGGCCGGATCAGCGGCTCGATCTACCTGATCGACGGCGAGGTGTACTACGTCCACACGCCCGTGGCCCCCGGCGTCGACTGCCTGTTACAGGCGTCCGGGACGGTGCCGGCGGCGGCGTTCCAGAGCGCCTGGACGACCGGCGCCGCCGCCGGACAGGTCGGCGACGTCCTGATCAAGTCCGGTGCGCTCAGCCGCGGCGAGGCCGAGCTGTGCACCGCCGCGGCGATCACCGACGGGGCGTACGCGCTGCTCACCGCGGTGCCGGTGGATACCGGGCCGGTGCGTTTCGCGGCCGGCGAGGGCCACTGGTGGGGCCCGGTCCGCCGGATCGGGGCCGCCGCGCTCGACGTCCAGATCCGAAAACGCATGCGCCTGCTCGAACGGACACCGCCGGGGAACGTGGACGACCAGCCGGTGGTGGCCGCCGGGCGGCTCGGGCGCCACCACGTCGTCCTCACCGATCTGCAGTGGGAGCTGATCGTCCACGCGAACGGGCGCCGCACCCCCCGCGAGCTGGCCCGGCTGCTGGGCCGGTCGGCGTTCAGCGCGATCCTCGAGTCGCGCCGGTTGATCACCGCCGGGCTGATCCAGGTGGCCCGTCCGGAGCAGGCGTCCCAGCCGGCCGCTCCCGTGCCGGCCGCTCCCGTGCCGGCCGCTCCCGTGCCGGCCGCTCCCGTGCCGGCCGCTCGCCCGGCGTCGGTACCGGCAGTGGGTGGTGGCGGTACCGGCGCCGAGCCGGCGCGCGCCACCGAGCCCGCGCCCACCACCGAGCGGGCGTCCGGCGACGCCGACGGACCGGCCGAGGGCTGGCGCGGCGGGCTGCGCACCTCCGGACGCGGCCGCCGGAAGCCGGACCTGCCGACGCGCAAGCCCGAGCAGCCGAACCGCCGGCCCGATCCGGCCCATCCGATGCCGCTGCCCCGCCGGCAGCCCGGGGCCGCGCTGCGTGGCGTGGTGCCGGTGCCGCCCCGCGCGGAGACGAGTCGGGAGCCGTCGATCCTCGACGTCCCGGAACCCGACCACAGCCTGCTCACGCGGGTGCGCAACGCACTGGAGGGGCTCCGATGAGCGCGCGCTGGCCGCTCGGGCCGCGCCGCGTACCGATCGCGCCCGGCCCGCACCCCGGCGGCGTGGTCCCGGCCAGACGCCCGTCCCGGTTGATCGGCAAGCGACTCGATGGAGGCAGTGCGGTGGAGCTCGAGGCGGACGTCCTGGCCCAGATCAGGGGGTTACGCGACCGCGTGCGCCACGTGGCCGGCAGCCTGGTCGCCAGCGTCGACGGGCGGCTGATCGCGCACGACACCCACGGCATCGAACCCGACGGCATGGCGGCGCTCTCGGCCGCGGTGCTCGGGCTGAGCCAGCGGCTGATCGAGACGGTCGGCCCCGGGCAGTTCGCCGAGACCGTCACCAGGGGCACGCACGGCTACGTGGCGACGTACGCCGCCGGGCCGCGCGCCGTGCTGACCGTCGTGACCGGCGAAGAGACGAACATCGGCCGGCTCCATCTGGAGGCCAGGCAGGTCGCGAACCGCCTCGCGGCCCTCCTGGACGCCGTCACCTCGGCCGAGCGCCGATGAGGAGGTGGTCACCGAACTGACTACGACCGAACAACCACTCGACCCGTCCGAACTCGATCCTTCCGACCAAGGAGCACAGCAAATGGCAAGTGTGGACACCGCGTTAAAAGAGGCCATGACGATCGAGGGCTCGATCGGCGTGGCACTCGTCGACTACAACAGCGGGATGGCGCTCGGCACGCTGGGCGGCACGAAGGACTTCGATCTCAACGTCGCCGCGGCCGGGAACACCGACGTGGTCCGCGCGAAGATGCGCACGATGGAGATGCTCAACCTCGGTGACAACATCGAGGACATCCTGATCACGCTGCGGCACCAGTACCACCTGATCCGGCCGGTGCAGTCGCGGTCGGGCAAGGGCCTGTTCCTCTACCTCTCGCTCGACCGCGGGCGCGCGAACCTGGCGATGGCCAGGCACATGCTCTCGCGCGTGGAGAACGACCTGGAAGTCTGACGTCCCGATGGCCTAGCCCGGCGCCTCCGGGCTAGGCCATCAACGCGGCTCGGACGAAGTCGGTGGCCTCGCCGGACAGGTCGGTGAGGCGGTCGGCCCGACCGTCCTCGACGGCCTCCAGCACCAGTTCGTTGAGGCCGCCGATCACCGCGGTGGCCATCGCCGGGGAGAGCTGCCTGGCGCCCTGCTCGACGCGTTCGAGCAGGAGCGCGGCGAAGTCCTGCTGGCCCCGGCGACGCAGCCGGAGCGCTTCCGGCCCCGCCGACGGCAGCTCGAGCAGCATCGCGCGGGTGAGCGCGGGATCGGACTGGAGCGCCGACAGGTACGCGTGCACCGCCGTGCGCACCTGGTCGCGCCAGTCCATCTCCGGCCGCGCGGCCTCGGCGACCACCCGCAGCAGCCGGTCGCTGGCCGCGGCGTACACCGCGAGAAAGCACTCCTGCTTGTCGGCGAAGTGCTCGTAGAACGTGCGCTTCGAGACGCGGGCGTGCCGGGCGATGTCCGCGATCGTGACCGCCCCGTACCCCTTCTCGACCAGCGCCGCACCCATCCCGGACAGCAGACGGCTCCGGTGCCCGCCCGCGGTGTCGTCGGGGTTCGTCGGCCGCACCGCCGCAGTAGTCAACGCTTCACCCTCCTCGCCCGAAATGGTACCGTCACCCCATTCTGGTACGCCCCGGTACCACGAGCGAGGGAGTGCCGTGACCCGACCGCCGACCGTGCTGATCACCGGCGCCGCCCGCGGCATCGGCGCGGAACTCGCCCGCCAGGCCACGGCGGCGGGCGCCCGGGTGGCCCTGGTGGGGCTGGAGCCCGGCCGGCTGTCCGCGCTGGCCGACGCACTCGACGGCGCGACCTGGGTCGAAGCCGACGTCACCGACCAGGCCGCGCTCGAGGCGGCGGTCGAGCACACGCTGGCGGCGCACGGCGCGATCGACGTCGTCGTGGCGAACGCCGGGATCGCCAACCACGGCACCGTCGCGGTGACCCCGCCCGAGGCCGTGGCCAAGGTCATCGAGGTCAACCTGCTCGGCGTGGTCCGCACGGTGACCGCCACGCTGCCCGCGGTCACCGCCAGCCGTGGCCACTACCTGCTGGTCTCGTCCGCGGCCGCGTTCGCGATGCTGCCCGGGCTGGCTCCCTACGCCGCGGCGAAGGCCGGGGTGGAGCAGTTCGCCAACTGCCTGCGGCTGGAGTTGGCGCACCGGGGCGTGACGGTCGGCTCGGCCCACCCGATCTGGATCGACACCGACATGGTGCGCTCGCTCGCCGCCGACCTGGGCACGTTCCGCGACGGGCTGCGCCGGGTGCCGGGACCGCTGGGCCGGACGGTGTCGGTGGAGGACTGCGCGTCCGCGCTGCTGACCGGCATCACCCGGCGCGCGCGGAAGGTGTACGTCCCGCGTTCGGTGGCGGTGCTGTCGGCGTTGCGGACGCTGCTGCTCGGGCCGGTGGCCGACCGGGTGATCAGCGCGCAGGCCAGGACCATGGTGCCGCAGTTCGAGGCCGAGGTGGCGGCGAGCGGTCGCTTCTTCGGTAGTCACAGCACAGCACTGGGAGGCGACGATGCCCGTTGACCCGTCGATCGAGTCGTTGTTGGCGCTCATCAACTCACCGGGGATGCCGGGGCTCGCGGCCGGCACCCCGGACGAGGCACGGCGGAACTTCCGCGCGTTCACCGTCGACGTCCGGAATCCCTCGACGCTGGTGCCGGTGGCGTCGATCTCGGACGTCACCGTCGGTGCGCTTCCCGGGCGGGTCTACCGGCCGGACGGGGACGGGCCGGTGCCGACGGTCGTGTTCTTCCACGGTGGCGGGTTCGTGCTCGGTGACCTCGACACCCACGACGACCACGCGCGGTGGATCTGCCGTGAGGTCGGCGCGGTCGTGCTCAGCGTCGGCTACCGGTTGGCACCGGAGTCACCCTGGCCGGGCCCGGTGGAGGACGCGCTCTCGGCGGTGCGCTGGGCGTCGGAACACATCGACTCGCTGGGCGGGGACGCGTCGCGGATCGCGGTCGCCGGCGACAGCGCGGGCGGGAACCTGGCCGCGGTCGTCGCGCAGGACTGCCGGGACGCCGGCGGCCCGGCGATCGCCGCGCAGCTGCTCATCTACCCGGCGACCGACTTCGTCGAGGAGTACCCGTCGATGGCGGAGAACGCCGAGGGGTACTTCCTGACCGGCACCGACATGGCGTGGTTCACCACGAACTACGTCCCGCCGACGGCGGACGTGTCCGACCCCCGGCTCTCGCCGTTGCGCGGGCGGCTGGAGGGGCTGCCGCCCGCGGTCGTCGTCACCGCGGAGTTCGATCCGCTGCGTGACGCGGGTGAGGCGTACGCGGCGGCGCTGTCCGCGGCGGGCGTACCGACCAGGGCGCACCGCTTCGACGGGCTGATCCACGGCTTCTTCGCGATGACGGTCGCGTCCCCGGCGGCGGAGAAGGCGCTGCGCGAATCGTGCGCGTCGCTCCGTGAGCTGCTGGGGTGAGGCTCACACCGGCGTGAGCTCGGGCGCGACCCGCTGGGTGGGGATGGTGACCGGACCCGCGAGCGCCACCAGGACGTCCTCGCGGGTGAGGCCGGTGTCGGGTTCGGACACCGGCGCGGACCGGACGCGCGCCAGCACGTCCGGATCGTTGAGCACCGACGACGGCACGACCAGCAGGTTCTGCATCCGCGTGTAGGCCGACCAGACCACCGGGTCGTGCTGCGCCGCCCGTGCGAGCTCGGCGTGGGTCGTTGACCCGGCGTCGAGCGCGGCCGAGTCGCGGAACCACGGCGCGATCTCGGCACCGATCGCGGCGTCCATGGCGAGCGTGCGCGCGGTCACGTCGGCCGGTGCGAGACCCGGGTTGGCGTCGACGGCCTGCACCAGGCGCACCGCCGAGAGCATCGCCAGCGTGACGCCCCGACCGTGCCCCGGCGACGTCGCGCACACCGCGTCGCCGACCGGGAGCAACCCGACGACGAGCGGGCGCCCGTCCTTGGTCAGGCGCTGGAGTCGGTTGTCGGCGCTGGTGAGACGCGCGACCCGGGTGAGGCGCCGGCTGACGTCCGGATCGATCCACTCGGCGAAGCCCGGAACCGCGGCGGCGGCACGGTCGAACGCACGGCCGTCGACGAGCGCGTCGAACGCCCGGTCGTCGGCGGGCACCTCGAACGTCACCGCGAACACCCCGGCTTCGGCCGGGATCAGCCGGCTCCGGAAACCCTCGTAGGCCCCGCCGAGCACCGCGCCGGGGCCGGGCCGGCCACCGCGCATCTCGTAGAAGCGGGTGTGCGACGTGACCGCACCCGGGGTCTCCTCGACGGTCAGCGGCGGTCCGCCGGCCGCCAGCAGCCACCCGGGCACCGGCGAACGCCGGCCGGCCGCGTCGACGACCAGGTCGGACGGCAGGAACTGCCCACCGGCCAGCCGGACCGCGGTGACCCGCGGGTACTCGCTCTTGCCGAGCACCAGGCCCACCGCGGGCAGCCCGGAGAGCAGCGTGACGCCACGCTCGCCGAGCACCGCGCGGCGCAGCACCCACTCGAACACCGACCGCCGGGCCGCCAGCCCGACCAACCGGGGGTCGTCGTCGACCGGACCGGTCAACGTGGAGGGTGCGTGCTGCGTCAGCCGGATCTCGGCGATCTCGGCGCGGCGCATCGCGGCCAGCACGTCCGGCGCCTCGGCCGCGAGCAGTTCACGGCAGCGGGCCGGGAAGACGTGCGCGTGGGCCGCCTGCGGGGTGCTCGAACGCCACCACCAGCGGGCGTCGGCCAGCGCCGCGGGAGCCGCGATCGGCTCCTGCTCCACCACGACGACGCGGTGACCGCGCCGCCCCAGCAGGAGCGCGGCGGTGAGGCCACCGATGCCGGCCCCGACGACGACCACGCTGAGCGGCGTGCCCGTATCCGGAACGGACGGCCGGCGAACCGGGCCCGCCGACCGGGACTTCTGCCGCTTACGCACCTTGAACCAGGATCTCACTGCCACGCTGCGACCGGAACGCTTCCTGTATCGGACGAGTCACCGGAGGCGCTCGTCGCGGTGCCGACCCGACCGATCATCGCCTGCCGGGCCAAACCGACGGCCTCGGCGACGTCGACGTCGGCGATCGCCGCACCGGCCGCGGTGCCCGTCGTGGCGAGCACGTCGCCACTCGGGTCGACGACCTTGGCGCTCGCGACGAAGCGGACGTCGCCGAACGTGCCCGACTGGTTCGCGGACAGCCAGAGCAGCTGGTTCTCCACGGCGCGGGCCCGGTCGAACAGGTCGAACCGCCGGGTCCACCGGTCACGACCGAGGTCAGGTGAGGAGTTACCGCTGCTCGCCGGCCACGCCGAGAGGCAGACGCCGATCTCCGCGCCGTCGGCGGCGAGTGCTCGTGCGGTCTCGGGGAAGGCCTTGTCGTAACCGATCATCATCCCGATTCTGCCTACAGGAGTGTCGAAAGCACCAAACGGCTCACCCGTTGCGTGACGCCCCAGTACGCCATCTCCGGTGACGCACACCGCACTGTTGTACCGAACCACACCGCGTTCGCGGTAACCGGCGCACACCACCATGTCGCCGGCGAGCTGCGCGAGGCGACGGACCTCCGGCCCGTCCGGGTCGAGCACGGGCGGTGCGTCGTCGGCGTCCGCGGCGTATCCCCCGAGACAGGCGTCCGGCAACGCCACCATGCGGACGCCACGCGCCCGGCTCAACGCGAGCACGCGTCCGATTCGTGCGAAACACTCGTCGAGGTCGCGGCCGAACGGTGCGGCCACCGCCGCGAAACGCGTCGTTCTCATCGCATCCCCCATGGTGGATCCGGTTTCGCCCCACCTAGTCCAGAGGTCGCGGATTAACTCACGATGACAACCGGAATAAACTCCTGTCGCCAGACCATCCCGAGCTGTGGGGACAGCCTGTGACCACGACCTCGCCCGCCAGAACCCCCGCGCCACGGGGCCGGCCCCGCGACCCCGCGCTGGAGGACCGCGTCTTCCGCGCCGCGATCGAACTGTTCGGCCGGAAAGGCTGGGCGGGCTTCACGATCGACGGCGTCGCGCGCGCCGCCGGCGTCGGCAAGGCATCGCTCTACCTGCGCTGGGAGAGCAAACAGCAACTGCTGTTCGACGCGCTCGCGGCGCGGGCGTCGGTGGACGTCTCGATCGACACCGGCGACATCCGCTCCGACCTGCGCCATCTCGGGTCCCAGCTGCTCAACATGTTCTGGGCCGACGGCGGGGTGACGTACATGCGCCTGGTCGTCGAAGGCGCGGTGCACGAGGAGTTCGCCGAGCACCGCGACCGGCTGACGCACCCGACGATGCTGGCCGCCCGCCAGATCGTGCGGCGGGCGACGGCCCGGGGCGAACTGCCCGCCGGTACGTCGCCCGCGCTGGTGCTCGACGCGATTCTCGGCGCCACGATGGTGCACGTCGCGGTCACGCCCGCGGAGTTGCGGGACGTGGCGCGCGAGCAGAGCGACAAGTACCTCGATCAGCTCGTCGATCTGGTGCTCGCCGGGGTGCGCGGCACCGCCGGTTAGCCGCGGGCGTCGCGCGGAGGGGCACCGTCCGGTTCCGGCGGGCCGTAACGGCCTGCCCGTCCGTCCGCCGGGAGCAGTACCTGCGTGCAACGACTGGTGGCCAGCAGGACACCGTCGGCGTCGTGCAGTTCGGCCGCGCAGAACACCACGCGACGCGTCCGCCGGATCACCTCACCGGTCGCGCGCAGCAGCCCGGGGCGGGAGCTGCGCAGGAACTCCACCCGCAGGTCCGCGGTGAGGAACGCCTGGTCGTTGTCGAGCACGGTCCAGCACGCGCCGCCCATCGCGGCGTCGAGCAGCGCGGTGACGAGCCCGCCCTGCACGATCGGCCCGCCCGCGGACGGGAAGCAGTAGTCGGGCGTGGCGTCCCACTCGACCGTGCTGCTGCCCGGTTCCCAGCCCGACTGCCGGTAGCCGAGCGTCCGCCAGAGGTGCGGCCCCTCGCCGTCGACGTCGGCCCAGAGCTCGGGGTCGGTGAACCGCTCTCCGGCGGTGATACCGCGCCCGGAGACCCGCTGTTCGTCGGTCATCTATTCCTCCGTCGAGCGTGACGTCGCGGCGATCCGCGCGCCGAGGTCGAGCACAAAACGGTCCCAGCTCCGGCGCGGATCGCGCCCGGTCAACTCACGCACCCGCCGCAGGCGGTACCGCAGGCTCTGCGGGTGCAACCCCACGCGGACGGCCGCGGTGGTCGCGGAGCCGGCGGCCAGGAACGCCTCGAGCCCTTCCCGGACGTGTTCCTGCCCCGGGTCGAGCAGCGCGCCGAGCAGGCGGCGGGCGACGAGCCCCGGCGCGGCCGGTGGACGCCCGGCCAGCACCGCGAGCGCGTAGCCGTCGGACTCGCCGAGGAGCGGGCCGCCCTCGTAGGCGTCGGGCGGCGCGAGGTCGAGCGCGAGGGTGGCCAGGCGGTAGGCGTCGACGAGCGTGTCCGGCCGCGGCGGGCGAATCGCGCAGCCGCGGCCGCGCAGCTCGGTGAGCACGGCGCGGATCGTGTCCTCGTTCCGCACCGGGAGCAGCAGCACGACCCGGTTGCCGTGCACGGTGACCAGCGGACCGGCACCCAGTGCCGCACCGAGTTCCGCGGCCGGCGGCGCCCCGTCCCGCTCGGCGACGAGCAGGCAGGCCGGGTTGGGCAGCACGACGTCGAGCGCGCGGGAGCGGTCGGCGGCCGCACCGGGGTGCGCCTGGCGTCCGGCCAGCAAATCGTCGAGGAACTCGCGCACCGCACGGGCGCGGTCGACGGTCAGCCGCTCCGCGGAGACGCTGTACCCCTCGTAGATGGCCTCACTGAGCTGGTCGAAGCTGCTCAGCCAGAGCCGCGCGAACGCGATCGTGTCCGCGACCGTCAGCGCGGGCTCGACCAGCTCGACGATCTGATCGATCGCGGTGTTCGCGGCGACCCGGTACGCACGCAGCACGCTCGGCAACGGACGCCCGTCCGCGGCCCGCGCAGCCCCGATGCCCCGCACCCGGAGCAGGTCGTCCTCGCTCAGCTCGGCCCGGTCCACCCACAGGTCGAGGACGCGCCGCAACAACCAGAGCGCGATCGCACGCACCTCGGCGAGCTGGCGGGCGTCCAGCGCACGGTAGGCCGGGATCTCCGCGACGATGCGCTCGAGAAGCAGGTCACCGATCTTGTCCTCAGCCGCGAGAACGGTGCTGCGAACACCCGCCCGTTCCATGCTGCCACCCCAGCAGCTTCGGCACCGGGTGACAAGCGGTTCTCACGCAGCCGCGGCCGGCGTCAGCACGGTCAGGTCGTCCACCAGCGTCGAGCACTCCGCGAGCAGGGTCCTGGGCACCCGGATCGTCTGCTGGTGCCCTGGGCGGCCGACCTGGCTGCCCAGGTGCACGGCCAGCCAGTCGAGGACGACGACCAGGTGACCGCGCAGGTCGACCAGGAGCGAGTCCAGCTCGGCCAACTCGTCGGCGAGCACCGTGCGGCTCGTCCACCGACCGGGGTTGGTGGACGAGCCGGCGAGCCAGGCGCTCGCGCGCTGACCGGCGTCGGCGGCACCCATGACGGTGCGGGTCTCCGGGGGCACGGCCGCCGTGATCCGGAGCAGGCTGTAGGCCGCCCGTGCGGTCAGCGCCTGCCGGATCTCGTGCTGACGCAGCAGCTCGTCGAGGCTTTCGAGGGTGTTCGACACATTTGTTCAGTCGGCCACCCACCCGGCCGCTGAAGGCCGGCACCCGTCCCGCTCCCTGATTACGCCTGCGGATCGGCGGACTGGATGACCTCGAACTCGAGCAGGGACGAGCCGGACGCGACCGGGCGGGCCCGCTCCCCGGAGTGCGCCTCCATCGCCGGGCCGTTCACCCAGGCCTGGAAGTGCTCCTCGCTCTCCCACCGGGTGTAGACGAAGTAGCGGGTCTCCCCCTTCACCGGACGGAGCAGCTCGAACCCCAGGAATCCGGGCGAGCCCTCGACCGCGCCGTGCCGCGCGCCGAAGCGCTTCTCCAGCTCGGGGCCGGCGCCCTCGGGAACCTCGATCGCGTTGATCTTCACGACAGCCATACCGGCGAGCCTAACTGCGAGACGTGTGCGCTCACGATGCGCCAGCCCGCGTCGAAGCGCACCCAGGTCTGCGACTGCCGGCCGAGCGCGTCGCCGTCCGGGTACGTGAACAGCGTCGTCACGACCGCGTAGTCGGTGCCGAACGTCGTGACCCTGGTCTCGGCGAGCGTCCGGCCGGGCGGCACCGGCGGCTGTTCCGCCCGCCACGCACGCAGCTCGTCGACGCCGTTCTGCCGGTCCGCGACCCCGAACCGCACGGTCTCCTCCGCATCCCAGAACCAGCGCAGGATGCCGGCCCGGTCGTCGCGCACCAGCGCGTCCTCGTACGCGCGGAAGGCCGCCAGTACCTCGGCCACGACCTCCGGATGGTCGATCTCCATCCAGCCCTCCCGGTGAGGGCCCCGCCGCGCGGGCGCGGCGGGGCCGGGTGTCACTTCTCCGCCGGGGCCGACGCTTCGGCCGGGCTCTTCTCCGCCGGAACCGCGTCGGACGCGGCCTTCTCGTCGGCGGGCACCGCGCGGGGCGCCGGCATCACGTCGGCGGCCGGTACCAGCGTCGCGGCCGGCTCCTCCCCCGGCAGCACCGCGGCGCCGCCGCCGTGCAGGCGGTCGAGTTCGATCTCCTCGGCATCGCGGACGCGGGGCGCCGGGCGCGTCGCGGCGAACGCGGCACACACGATCGCGACGAAGAGATAGCCGAGCGCGACCGGCCCGTTCATGTTCCAGCCGACCTCCGGCGCGTGGATCAGCCCGACGAACGAGAGCACCGCGCCGACCGCGGCCACCACCGTGGCCCCGACGAACTTCTTGTCGATCAGGAACACCACGAGCGCGCCGAGCACCATGCCGGCGAGCACCGCGCCCTGCCCCAGCGTGTTCAGCCCGCCGTAGACGACGCCCGCGTTCGCCAGCGCGTCCTCGCCCACCGCGGCGGCCGTCGTGCCCGCCGCGGCCAGCGCGTTGTCCATCTGCCCGGCGGCCCACGACGCGATGTTCGGGATGAGCGCGGCCACCACCGCGGCGGCGTGGGCGCGTGGCGTCGCCTGGAACGCCTGCGCGCCGATCAACAGACCGATGTACAGCAGGATCGGGACGATCGCCGCGGTCGGCAGGATCGCGCCGAGCAGCGAGAACATGCCCAAGAAGCAGAGGATCGCGATGACGACGCCGGTCGCCAGCGAGTAGCCGGCCCGACCACCGGCGGCCTTCCACCCCGGGTGCCCGACGTACACGGCCGGCGGGAACGGCGAACCGAGCGCGGCCCCGATCACCGCTCCGGCCCCGTCGGCCAGCAGGATGCTGCGCAGGTTGTAGTTGTCGCCGGCGGTGGCGGCGCTCTCGACGTTCGTCATGCCCTCGGTGAAGTTGTAGACGCCGAGCGGGATCGCGGTCGCGAGCAGCGGCCCGACCTCACGCAACCCGTCGAACAACTCCCCGAAGTGGAAGTTCGGGATCGCGAACGCGATGTCCTTCGCGGCGGCGCTCACGTCCGGGACGCTCATCGCGCCGCCGATCCAGCCGATGGCCGTGCCGAGCACCAGCGCCGCGAGCCCGATCGGGATGTTGCCCGGCAGCTTGAGGTCGGTGAACAGGCCGATCAGCAGCAGCGCGAACACCGGCAGCGCGATCCAGGCCTGCGCCCACATCTGCCCGGCCGGCCGCATCGAGATGAACGTGATGCTGATACCGGCCAGCGTGCCGAGCATCGCCGCGCGCGGCGTCCAGCGCCGGATGTACGGACCGACGAACGCGCCGATCAGCACGATGATCCCGATGATGAACGCCCAGGCCAGCCCGGCTTCCCAGGCCCGGAGCGCGTCTTTGGTCTCCACGTAGATCGGCAGCATGATCAGGAACACGACGATGAACATGTGCGGGACGCTGGGCCCGTACGGCATCGCGGTGACGTCGCTGCGGTTCTCCCGCGCGGCCAGGCGTCGCGCGAGGTAGGTGTAGTACGCGTTGCCCGCGACGAGCGCGATGCCCAGGGCGGGCAGGATCGAGCCGAAGACGTCGTCCTTGGGGATGTGCACGACGAACAGGCACAGGCCCGAGAGCGTCAGGACGTTGACCAGGACGTTGATGCCCAGGCCGAAGAACGCGTTGGTGTCGCCGCGGACCCAGAGCGGAAGGGCGGAGTTCGACCGCGCGAGCTTGATCATCGTCATCTCTCCAGTGCGTCGAGCACGGCGGCGGACGGAGCGACCCAGCCGAAGATCCCGCCCTGGGCGGCGATCATGTCGAGGGCGACCCGGTGGAACTCGGGGAAGTAGGAACCGACGCAGTCGGCGAGCACCAGGCACTCGTAACCCCGGTCGTTCGCCTCGCGGACCGTGGTGTGCACACAGACCTCAGTGGTTACGCCGGCCACGATCAAGCTCGTGATGTGGTGTTCCTTCAGGAGTTCGCCGAAGTTCGTGGCGTAGAACGCCCCCTTGCCGGGTTTGTCGACGACCGGTTCGCCGGGGAGCGGCTTGAGTTCGTCGACGATGTCCTGGCCCTCCTCGCCGACGACGAGGATCCGGCCTTTCGGGCCGGGGTCACCGATCCGGAGCGAGGGGTTGCCCCGGTTGAGCTTCGCGTCCGGGAGGTCGGAGAGGTCGGGCCGGTGGCCCTCGCGGGTGTGGACGATCAAGATTCCGGCGGCGCGGAACGCGGCCAGGATCGCCGCCGTGGGTTCGATCGTCGAGCGCAGCAGGCTGACGTCGTTGCCGAGCGTCTCGCCGAAGCCACCCGGCTCCATGAAGTCGCGCTGCATGTCGATGACGACGAGCGCGGTGGTGGCCGGGTCGAAGGAGTAGGGGTACGGACGCGCGTCGACGGACAGAGTGGGCATGGCGCGCCTCTCAGGGGGCAGCGGTGAGCGCTTCGGCTTCGGCCGGGATCGAGGTGCCGGCGATGATGTCGTCGGACGTGCTCACGCACCCGAAGACTCCGCCCTGCATCGTCACCATGTGCAGCGCGGCGGCGTGGTTGCCCGCGTCGGTGGCGCCGGTGCAGTCGGACAGGATCACGCACTCGTAGCCGCGGTCGTTGGCCTCGCGCATCGTGGTGTGGACGCAGACGTCGGTCGTGATGCCGGTGAGGATGATGTGCGTGATGCCGTGCGTCCGGAGTACGAGGTCCAGGTTCGTGGCGTAGAACGCGCCTTTGCCGGGCTTGTCGATCACGACCTCGCCCGGGGCCGGCGCCACCTCGGGAACGATCTCCCAGCCGGGCTCGCCCCGGACCAGGATCCGGCCGCACGGGCCGGCCGCGCCGATCTCGGCGCCGATCTGCGCCGAGCGCCAGCGCTTGTTCGGGGGCAGGTCCGAGAGGTCGGCGTCGTGCCCCTCCCGGGTGTGGACGACGAGCATGCCGAGCGCGCGTGCGTGCTCGAGGAGACGGGCGGTGGCCGGTAACCCGGCCCGGGTCAGCGCGATGTCGTAACCCATCGAGTCGACGTAGCCGCCGGGGCCGCAGAAGTCGGTCTGCCAGTCGATGCAGATCAGTGCGATCTTGTCGACGGGCGCGGACCCGTCGTACGGCCAGGAGTAGGGCTGAGCTCTGACCGGCCCGATCCGGGCCGCTTCACCAGATTGCATATTGTCGATTGTCGAGCGCCCTTTTTCCGGAAGCGCTCCTCGACGTTACGAATCAATGACGCGGAGTCAGATGTACTGGCGGGCGCCGTGGGTCGACAGCTCGGCCAGCACGACGTCGGCGTCGGCCTCGACGCCGGTGATCGTGTCGTACAGGCGCTGGTGCCGGGCCACGTTGTCGGCCCCGTGCCCGTCGTCGGCCTCGCGACGCAGGTTGATCGCCATGTAGAGCTGGGTCTTCACCAGCACCGACTCGTGCACCCAGGCGAGCTGGCGATTGTTCGCGAGCCCGACCAGCGCGACGTGGAAGTTGCGGTGCGCCTCGGCCATCGCGAACCGGTCCCCGACGCGGTCGGCGGCACGCATGGCCTCGAGCTGCGCACCGAGCGCGACGAGCCGGCGCGGGTCGTCGATCGGGAACGACTGCTCGACCGCGTAGCGCTCCAGCACGTCACGCACGCCGTACAGCTCCCGCAGGTCGGCGTCGGTCAGCGTGGCCACCCGCGCACCGCGCCGCGGGAAGTGGTCGACGAGGCCCTGCTGCCCGAGCAGCCGGAGCGCCTCGCGCAGCGGAGCGCGGCTGATGCCGAACCGACGGGTGAGCTGTTCTTCGATGAGCCGTTCGCCCGGTTCGATCCCGCCGCTGAGGATGTCGGCACGCAGCCGGGCGACCGCGAGGTCGACGAGGCTCGGAGTCTCCAGCTCACCGGTGTCGGGTCCCACTCGGACGAGTCTGCCAGCCGCTGTCCGAGCCCAACTGACCCCCCGAACGGTCGACGCCGTACAAACCGGAGGGTCACACCTGCCTGACCGGATCGGCAGACCCCCTCCGGGCCAGCACTGGACCTGAGCGCCAGGAGCTGACGAGCCGGCCGGACGGCCTTCTCATGGAGGCCGACGGAGTGTTCGCCCGCGAACGTTCCGGGCGTTCCCGCCACGATCACGGGCTCAGCCGCCAACCCCGACCCTGGTCGTACACGCTTCCGACTACCGGGAAGGACCGGGACGATGACGATCTCGCTGGAGTTGCTGACCGACCGCCGCTGCCCCTTCGACCGCTCCGAGGGCGCGGCCTGCCCCGGTTCGAGCGCCTGCGTCGGACGCGCGACCTTCGTCGGGAACGACCCGGTTCTTCCGGCTGCGGTCTGACCACTCGTACCCGCCCGCTGTCGTGATGCGACAGTGCAGCTCAGCCGGTCATTCGGCGGCAGTGTCGGCCTTCCGACTCCCCGCCGGTACCGGCCACTTGTCCGGTTACGCCGCCCTGGACCCCGTGATAACTTTCTCCGGATTCATGGTCCAGTCACAGGCGCCGGCCGCCGCCGATATCGACGCTCTTCTCTCACCCTCCGAGTGGAGGAACTCCCCATGCGTCTGCCTCGTCCCAGACTGACCGCCGCGGTTCTCGCTGTGTGCGTCGCGGGCCTCACCCTTGGTGTCGCCACGCCCGCCCAGGCCCACAAGCACCCGACGCCGGTCGAGCTGATCTCCCCGGCGGTCGTCCGGATCATGACCTACGGCAAGGTCAGCATCTCGCTGATCGAGCACAACTTCCGCGGCTCCACCGGCAACGACATCTCGCTCGTGCAACGCTCCTACCAGCCCCTGCTGGCCACCGGCAGCGGCTCGGTGGTCAACCCGAGCGGCACGATCGTCACGTCGCCGAGCGTCACCGGGGTGGACCTGAAGCGGGCCGCGGTCTTCGCGGTCAACAAGATCTTCAACGAGCGGTACGGCGACGGCGCTCCGATGCCCGCCGACCCGTACAGCAAGGCCAAACCGTCGGCCAACACCGACGACGTCGTCAGCAAGCGGCTGCAGCGCTGCTACCAGGGCAACACCACCGACGAGACCGGCGGCTGCGTGATCTTCACGCAGGCCGTGGTCACCGTCCAGCCGTTCGTCGCCGACCAGAGCAAGTTCGGTGACCTGCCGGCCGAGGTCGTGTACCCCACCGCGGGCAAGAAGTCCGACGTCGCGGTGCTGAAGGTCGGCGCGAGCAGCATGCCGTCGGTCGTGCTCGGCTCGTCCTCCGCGGACGTCGAAGCGGTCAGCTCGCTCGGCTTCACGAACACCCCGTCGGACGAGAAGTCGCTGAAAATCACCCAGGCCCACTTCACGAAGAAGGGCAGCGGTGTCGTCCGGCCCAACGACGACTACCTGGCCCAGCTGAAGACCGGGTTCACCAGCGGCATGTCCGGCGGCCCGGTCGTCTCCGAGAAGGGCCAGGTCGTCGGGTTCCTCGCCCAGTCCGGCAACGACATCAAGCTGGTCGGGCCGGAAGCGATCACCGAGGCGCTGGCCGCCATCGGCGTCGAGGCCGAGCGCGGCCCCACCGACCTGGTCTACGAGAACGCGCTGCACAACTACAACAACCAGCTGTACACCGCGGCGGCGCCGAACCTCACCCAGGTGCTCAAGCTCTACCCCGGGCACGCGCTGGCCACCGAGAAGCTGACCACCGCCCAGCAGCGCAAGGGCACCTCGGCCGACAAGGGCACGAACGGCGCGACCGACACGTCCGGCTTCGGCAACACCGGAGACACCAGCTCGAGCGACTCCGGCGGCTCCACGAACATCCTGCTGTGGGGTGGGCTGGCCGCGGTCGTCGTCCTCGCGGTGCTGCTCGGCGTCGTGCTGCTGCGCGGCCGCGGTCGCGGCAAGGGCGTTCCGGCTCCCGACGGGTCGAGCTCCGACCCGAACCTGATGCCCGGCTACGGAGCTCCGTACCCCGGCCAGGCCGGGCCGCCGCCCGGCTGGGTCGATCCGCGCTACCAGCAGTACGCCGGCCAGCCGTATCCCGGCGTTCCCGCGTACAGCGAGACGCCGTTCCCGGGCGCGCCCGACCCGAACTCGGAGGCGCAGACCGTGCTGCGGTACTCGCCGACGAACCCGCCGCCGGTCAGCGGCGTTCCGGCGGTGGCCGGGCCGCCGGTGCCGGGCGGGAGCAACCCGTCGGGTGCGACCGCGGTGATCGGCGCCGAGGGCGCACCCGCGGCCGCGCAGCCCGGCTCGCTGGCCGGCGCGCTCGCCACCCACCGCGAGAGCGCCGCCAGCAGCTGCGACCAGTGCGGGCAGCCGCTCCAGCCGGGGCAGCAGTTCTGCGGGTACTGCGGGAACCGGGTGCACTGACCGTGTCGAACCAACCGGTGGTCAGCGATGAGTGATCCAGTCGAGTCCGCGCGCCTGGACGGGCTTCGCGCTGCGGGCTACGAGATCCACTCGCTCATCGGGCGCGGGGGGATGGCGTACGTCTACCGCGCTGAAGACACCCGTTTGGGTCGCATCGTCGCGGTGAAGGTGCTGGCGCCGGAACTCGCCCAGAACGACGAGTTCCGGCAACGGTTCCTGCGCGAGTCACGCCTCGCGGCGTCGCTCGACCACCCGAACATCATTCCGATCTACGAGGCCGGCGAGGTCGACGGACACCTCTACCTCGCGATGCGGTTCGTGGAGGGCGCTGACCTCAAGGTCGTGCTGAAGCGGCGGGGCACGCTCACCGTCGAAGAGGCGATGACGCTGTTCGGCCAGGTCGGCGCCGCGCTCGACGCCGCCCACCAGGCCGGGCTGGTGCACCGGGACGTCAAACCGGCGAACATCCTGGTGTCGGCGGCCACCACGCCGGCCGGGCGCGACCACGTCTATCTCAGCGACTTCGGGCTCACCAAGCGGGCCTCGTCGCTGACCGGCGTGACGGCCACCGGCATCGTCGTCGGCACGATGGACTACGTCGCGCCGGAGCAGATCGGCGGCAAGCCGGTCGACGCGCGCACCGACGTCTACGCGCTCGGCTGCGTGGTCTACCAGGCGCTCACCGGCAAGGTGCCGTTCACCCGGGACGACGACGCGGCGCTGCTCTGGGCCCACCTGATGGAGATGCCGACCCCGGTCAGCTCGGTGCGGCCGGAGATCCCGGTCGAGGTCGACCAGGTGATCGCGACCGCGATGGCCAAGGGGCCGGAGGGCCGGTTCGCGTCCTGCGGCGAGTTCATCGCCGCGCTCGGAGCGGCGTTCGGCGGCAAGCCGGTGAACCTGCCGACGGCCGCGAGCGGCACCGCGGTCACCCCGAGCAGCGCGCCTCCCGCACCGCCGACGCCGCACTCGCCCACCACGCCGCCGCCGGCCTCCGGGCCGCCGTCGTGGACGGCGCCGCCCGCCACCGGCGCGAACCCGCAGCAGCAGGGCACGCCGCTGCCCACCGCGCAGTGGCCCGGGGGCGAGTACTCGCCCCAGGCCTACTCGCCGCAGACCTACTCGCCGCAGAGCGCTCCGCCGGCCGGCACCTACCCGAACCAGTACTCGCCGACGCAGTTCCCACCGGCCGGGTACCCGCATTCGGCACCGCCGCACTCGGCGCCCCCACACTCGGCGCCACCACACTCGGCGCCACCGCACTCGGCCCCGCCGAGTCAGGGCCTGCCGTACCCGTACTCCGGGCCGCCGCACCCCGGCTCCAGCCCGCCGTACCAGTACTCGGGGCCGCCGCATCCGTTCTCCGGGCCGCCGCAGGGCATCAGCGCGCCACCGCACGTGGCGAGCGGACCGCCGGCGCGGCCGAACTCCGACGGCAGGCGCAAGCTGCTGATCGGCGGGCTCGCCGGCCTGCTGGTGCTGGCGATCGCGCTCGTCCTCGTGCTGGTGATCAAGCCCTTCCAGGAGGGCACGAAACACTTCACGGCGACGACGACGGTGCCGGTCTCGTTCGACTACCCGGAGAGCTGGCGGACGCACGGCGAGGGCACGAACGTCGTCTTCTCACCGCACGCCGACGAAGCGTCCACGCTGTTCACCACCACCGGCACGAGCGCCGGCTGGACGCAGCTCGAACGGGAGCTGCGCAGCGACCCCGACTCCGTCGTCGGCGTCTACACGCTGTTCCTCACCACCGCCTTCCCGAACACGGCCGACGAACGTCGGGCGTCGTTGATCGCGCAGATGCCGACCACCCTGTCGCTCGACCCGCAGGAGACGACGGTCATCGACGGCCGCGACTCGACCCTGCACGACGGGACGCTGCGTCAGGACGGCGGCGACGGTGAGCTGCGGATCCGTTGTTTCGTCACCACCGACCCGACGTCGAACCAGACCGTTGTGCTCGTGTTCTTCTCGTCCGAGGGCGCGTGGAGCAAGAACGAGAGCAAGTTCAAGGCTCTGCTCGACTCGGTGAAGTTCAGCTAAGAGGAGGACCCCCGGTCGATGGAATGGTCAGCGCTGTCCATGATCGCGGACAAGGAGCGACGCGAGCTGCTCGCCGTCGCCCGGCGCCGTAAGTTCCGCCGGAACGAAGTCCTGTTCCACGAGGGGGATCCGGCCAACTCACTGCACCTGATCGAGTCCGGTCACGTCAGTGTCCGGGTCACCACCGGGGCCGGCGACAGCGTGACGCTGGCCGTGCTCGGCCCGGGTGAGACCGTCGGCGAGCTGGCGTTACTGGAAGCCGATCCGTCCAAGGCGGTGCGGTCGGCGACCGTCACCGCGCTGGAGGGCTGCGAGACGCTCTCGCTGCAGCGCGACCGGTTCGACGCGCTGCGTCAGCAGTACCCGCGGGTCGACCGGGTGCTGGCCGAGCTGCTCGCGAACGAGGTGCGCCGGCTCAACGGCCGGTTGCTGGAGTTCCTCTACCTGCCGGCCGACAAGCGGGTGCTCCGGCGGCTCGCGACGCTCGCCCGCGCGTACGACGACGGGGTCACCCGCCCGGTCGCGGTGCCGCTGACCCAGGAAGTGATCGCGAGCCTGGCCGGTACTTCGCGTCCCACCACGAACCAGGCCTTGCGGGCGGTGGAAGAGGCCGGGATCATCGCGATCGGACGGTCGAAGATCGAGATCCTCAACCCGGCGGCCCTGGTCCGTAAGGCCCGTTGACCGAGTCCCAACCGGCTCGAACAGCGATTACCGTCACGCGCGCGCTGGGTGACGGGGGCCACGCAGTCAGGCTTCCGTCAGTCCGGGTGGGCCGGGGAGCGGCGGGCGCCTACGCTACCTCCGTGCCACCCGTGCTCCGGTGCTCGAATTGCGGCGAGGAAAACAACCCGCCGCAAGCTCGGTTCTGCTTTTCCTGCGGAAACGCGATCAGTTCCGAGGACACCCGCGAACTCAGAAAGACGATCACGGTCGTCTTCACCGACGTCGTGGGTTCCAGCGGGCTGGGCGAACGGCTGGACCCCGAGGTCCTGCGCCGCATGATGACCCGTTACTACGAGCACGCGACCGCGATCCACGTGAAGCACGGCGGCCGGGTGCAGAAGTTCATCGGCGACGCGGTGATGGCCGTCTTCGGCCTGCCCAACTCCCGCGAGGACGACGCCCTCCGCGCGGTGCGGGCCGCGGCGGAGCTCCACGCGTCGCTCGAGGCCCTCAACGAGACGCTCCAGCGTGACTGGGGCGTCACGCTGAACCTGCGCACCGGCGTCAACACCGGCGAGGTGGTCATCGGGCGCGCGTTCCTCGGGCAGGACATCACGCTCGGCGACGTCGTCAACGTCGCCGCACGGCTGGAGACCGCCGCCGAGCCCGGCACCGTCCTGATCGGTGACTCGACCTACCGCCTCTCGCGTGACGCCGTCACCGCGACGATGCTCCCGCCGATGACCGTCCGGGGCCGCGGGGTGCCGGTGGACGCCTGGCGGCTGCTCGCGGTGAAGCCCGGCGCGTCCGGCCACGCCCGGCGCCTGGACGCGCCGATCGTCGGCCG
Source organism: Cryptosporangium japonicum (assembly GCF_039524755.1). NCBI lineage: Bacteria > Bacillati > Actinomycetota > Actinomycetes > Cryptosporangiales > Cryptosporangiaceae > Cryptosporangium > Cryptosporangium japonicum. Next base: position 171,774 of record NZ_BAAAGX010000006.1, read on the forward strand.
TGCCCGCGAGCTGGAGGAGCTGCGCCGGCTGTTCGACCGCACGGTCGCCGAACGTTCGGTCCGTACCGTCACCGTGCTGGGCACCGGCGGCGCCGGCAAGTCCCGGCTGCTGCACGAGCTGCTGGCCCAGGTCGGCGACCGGGCCACCGTGCTGCACGGCGAATGCCTGAGTTACGGCGACGGGTTGACGTACCTGCCGCTGGCCGAGGTCGTGCGTCAGGCCGCCGAGGCGGGGCCGGAGGAGGACGCCGCCGCGATCCGCCGCAAGCTCTCCACGCTGCTCCCCGGCGACGACCGCACGATCGACGTGCTGGCCGGGCTGCTGGGCGAGCCCACGGCGCCGTCCACGTCCACGACACCGTCGACGACGAGCAGCGTCGAGAACCTCCCGCAGGCCATGTACCGCTTCGCCGCGACGCTCGCCGCGCGGCGTCCGCTGGTGCTGGTGCTCGACGACCTGCACTGGGCCGAGCCGGCACTGCTCGACCTCATCGACCAGCTCGCCGAGTGGCTGCGTGACAGCCCGGTGCTGATCTGCTGTCTGTCCCGGCCCGAGCTGCTGGAGGACCGGCCGGAGTGGGCCCGGGGCGGCAGCCGCACGTCGACGCTGATGCTGGAGCCGCTGGCCGCCGACGAGTCGGCCGCGCTGCTGGACAACCTGCTCGACGGCGCCGAGGGGGCCGAGGAGGTCCGCGCGCGGATCGTCGCGGCGGCCGAGGGCAACCCGCTCTACATCGAGGAACTCGTCGGCATGCTGCTCGACGACGGCTTACTCGACCGGGTCGACGGCCGCTGGGTGCTCACCGCCGAGATCAACCGGCTGGCCGTGCCGCCGAGCGTCGGGGCACTGCTCGCCGCGCGTCTCGACGGCCTGCCGAAGGGCGAACGGGGCGTGCTCGAGCGCGCGAGCGTCATCGGCGACGTGTTCTACCGCAACGGCGTCGTCGCGCTCACGCCGCCCGAGCAGCGCCGGGACGTGACCGGCGCGCTGCTCTCGCTGGTGCGCAAGGAGCTGCTCCGGCCGGAGGGGTCGGTGCTGCACGGGGAGAGCGCGCTGCGCTTCCGCCACCAGCTGGTCCGGGACGCCGCCTACAACTCGCTCTCCAAGCGGGAACGCGCGCACCTGCACGAGGTCGCCGGCCGCTGGATGGAGGAGACGCTCGCCGGGCGGCTGCCCGAGCTCGAGGAGATCGTCGGTTACCACCTGGAACAGGCGGCGCGGTTCCGCACCGGTATCGGCCCGGCCGACCCCGAGACGCAGGAGCTGTCGAGGCGCGCCGCCGAACACCTGGGGCGCGCCGGACGGCGTGCGTTCGCGCGGCGCGACATGCCGGCCGCGATCACGCTGCTGGGCCGGGCCACGTCGCTGCTGCCCGCCGAACATCCCGGCCGGGTCGGGCTGCTACCGCAGTTCGCGGCCGCGCTGGTCGAGCGGGGCGAGTTCAACCGGGCGTCGGACCTGCTGAACGAGGCCACGTCGGCGGCCGGTCGCACCGGGGACGCGGAGCTGCGCGCGGAGGCCGACAAGGTCCGCTCGGTGCTGCGGCTGCTGTCCGGCCGGTCGGCCGACGACCAGACCGGCCTGACGAGCACCGGCGGCCGGGCCCCGATCCCCGACCTCTCGACGACCGTCGAGCTCGGATCCGGCGGTGGTTCGGTGGCGGCGAACTGGACCCTGCTGCGTGACGTCCGGTGGCTGCCGAAGGCGATGAACTCGTCCCGCGGCGTGGCCGACACCGAACCCGGCAGCGGCTCCGGGGACGGCGGCGACGGGCGGCGCCAGGCGATCGCGAAGGGCTTCTCGCTCGCCGCGGTGCTCGGCGACGCCCCGGTCGAGCCCACGATCAACCAGTACCTCCGGGAGCTGTCCAGCGTCACCACGAACCGCACCGCGGAAGTGCGGCTGCGCGGCGCGCTGGCCGGTCTGAGCGCGATGGCCGGCCGGTTCGACGCCGCCCGCGAGAACCTGGTGGCCGCGCAAGCCATCACCGACCGGCTCGGGCTCCGCGTGCGCGCCGTGTCGCTCGCGTACCTCGGCGGGTACGTCGAGATGCTGGCCGGTGACCCGGCCGGCGCGGCCGAGAAGTTGCACGCCGGTGCCGAAGAATGTGCCCAGATGGGCGAACGGTACGTCCTTTCGAACCTGCTGGCGCTGCTGGCCCAGGCCCGGTACGCCCAGGGGGTATTGGCCGAGTCGGCCCAGCTGGCCAGCGACGCCGAGCGGGCGGCGCCGTCCGACGAGGTCGTCGCGCAGGCCACCGCCCGGGCGGCGCGGGGCAAGGCCCTGGCCCGGCTCGGACGGGTGGAGCAGGCGGTGACCGCGGCCCGGTCCGCTGTCGATACGGTGCGCGGAACGGGTTTGTCCACCGTGGAGGCCGACGTCCTGCTCGACCTCGCGGAGGTACTGGAAACGTTGAGGGACCCGATCGGCGCCCGGAACGCGGCCGCCGACGCACTGGAACGGTACGAACGAAAGGGCAACGTGATCTCCGCAGCCCGCGCACGGTCGGTCGTCCTGCGGCTGGGTGGGTGATGATGGCCCAGCTCGTCGAAGTCCGGGAAGCCGGACTGGAGCCGCGGACGGCGGTGATCGACGGCGTGGTCGAGGTGGGGCGGGACGCCGCGGGCATCCTGCTGTCCGACCCGGAGACCTCCCGCCGGCACGCCGCGCTCACCAGCGTCGAAGACTTCCTGACGGTTCGTGATCTGGGGAGCACGAACGGCACGACGGTGAACGGTGCCGCGATTCAGGCCGAGACGCTGCTCAACCCCGGTGACACGGTGGGGATGGGCGATGTTCGCATCCTGGTGATCGGCCCGCTGACCGATGCGCCCACCGATGGGATCCCGGTCGCGCCGGGGTCGGTTCCGGCGGTGTCGCCGGAGGGTGGTGCTGTGGCGTCGCCGGGCGGTGCCGGGGTTTCGCCGGGCGGTGGGGCGGGTTCGCCGGGGGGTGCTGCGGCGGGTTCGCCGGGGGGTGAGTCGGCGCCGGTTGCGGGTGGGGCTTGGGCGGGGAGTGCGTCTCCGCCGGGATCCAGGCCGTCCGATGAGGGGCCGGCTGGTGCTGCGGGGCGTGCTCAGGTGCCGTCGCCGCCGGCGGTGGGGTCCGCGGCGGTCGGGTCCGCGCAGCCGCCGCAGTCGGGGCCGCCGGCCGCCGGCTCCGCGCAGGTGGGGTCGGCTCCTGCCGGCTCCGCGCAGGTGGGGTCGGCGCCGGTCGGGTCGGCGCCGGTCGGGCAGGCGCCGGTCGGGCAGGCGCCGGTCGGGCAGGCGCCGGTCGGGCAGGCGCCGGTCGGGCAGGCTCCGGTGGCCCAGCCGCCCGGGGTGCAGCAGCCCGGTGGCCAGCAGCCCGGCGGGCGGCACCCTGGATACCCGCAGCCTGGGTTCCCGCAGCCCGGTGGCCAGCCTCCGGGCGCTCAGCCGGGTGGGCAACCCGGGCCGCCGGGCGCGCCGCCGCACGCGGTGGGATCCGCACGGCCGGTACCCGCGTCCGCCCAAGCACCCGGCACCGCCCAGGTGCCCGGCACCGCTCAGGTGCCCGGCACCGCTCAGGTGCCCGGCACCGCTCAGGTACCCGGCACCGCTCAGGTGCCCGCGCCCGGGGCCGCGCCGGCCGCGTGGCGTGCGTCCGCGTCACCCGGCGCCCCCGCCGGCATCCCCGCTGGTGCCCCGGCCGGCGTTCCCGCCCAAGCCCGCGCTGGCGTCCCCGGCGGCACCCGCTTCGACGCCGAGCACCCGGCCTCCGCCGAGGGGCGCGCCTTCCAGACCGGCCAACCGCTCCTCCCCCTGCGCCCGGCGCTCGAGGAACTGGTCGCCAAGGAGACCGACGCCGCGGTCCTGCGCTACCGCCCCGGCAGCGCGGGCGAGGCCGCCGCGAACAGCTACGCCACCGCGGTGAAACGAGCACGCAAGCGCCTGGCCGGCCTGGGCTCCGAGCCCTGGGGCGTCAAACCCCAGATCTGTCTCGTCGACCCGTTCCCCGACCCGGACGACCCGGCGAACATCCTCACCTCCGGCACCGTCGTCGACCCCGTCCGCGGCGAGATCTTCGTCGTCGTCACCGCCGAGGCACCCCCGGAGCCCCCCGAGCGTCCGCTCGCGCTGTTCTTCGGGGCCGCACTGCCCGCCGCGCGTGACGTCGAACTCCTGATCGAAGGCTACGGCCTGCACCTGTGCGGCGTGCCCTCCGCCGACTCCTACCTCGCCGACATCGACGAGGAACGCGGCCTCCCCCCGCTGGTGCGCGCCGAGGGCGAGCTGCGCACGCTGATGGCGCTGTCGTTCGTCCGATTCCTTCTGGAGCGGGGCAGCGAGGCCGACCTCTGGAAGGTCTTCACGACGGCCCGGCCCGGCGCGGCCGACCTCACCGTCCAGGAGGTCTACGGCGTCGGCCTCTCCGCGCTGGAGGAGCAGTGGCTCCGCTCGCTCGAGGTCGACGAGGAACCCGTCCGGATCACCGCGTTCCTCAAGCTGGCCGGCCGGTACCTGCGCCCGCACGTCCGGCGCGAGATCGAGATCGCGATCTACCTGCTGATGGAGCTCGGCTTCGTCGCGGTGTTCCCGTTCGCGTTCACGAGCCTGATCAACAACCTGACCAACGGCACCGCCACTCTCCAGTTCATCCTGCAGCTGGTCGGGCTGCTCGCGGGCACGTTCGCGATCAGCCTCCTCGCCGAGCTGCGCCGCAACTACGTCTCGGCGTTCGTCAGCCAATCGATCGTCCGTGAGCTGCGAACTCAGATGTTCAGCGGTTTGCAAAGGCTCACCGCGCGCTGGTACTCCGGCCGCAAACAGGGCGACATCCTGTCCCGGCTGCTCTCCGACGTCGGCCAGTTGGAGCAGGGTCTTTCGAACACGATCCGAGACGGCCTCTTCCAGTTGCTCTCGCTGATCGTGGCGGCCGGCACGCTGCTGGTGCTGAACTGGATCCTCGGCCTGATCGTGCTGGTCGGGGCACCGATCGTCGCGTTCATCTACCGACGCATGGACGCGCCGGCGCTCAAGCGCAGCAAGGCCGTCCAGGAGAACGTCGGTGTGCTGGTCTCGGTCGCGGCCGAGAGCTACCAGGCGCACTCGGTCGTCCAGGCCTTCGGGCTAGAGGACGAGGAGCGTTCGCGCTTCAAGCGCGCCGCCGACCGGCTGTTCAAGCGCCAGCTGTCGCTGCAGCTGTTCAGCGGCCTGTTCGATCTTTCGGTCGACGCGGTGGTGACGACGCTGCGCCTGGTGACGCTCGTCGTCGGGGCGTACCTGGTGATCGGGGACCGGCTCTCGATCGGTGCGTTCGCCGCGGCGATCACGCTGGTCGGGCAGGTCGTCGGGCCGGTCACCGGGCTCACCGGCATCGGCCAGCAGATCCAGACGTCGACCGGTGCCCTTCAGCGGGTGAACGAGATCCTGCTGGCCAAGCCGGAGATCGACGACCACCCGCAGGCCACGCCGCTGCCGCCGCTGCGTCGGGAGATCCGGCTCGCGGACATCGGGTTCTCCTACGACGGCGACCGGCCGACGTTGCGCGGCATCGACGTCACGATCCGCGCGGGCACGAAGGTCGCGTTCGTGGGCCCGACCGGCGCCGGCAAGTCGTCGACACTGCAGTTGCTCATGCGGTTCTACGACCCCGACCGGGGCGCCGTGCTGTTCGACGGCCGCGACATCCGCGGTGCGACGATGGCCTCGCTGCGCGCGCAGCTCGGCGTCGTCTTCCAAGAGACGTTCCTGTTCGACGGGACGCTGCGCGACAACATCGGCCTCGGCCGGTTGGGGGCGTCACCGGAGGACATCGAGAAGGCCGCGCGGGCCGCTCAGCTGCACGAGTACATCACCACGCTGCCGCGGGGGTACGACACGCCGGTCGGCGAGCGGGGCGTGCGGCTGTCCGGTGGTCAGCGCCAGCGGCTCGCGATCGCCAGGGCGCTGCTGCGCGACCCGGCCGTGCTGCTGCTGGACGAGGCCACCTCGGCGCTCGACCCGCGCACCGAGCGGCTGGTCGCCGAGACCCTCGACACGGTCGCGAGCGGCCGCACGCTCATCGCGGTCACGCACCGGCTGACGTCGATCGTCGACTACGACCAGATCTACGTGCTGGAGAGCGGGCAGATCGTCGAGCAGGGGCGGCACGACGAGCTGGTCGCGCAGGGCGGTGTGTACGCCGACCTGTGGGCCGAGCAGAACGGTCTGCCGCGTCCGCAGGACGTGTCGGGCGAGGTCGTGGATCCGTCGCGCGCGCTGGCTCAGGTTCCGTTCTTCGCCCAGTTGGACGCCGCCGGGCTGGCCATCGCGGCCGCGGCGCTGCGTGAGATCCGGCTCGAGCGGGGTGACACGCTCCCGGCGCGCAACGGCCAGCTCGCGGTCGTGGTGCGCGGACAGGGGCGGGTGTTCGCGCCCGACCCGACCGGCCGCTCGGTGCAGGTGGCGCAACTCGGACCGGGGCAGCTGTTCGGGTTGGGTGCGCTGCTCGGCGACGACACCGCCGCGGAGCTGCGCGCGGACCGGCGGATGGAGCTCGGGATCCTCACCGACCAGGCCCTGTACCACCTGGCGACGCGGTTGCCTCCGGTCGCGGCGGCGCTGAACGCGCGGCGGGCGGCGTCGGCGCCGCTGGGTGGTGAGCGGCTCTCGCAGATCCGGATGTTGCCGCCGGAACTCCGACGGTTGCCCCCGGCTTCGTAGTTTCCTCGGTCTACCCGGGGACGTTCGCCAGGTAGTAAACGGCCGCCGCGCGAATCCAGTGGCGGCCCGGATCGCCGTACGGGTCGAGCGTGTGGCGGGACGGGTCGGGGATCGCGCGGTGGCCGATGATCCACGCGTCGTGACCGGTGGAGAGCCGGGCCCGGAGCGTGTTCATCATGTAGTCGCCCGCGTCCTGCCGGGCGAGGGGGCCGACCTCGGACATGTTCGCTTCGAGGGTCTTCTCGCACATCTTCTGGTCGAGGACGAAGAAGAGGTCGTTGACCGCAAGCCGTACCCGCATGAAACGTAACGATACGGCATATAACGCCATTTTTGTCCCGATCGGGAGGGTTCGTCGGGGCGGAAGGGGCCGTCGGATTTCCCTGTGACGCGAGGCACTGGAATGATGCAGCGCGCGACCGGACCCGAGGAGAACGATGGCGCCGGAACATCCTCCAGTCACCGGCCCCACGCCGGACGACGAGCCGACCGTCGCTGCCGCACTGGCACGCGCCGCGGCGGCAGCCAAGCGCCCCGACCCGAATGCCGCGAACCGTGGCAAGTTGACGTCGCGGCTGCGCGGGCGGGCCGCATCGGCGACCCAGCCGATGCCGGTGCTTCCTCCGGTCGAGAGATCCGCTCCCGCGACTTCGGCGCCGGGTTCCAGCGCGTTACCGCCACGGCGGGGCGTTACCCCGGTGCCAGCCGGGCCGGTGTCCTCGCTGCACAATCGCCCGGCGTCGTCGGGTGAGGGTTCTTCGGCGGGGGGCGGCCCGGGTGAGCCGCGGGACGGTTCAGGCGCGCCGGCTGGCTCGGCAACACACGGCGAGGCCAGACTGCACGGCGATGCTGGCGCACACAGCGGTGCTGGCGCGCAGAGCGGTGCCGGCGCGCACAGCGGTGCCGCTGAGCACAGCGGTGCCGCTGAGCCGGGCGGTCCTGGCGCATATAGCGGTGCAGGTGCGCGGGCTGGTACCAGTGCGCACAGCGGCGCTGGCACTCAGAGCAGCCCTGGTGCATACGGCGGTGCCGGTGCGCAGGGCGGTGCCAGTGCGCAGGGCGGTGCCAGTGCGCAGGGCGGTGCCAGTGCGCAGGGCGGTGCCAGTGCGCAGGGCGGTGCAGGAGCGCACGACGGTACTGGTGCACACAGCAGTGCAGGAGCGCACGGCGGCACTGGTGCGCAGGGTGCAACTGGTTCTCGGAACGACTCGGCCGCGGCGCAGGACAGCTCAACAGCGCCGCAGGATGGCTTGGTAGCGCACGGCGGCCCGGCAGCACAGGGCGGCCCGACGGCGCAGAGTGGCCCGACGGCGCAGAGTGGCCCGACGGCGCAGAGTGGCCCGACGGCGCAGAGTGGCCCGACGGCGCAAGGTGGCTCGGCGCCTGCGGATGGCTCGGCAGCATGGGACGGCTCAGCAGGCCAGGGCAGCTCAGCGGCGCAACGCAGGTCAGAACCGCAACGCGGCTTGGGTGAGCCTAGGGATGGCTCGGTAGCGCGGGGCGGTCCGGCAGCGCAGGGTGGCTCTGCGCCATTGGCGGCGGAAGGTGGCTTGGCCGCGCGAGGTGGCGCTCCGAAGTCGGATGCTGGCACGGAAGCGCGGAGGAGCGGTACCGGCCTCGAACCGGCTGGGATGCCGCCTGCTCCCGTTCCAGGCTGGTCCGTTCCGGGTTGGCCTGTTCCAGGCACCGCCAACACACCCGCCGACCCCCTCACGCCAGGCGCTTTACCTCCGCCACCACGTGCGCTGCCCCCAGCGCTGGGCGTGACACCGCCGCTGAGCGCGACACCCCCGCCGCTGGGCGCGACACCCCCGCCGCTGGGCGCGACACCGCCGCCGCTGGGCGCGACACCGCCGCCGCTGGGCGCGACGTCTTCGCCGCTGGGGGCGTTGCCTCCGCCGCCGGCCTCGTGGACGCTGGCTTCGACCTCGTATCCGGGTGGGCTGGGTCTGCCTCCGGCCCCGCGTAAGGCGGGTATCCCCGACCCGCCGGCGACCGGCTTCCAGGATGCCCCGACCGAGCCGCTCGCCCAGCCGACGATCCCCTCGCCGGCCAACCCCGACAATGCGCACTCGGCCGGCGGCCCATCCGCACCGCCGAAATTCAGTGCGCCCACCTCGGCGATCCCGGCGGCGCCGACCCCCAGCGCGGCGCCACCCGGCGCGCCAACTTCCGGCGCGCCAACTTTCGACGCACCCACTTTCGACGCACCCACTTCCGGCGCACCGACTTCTGGCGCACCAACTTCCGGCGCACCCACTTCCGACGCACCAACTTCTGGCGCAACACCGAGGTCCGGCGCCGCGTCGAACCCGCCCGTAGCACCGGCAGGGCCCGCCTCGACGATTGCCGGCTCTTCGGCGACCCCGGCAGCGCCTGGCTCCGGGGCGCGTCCGATTTCGGCGCCTCCGGTTACCCGGCCCGCACGACCCTTCTCCAAGCTCCCCGCGGCTCAGCCCACTTCAGCAATTCCGGTATCACCCACGGCTCCGGCCGCTTCGGAACCTCCTGGCTCGCCCACGACCCGGCCCGCCCCGGCAACACCGGCTCCTTCGGCCGCCCCAACGCCTCCGGCCGCCCCAACGCCTCCGGCCGCCCCGACGTCCTCGGCTGCCCCAAAGCCTCCGGCTGCCCCAACGCCTCCAGCTGCCCCAACGCCTCCGGCTGCCCCGACGTCCTCGACCGCCCCAACGCCTCCGGCTGCCCCAACGGCGGCCCCGGTCTCCCCGGACCCGGACGCGACCGTCCTGCTCGGTGGAAACCCAGCCGCGAACTCCCCGGCATCGAGCGCACCGCACCCACCGACCCCACAACCCGCGTCAACCGCACCGGCCAATGCCCCCGCATCGAACGCACCGGCCGGATTCGCCGTAGCCGGGAACCCAGCCCTCAACCAGGCCGCGCCAGCCGGCTCCGCGGCCCACACCGCCGACACCGAGAACTTCGCGAACATCGACCCCACGCAAGGCAAGTGGGCCCTCTCCGCCTTCCCCACCTCCCCCTCCGGGAACCCCCGAAACAGCGCCCGCAACAAGCTCATCATTTTGGGCGGTGTGCTGGTCGCCGTCGTCATCGTGGGGTTTGTTCTGGTGCTTCCGGCGCTCTCCGGGACCGACTCCGCCGACAAGACGGAGACCAAGCCCGCGGCCGCTACCCCCAGCGCTCCCCCGACCTCGGCCAGCCCGAGTCCGACCCCGCCCCGTCCGAGCGCTTCGGCGGCCGGTGGTGAGTACGTCGCGCCGTATGTTCCGCCGGCTCCGAAGCCGACCACGGCGTCCCCGAGCGACGAGGGTGACTGGAACGACGAGGGCGACTGGAACGACGACGGCGACTGGGACGACGATCCCCCGTGGTGGGAAGAACGCTAAGCCACCACCGGCGTCTCCAGCAGCGCGGTCAGCTCACCGGCCGGCATCGGCTTCGCGAACAGGAACCCCTGCGCGTGCCCGCACCGCAGGTCGCGGAGCCGGTCGGCCTGCGACGTCCCTTCCACGCCCTCGGCCACCGGCCGCAGTCCCAACGTCTCGGCCAATCCGAGGATCGCTCTGGTCACGGCCTCGTCGGTGGCGTTGCCGTCGAGGTCGTGGACGAACGACCGGTCGATCTTGATCGAGTGGATGGGCAGGGTCCGCAGGTAGGTGAGCGACGAGTACCCGGTCCCGAAGTCGTCCAGAGCGATCCGCACGCCGAGCGCCGACAACTCGCGCAGCGTCTGCGCGGCCATGGCCAGGTCGGCTACGAGCGCCGTCTCGGTCACTTCGAGCATGAGCGCGCTCGGTGGGATGTCGGCGGCCGCCAGCGCGGCGGCCACCTCGTCGGGGAGGCCGGGGTCGACGAGGTGCGCGGCGCAGATGTTGACGCTCACCACGAAGTCCGAGCGCACCGCGCGCCACGTCCGCGCCTGCGCGCACGCCGTCCGCAGCACGAACCCGTCCAGCGCCGCGAGCAGGCCGGTGCTCTCCGCGGTCTCCAGGAACGCGGCCGGCCCGAGCAGCCCGCGGACGGGGTGTCGCCAGCGCAGCAGGGCCTCCACCGCGGTGATCCGCTCCGACGCCAGCTCGACGATCGGCTGGTAGTGCACCTCGAACTCTCCCGCGTCGAGGGCGACACGCAGTTCTTCTTCCAGCCGCAGCCGGCCGAGCGTCGAGTCGGACAGCTCCGGATCCGCCACCCGGTACCGGTTCTTCCCGCTCTCCTTCGCTCCGTAGAGCGCCAGGTCGGCGTCGCGCAGCAGCGTTTCCGCAGTTGACGACGCGTCGGCGAGCGCGATGCCGACGCTCGCGCGCACCGACACCGGGGCGCCTTCGCCCACCGTCACCGGCGCGCTCACCCGCTCCAGGATCACCGCGGCGACGGCGGTCGCGTCGGCCTCGGCGGCGGCGCCCGGCAGGAGCACGGCGAACTCGTCGCCGCCGAGGCGGGCCACTGTGTCGGTCGCGCGCACCGCACCACGCAGCCGCCCGGCCACGGCGACGAGCAGCTGATCGCCGACGCCGTGTCCGCGGGTGTCGTTCACGGCCTTGAAGCCGTCGAGGTCGACCAGCAGCAGCGCCGGGTGCCCTTCGAGGGCCGCGTCCAGCCGCTCGTTGAACAGCGCGCGGTTGGCCAGCCCGGTGAGCGGGTCGTGAAACGCCTGGTGCGCGAGTCGCGCCCGCTGCGCGCCCAGTTCGTCGGTGAGCGACGTGGTCATGCGCAAGGTCAGGAACTGGCGGCCGAGGACCGCGACGACCACGCCCACCTCGTGCCACATCACGATCGAGTCCAGCCGGTCGGCGGACATCTGCTGCCGGATCATGAACAGCACCAGCACCAGCAGCGGCACGTACGACCAGGCCTGCATCAGCGGGGACGCGCCCCGGTCCCGGACCGGAACGGACTCCGACGGCCGCCCGGCCGACCACGCGATCGCGAGCAGGCCCAGCTGCGCCACCGCGTGGCCCCAGAGCCAGTCCTCCGCACGCAGCACGGCGACGAGCTGGAACACCATCGAGGCCGCCAGCAGCGCCGCGCCGACGGCCAGCCCGGTGAACGCGGACCGCCAGGCGACCTGCCCGTAGATCAGCAGCAGCATCACCATCGCGACCACGGTCATCAGCGTCAGGCACAGCACGGCCACGCTGACGTCGCCGAACGGCGAATCCCGGCGGCCGTACCAGTCGTCGCCGACGAACAGCCAGACGAGCGCGGAGAGCGAGAAGGCGATGATCGCCCCGTCGCAGAGCAGGCGCAGTTTGCCCATCACGGTCGGTGGCGCCACCGGCAGGGCGAGCATCGCGACGGCCAGGAAGATCGCGGCCGGCAGCACGAACGCGGTGAGCGTCAACGCGCGGAACGACACCGAGAGGTCGAGCCGCTCGGTCACCGCGTGCCACACCAGGGCCACCAGCCAGCAGCCCATGCCCAGCGCACCGAACTGCCGGCCGATCCGCACGCGGCCCCGGGTTCGTGGCCCGCCGCGCAGGAAGCGCAGCAGCGCCCAGCCGACGAGCGAGATGAGCAGCACGTCCTGGACCGCGTCGTAGGCCGGGACCAGCCGCGGCCCGACGATCGCGAACGCGATGAACTCGACCGCAACCGCGATCCAGGCCCACCACCGCCTCGGCATGTCTCCCCATCGGCGCTGATTGGCACGGATCAAGAGTTCCGTGACGTCCACGAAACACCGGCGGGGGAGGCTGAGGGGGTGGAGCTGTCCGAAGGCACCGAAGACCGGGACTTCTCCGTGGCGTCGCTCGGCGCCTGCCGGATCGATTCGCCGTTGGCGCCGCTCGTCGAAGCGCGGCGCACCACCGAGGCGTACGTCGACGAGGGTGACCGGGTGTTGTTCGACGACACGATCTCGATGGTCGCCGCGCGCGGCCTGCCGATCGAACGGCTGCCGAGCTTCGAGCCGGGCGGACCGCGCCGCCGCATCTACTTCGACCCGGCCAAAACGCGAGTGGCCATCGTGACCTGCGGGGGTCTCTGCCCCGGCCTCAACGACGTGATCCGCGGCCTCGTGCTCGAGCTGACCGAGCACTATGGCGTCCGGCGGATCGTCGGCATCCGCAACGGCTACCAGGGTTTCATCGCGAAGTACGGCCGGGACGTCGTCGACCTCACGCCCGACGCGGTGGCCGGCATCAACGAGCACGGCGGCACGATCCTCGGCACGTCACGCGGCCAGCAGGATCCGGAGGAGATCGTCGACTGCCTGGAGCGGCTGGGCATCACGATGCTGTTCGTGATCGGCGGCGACGGAAGCATGCGTGGCGCGATCGGCATCGGCCGGGTCGTCGGCGAACGCGGACTGAAGATCTCGGTCGTCGGCGTCCCGAAGACGATCGACAACGACATCCCGTTCATCAACCAGAGCTTCGGCTTCCAGACCGCGTTCAGCCGCGCCGCGGAGTCGATCCGGACCGCGCACGTCGAAGCGCGGACCGTGCCGAACGGCGTCGGACTGGTGCGGTTGATGGGGCGGCACTCGGGTTTCATCGCCTGTTACGCCGCGCTGGCGAAGAACGACGCGGACTTCGTCCTGATCCCCGAGGTGCCGTTTACGCTGACCGGAACCAACGGGCTGCTGGCCCACCTCCGCAAGCGCGTGGTCGAGCGCGGGCACGCCGTCGTGGTCGTAGCCGAGGGCGCGGGGCAGGAACTGCTGAACCCCGAGGGCACCGACGCCTCCGGCAACCAGAAGCTCAGCGACGTCGGCGTCTACCTGCGGCACCGGATCGTCGAGGACTTCGAGGAGGCGGGCCTGGAGATCAACCTCAAGTACATCGATCCGAGCTACACGATCCGCAGCGTGCCCGCCAACCCCTACGACAGCGTCTACTGCTTACGGCTGGCTCACACCGCGGTGCACGCGGCGATGGCCGGGCGCACCGAGATGGTCGTCGGCCGCTGGCACGGGCGGTTCGTGCACGTCCCGATGCGGCTGGCGGTCAGCCGACGCAACCAGGTGGACCCGGACGGCGACCTCTGGATGTCGGTGCTCGAAGCGACCGGCCAGCCCGCGCGGCTCGGCTGACCGTCAGGCGACGCGGGGTGTGTCCAGGAGGTCGGTGAACTCGGACGCCGGGACCGGGGCGCCCAGCGAGGCGTAAGCGGCGCCGTAGTCGCGCAGAGCGGCCCGCGACGCACCCCCGGCGATCACCGCACGCAGCCCCAACGTGCCGGCGAACCCGAGCAGCGCCTGCACGAGGGCCGGGTCGCCGCCCAGCGTGCGGTGCAGGGTGAGCGTGCGGAGGGGCAGCGCACGCAGACACCGGAGGTCCACCGGGCCGGCGCCGAAGTCCGCGACACCGAGGCCGACGCCCAGTTCGGCGAGCCCACGCAGCGGACGCTCGACCGCGGCGACGTCGGCGCTCAGCGCGGCCTGCGGGATCGCCAGCTCCAGCGCGTCGGCCCGGAGCCCGGCGAGACACTTCACGACGACACCGACGAGGGACGGATCCGCGACGCAGGCCGCGCAGACCGGCACGGTCACGGTGAGGTCCCGCCAGCGGTGGGCGTCCGAACACGCGAACGCGAGCAGGCGCCGGTCCAGCGCGCCGAGCACACCGGCCGCCACCGCGGCGTCCGCGAACTCGTCGCGTTCCAGCAGGCCCCGGCGGGGATGGCGCCACCGCAGCGTGGCCTCGGCGCCCACGACCCGCTCGGTCGCCAGCTCGACGATCGGGCGGTAGGCCACCTCGAAGTCGTCGGCCGCCCGCAGTTCCTCCTCGAGGCGGAACCGGTCGAGGGCGTGCTGCGCGAGTTCCCGGTCGGCGACCCGGTACCGGTTCTTGCCTTCCTGTTTCGCCCGGTAGAGGGCCAGGTCGGCGTCCCGGAGCACCGCGTCGGGCGGACCGTTCGCCACTCCGACGCTGACCCGGAGCTCGACGGTCGACTCCCCGAGCGACACCGGGCCGGCGACCCGCTCGAGGATCCGCCTGGCGACGTCCTCGCCGTTCCCGTCCGGCACCAGCACCGCGAACTCGTCGCCGCCCATCCGGGCCACGGTGTCGCCGTTGCCCGCGGCGGCGCGCAGCCGCCTGGCCACGGTCACGAGCAGCTGGTCGCCGACGGCGTGGCCGCGCGAATCGTTCACCGCCTTGAAGCCGTCCAGGTCGATCAGCAGCACCGCGGGAGCGTCGAGAACCGCCAGCCGCTCGGCGAACAGCGCGCGGTTCGCCAACCCGGTCAGCGGGTCGTGGAACGCCTGGTAGGCCAGCTTCGCGCGCTGACGGGTCAGCTCGCCGGCCAGCCGCGCGTTCCGCTTCAGCGACAGGAACTGCCGGGTCAGCACCGCGACGGCCAGCACGAAGAGCATTCCGACGAGCACCAGGTTGACCCGGCGCACCACGGCCTGGTGCACCGCCGCGATCAGCGCCAGCCCGAGCAGCCCCAGGTAGGGCAGCGCCTGGGCGAGTGTGGACGGGTAGTCCCAGGACGTGCGGCGCCCGAACATCGGCATCGGCAGCAGGGCCGCCCGGCCGATCAGCACGGTGCCGAGCAGCAGCGCACCCCCGGCCACCCGCTCCGGAGCCGGGTCACCGGCCAGCGCCGCGAAGCCCGCCGCGACCGCACCGCACGACATCACCGCGATACCGCCGGCGAACGATCCGAGCGACGTCGGCCCGTTCGGGGAGCGGCCGAGCAGCAGCGGCAGCGCCGCCGACAGGAGCACGAGCAGCGAGCCCGACAGCGTGATCAGCGCGAGCGCGCCCGGAGCGTCCACATCGACCCGCGGGTCGACGCCGAACAGCGCCGTCCACGCCAGGCTGGTCAGCGAGAGGCCCACCGCGGCGCCGTCGACGAGCATCCGCGTCACCGACGAGCGGGTCAGGGCCACCCCGGGCACGGCCAGCAGCGTGACGACCGCGCAGGCGAGCGCGCCCTGCGCCACCACGGCGAGCAGCGACATCCGCGCCCCCAGCGACACCCCGGCGAGCAGCCCGACCTCGTTGCACACCAGCGCGAGCGCCCACAGCCCCAGCGCGACGACGCTCAACATCCGCCAGCGACGCTGCGCGCCGGTCAGCTCACGAGCGCGCCGGAGGAACAGCCGGGTGGCCCAGCACGTGGCGATCAGCAGCCCGACCATCTCGACGTGCAGTGCGCCGGTGGGCAGCACCAGGAGCACGACTTGGAACGCCGCGCCCAGAACCACGAGCCAGCCGAGACGCATACAGTCCCCCGTCCTCCGCGCGCTGGCCGGGGTGGCGTTCCCGGGCAGGCGTCCGACGACGATCGAAAAGCGACTGTATGACCGATGAGCCCCGCGTAACACCCCGTTCACGGGAGTTCACAGAAGGACACCTTCGCTCAGCTAGGGATTCACGCGAGCACTGTGACGCACATCGCAAAAAGCCCCGCGGGCCGGAGCCCACGGGGCGGTCGCGTACGCGTCACGACTGCGGCGGTTCGTCCTTGCCCGCTTCTTCGAGGCGGTCGGCCTCTTCCTTCGTCTTGTGGACGGCGCCGTCGGCGTGGTCCGGCGGCCCGTAGATCGTGTAGAGCACCAGCGGGTTCGGGCCGGTGTTCACGAAGTTGTGCTTACGACCGGCCGGGACGACCACGAGGTCACCCTGCGCGACCTTCCGGGTCTGCCCGGAGACGCGCGCCTCACCGACGCCGCTGACGAACGTCAGGATCTGGTCGTTCTCCTCGTGGACCTCCTCCCCGATCTCCCCGCCGGGCGGAATGGTCATGATGACGAGCTGGGTGTGTTCCCCGGTCCAGAGCACGCGGCGAAAATCCGGGCTCTTCTCGGCTTCGGTGGCGATCGTGAAGTGCTCCATGCGCGAGGGCTTCCCAGGAAGAAGGCCGGTTACACGGAGTGGAACGAGTGACGTGACAACTTCGTTGGCAGGGCGTTACATCTGTTCCTGACCGCTACGCCCGTCAAAGGAGATGGCAACCATGGCTCTGCTGGACAGTTCGGTCTGGGAAGGCAAGATCTACCTCGACGGCTGGACCGCCGGCGGAGCCGAGCCCGCGCCCGCCGTCGAACCCGCCACCGGCAAGGAGCTGGCGCTCGTGGGGCGCGCCTCGGTGGAGGACGTCCGCCGTGCGGCCGCCCGCGCCGTCGAGGCGCAGAAGGACTGGGCCGCGCGGCCCTACACCGAGCGCGCCGCCGTGCTGCGCAAGGCCGGTGACCTGTTCACGCAGAACGCCGAGGAGATCTCCGGCTGGCTGGTCCGCGAGGGCGGCGCGATCCCCGGCCGCGCCGGGTTCGAGATCGACACCGCCGCCCAGGAGTGTTACGAGGCGGCGGCGCTCGCGTCGGCACCGTACGGGGAGATGCTGCGTTCCGCGCTCCCCCGCTACAGCCTGGCCCGGCAGCTGCCGGTGGGCGTCGTCGGCGTGATCGCGCCGTTCAACGTGCCGATCATCCTCGGCATCCGGGCCATCGCCCCGGCGCTGGCGCTGGGCAACGCGGTCGTGTTCAAGCCCGATCCCCGCACCGCGATCTGCGGCGGGGTGTCGATCACCCGCGTGCTCGAAGAGGCCGGGCTGCCGGCCGGGGTGTTCTCGTACCTGCCCGGCGGCGTCGACGTCGGGGAAGCCGTGATCACCGACCCCGCGACCCGGGTGATCGCGTTCACCGGGTCGACGCGGGCCGGGCGGCGCATCGGTGAGCTGGCCGGAAAGCACCTCAAGCGCACGCACCTGGAGCTGGGCGGCAACTCGGCGCTGATCGTGCTGGACGACGTCGACCCGGCCGAGGTCGTGTCGGCGGCGGCCTGGGGCTCGTTCTTCAACCAGGGCCAGGTCTGCATGACGACCGGGCGGCACCTGGTCGCCGCCGGGGTGGCCGACGACTACATCGCCGCGCTGGCCGAGCGGGCCGACCACCTGCCGGTCGGCGACCCGGCGACCGAGCAGGTCGCGCTCGGCCCGGTGATCGACGCCCAGCAGCGCGACAACATCCACGCGCGGGTCACCGCCAGCGTCGAGCAGGGCGCCCGGCTGGCCGCCGGCGGCACGTACGAGGGCCTGTTCTACCGGCCGACCGTGCTCGCCGACATCCCCGTGACCGCGCCCGGTTGGGCCGAGGAGATCTTCGGTCCGGTGGCGCCGATCCGCCGCTTCTCCACCGTCGAGGAAGCGATCGCGCTGGCCGCGGACTCCGAGTACGGGCTCTCCCTGGGCATCATGACCCGCGACGTGGCGCGTGCCCTCGACATCGCCGCCCAGATCCCGTCCGGAGCCGTCCACATCAACGACCAGACCGTGAACGACGAGGCGACGATCCCGTTCGGCGGCGTCGGCGAGTCCGGAACCGGCTCCCGTCACGGCGGTACACGCGCCAACCTGGAGGCGTTCACCGAAACGCAGTGGGTCACGCTGCGATCGACTCCGGCCCAATATCCATTCTGACCCTACTGGCGGGTAATCCATGGCAGGGTAGCCCGCGTGAACGTTCAGCGGCGTCTGCTGGCCGGGTGGGGCGCAACCGCTCCCACGGCCGCGGACGTGACGTCTCCGGCCTCGATCGACGAGGTCGTCAAAGCGGTGGGGGACGCTCCGGAGCGGGGCGTTCTCCCTCGCGGGCTGGGCCGCAGCTACGGTGACGCCGCCCAGAACGCCGGCGGGCTGGTCGTCGACATCACCCGGTGCACGCGGGTACGCCGTTTCGACGTCGAGGCCGGCGTCATCGAGGTCGAGGCCGGCCTGAGCCTGCACACGCTGATGCGTCAGGTATTGCCGTTCGGCTGGTTCGTGCCGGTCACGCCGGGAACCCGGTACGTCACCGTCGGCGGCGCGATCGCCGCGGACATCCACGGCAAGAACCACCACGTCGAAGGCTCGTTCACCCAGCACGTCCGCGGTCTCGACCTACTGCTCGCCTCCGGCGCGGTGGTCTCGCTGACCCCGGAGGACGACGCGTTCCGGGCCACCGCCGGCGGGATGGGCCTCACCGGCATCGTCACCGCGGCCACGATCCAGCTGCTGCCGGTCGAGACCAGCCTCATGTCGGTCGACACCGAACGCGCCCCGAACCTCGACGCGCTGCTGGCCCGGCTGGAAGCCACCGACGACGCGTACCGCTACTCGGTCGCCTGGATCGACCTGCTCGCCCGCGGCACGCGCATGGGCCGGTCGGTGATCACCCGCGGTGACCACGCCCGCCTCTCCCAGCTCCCACCGCGCAAGCGCGGCGAACCGTTCGCGTTCGCACCGCACCCGCTCGCGTCGGTGCCGCCGGGCGTCGTCCCGCCGGGGCTGCTGAACAAAGCGACGGTGGCCGCGTTCAACGAGCTCTGGTACCGGAAGGCGCCGGCGTCGCGTCGCGGGCAACTGCAGTCGATCGCCGCGTTCTTCCACCCGCTCGACCTGCTCGAACGCTGGAACCGCATCTACGGCCGCCCCGGCCTGGTGCAGTACCAGTTCGTCGTGCCGTACGGCGCCGAAGACGTCGTCCGCACCGCGGTCGACCGGCTGAGCGCCGCCGGGTCACCCGCGTTCCTCGCGGTGCTGAAGCGGTTCGGCGCCGGCAGCCCCGGCCTGCTGTCGTTCCCCACCCCCGGCTGGACGCTCGCGCTCGACCTGCCGACGACAATGGCCGGCCTGCCACGCCTGCTCGACGAACTCGACGACCTGGTCGTCGGCGCCGGCGGCCGGATCTACCTGGCGAAAGACTCGCGGCTCCGGCCGGAACTGCTCCCCGCGATGTACCCGCGGCTGGACGAGTGGCGGGCCGTCCGGTCCGCGCTCGACCCCGCCGGGCTGTTCGCGTCCGATCTGTCGAGGAGGTTGGGCCTGTGATCAACGCCGTGGGTTCGCCGCAGTCCCTGCTGCTGCTCGGCGGCACCTCCGAGATCGGGCTGACGCTCGCGCGCACGCTGGTCGCCGACCGCTGCCGCCGGGTCGTGCTCGCCGGGCGTCCGTCCGAGGCGCTCGACCGGGCCGCCGACGACCTGCGGTCGGCCGGCGCCCAGGTCGAGGTGCTCCCGTTCGAGGCGTCGGACACCGGCTCGCATCCGGCGCTCGTCGAAAAAGCATTCGTGGACGACGTCGACCTGGCCGTCGTCGCGTTCGGTGTCCTCGGGGACCAGGCCCGGGCCGAGGTCGACGCCGCCCATTCGGTGGAGATCGCCACCACGAACTACGTCGGCGCGCTCTCGGTGCTGGTGCCGGTCTCGCAGGCGATGCAGCGCCAGGGGCACGGCGCGATCGTGGTGATGTCGTCGGTGGCGGGTGAGCGGCCGCGGAAATCGAACTTCGCGTACGGCTCGTCCAAGGCCGGGCTGGACGCGTTCGCCACCGGCCTCGGCGACGTGCTCCACGGGTCGGGCGTGCACGTGATGGTCGTCCGGCCCGGGTTCGTGCGGACGAAGATGACCGCGCACCTCGAACCGGCCCCGCTCTCCACCACCCCGGAGGAGGTCGCGGACGCCATCGTCCAGGGGCTGCGCCGCCGCCGGGAAACCATCTGGGTGCCCGGGACGATGCGGCTCGTGATGAGCGTGCTGCGTGCCGTCCCCCGGCCGATTTTCCGCAAACTCCCGATCTGAAATCACGCGTTCCACTTACCATCGCTGAACGGCAACGTGGCCCATACGCTGCCCGGATCGACCGTTGCCACGGGCGGTTCGGGCCGGCGGCGAAGGAGTTCGAGTGAGGGAGACGGCTACCGCTTCCGACCCGTCGCTGACGCTGCCTCGTGCTCCGGAACGGCCCGGCGCCTCGGCGCGTGGCGTCGCGTTCGTGATGTCGCTGCGGCCCCGGCAGTGGGTCAAGAACGTGCTGGTGGCGGCGGCGCCGCTCGCGGCCGGGCGGCTGTGGGACGTACCGGTGCTCCTCGACACCCTGGTGGCGCTGGGCGCGTTCGTGGCCGCGTCGGCCGGGGGTTACCTGATCAACGACGCGCGCGACGTCGAACGCGACCGGGCGCACCCGTCGAAGCGGCGGCGCCCGATCGCGCGCGGAGACGTGCCGCTGGTGCTGGCCTACGTCGCCGGTGTGGTGCTGCAACTGGCGGCGATCGGCGTGCCCGCGCTCACCGGGTACGGCAACCTGGCGATCTGCGTCGGCGTGTACGTGACGTGCACGACGCTGTACAACAACTGGCTCAAGCACGAGCCGGTGGTGGATCTGGCGCTGGTCGCGGCCGGGTTCCTGCTGCGCTCGATGGCCGGCGGGCTCGCGGCGGGCATCCCGCTGTCGCGCTGGTTCCTGATCGTGGCCGCGTTCGGCAGCTTGTTCATGGTGGCCGGGAAGCGGTACTCCGAGATCGTGACGGTCGGGGACGACCAGGGCACCCGGCCGTCGCTGCGCGAGTACTCGGCCAGCTATTTGAGATTCGTGTGGAGTACGTCGGCGGGTGTGGTGATCGCCGCGTACTGCTTATGGGCGTTCGAGGTCGCGGACGAACGGGCCGGGGAGACCACGGCGCCGTGGACGTCGTTGTCGATCGCGCCGCTCGTGCTCGGACTGTTGAAATTCGCCCGGGACGTCGATCGTGGACACACCGGTGAGCCGGAGGAAATCGTGTTGCGGGACAAGGTGCTGCTCGCGCTAGGTGGGGCGTGGCTGGTGCTGTTCGGTCTGGGCGTGCTCCATGTCTGACCCCACCCGCCCCGGCTGGTTCGGTGCCGACCGCCCCGCCACGGACGGCACGGACGCGGAGCGCACCGAGGGTGGTGACGCCGGGGCGTCGGACGGTGAGTGGTGGGGGCCGCGGGAGGAGCCGAGCTGGGCGGCGGCGGAGCGGGCGCGGTATGCGCAGGGGCCGCCGATCAGTCAGCCGTCGGCGGATCCGTGGTGGGAAGCTCCCGCGGACAGTTGGTCCGACACCAACGCGCTGCTGAACCAGTTGGCCACGCCTTCCGCTGAGCCCGCACCGCCATCCGATCCCCCGCCTCCCCGCGGTTCCGCCCCCGCGCGCGGCACGGCCACCGCCCCCACAGCGATGCCACCCGCACACCCCGACGCCCCACGGCCCGCCACCCACCCGGAGCCCTTACCTCCACCGGAAGCGACGCCTCCGCGCGGAACCCAGCCGCCACTGTCACGCGATGCGGCGCCGCCGGAGGTGATCGCGCCTCGCGAAGAGCAGCGGCCGGCTCCAACCGCCGCAGCGGCCACGGCACCGGTGCCGACCACCGTCCCAGCGGAGCAGCCGGCAGAAATCGCGGCACCGCTCGCGTCGGCGAAGCCTGCCCGGGCAGCGGTGGACGGCGCGGCGCCGGACACACATGAGGCGGAGCGGCCCGCGCCGACAACGGTGGACACCGCGTCGCCCCCGAACCTCGCGGCGGAAACGCACGCACCGGCAACGATCGACACCGCGGCGCCCCAGGAACCCGCGGCGGCGAAGCCCGCACCACGAACGGACGACCCGGCGTCCGAGCGCCCCACCCCGGAAGACGCCGCTGCGCCGAGCACACGGTTCGTCGACACGGCCGCGGTCACGCTCATCGTCACGGCATTGCTCATTCGGGCCTGGGCCGCCTGGGGCGGCTACTTCTCGCTCGACGACTTCACGTTCGCGCGTCTCGCCGCCGAGAAAGGTCTCACCTCCGACCTCCTCCTCACCCCGTACAACTCGCACTTCATGCCCGGTGCCTACCTCATGGTCTGGGCCGAGACCACGATCGCGCCGCTCGACTACCGGCTCGTCGCCGGGGTGGCGCTGGCCGGCATGGCGATCAGCTACGTGCTGATCTGGCTGCTGATCCGCCGCCTGGCCGGCCCGCGCCTGGTGGCCCTCGTCCCGCTGACGATCGCGCTCTTCTCCCCGATCACGCTCCCCGCCACGCTCTGGTGGGCGGTCTCGATCAACCAGCTCGCGATGCTGATCGCGATCCCCGGAGCGCTCCTCGCGCAACTCGCGTACCTGCGCACGGGCCGAGCCCGGTACGGCGTGATCGCGGTCGTCACCGCGGCCCTCGCTCTCCCGTTCTACGAGAAAGCCGCGCTCGTCGTCCCCCTGGTCTTCGTCTTCACGGTCGTTCTGCAGCCGCAGACGGACCTTCCGGACCGCATCAAAGCGGCACTGACCCGGTTCACGTACCAGTGGGGCGCGTTCGTGGTCGTCGGCGCCACCTACGCCGGCATTTACCTCACCCGGCCTCTCGACGAGCGCTCCGAGTCCGCTGTGGACCTCGGTGGTCTGCTCGGCAACGCGGCGACGAACTCGGTGCCGTCCGGCCTCCTCGGTGGTCCGTGGTCCTGGAAGGCCATCGGCGCGGTGGACGCGAGCGCGCACCCGCCGGTCGCGCTGCGCACCGCGGCGGTCGTGATCATCCTCGCGGTGATCGCACTGACCGTGTACCGCCGACCGCTGGCCTACCAGGCCTGGGTGTTCTTCGGCGGCACGCTGCTGTTCGACGTGCTGGTGCTGGCCGTCGGACGCCTCCAGCTGGGGTCGGGCGCCGCGATGGAGTACCGCTACTTCACCGACCTGGTGCCGATCGCCGCGGTGGCGCTGACGCTGGCGCTGCTGGGTCCACCGGCGTGGGCGGCCACCTGGCCGCAGCGGCGGGGCATCGCCTGGCCGCCGGTGGTCGGCGGCACCCGGGTCGCGCTCGCGAACGCCAACGCGCTCGTGTTGCCGCTGGTGGTCGCGCTGTTCGTGAGCAGCCTGGTGTCGACGGTGAAGTACAGCAACCGCTGGCACGACAACCCGGCCAAGGACTACGTGGCGAACGCGCAGAAGTCGATAAACGCCATGGGCCGGACCGTCGATCTGTACGACGGCGCCGTGCCGGAGCAGGTGGCCTGGGGCGTGCTCAACCCGACGAACTTCCCGTCGCGGCTGATGGCGCCGCTCGACCTGCCGATCAACCCCGATCCGGACGTCAGCGACGACCTGTACGTGCTCGACCCGAACGGGCAGCTCTCGCACGCGTCGGTGACCTCGGCGAAGGCGCCGGCCGGCACCGCCAAGAACTGCGGTTACCGGATCGCCGGCAAGCGGGTGCCGATCTTCCTCGACAAGGAGCTCTTCAACTGGTGGTGGTACGCGGAGCTGCGGTACACCGCGAAGGAGACGGTCACGATCCCGTTCAACTCCGCGAAGACCCTCGGGAAGAAGGTCACGTTCGAGAAGGGTGAGCACACGGTCTGGGTGAAGGTGCAGGGTCCGGCCGGGTGGATCACGCTCGACGACGCACCGAAGAGCGCCGGCCTGTGCATCAGCTACGCCGCGGTGGGTGTGGCCGCGCCCGGCGAACCGGCTACCCCTTGATCAGCTGGGGGCGCAGCCAGTTCCAGACGAGCTTCCCGCCGGCGGTCGTGAGGTGCAGGCCGTCGGTGCGCAGCGTCACCCCGTTGATCTCGTTGGTGTAGCCGCGAGCGCAGAGGAACGGGTTGGGGTCGATGATCGACACCCTGTTCCCGAGTGACGCCGCCGCCGCGCGCACCGCCGCGTTCGTCGCCGCCACGCGCTTGGCGTCGTTGAGGACCGGCGGGTAGCGGCCGGCCGCGAACATCGTGGCGGCCGGCAGGCCGGTGTCGGGCACCTGGTGGCAGTGGTTGAGCACGACGACCGCGCGGGGCGCGTACTTGAGGATCTCCCGGAGCACCTGCGTGTAGTCGGCTGTCGTCGCCTTCTGCCAGGACGCCGAGGTGTACGGCACGGTGCGCCCGCCGATCCACCGGTCGTACTGCTCCCAGGAGCCGGCGAACAACACGCCCACCGAGGGCTGCGCCGACTCGATCTCCAGCTCCCGCGTCGCGGCCCAGTCGGTGCAGAGCGGTTGTTCGGGCGAGAGCGGCTTGCCCTCCACCGACGCCGTGTACGGCACGACCCCGCACCCGAAGCGGGTGGCGATCGAGAGGCTCAGGCCGGCCCCCGGGTCGTCGCGGACCGCGGCGAACAGGCTCAGCGCGTTCGAGTCGCCGACCAGCAGGACCTTGGTGCCACCGCTGCTGCCGCGGGTCCGGTCGGCCGCCACCTCGGCCAGCGAGTCGACCGAGTCGGCGGACTGCTCCTTGATGCCCGCGACGCCGGGCACGATGACGCCGATCAGCGCCGCCCCGGCCGCGATCACCGCGATCGGGGCCGCGACCTGCGGGGAGGCCAGCGAGTTCGGCGGCGCACCGATCCGCAGCGGACGTTCGACGATGATGAAACTGGCCACCGACACGAGCCCGGTCAGCGCCAGCCGGACGACGAGCAGCGGTATCCCGTCGACACCGGTGCGTTCGGGGCTGAGCACCAGGAAGATCGGCCAGTGCCAGAGGTAGAGGCCGTACGACAGCACCCCGACGACGACGAGCGGCTGCCAGCTGAGCAGCACGTTCGGCGAGTACCGGCCGCGGCCCACCACCGAGGCCACGACGAGCGCGGTCACCACCGAGAGGGCCAGGAACCCGCCCTGGTACATCCGGGGATCGGCCTGGGCGGCGACCACGAACGCCACGACCAGGCCGGCCAGCCCCACCCATCCCAGAACGGCCACCACCGCACTGTCGACGAGGCGCCGGCCGAATTTCGACGCGACCAGACAGGCGAGCACCGCGCCGACGAGCAGGCCCTGAAGCCTCGAATCGGTGCCGTAGTAGGCGCGTGAGCCGTCCGACGTGGACTGCACCGCGGCCATGACCGCCGCCGAGCCCAGCGCACCGACACCGAGTAGCCAGCCGAGCGACCGCCGCCCGAGCCTCGAGCGGAACAACACGACGAGCACCAGCGGAAGGAACAGGTACCACTGCTCCTCGATCGCGAGCGACCACGTGTGCTGGAACGGCGAGGGGTCCTCGAACGCCTGCGCGTAGGACTCCCCACGCAGCAGGAACCACCAGTTCGAGACGTAGAGCAGCGCGGCCAGCGCGTCACCGCGGGTGCTCGGCGGCCATTCGACGCCGAGCATCGGGAACAGCACGAGCACGGCCGCGACCATCAGCACGAGCGCCGGCATCAACCGCCGGATGCGCCGGATCCAGAAGTTCCGCAGCCGCAGCGTGCCGGTGCGGTCGTGCTCGGTGAGCAGCAGCGACGTGATCAGGTAGCCGGACAGAACGAAGAACACGTCGACGCCCAGGAAGCCGCCGGGCAGGAACGTGACGCCGCCGTGGTAGAGCAGGACGGCGAGCACCGCGAGCGAACGGATGCCGTCCAGCGCGGGGATGTAGTGGCCGCCGGCTCTCGGGCGGCTGAACGTCTGACCTTCGGCGACCGACGACCGCGCGGTGTCGAGCGGTCCCTCGACGGCGCGTTCCTCGGACGGGGCTTCTTCCGGCGCGACGGTGTGCCTACCCACGCGGGCGATTGTGCCATTACTCGTGGGTAAGAAAGGACATCTTCGGGGAAGTGCTCGATGGCGGTTACGAGGCAAACTGAAGCCGTGGATTCCACCGACATTTCGCAGGATCAGTTCCTCTGGCTGGAGGAAGTCACCGGCGACGGGCCGCTCGAGTGGGCCCGCGAACACAACACGCGCACGGTCGACGCCTACGCCGGATCCCCGCGGTTCGAAGCGATCCAGGCCGAGATCCGCGAGGTGCTGGACGCCGAGACACGCATCCCGTACGTCACCCGGCGCGGTGAGTACCTCTACAACTTCTGGCAGGACGCGGCCAACCCGCGTGGCCTCTGGCGCCGCACCTCCCTGGAGCAGTACCGCAACGACAAACCCGACTGGGAGCTGCTGCTCGACGTCGACGCGCTCGCGGCCGCCGAGGGCGAGAACTGGGTGTGGCACGGTGCGGCGTTCCTCGCGCCGAGCTACGACAAGTGCCTGATCTCGCTGTCGGTCGGCGGTTCGGACGCGGACGTCACCCGGGAGTTCGACCCGGTGACGAAGGAGTTCGTCGAGGGCGGGTTCGCGCTGCCGGAGGCGAAGAGCAGCGTCGGCTGGATCGACGCCGACACGCTCTTCGTCGGCACCGACTTCGGGCCGGGTTCGATGACCGACTCGGGATACCCGCGCGTGGTCAAACGCTGGCGACGCGGCACCCCGCTCGACGACGCGGAGACGGTGTTCGAGGGCGAGCCGACCGACGTTTCGGTGCACGCCTGGCGCGACCCGCTCTCCGGCCTGGACTTCCTCACCCGGAGCACCGACTTCTACCACCGGAAGCGGTACCTGCTGGTCGACGGCGCGCCCCGGGAACTGGACGTGCCGGACGACGCCGAGATCAGCGTCCACGCCGGGCACCTCACCGTCGAGCTGCGCTCCGAGTGGGGCGCGTACCCGGCCGGTTCGTTGCTGGTCATCGACTTCGAGCGGTTCCGGGCCGGGGAGCGCGAGTTCCAGTCGCTGTTCACACCCGACGACCGATCGGCGCTGGTCTCCTACCACTGGACCGAGCACGCGCTGCTGCTGAGCTCGCTGATCGACGTCAAACCGAGTTTGGAAGTTCTGCGGTCGACCGCGGACGGCTGGACGCGGACACCGTCCGCGCCGGTTCCGGACTGGTGCACGGTCCGGGTGCTGTCCACCGACCGGTTCCACGGCGACGAGTACCTGCTCGCGGTCGACGGGTACCTCACGCCGCCCGAGCTGCACCGGCTGGTCGCCGGATCGGACGAGCCGGCGGAGGTGCTCAAGCACTCGCCGGCCCGGTTCGACCCGACCGGCCTGAGCGTGAACCAGTACTTCGCGACCTCGGCGGACGGCACCCGGGTGCCGTACTTCGTGGTGGGCACCGGGCGGCCAGGGCCCACGCTGCTGAACGGGTACGGCGGGTTCGAGGTGCCGTTGCTGCCCGGGTACGACGGCGGTCTCGGCCGGGCCTGGCTGGCGCGGGGCGGTACTTACGCGGTGGCCAACATCCGCGGGGGCGGCGAGTACGGACCGCGCTGGCACCAGGCGGCGCTCAAGGAGAACCGGCACCGGGCGTACGAGGACTTCGCCGCCGTGGCGGCGGACCTGGTGGCCCGGGGCGTCACGACCGCGGAGCAGCTCGGGGTCTCCGGTGGTAGCAACGGCGGGCTGCTCACCGGCAACATGTACACCCGCTACCCGGAGCTGTTCGGGGCGGTGGTGATCCAGGTGCCGCTGCTGGACATGCGGCGCTACCACCAGCTGCTGGCCGGCGCGTCCTGGATGGCGGAGTACGGCGACCCGGACGACCCCGCGCAGTGGGAGTTCATCCGCACGTTCTCGCCGTACCACCTGCTGGCCGCCGACCGGCCCTACCCGCAGCTGCTGGTGACGACGTCGACCAGGGACGACCGGGTGCACCCCGGGCACGCCCGGAAGTTCGTCGCGCGGATCGAGGAGCTCGGCTACCCGGTCGACTACTACGAGAACATCGAGGGCGGCCACGGCGGCGCGAGCAACAACGAGCAGCGCGCGTTCATGCGTGCGCTGTCGTTCGCGTTCCTGTGGGACAAGCTGAGCTGAGTGGTGGGCGGCCCACCGGCCGCCCACCCGTTCAGACCTGCGGCGCGACCTCGTTCGCGATCAGCGCCAGGTGGTCGGTGTCCTGCAGGTCCAGGAACTGGAGGTACATCCGCTCGGCGCCGATGTCGCCGAACGTGCGCAGCTTCGCGGCCACCTCGTCCGGCGTGCCGCAGAGGCCGTTCTCACGCAGCTCGGCGACCTCGCGGCCGACGGCGGCCGCCCGGCGCGCGATCTCGGCGTCGTCCCGGCCGCAGACCACGATCTGCGCCGCCGAGAGGACGATCTCCTTCGGGTCGCGCCCCGCGGCCTCGGCGGCCGAACGCACGACGTCGAACTGCGCTCCGACGGCCTCGACCGAGTCGAACGGGACGTTGAACTCGTCCGCGTACTTCACGGTCAGCGCCGGGGTGCGCTTCTTGCCCTTGCCGCCGATGACGATCGGCGGACGCGGGCTCTGGGCCGGCTTCGGCAGCGCCGGCGAGTCGACGATCTGGTAGTGCTTGCCGTCGAACGAGTAGGTCTCGCCCTCCGGCGTCGCCCAGAGGCCGGTGATGATCTCCAGCTGCTCCTCGAGCCGGTCGAAGCGCTCGCCGAGCGGCGGGAACGGAATCGCGTACGCCTTGTGCTCGGCCTCGAACCAGCCGGCGCCGAGGCCGAAGTCGACGCGTCCGCCGCTCATCCGGTCGACCTGGGCGACCGCGACCGCCAGCGGACCCGGGTACCGGAACGTCGCCGAGGTCACGAGCGTGCCGAGGCGGATCCGGGAGGTCTCGCGGGCGATCGCGCCCAGCGTGAGCCAGGTGTCGGTGGGACCGGGCAGGCCGTCGACGCTCCCCATCGAGACGTAGTGGTCGGAACGGAAGAACGCCTCGTAGCCGAGCTCCTCGGCGGCCTGCGCCACCGCGAGCAACGTCTCGTAGTCGGCGCCTTGCTGGGGCTCAGTGAATACGCGCAACTTCATGACCGCCATACTCACACGCCGCTCAGTGCTCGCTCCGGTGCGGCTGCGGTCGTCTCAGCGGTAGACCTTCAGCACCCAGTCGTCCCGGTCGTGGTGACGACCGTCGCGGCGGTCGTGCCCACGGCCGTGGTCGCGGCGGTCGCAGTCGAACCACTTCCAGCGGTGGTACCGCTGGCCGCGCCGACCGGCGTCCTCGCACGCGTCGTGGTTGCGGTACGTGCCCTCCACCCGGCCGTGCCGGTCCGTGGCCGGGGCGGCCTGGCTGGTTCGGTCCGGCTGGGCGGCCTGGGCCGGGATCGCGGCGAACGGACCGGTCAGCGCAGCGCCCAGCACCAGGCCGGCGGCGATCTTCTTCGTGGTGACCATCAGTAACCCCCGAATGGTTCTCCGAAATGACATTTCCACCGAAACATCGCTATACGGACATGTGCAAACGGTCGGAGAAACGTTGGAGATCGCTGAACGTCAGTACCCAAACCGCTTACTACCAGCGCGGATACCGACATCTGGTGCCATTGTTGGCACTGTGTTGGGTGAGTTGTTAGCTACTACGCTTCGTCGCTGCTCACCTCGGAGGGTGGGATGATGAACTGGCTGGCCGCTCGTACGGCCACGCTGCCCAGTTCACCCGCCGAGCCGAGGAGTGTCATGGCCGACCGCGAGGCCGCGGCACCAGAGGCGCGGCTGCTCGTCGTCGACGACGAGCCCAACATCGTCGAACTGCTCGACACCAGCCTCAGCTACGCCGGCTTCGAGGTCCGTACCGCCACCACCGGCCGCGAAGCCGTGGCGGCGACCAGCACGTTCACGCCCGACCTCATCGTCCTCGACGTGATGCTCCCGGACATGGACGGGTTCGAGGTGCTCCGGCTGCTGCGCGGCAGCGGCACCAGGATCCCGGTGCTGTTCCTCACCGCCCGCGACGGCACCGACGACAAGATCAGCGGCCTGACCCTCGGCGCCGACGACTACGTCACGAAACCGTTCAGCCTCGGCGAGGTGCTCGCCCGGGTACGCGCGGTGCTCCGCCGCACCGCCGAGACCGCGCCCGTCTCCCCCGCCCCGGAACGCGTTCCCGACGTGTCGGCACGCACCACGTTCGCCGACATCGAGGTCGACCGCGAAACCCACGAGGTCTGGAAAGCCGGCAAACCGGTGACGCTGTCGCCGACCGAGTTCCGGCTGCTGCAGTACTTCCTCGACAACCCGGGCAAGGCGCTGTCGAAGGCGGTCATCCTCGACCACGTCTGGCACTACGACTTCGGACGCGACTCGAACATCGTCGAGTCGTACGTTTCGTATTTGCGTAAGAAAGTCGACACCACCGAACCGCGGTTGATCCATACGATCCGCGGTGTGGGATACGCGTTGCGAGTGCCGCGGACTTGATCGTGAAGCGCTCATTGGGTCGAGTGCTCACCGCGGTCAGGGCTGCCCCGGACGTGCTGCCGCTCGGCGTCAAACTGGTGGCGGCGCTGGTCACGCTGCTGTCGATCGCGCTGGTCGTCACCGGCGTCACCGGCACGCTCGCGCTGCGCGGATACCTGATCGACCGCCTCGACGGCCAGATCCGCGGCACCACGAACCGGTACAGCCACAACCCTCCGGAGACGTCGGGCACCGAGAACGACCGCACCGAAGACGCGTCGTTCGTCTACTACCGCCCGCCGGGCGACACTCCGGTCGTGCGGCTCAACCGCCCGGCCGGCAGCGACCAGACCGCACCGAAACTGCCGAATTTCGACGACGAAGACACGCTGCGGCGGCTCGACGAGAGCTACTTCGACGCCGAGCCGACCGGAGCCGGGCACAAGTGGCGGATGACCGTCCGCTACCTCTCCGACGAGGAGGGGCTCCTCGTCGTCGGCATCAGTTACGACGAGGTCGACGACACGGTCAAGCGGCTGATCGCGATCGACGCCGGCACCGGCGCCGTCACGCTGTTCGCGCTCGCCGGGGTGGGCTGGGCCGTCGTCCGTTCCAGCCTGCGGCGGCTGCGCGAAGTCGAGACGATCGCGGCCGCCATCGCCGGCGGTGACCTGGGGCAACGTGTCCGGCCCGGGGGTGAGCGCACCGAGGTCGGGCGGCTGGCCACCGCGCTCAACTCCATGCTCGAACAGATCGAGACCGCGTTCACCGAGCGCGAGGCCTCCGAGGCGAGCGCACGCGCGTCCGAGGACCGGATGCGCCGCTTCGTCGCCGACGCCAGCCACGAACTGCGCACCCCGCTGACCTCGATCCGCGGTTTCGCCGAGCTGTACCGGCAGGGCGCCGTGCCCGACGACCGGCACGCCGTCGACCGCGTCATGGAGAAGATCGAGGTCGAGGCGATGCGGATGGGGCTGCTCGTCGACGACCTGATGCTGCTCGCCCGCCTGGACCAGCAGCGCCCGATCGAGATGCGGCCGGTGGACCTGCTCCAACTGGCCGTCGACGCGGTGGAGGGCGCCCGGATCGTCGCGTCGTCACATCCGATCGAGCTGCGCATCGACACCGACGAGCCGCTCACCGTGACCGGGGACAGCGCGCGGCTGCGCCAGGTGCTCGACAACCTGCTGTCGAACGCGACGATCCACACGCCGGCCGGGACGTCGGTGGAGCTGCGCCTCTCGGTGGACGGTTCGGACGTGATGGTGGCCGTCGTGGACGCCGGGCCCGGGCTGGAACCGGACCAGGCGGAGCGGGTGTTCGAGCGGTTCTACCGGACCGATCCGGCGCGGAGCCGGGCGCACGGTGGGTCGGGGTTGGGCCTGTCGATCGTGGCGGCGTTGGTGGCGGCGCACAGCGGCTCGGTGCGGGTGGAGACCGCGGTCGGGAAGGGCGCGAGCTTCGTGGTGCGGTTGCCGCTGGAGCGGGTAGGGATCTCTGGTTCCGGTGGGGCCGGGTCGGAGTTCGAGGTCGGTTCCCGGGCTGGGCTTGATGGTGGGGCGGAGGTCGACCAGGCCGGGGGCGTGGACTATCCGCAGCCGTCCGGTTCCAGCTCCCGTGGGTGAGGGTGTTGGGTAGAGACATGCAGAGCTACTCACCGAGCCAGGCCGCCGAGAAGACCGGCTTCAGCCTCGACACCCTGCGCTACTACGACAAAATCGGGTTGCTCGACGAGTTGGCGCGCACCCCCGGTGGGCAGCGGATCTTCACCGAAGACGACGTGGCCTGGCTGGGGATCCTGCGGTGCCTGCGCGACACCGGGATGCCGATCGCCCAGATGCAGCGATACGCCGACCTCGCCCGCGCTGGCGACGAATCACTCGCCGAACGGATAGCGCTGTTGGAGGAACACGACCGTGCCGTGGAGGACCAGATCGCCCGGTTGCGGGCGCAGCAGTCGCACATTCGGCACAAGGTGACCTTCTACCGCTCTGAACTGGCGGCGCGCACTCCCACCGCGTGAGGCATTTGCGCGCTCCTCGACGGCCGCGATCGGGACCACAGAAGTGGTAGGCAGAGCAGCGCCAGCGCGATGTCGGTGCAGACGAGGATCTACAGCGCGCTGGGATCTCCGGCGAACGGCTGCGCGGTCAACAAGCCGTTCACTGTTGAGCCAGGTGGGGCGACTGAGCCAGGTGGGTCAGGTGGGTGCACAGGGTGAGCCGAGCGGGCTTGGTGGCGCGAGGGGCCGCAGTGGCGCGACGGCCGCAGTGGAGCAGGGACCGCGGTGGCGCGCAAAGGGCCGCCGTGGCGAAAGGGGCGCCGTGGCGCAAAGGGTCCAGTAGTGCGAAGGGCTGCCGTAGTGCGAAGGGCTGCCGTAGTGCGAAGGGCCGCCGTAGTGCGAAGGGCCGCCGTAGTGCGAGGGGCCGCCGTAGTGCGAGGGGCCGCCGTAGTGCGAGGGGCCGCCGTAGCGCGAGGGGCCGCCGTAGCGCGAGGGGCCGCCGTAGCGCGAGGGGCCGCCGTAGCGCGAGGGGCCGCCGTAGCGCGAGGGGCCGCCGTGGCGTGAAGGGTCAAGGCGGCACGGCTAGTGGTGCTGTCGGCTGGGGGCGGTCGGTGGGGTGCGCAGTGAACCGGGATCGCGCTGGGCCGGGGTTGCGATGGGCGGGAGTGCGGCGTGGGCCGGCGGGCTGGAACCTGGCGACCGGAGGTGGCGCGGGCAATCGGCACGCAGCGCAGGATGGGCTGAGGGTGCTCAAGCCCCTGCTGGCGGTCAGTCCGCTGACGGCACGCGTGCCGTGAAGACTTCGCACGTATCGCCGCAGCGCGGTTGACCGCCGCATACATGGCGGCAGCACGGCTAGCCGCCGCACGCACGGCCAGTCGCCGCACACGGGCGCCGTACGGACGAGCGCCGTACGGACGAGCGCCGCATGGACGAGCGCCGCATGGACGAGCGCCGCATGGACGAGCGCCGCATGGACGAGCGCCGCACACACGAGCGCGGCGCGATCGGGGGGTGCAGTCGGGCGTCGCACGGACGAGCACGGCACGGCCGAGCACGGCACGGACGAACGCCGCACACACGGGCGCCGTACGGACGAACGCCGCATACAGGCGCCGTACGACGAGCCCCGCACACACGAGCGCGGCGCGATCGGGGGCACGTAGCCGGGCGCCGCACGGACGAGCCCGGCACGGACGAGCCTGGCACGGACGAGCCCGGCACGCACCGGGCGCCGCACACACGGGCCCCCGCACACACGAGCCCCGCACACACGAGCCCCGCACACACCAGCCCCGCACACACCAGCCCCGCACACACCAGCCCCGCACACACCAGCCCCGCACACACCAGCCCCGCACACACCAGCCCCGCACATGAGCGTCGTGCGGGCGGGCGCCGCACGATCGGGGATCCGCAGTCGGGCGGCGAGGGCACCGTTGGCCGAAGTGCGATCGCGTGGAGGGCCCTTCGCGGGGGCGGGGCGGGGGCGGGCTAGTAGAGCGGGCCCGGGCTACGGCTCGGTGGGGGGCGCGGGGATTCGGGCTTTGAGGAAGGCTGATACCTCGGCCTCCACGGCGGCCGCCGCGGGAGTTTGGGGGGCCGCCTCCAGGCCCGGCTCCAGCGCCAACGGATGGGCCAGGCCTTCGATCCGCGTCAGCACCACCACTCCGCCGTCGCGATGGTCGCCCAGGGCTCGACGCAACTCCAAGGCGTCGTCCTGGAAGGACTTGTGGTCTTCCTGGCCGCTGACGATCAGTACGTCGGGCTGCGGGCGCCGCGCCATGATCTCGGCGGCGCGGTCGACAAAATCGAGCCGCCCGGCCAGGGCCCTCGACTCCGCGGACCACTGGTATTCGATGCCCATCCCCTGTTCGACCAGCTCCACCAACGTCGTGGCCCGGATCGCCGCGTTGATCGCCACCAGCCCCGCGATGGGGTGCGGCGACTCGGTGAGCGTGAGCAGCGCGGCCCCGCCGCCCGCCGAACCGCCGACCAGGAACAGCGGCCCCTGCGCCAGCGGCAGCTGTTCGCGCAGGGCGTCGAGCACGGCTGGGAACTCGGCGGCGGCCTGGGTGATCACCGCGCCGTGGCACTTGAGCAGCGTGTCGTCGCGGACCAGCGCCATGATCTCGTCGAACCCGCCGGCGGGGGTGCGTGAGCTCATCAGCGGCAACCCCAGGTACACCCGCCAGGCCGGCACGTCCTCCAGCGGCAGCGCGGCCGCCATCGCCACCTCGGTGCGCGGCGAATCCATCAGATGCCAGACGACGACGAGCGGTGCCGCACCGCCGTGAGCGGGCGGCAACGCCACGAACGGCACCCCGGCCGCGACCCCCTGAATCCTCATGCCCGGAACGCTAGGCCACCCCTACGACAGAACGCTCACTTGATCGCTCCCCGCGTAACTCCGGAGATC
Source organism: Cryptosporangium japonicum (assembly GCF_039524755.1). Taxonomy (NCBI): domain Bacteria; kingdom Bacillati; phylum Actinomycetota; class Actinomycetes; order Cryptosporangiales; family Cryptosporangiaceae; genus Cryptosporangium; species Cryptosporangium japonicum. The sequence continues at coordinate 206,462 of NZ_BAAAGX010000006.1, forward strand.
ACCCAGCGCTGGGCGAACAGGTAGACGATCAACATCGGCGCCATCGCCATCAGGTAGCTCGCGAACGCCGCCGGGTAGTTCGTCTGGAACTGGCTCTGGAACACGTATTGCACCAGCGGCAGCGTGGCCCAGCCGGGGTCGGACAGGATCACCAGCGGCAACAGGAAGTCGTTCCAGGCCCACAGGCAGGTCAGGATTCCCACGGTCGCGTTCATCGGGGCGAGCAGCGGGAAGATGATCCGCCAGAACACGCCCCACGTGCTCGCGCCGTCGGTGACCGCCGCTTCCTCCAACTCACGCGGGATCGAGTTGATGTACGCGGTGAAGATGAAGATGTTGAACGCGAGGCCGTAGACCACGTAGAGCAGGATCAGGCCGCCGGGATTGTCGAGCCGCAGCAGCGCGGTCAGTTTCGCCACCGGCAGCATGATGATCGGGAACGGCACGAACAGGGCCGAGACGAAATAGTAGAAGAGGATCCGGAACAGCCGCCGGTGCATGTTCCGCGCGATCGCGTACGCCACCATGGAATTCGTCAGCAGCGTGAGCACCACCGCCCCGACCGTGATCAGCGCGCTGTTCAACGCGGTCTTCGGGAAGTTCGTCAGCCGCCAGGCGTCGGCGAAGTTCTCCCACCGCACCCGGTCGGGTAGGCCGAATCCGGTGCCGCCGAGCTGGTCGGTCGTTTTCAACGCCGTGACGATCGCGAAGTACAGCGGGATCAGGATCGTCAGGGCCAGCACGGCGAGCAGTGCCGTGAGCCACCAGTTGGTGCGAGCCGCTTTCACACCGACACCTCCCGCCGCTGGAGCACACGCAACTGCATGATCGAGAGCGCCACGATGATGAGGAAGAAGACGACCGAGTTCGCGCTCTGGTAGCCGTACTCGCCGCCCTGGAACCCGCCTTTGTAGATCAGCACCGACACCGACTCGGTGTCCGTTCCCGGACCGCCGTTGGTCAGCGCCATGATGTGGTCGAAGATCTGCAGGAACGATTTGAGCGACAGCACCATGTTGATCGTGAAGAACCCGGCGATCATCGGGAACGTGATGCTGCGGAACTGTCGCCAGGTCGACGCGCCGTCGAGGTCGGCGGCTTCGTAGAGGTCGGCCGGAACGGTCTGCAGGCCGGCGATGTAGATGATGATGTTGAACGCGGCCGCCTGCCAGACCGCGAGGATCACGATCCCGATCCAGGCCGTCGAGGAATCGGTCAGCAGCGACGTGGAGAGCGAGTCGATCCCGAGCTTCGTCGCGAACGCCGGGAGCGAGTTGTTGAAGAGGTAGGCGAAGATGTAGCCGACGACGAGGATCGCGAGCACGTTCGGGATGAAATAGATGCCGCGGAGCGTCGTCTTGAATTTGATCCGGCTGTTGAGCCCGAGTGCGATGGCCAGCGCGACGACGTTGACCAGCACGGTCGCGACCGCCGCGATCAGCAGCGTGAACCAGTAGGCGTGCAACACCCGGCCGTCGGTGAACAACGCGATGTAGTTCTGGAAACCGACGAGGTCGGACGGACCGTAGCCCGGGGAGTCGGTGAAGCTGTAGTAGATGCCCTGCAGTACCGGGATCGTGTGGAAGACGAAGAACAACACGAACGCCGGCAACACCATCAGGTAGAACGCCCGTGGCACACGTCCGGTCACCCTTGCTTCACCGCCCCGAGACCCCAGGTGCGGCGCTTGGCGACCTTGTCCCACGAGTCGTCCAGGTCGTGCAGGAAAGCGTCCACGTCGCCGTCGACCACGAACGTCTGCAGCAGCGGGCCGAGCGGGATCGCCGGGATGAACTGGTGGTCGGTGAAGCCGACGATCCGTCCGGACTCGACGTAGGGCTGGACGCCGGCGAGCGCCGGATCGGTGTTCGTGAGGCCTTTCCGGGTGGGCACGGCCACTTGGGCCTTGCAGTATTCGCTCACGACCTGCTCCCCCATCAGGAAATCGATGAAGCGCTGCGACTCGTCGGGGTGCTCGCCGTCGCGGGAGGCGGTCAGCACGACGTCGACGCCGGACACGAGCGTCGTTTTCGACGGATCGTCGGTGGCGGGCAACGCGATGCTGCCGATCTCGAACTTCGGCTTCCCGGCCCGGATCTGCGGAATGGCGTAGCTGCCGAGCAGCAGCATCGCCACTTCCCCACGGGCGAAAGCGGCCGTGCCGTCCTCGTAGCCTTTGGACAGCGGGTCGGGCTGGGTGTACCGGAAGAGCTGGGCGAGCTTCTCCATCGCCTCGTGCCAGCCGGTGGCGAAGTCGGTCCGGCCGGCGAACCGGTCGTCGAAGAACGTGTCGCCCTGGGTCTGGGCGGTGAGCGGAGCGAGCGGGGACTGGGCGGTCCAGGTGTCGGCGAGCATTCCGTAGAACGGCGTGATGCCTGCCGCTTTGAACTTCTCGGCCGCGTCGACGAGTTCGTCGAACGTCCGCGGCGCCGCGATTCTCTGCTGGGCGAAGAGCTGCTCGTTGTAGAGCAGCCCGCTGGCGTTGGCCGCGAACGGTACTCCGTTCACCTCGCCGGGCGTCCCCTGGCCGAGGTTCTTGACGATGTCGACGTAGGCCGGGTTGACGTCGTCGAGAATCGGCTCGTCCCGGAAATCACGGAAGATCTCGGCCGTGGCCCACTCGCCGAAAGCACCGTTCGCGTTCAGCGACATCACGTCGGGGACGTCGTTCTTCACCAGCCGGGTACGCAGCGCGGTCTCGGGTTCGGCCGGGTTGTCCACCACCACCCGGACGTCGGGGTTGGCTTTCTCGAATTGATCGGCCAGGTCCTGGAAATAGGCCTGGGCTTCGGGCTTGAACTGGAAGAACGTGATCGTCGTCCGGGAACCGTCGCCGGCACAGGCCGTGAGGAACCCGGCCACGAGGATCAGGCTCACGACGAAAGGACGCGCTCGACCGACAGACACGGGCATCACCGACCGATCCGAAGGGGTGCGCACCCCTTACCCGCGCATTCTTGACCTCAACCGCAGTGCAGATGTGACGGTGGAAAACATGAGCAACGCGTACCTGAGCCGGATCGGGCACGACGGCCCGGTGGCGGCCGACCTCCGGACCCTCGAAGCGCTGACCTACGCCCACGCCACGACGATCCCGTTCGAGAACCTCGACCCGTTCTCCGGCGTCCCGGTGGACCTGGACACGCTGCGCGAGAAGCTGGTGCACCGCCACCGGGGCGGTTACTGCTTCGAGCACAACCGCCTGCTGAAATCCGCACTGGACGAGATCGGCTTCACCACGACCGGCCTGCAGGCCCGCGTGGTCTGGGGCGGCTCCGATGACGACGTCACCCCACGTGCCCACAAACTGCTCCACGTCGACGTCGCGGGAGCGCCGTACGTCACCGACGTCGGTTTCGGAGCGATGACCCTCACCGCGCCGTTGCGTGTGGAGCCCGACGTCGAGCAGGAGACCCCGCACGGCGTTTTCCGGCTTCTCCACGCGGAAAGTCCGCTCGGCGCGTGGCGTCAGCAGGTGCGGTTGCGGGGCGAATGGCGCACGACCTACCGCTTCGACCTCACGCCGGCGTTCCCGGTGGACGACGAGGCCCCGAACTGGTTCCTCTCGACGTCGCCGAAATCGCATTTCGTCCGTGGCTTGACCGCGGCCAGGCCGACGCGTGACGGGCAGCGGTTGGCGCTGGCCGGACGTTCCTTCACCGCGTACGCGTCCGACGGCACGCCCGACCGGCGCGAGATCGACACCCTGGCCGAGCTGCGCACCGTACTGACCGACGACTTCCTCATCGAGCTACCGGCCGGCATCGACGACACCCTCAAGCGGCTGTTCTGACCTTGCCTCGCGCGACGAGTTCGGTGACCAGGACGATCGCGATCGACTCGACCGCGAGCAGCCCGACGAGCACGAGGAGCTGAGTGGCCCCCGCCTCGACCGCGCTGCCTCCACCGAGCAGCACGCCGACGAACGCACCCGGCAGCGTGACCAGCCCGACCGTGCGGGTCTGGTCGAGCGCGGGCACGAGCGCCTGACCGGCCGAGGGGCGGCAGATCTCCAGCGCGGCGTCCCGGTCGAGGAAACCGAGGGACAACGCCGCCTCGACCTCGCCGCGGCGGGTCCCGAGCTCGTCGAGCGCGCGGCGCCCGGCCAGCGACGTGGCGGTCATCGCGCCGCCGATGAGGATCCCGGCGATCGGGACGATCGTGATGCCCTCGACCGGCACCAGCCCACCGGCGATCAACCCGAGGACGATCGGCAGGCTGCCCGTCGCGATCGGCACGGCCGCCCACAGGGCGGCGGTCACCCGCCGGCGGCGTCGGTCGGCGCGGGTGATCCGCTGACCCGACGTCCAGGCCGCGGTCGACACCATCGCGACGACGAACAACGCGGTGAACCAGAGCGACGAGACGATCGCCGCGATCAGCAGCGACACCGCGCCGAGCTGGAGCGTGGCCCGGGCGGCCGCGATCGGGATCGAACGCCGCGAACCGAGCTGCCCGAACCCCACGACCAGCGCGGTGATCACCGTCAGGAGCACGAGCGCGACGGCGAGCCGCGGCCCCACCTCGATCATCGGGCCACTATGCCCCGAAGTCCGCGGCCCGGCGGGAAAGGGGTGGCCGGACCGCGGACGACCACCCCCGCCCGGCAGTGCCCAGGGCGGGAGTGGTCACCTGGCCGCGACGAGGGTCGGGCGTGCGGCCAGGGGTCTGAGCGGGGTCAGCGTCCGGACGTGATCTTCGGACGGTCCTTCGCGGAGTTGGACACCAGCGACACGCCGATACCGGCGAGCGTGACCTGGGCGGCCAGCTCGATCCAGTCGACGCCGGGCGTGTCCGCGACCCCGAGCACGCTCGCGACGCCCGTGCCGACCAGCGCGGCGACGATGCCGACGACGAACGTCATCAGCCAGCCGACCCGCTGCTTACCCGGCACGACCAACCGGCCGAGCGCACCGATGATCGCGCCGACGATGAGGGCAGAAATGATTCCGTCGATCTCCACGGCTCTCTCCGATGGACGAGGATTTCGTCCCTCCAGCGTCGCGCCGACGCGCGGCCGCGCCCATCGGGGAAGCACCGGAGATCACCCCTGAGATGGCCCTCAGACGATTGTGACCTCTGGGAACGCTGGTACGGCGCGGTCGAACAGGTGCCAGTCGACGCCACGCAGGTGCAGATCGAAGAACGCGCTCACGTACGCCCGTTCCACCGTGACGGCCCGGCGGCCGTCCAGCGTCCCGAACGCCTCGGTCAGGATCGCCGGGGCGACCCCGGGGATCTTCGCCAGCTTCGCCCGGGCCAGTACGACGTCGTGGAAGCTCAGGTGCTCGGTGCCGGCGATCCTGATCTCGCGGTGCCAGCCGCGCAGGTGGTCCTTGAACGTGCCCCAGTCCGGGGTGTTCTCCCGCGTGGTGCTGCCGCTGGCGAGTTGCAGGAACGGCTTGTCGAGGCCGTCGGTGACCACCGAGCCGTACGGGTTGCCGTCCATGTTGATGCCCGCGGTCACGCGAGGGTCGTCGTGCGCGACCTGGGCCGCGGTCGCGCCGCCGAGCGAGTGCCCCACCATGCCCACGTGGTCCAGCCGCATCCAGCCCGGGTTGCGCCGCTGCAGCTCGTCGAGGACGAAGCGGGTGTCGGCGACCCGGACGTCGAGCGCTTTCCGGATGACCGCGTCGGGATCCTTCTCCACGAGCGCGTTGATCGTGTTCGGCACGACCCGCCCGTCCGGGAACTCCACGGCCATCGCGTCGTGCGGGTGGTCGATGGTGACGACCACGTAGCCGCGGCTGGCCAGTTCCTCCACGAGGGCGGCGCTGGAGTTGCGCTCCGCGCCGTAGCCCGGCGAGAACAGCACGACCGGGTGACCGCCCGGCTTCGTCGCGACCGGCGCTCCCACCGCCCCGTGCGTTCGCACTGCTTCCACGCCCCCGACGACGCCGGGCGCGCCGGTGAGCGTCTGCACGATGTCGCGTCCGACGGGGCCGGCTTCCGCGGGTGTGAGCCACGGGAAGCGGGCGTGGCCAGCCGCCGTTCGGGCCGGGTACCAGATGTTGACCATCAGTTCCCGGCGCTGCTTGCCGTCACCCCAGGGGTCGGGGCGGTGGGTGTCGACGAGATGGAGCGGTGTGGTGCCGACCGGGTAGGTGCCGGTGGGCGTGGGCAGGGTGAGCAACGGAGCCGTGGCCGCGGGCCGCGCGGCCGGGCTCGCGGGAGTCGTTGCTCCGGGGCTCGCGGGAACCTGGCTCGCGGGAACCTGGCTCGCGGGAACCTGGCTCGCGGGAACCTGGCTCGCGGGAACCTGGCTCGCGGGAGCGGTTGCTGCGGGGGGTTTGGCGGTGGCTGGTGGGGCGGCGATGGCGGCTGCTCCGGCCAGCGCGGTCGCCACGGTGGCAACGGCCAGCGCGGCGCGGGGTGGAGTGAGGCGCATCCGGGTCCTTCTCGTCGGGCCGAGACCGGGATGGCCTCGGGGCGCCGCCGACGCTAAGTAAGCAACCATCCGGCCCGCGTCTGCCGCCGGGCCACATCGAGTAGACCCGGAGAGGGACCCGCTGCCCCTCGAGCCGCCACCACCGACAGCGCCTCGAACCGGCAGGTGCCCCTGACCGGCGGGCACCCTAGACCGGTGGGTGCCCCGAACGAGCGGGCATTCCGGGCCAGCAGGCGCCCCGAACCAGCGGGCACCCCTGGCCGGCAGGCGCCCGAACCAGCGCGCACCCCTGGCCGGCAGGCGCCCGAACCAGCGAGCGCCCCGAACCAGCGAGCGTCCCCGAACCGACGGGCACCCTGGCCGGCGGGCACTCCGGATCAGTGGCCGGGGCGGATCAGGCCGGATTCGTAGGCGCAGACGACGGCCTGAACCCGGTCCCGGGCGGCTAGTTTGTGCAGGATCCGGCCGACGTGGGTCTTCACCGTGCCGGTCGAGACCAGCAGCCGCTCGGCGATCTCCGCGTTGGAGAAACCGCGAGCCATCGCCACCAGCACGTCACGCTCACGGCCGGTGAGCGACTCCACCGCGCGCACCGCCGCCGGATCCGAGCCGGGCGCGAGCGTGTCCAACAAGCGCCGGGTCGTCGAGGGCGCGATCACCGCGTCCCCGGCGTGCACCGTGCGCAGCGCGGCCAGCATGTCCTCCGGCGCGCCGTCCTTGAGCAGGAACCCGCTGGCCCCGGCCCGGATCGCCGCCAACGCGTTCTCGTCCAGGTCGTACGTGGTCAGGACGACGACCTTCGGCGGGCTGGCGAGAGCGGTGATCCGCCGGGTGGCCTCGATACCATCCATGACCGGCATCCGGACGTCCATCAACACGAGGTCGGGGCGCACGCGCTGGACCTCGGCGACCGCGGCCGCCCCATCCCCCACCTCGCCGACCACGGTCAGGTCCGGCTGCGAGTCGATGACCAGCCGGAACCCCGCCCGCACGAGCAGCTGGTCGTCGACGAGCACGACCGAGATCACGGGGACGTCGGGATCCGTGCGAACACCTCGTGCCCTCCCCGCCGCCCCGGTCCGGTCCGGATCGTGCCACCGTACGCCGCGACGCGTTCACGCATCCCCACGACGCCGTGCCCACTGTCGCCGCCCGCGATGGCGCCTTGCCCGTCGTCGGAAATGCGTAGTTGTAGTTCGTACTGGGACCAGCGCACCTCGACCGAGGCCCGGGCCGCCGGGCCGGCGTGTTTCACCACGTTGGTGAGGCTCTCCTGGACGACCCGGTAGACGGCCAGGCCGAGGCCGGAACCGACCGGGGCCGGTGGCGGGTCGAAGCGGAGGGCGACGTCGAGGCCGTCGGCGCGGACCTGGTCGACCAGCTGGGGAACGTCGTGGAGGCTGGGCTGCGGGGTGCGGAGGTCGGGCTCCTCGCGGAGCAGGCCGAGGAGACGGCGGGTCTCGCCCATCGCCCGGCGGCCGGTCTCGCCGATGGTGGTGAGGGCGGCCTGCGCGGCCTCCGGCGAGCCCGCGTACCGGCCCCCGTCGGCCTGCGAGATCACGATCGCGAGCGAGTGGGCGACGACGTCGTGCATCTCGCGGGCGATGCGGGTGCGCTCGGCCGACACCGCGAGCCGCGCTTTCTGGTCGCGCTCGACCTCCAGCGCCGCGAGACGCTCCTCGCGGACCCGTTTCAGCGCCCCCAGCGCCCAGCCGGTGAGCACAAAACTGGCCATCGCGGCACCGAAGAGCACGTGGCTGCCCAGCGTGGCTTCGGGCACGGGAGGCCAGGTGAGAGCGCCGAGACCGGCCCCGACCAGGCCGGCGGCGAGCATCGCGCGCGACGACCAACGGGGGCCGTAGGCGGCGGTGGCGTGCACCGCGAGCGGCACCGCCAGGTCGGCGACGAGCAGCACGATGTGCGGCAGGAACAACCACTGGGTGAACGCGACGACCGTGACGAGCCCGGCGCACCAGACCGGGCGGGTGCGACGCAGCAGCAGGGCGGCCGCGAGCAGCCCGGAGACGATCAGGTTCGACCGGAGGAGCAGGTCGAGCGACCACAGCAGCAGCGCCACCCCGACGTCGGCGAGCACCGGACGCCGGCGCAGCCAGGATTCGACGCGTTCGGTCACCACGGCACCGAGACTAGTTTTCGCCGGGCCCCGTTTTCGTCTGTCCACAGGCGTAGTTGGGCTCGGCCGCGAGGCATACAGTCGGTCGCATGGCCGACCTCACGGATGTCGCGCGTTTTGTCACGCGTGAGCACGGGCTCGTCGTGGTTTCGACGTCACGGGCCGACGGGAGCATTCAGTCGTCGGTGGTGAACGCGGGCGTGCTCGCGCATCCGGTGAGCGGCGAGCAGGTCGTCGGGTACGTCGCCGTCGGTGGCTCGCGCAAGCTCGCCAACCTGCGCGAACGTCCGCGGACGACGCTGGTGCTGCGCGTCGGGTGGGAGTGGATCACGGTCGAGGGAACGGCCCAGCTGATCGGGCCGGACGATCCGGTGGGCGGCGTCGATGCCGAGCGGTTGCGGTTGTTGTTGCGTGAGGTCTTCACCGCGGCCGGCGGCACCCACGAGGACTTCGACGAGTACGACCGGGTGATGGCGGCCGAACGGCGCACCGCGGTGCTGGTCACCCCGTCGCGGATCTACTCGAACGGGTAGACGCGGATGCTGATCGGGGACATCGACGTCCACCCGCTCGCCGACGGGACGTTCCGCGCGTCGCCGGAGTACTTCGGCGACCACGTCCGCGCCGAGGGGCACGAGGATCTGTTCGGCTCGGACGGGTTCGCGTTCCTGCCGATCGGGTGTTTCCTCGTCCGCACCGGGGACCGGACGATACTGGTCGACTCCGGGATGGGCCCGCAGATGCGGGACAGCGGCCCGCGGCGGCTGCTCGTCGGCGGTCAGCTGCTCGTGGGGCTGCGCGCGCTCGGGGTGGCGCCGGCCGACGTCACCGACGTGGTCTGCACGCATCTGCACTCCGACCACACGGGCTGGCTCTTCGACCGTTCCGCGTCACCGACGTTCGGCAACGCGACGATCTGGTTCGGCGCTCCCGACTGGCACCATTTCGTGCTGGATCCGTCGGTGTGGATGTTCGACCACATCCGGGCCGGGTTCCGCGGGTCCACCCGGCTGCGTCCGGTCGCCGAGGACATGACGATCGCGCCCGGGATCTCGGTGACGATGACGCCGGGGCACACCCCGGGGCACCTGAGCGTGATCGTGGCGTCGGGTGGTGCCCGTGCGTTCCTGCTCGGGGACGCGATCGTGTGCCCGGTTCAGTTGGACGAGCCGACGTGGCAGTCGATCGGTGACGTGGACCCCGAATTGGCCTCGCGGGTGCGTGAGCGGCTGTTCCGCGAGCTCGAGGACCCGGCGACGCTCGGCGCCGGTGCGCATTTCCCCGAATTGCAGTTCGGCCGCGTGCTCGTCGGCCAGGGCCGCCGTTGGCTCGGCTGACGATCCGCGTGGCCGTGGACGCCGAGGCCGGGCACCGGGGACGCGCTCCGGACGCCGGCGACCACGGAGCCGCCGGCGTCACGCGCGCCTAGCGGTAGTTCACGAACTGCAGCGGGATGCCGAAGTCCTCGTTCTTGAGCAGGGCGATCACGGCCTGCAGGTCGTCGCGCTTCTTGCCGCTGACCCGCAGCTGGTCACCCTGGATCTGGGCCTGGACGCCCTTGAACCCCTCGTCCCGGATGGCCTTGGCGATCTTTTTCGCCTTCTCGCTCTCGATGCCCTGGACGATCGTCCCGGACAGCTTGTAGGACTTGCCCGACTGCTGCGGGTCGCCGGCGTCGAACGCCTTAAGGCTGATGCCCCGCTTGACGAGCTTGTCCTTGAACACCTCGAGCGCCGCGAGCAGGCGCTCCTCGGTGTCGGCCTGGAACGTGACCGCCTCTTCCCCCGCCCAGCTGACCGACGCGTTCGTGCCCCGGAAGTCGAACCGCTGGCTGAGCTCCTTGGCGGCCTGGTTGAGAGCGTTGTCGACCTCCTGCCGGTCGACCTTGCTGACGACGTCGAACGACGAGTCCGCCACTGTGTGCTGCTCCTCCCGGTTGTGTCGGGTACCTGATTGGTGCCCGGGCTAGGTCATTGGCTATCCTCCCTCTTGGCAGTGCGGCAAGTGCAAGACCCCAGGCGGGTTGCCCGAGTGGCCAAAGGGAGCGGACTGTAAATCCGTCGGCTCAGCCTACGAAGGTTCGAATCCTTCACCCGCCACACGCAGGGCAAACAGCCCCTGGCCAGCGGAAACGCTGGACAGGGGCTGTTGCGTGTCCGCTGGCTTCAGGGCTCGGCTCCGCCGAGTTGTCTCCGACTGTGTTCCAAGGCCATCACTGACGCCGGACGCACGGCGACCACGTCCGTGGCCGACACGCGAGTTCGCGCCGGTCGCAGCCTGTGCTACGGGCGCGAAGAGGGCTGGCCGAGCGCTTGACTGATCTGGTTCAGCCGCTCGGGTACGAGGCGGTAGTATGCCCACACCCCTCGCTTCTCCCGGAGCAGCAACCCGGCGTCGACCAACACCTTGAGATGGTGCGACACGGTCGGCTGGGACAACCCCACCGGATCGGTGAGATCGCAGACGCAGGCCTCGCCGCCCTCGTGCGCGGCGACCAGCGACAGCAACCGCAGGCGCGTGGGCTCGGCAATCGCCTTGAGCAGTGCCGCTAGTTGTTCGGCTTCCGCCGCTGACAACGGGGTCCCGGCGATCGGGGCGCAGCACACCGCAGCAGCTACGTCGGCTGCATCGCCGGCGCCCTCTCCCGCTCGGAATACCTCCACGGGCTCGCCGCGGCCGGGTTCGCCGACTCGTCGGTGACCTTCACTCACGAAGCCGGACCGGGCCTCCACGGCGCGATCGTCCGCGCCACCAAATCCGCCGACGCCATCGACAGGAACCTGCGATGACCGAACCCACCACCGCGCCGGAGCCCAGCGTCTTGTTCGTCTGCGTTCACAACGCCGGCCGCTCCCAGATGGCCACCGGCTGGCTCACCCATCTCGCCGGTGACACCGTCGAGGTCCGCTCAGCCAGCTCCGCACCCGCCGAGTCGATCAACCCCGTCGCGGTCGACGCGATGCGCGAAGTCGGCATCGAGGTCGTCCGCCAGGTCCGCGACGAGATCCGCGGACGCGTCGAGAAGCTCCTCGCCGAACTCACCCAACACTGACCCAACGGCAGGACCGCGCGCTCACAGCGGCCCCCGAACACACCGGGCGGCCCTCCGCGGATCGGGGGTGGCGGTGAGCACGCCGCAGACCTCCGACACGCCCGATCCGCGTCGACCGGGGGCATACACACTTCCATCCGGCCGGAGCCCCAGGTCGGCGCGGCTCACCGACCGAGATGGGCGCTCACGGCCGGGACATCGGCCAGTACGGAGTCGAAGTAGGCCCAGATGGTGGCGATCTGCGGATGAGCCAGCCCGTCCTCGCGTGACACCTTGGTCCCGTAGAGCGGAACGTCGGGGGCCAGCGAAGCGCCGTCCAGCAGTGTCGAGGCGATCGAACCACCGTCGACCGGGCCGGTGCGGGACGAGAAGGTCAAACGTTCGCGTGGATCGGCGCCCTCGCCCCAAGGACCCACGATGAGGTCCGTGAAAACTTCACGCCCCCCGACGTGGTCGTAGAGGAACGACATGAACACAGCCACGGTGCGGCTGCTGTCGTCCAGGACCTCGCCGCGCAAGGCCTGGCCGGGGATCCGGCGGGCCGGACAGAACGCGGCCCGGGGCGCATCGTGCGCTCCGGGCCGCGGCGAAGAAGACGATCAGCTGCAGGGGTTGTAGTCCCAGCAGTCGTTGTAGCGCTTCTTGTGGTGGCGACGACGGCGCGGCTTGCACTCGTTGTAGTCCCAGTCGTTGCACTGGTTGTAGTCGTACGAGTAGTCGTAGCAGCCGCTCATGTCGTCCAGCCTCCAAGAAGAAAGTGTGTGTTCCTGCTGTGCCACTAGCTTCGCGGGAAAGCCGGGCACGCTCGATCGGCGGCGCAACGGCCGGAACGTTCGCTTGCGAACACTCGCTCAGGCCGCCGTCAGCAGGGTGGTTCACTGGCCCGAATGGCCCCTGGAGCGCAGAGTTGGACAACCGAGCAGAGCCGCGCGGATGCACTGGAGCGGTCGTGAGCCACCAGCACCACATCTTTCACAATCCTCCACCGGCGACGCCCGACGATGTGCTGAGCGCTCTCGACCGTGCGGACATCCCCGCCGCGACAAATGCCATGGTCGGGTGCGCGCTGTACGGCGACGGCGACTGGCGGGAGGCCCAAAGCCTGTTCCTGGCCCTCCTCGATCACGACGACCCCCAGGTGCAGTCGCTGGCCGCCACCTGTCTCGGTCACCTGGCCCGGGTCTACCGCCAGCTCGACGAGGATCGTGTGGTACCCGCACTGCGGCGGGCGCGTCAGAAGCCGCACGTCCGGGGAACCGCGACCGACGCGTTGGGGGACATCACGACCTACTTGCACCCTCGGCGCGCACGCTGGCGTGGTCGCCTGTGGCGACTCGGACACCCGTCGACGTGGTGGTAGTGGTGTCGGACGATGATTGGGTGGCCCCTTGGGGCGAGCGACTCAGGACTGCCGTCGCGCTGGTGGGCCCGCCAGCGTCCGCGCCTCAAATGTCACTGCTGCGCACGCATCTGCCGTGGATCCCCGACGCACTCGCCGACCGGCTCGACTGGCCCTCGGCGCCTCGCGCCATCGAGATCGTGGTCTTCGGAAGCACCGGCGGCGGCGACCTCTACGCCATCGACATCGAGACCGGCCGAATACTTCGGCTGCAGGGCGCCTCGTACCTGGCCGGCGTCTACGAAGGCACCGATCGCGGCATCACGGTCGTCGGCCGCGACCTGCGTGACTTCCTCGACCGCGTTCTCGCCGCGGTCGTCTGACGTGGCTCCCGGAAACCGAGCGTCCACCGGGTTTCGCCGTGCCCGGTTCGTTCGGGCTGGGCGTCGGACGCGCGCAGGATCGTGACCGCTCCGAGGTTGCCCGCCTCGGTCCAGGCGACCAGCCCGGGCAGGCGTGCCCGGCGCGCGGCGTCGACGAGATGGCGCGCCATCGCCGAGCCGATGCCCCGCCGCTGCCAGTCGTCCTGGAGCAGGAGCGACACCTCGGCCATCCCGCCGGGTGCGCTCCGGAGCAGGGTGGCGTAGCCGATCAGCCGCCCGGGGTGGTCCGACGCCGCCAGCACGAGCGCGCGTCCGGCGGCGGGGTCGACCATGCGTCGCCATTCGCCGGCGCGCAGTCGGTCGCGGCCTCCGTGGTAGCGGCGGCAGAGCGTCCGCGTCGAGCAGCGTTCGTGCAGGTCGTTGACGGCGGTCAGGTCACTCGCCGTGGCCCGGCGCACCAGCACCCGGTCGCCCGAGGCCGTCGTCACGGTGCTCATCCGAGGTCGAGCTGGCTCGCGATGGACCGGGCCCAGTAGCGGTAGCCGGTGGCCGAGAGGTGCAGGCCGTCGGAGGCGAAGAAGTTCCGCGTGGGTACCCCGGTGGCCGTGACCCAGGTCGTCCGCGACGAGGTGGCGCAGATCTGCCGGGAGACGTCGTCGAGCGCGTCGGCGCGGCCACTCAGATAGCGTCCGAGAGAAGCGGGAAGCGCCGGGAAAGTGACGAACGGCGGGATGCCGACGATCGTCACCCGGTCGGCGCGGTCTTCCAGCTCGCTGACGATCGCGGTCAGGTCGTCCCGCCACTGGGCGGCACCGCGGCGGCTCATGACGTCGTTGCCGCCGCACAGCAGCACCGCCAGGTCGTAGCCGGTCCCGGCCGACGGGACGAGTCGGTGACGGATCCGGCGGGCGGTCGCACCGTACTGGCCGACCACCCGCCAGTGCACGGGACGCCGGGTCCGCACGGTGAGCGCGTCGGCGAAGTTGCCGGTGAACGCGTCGGCGTGGGTGTCGACGCCGCAGCCGGCGGCGGTGGAGTCGCCCACCACGAGGAGGCGGAGCGGCGGGCCGCCGTCGCCGTCGACGACTCCCTCGGTCGGGCCCGCGGCCGGCGGTGGGGGTGCTTCGGTGATGGCACGCACCCACGCCCCCTGCAGAGCGACGGTGAGCAGTTGCAGGTGGATGGTCATGGCAGACACCTCGATCTATACGATTGCGTATAGATCGAGACTAGCGTCATCTGTACGGGCCCGTATAGATAGAAGGAGTTTCCGTGGCAGGCACGATTCGGACCTCCCGTGACCGGTGGGTCACCGAAGGGCTGCACGCCCTCGCGACCGGCGGCCCGGACGCCGTACGCATCGAGTCGCTGGCGAAGGCCCTGGGCGTCACCAAGGGCGGGTTCTACGGGTACTTCGCCGACCGGGACGCCCTGCTGACCGCGATGCTCGACACCTGGGAGCGCGAGAGCACCGACGAGGTGCTCGAGCGTGTCGAGCGCGAAGGCGGCGACGCCAAGGCCAAGCTCCGGCGGGCCGGTCTGCTCACCTTCTCCAGCGACCGGCTACTCCCGATCGACCTGGCGATCCGGGACTGGGCGCGCCGGGACGAGCAGGTCGCGGCGCGCCTGCGCCGGGTCGACAACCGCCGCATGACGCTGCTCAGGACGATGATCGGCACCTTCTGCGCCGATGCCGAGGAGGTCGAGGCGCGCAGTCTGATGGCCTTCTGCCTCGCGATCGGCGAGCACTTCCTGGCCGCCGATCACGGGCAGCGGAGCCGGGCCGAGGTGCTCGCCCGCGCGGCCGACATCCTCTTCGATCAGTGATCGGTCAGGCTCGCACCCGCAACTGGCCACGGTGCCCCTCGGCCATATCGCTGAGCGCGCTGATCCCAGCTCGCCCTGGGTCATCAGCCGGCACGAGTGGCTTGAGTGAGGCTGGTCACCCGAGCAGCATGGTGGGGTCGCCGTCGAACCAGGCGTTGGCGATGTCGAGCTGCTTGATGCGCCACGCTGCGCCGTCGCGGACCATCGTGGCGGTGTACCGGTTCATCATCAGCGCGTGCCGGGTCACGGTCGGGTCGGACCCCACCCCGGGCTTGAAGTGCTGAGCTTGGGCGTACGCGTGGACCGTCGCCGTGTCCCCGTCGACAGTGCTGCGCACGTTGCTGATCGAGTGGCTCGAGTCCAGCGGTCCCACGGCGGCGATCAGCGCGCCGACGACGGTCTCGCGCGGCTGCAACGGGGGGAAGTCGTAGCCGATGCGGCGCATCGCCGGCCCTAGGTCGACGGTCGCGTCCTCGGTGAGCGAGGAAGCCAGCAGATCGGCGTCACCGAGGTCCAGGCCGGCGGCGTAGCGGTGCAGGGTATCGACGATGGAGGCGTGATCCGTCAGCGCCGACAGTGCAGTTGATTCGGTCATGAGCCCAGCCAACTAGCCGCGCGCCGACAAAACGTTGACGCGGCGCATACTTCGGTGGGAGAAACCCACGTCGTTCGGGACGATCAAATGGTGCGTTTCACTCTGCTCGGCCCGGTTCGCGCGATCACGGACGCCGGTGACATCACGCTGGGTTCACCCCAGCAACGCGGGCTGTTGAGCCTGCTGCTCCTGCGGAACACGCCGGTGCCGATCGACGACGTGGTCGACGCGCTGTGGGGCCCGGAGCCGCCGCCATCGGCGCACAGCACCGTGCGCACCTACGCCGCCCGGTTACGGCAGCTCCTCCCCGGCGAGGACGTCGAGCTCCGACGCTCGGCGAGCGGCTATTTCGTCGTACGGCACCGAGCCGACGTCGACGTGGAGCAGTTCGATCGGCTGGTGCGGCGGGCGCGCCGCGCGCGGCGGGCCGGCGACGTGGACGACGCCGCGGCGACCCTGCGTCGAGCGCTGGACCTGTGGGCCGGCCCGGCCCTCGGCGGCGTGCACGCGGACTTCGTCGCCGGCCAACGCGCCCGCCTGGACGAGTCCTACCGCACGGCTCGTGAGCAGTGGTTCGACGCCGAACTCGCGCTCGGCCGGCACGAACCGATCTGCGCGGAGCTGGGCGCGGCGGTCGCCGAACGACCGATGGACGCACGTCTCACCGAGCTGTGGATGACTGCTCTGCATCGCTGCGGCCGGACGGTGGAGGCGCTCGAGGCGTTCCGGCGGTTGCGGACCCGCCTGCGCCGCGAGCTCGGCATCGAGCCCGGCCCCGAGCTCCAGCGGCTGCACCAGCGATTGCTGCAGGGCGACGAGGCGGTCGTTCGGGCGGCGACACCGCCGGTCCGGCCCGACCAGACGCCCCCCGGTATCCGGGATTTCACCGGCCGCCACGCCGAGATCGAGCGGCTGCGTCGCGTCCTCACCGAGGACGGGGTGGCGCTGGCCGGCATCACCGGTCTCGGCGGCGCCGGCAAGTCGACCCTGGCCGTACACGTGGCCCACCTGTTCGCCGACCACTTCCCGGACGGCCGGGTGCACCTGGACCTACGTGCCCGCACCGGGCAGCCGATGGGTGTCCACGAGGCGCTCGGATCACTGCTGCGCACGGTGCGGCCGGACGTCGCCGTGCCGGACACGGTGGCGGAACGCTCCGCGCTGTGGCGCACTGTCGCGTCCGGACGCCGGATGCTCGTCGTTCTCGACGACGCCGACAGCAGTGCTCAGGTCGAGCCGCTCCTGCCGGCCTGCGCCGTGATCGTCACGGCGACGCGCCGGCTGCTGCGACTGCCGGCCGTGTCTTGGCTGCGGCTCGGGCCGCTCAGCGACGACGAGTCGCTGGCCCTGCTGGGCGAGATCGCCGGGCACCACCGGGGCGCCGCCGAGCCGGGCCCGGCGGCCGAGCTGGTCGCCGCCTGCTCGGGCCACCCGCTGTCGATACGCGTCGCCGCCGCGCGGCTCCTGGACAGGCCGATGTGGACCGTCGAACGGATCATGGCTCAGCTGGACGAGGATCTTCGCGAGCCGGTCGTGATGCACGAGGACTGCAAGATCGTCGATGAGCCGATGCGCCGGGCGGAGGGCCGGCTCGACGCGGTGGCGGCCACCGTCTTCCGCGTCGGCGCCCTCGCGGTCACGCCGTTCCGCGACGTGGACGACGTGATCGCGATGACCGGACTGCCCCGCGCCGAGACGCGCGCCGCTCTGGAAGACCTGGTCGACGCTCATCTGTTGCAGGCGGTCAGCGCCGACACCTACTGGTACTCACCACTGATCCAGGCTTTCGCGCGGCGCCGGGCCCAGCAGGTCGAGGGAACGGACCGCTGCCGCGCCGCACTGGCCGGACTCGTCCACGCGTGAGCCCGGACCGCTGAGCACGCCGCCGGTGCGCGTCACCCGAAGTGCGGGTCCTCGGTGACGTGCGGGAGCGCGACGAGGCTCAGGACGTGGTGGGCGAGGCTGCCTGCCGGTGCGTAGAGCGACAGCGCGGTGTCGTGCCGCCGGGCGAGGACGGCCACGGCGCTGCTGGCCAGGTGGGTCACGGCGGTGAGGTCGACGGTCAGCGGGTGGGTGCCGCCGAGCGTGCGCCGGGTCAGTTCGGCGGCGAACTGCGGTGCGGTGGTGGCGTCCAGCGGCCCGTGGACGGCGATGCGGCTCGCCGGTGCCTGCGGCTGGTCCAGGACGAGCAACAGGTCGGAGACGGGCTCGGACGGGTGGGCCGGCACGCCGTGGTGGATCTCCTCGGTGGTCAGCAGCCGGGCCGGGCGCGTCAGCCGGTGGTGGACCGTCGCGGTGGTGCCGTCCGGGCCGCGGTGCAGGTCGAGGTCGTCGACGAGTTCGGCGGTCATGGCCAGCCCCAGGCCGCCGCTCAGCCGGGATCCCGGCTCCGCGGTACGGGGGCGGTCGCGCCACTGCCCGTCGTCGGCGACGCGCACCGTCACCACGGCGTCGTCGCCGAGCTCGGCCGTGACGGTGACCGTTCCGCCGACGGTGTCGGGGCGGCTGTGCTCGGCGGCGTTGGTGACCAGTTCACCGATCGCGTGGGCGAGCAGGAACCGGTCGTTCTCCCCGGTGTCGTGGTCGTGCAGCCAGGCGTCCAACGCGTGCCGGACGGCGCGGATCGTGTCGTGATCGGCGGGCCGCGTGCACTCGAACGGGGCCGGTGGGGTGCGTCGTTGGGCGGCGAGCAGCGTGATGTCGTCGGTGTGCCCGGTCTGGCGGACCAGGAGCTCGAGCGTCTGGGTGCAGGCGCGATCGATGGCCGGCAGCGGCCCGTGGAAACCGCGGCCGGCGACCGCGTCGACGGCGACCTGGGAGAGCTCCACGGTGGCTGCGGCCGGGTTTCGACCGGGACGTTCGACGATGCCGTCGGTGTACAGGAGGACGACGTCGTCGACGTCGAGGTGGTCGGCGGCAACGTCGTAGCCGGCGCCGGTGCCCAACGGCCGGGCGCCGGACGGAGGCAGGAACCGGGCGGTGTCCGCGCTGACGATCAGCGGCGGAGGGTGTGCCGCCGAGCAGTAGGTGAGCGTGCCGTCCGCGGGATCGAGTGCGGCGATGCACACGGTGGCCGCGTGCGCTTCGGGTACCCGGCGGGCCATCCGGTCGGCGGCGCGGATCGCGGCGAGGAGGTCGCCGGTCTCGTCGAGCCGGTCGTGGATCACCGCACGCAGTTGCCCCATCGCCGCGGACGCGGCCACCCCGTGCCCGACCACGTCGCCGACGACGAGCGCGACCCGCCCGTCGGGGAGCGGGATCGCGTCGAACCAGTCGCCGCCGGCCGCGTCCTCGGTGTCGGCGAGCAGGTAGCTCCCGGCGACCCGTACGGCGGGCAGTACGGGGAGACCCGGCGGAAGCAGCCGGCGCTGGAGGTCGGTGATCACGTCGCGGGCCTGGGCGTACCGGTGCTCGGCCTCGGCGGCGTGCTGCTGGTCGGCCTCTCGGCGGCGGACCTGCTCGGTGACGTCGATGGCGATGCCGGAGACCCCGACGATCGTGCCGTCGGCCTCCCGGTAGGGCTCGATGACGAAATCGAGAAAGAACTCGCGAGCCGGGCTGGTGCCGTCCGAGTCGACCTGGAAGCGCCACCCCCGTCCCGTCTGCGGTTCGCCGGTGGCGTAGATGCGTTGCACCATCGGACTGATCTGCTGAGCGGCGAACCCCGGAAACACCTCGGAATAGGCGCGGCCGACGACGTGCTCGTCGCCGACGAACGCGCGGAAGGCGGCATTAGCGGCGACCACGCGCAGCTCGGGGCCGGTGTAGGAGGCGAGGATCAGCCCGAGGAGTCGAATCGGCTCCGCACGGTCGCCGCATCACCGATCCGCTCGTCGTCACTCAGGTCCATTGGCGCGGGCTACCCACATCCACGCCGACCGATTCCGCGGGGACGACATGGCATAGTCGGGCCGTCGGACACGGAGCTGGATCCGGCCCGGAGGGAGGCGGCATGGCGGAACCCGACGCCCCTGTCGTCCAGGGGCGGCCCTCGTCCAGTTACACCGGTTCGGTCCAGCCGGAAATCCTAGCCGAGCAGCTTGGCGTGGTCGCGCGGCGACTGCAGTCCGAGCCCACGCTGGAGGGCACGCTGCAGGCGATCGTCGAGGCGGCGGTCGACACCGTGCCCGGCGCCGGGTACGCGGCGATCTCGCAGGTCAGGCGGCGTCGCGAGGTCTACACCCCGGTCGCGACCGACGAGCTGGTCCTCCGCGTCGACCAGGCGCAGTACGACACCGGTGAGGGTCCGTGCCTGGACAGCCTGTTCGAGCACTACACCGTCCGGCTTCCGACGGTGTCCGACGAGCCCCGGTGGCCGACGTTCAGTGCCCGCGCCGCCGACCTGGGCATCGGCAGCATGGTGTCGTTCCAGCTCTACGTCAACGGCGACGATCTCGG
Source organism: Cryptosporangium japonicum (assembly GCF_039524755.1). Taxonomy (NCBI): domain Bacteria; kingdom Bacillati; phylum Actinomycetota; class Actinomycetes; order Cryptosporangiales; family Cryptosporangiaceae; genus Cryptosporangium; species Cryptosporangium japonicum. The sequence continues at coordinate 226,578 of NZ_BAAAGX010000006.1, forward strand.
CGCGCTGAACCTGTACGCGTCCGAGCCGAAGGCGTTCACCGACGAGTCGGAACAGGCCGGGTTGTTGTTCGCGACGCACGCGGCGGTGGCGATGGGTGACGCGCAGCGGATCGAACACCTCACCAGGGCGCTCGGCGTCCGTGAGGTGATCGGCCAGGCCAGGGGCATCCTGATGGAGCGGCACAAGCTCACCGCGGACCAGGCGTTCACCGTTCTGGTGCACGTCAGCCAGCGGACGAACGTCAAGATGGCGGAGATCGCCCGCCACCTCACCGAGACCGGCGAACTACTCGGCTGAACTCCCGTGGCCCGGCTCGTGCGGACGTCGCGCAGCGATACGCGCACGGAGCGCGGCATTGTGCCGACGCATCTCGTGGGCACGGCTGGCCGCTTCCCTCGCGGACGTCTGCAATGCGGCGGCGTTGTCCAGGTGGATGGCCATCAACCGGCGGTCGTCGGCCAGCTTGCGGGCCAACCCGGGGTCGTGATCGGTGGAAGCCGTCTCGACCCACTGACCGGCGAGGCTCAAGAGGCGGAGCACGGCCGGTGGCGCGTCGCGTAGCCACAGCTCGCAGGCCGCTGCGGCGCAGCGTGCCCGAGCGTAGCCCAGGGTGCGCAGCCCGCCCGCGTCGATGATCGTGAGCCCGGCCAGGTCGACCCGGATCGTCCGGGGCCGGCCGGTGGCGAGAGCTCGGTCGACGGCGTCGATGAGCTGGCCGCCGGTGGTCCGGTCGAGTTCACCGGCGACCGCGAGCCGCGTCTCCTGAACGGAGGTGCGGGTCACCGTGATCGTCAGCCCCGAATCGCCGGGCGTCCGGAAAGAGAGTGGTTCGTCCATGCCGCGGTCGTCCCGTCGTGGCGCCGGCCGCGTGCCCTCGGTTCGGAAAGCCGCGCCGGCACCGCAACCTTATCCGCTGGACCGGACGTCCGGTCCGCGCGGACGCCCGACTCAGGCGGCGAACTGGGCCCAGGGGGCCGGCGGCACCCGGAAGAGGTCCGCGGCGCCGGGAGCCATCGTGAGGGCGACCAGGGCGTGGGCGATGTGGCCGAGCGGAAGGACGAGATCGACGCAGCCGGTGGCCAGCGCGGCGCCGGGCATGTCGGGTGCGCTGGCGGTGCGCGGGTCCTGCACCAGCGTCCGGCCGCCGTGTCGTTTGACGGCCCGGGTGCCGGCCGCGCCGTCGTCGAGGCGACCGGTGAGGACGGCCGTGATCGCCCGCGGGCCGTGGACGGCGGCGACGCTACTCATCAGACCGTCGGCGCAGCGGAAATCACTCGCGGGCTGGAGGCGCAGCAGACCGTCCTCGACCGCGGCGGTCTGGCGCGCGGGCAGGACCGTGATGCCGGGAGTACGGATCGGCTGACCTTCGGAGGCCGACCGGACCGGGAGGGCCGTGCGCCGTTGGAGCGCGTCGGTGAAGACGCTCTCCAGGCCCGGTGAACGGTGCTGGGCCACCAGCACCGCGGCCGGGAAGCCCGCGGGCGGGGCCGCCCAGCGACGCGGCGATGATCACCACGTCGAATGCGCTCGCCGGACCGGCCTTGTGTGCGCCACCTGACATACCAGTTACGCTACTCCTTTTGTCCGGTGGCCGGCATAGGGCGCGACCCGGCGGGTACGAAGTGCTGGTGCCCGCTGATCTGGACGTCGCCCGGCAGCACAACTTCCTGCTGTCCGCCCTGCCCGAGGACGAATGGCAGCGCATGAAGCCGCACCTGTCCCTCGTCGACGCGGCGGTCAAGGACCTGGTGTACGAGGCAGGGCTCCCGATCGAGCACGTCGTTTTCCCGGTCACGTCGGTCGGGTCGATGCTCAACGACATTGAAGGGGAGACGGCGGTCGAGGTCGCGACGATCGGCCGGGAGGGCATGGCCGGGCTGCCGGTGTTCCTGGGCGTGAGCGAGAGCCCGAACCGGGTGGTGATACAGGTCGGCGGCGCCCTGATCCGGATGACGGCTGTCGATCTGCGGACATTCCTTCTCGGCGACGGGGTGCTCCACGCCCAGCTGCACCGTTACGTGCAGGCCACGATCGTGCAGCTGTCGCAGAACGTGGCCTGCAACCGGCTGCACAGCAGCGAGGAGCGCGCGGCCCGCTGGTTGTTGATGACCGCGGACCGCGTCGGCTCCTCGGAGTTCTTTCTGACGCAGGAATTCCTGGCGCAGATGCTCGGGGTGAGGCGGGGCACGGTGTCGTTGACCGCGGGTGTGCTGCAGACCGCGGGGCTGATCAGCTACTCCCGTGGGCACATCACGATCACCGATCGGGGCCGGCTGGAAGAGGTCGCGTGCGACTGCTACGGCATCGTCCACGCCGAGTTCGAGCAGCTGCGGAGCCGGAGTGCCGAGAAGCGGCGTCAGTAGGACTCCAGGCGGGACCAGAGGGACGCCAGGGTGGCCGCGCCGGCCAGCAGGACGTCGATCGAGATGCGTTCGTCGCTGTCGTGCCACCGGTCTTCGGGCAGGCCGGTGCCGAACAGGATGACCGGGGCGTCGAGCGCGGTTCCCAGCAGCTCGGTGGGGCCGCCACCGGCGTTGCCCATCCGTCCCGGGCGTCGGCCGAACCCGTCCTCCATCGCGTCGGCCAGCGCCAGCACGGCGGGGTGGTCGTCGGCGATGCGGTAGGGCTCCTGGCCGGTCTCCTCGGAGACGGTGAGTTCGTACTCGACGGCGTCGGACAGGTTCCCGGCGACCCAGCGGCGGATCCGGTCGGCGACGGCGGCGACGGTCTGGTCGGGCACGGTGCGGAAACTGATGCTCGCGGTGGCTTCGGCGGGCACCACGCTGCGGGGTACCCCGATCGGGTCGCCCCCGATGATGCCGATCACCTCGACGGCCGGGCGCGCCCAGAGCTGCTCGAGGACGGTCCAGCCGTGTTCGCCCGCCGTCGTGCGCGTCTCCGAACGATCCAGCCAGTCCTCCTCGGTGAACGGCAGCGCCGCGTAGGCGGCCCGAACCTGTTCCGACGGCTCGACGACGTCGTCGTAGAAGCCGGGCAGCGTTATCCGGCCCTTGTCGTCGAGCAGTTTCCCCAGTAGCTCGGACAGCGCGAGGATCGGGTTCGGCGCGGGCCCGGAGACCGCACCGGCGTGCATGTCGCGCAGGGGGCCGAACACGCGCAGCTTCGCCAGGATCATGCCGCGGACGCTGGTGCAGATCGCCGGGTGGTCGGCGTGCCAGAGCATGGTGTCGGAGAACACGACCAGGTCGGCGTCGAGGCGATCGCGGTGCTCCTCGATCAGCTCTTTGAACCCTGCACTGCCGGACTCCTCCTCGCCCTCGACCAGCACCTTCAGGTTGACGGCCGGCGCGGCCCGGCCGGTGGCGGCCAGGTGCGCCCGGATGCCCCACAGGTGCGCCAGCACCTGGCCTTTGGCGTCGGAGGCTCCGCGGCCGTAGACCCGGCCGTCGCGCACCGCGGGCTCGAACGGCGGCGTCTCCTCCCACTCGTCGTCCTTCGCGGCCCGGACGTCGTGGTGGCTGTAGATCAGCACGGTCGGTGCGCCGGGCGCGGCGCACCACTCCGCGTAGACCGCGGGCGCGTCCGGCGGCCCCCACACGTCGGTGATCGGGAAGCCGACGTCACGCAACGCGCCGGCCAGCCAGTTCGCCGAGCGACGCAGTTCGATCTCGTGCTCGGGCACCCCGGCCACCGATCGCCGCCGAACCCACCCGATCAGCTCGTCGATGATCCGGGCGCGATTGGCGTCGAGGAAGTCGGACGCGCTGGTCATGGTGGTGCTCCTGTCGGCGGCGGCAGTCGGGGCGCGGTTCCCGCTCCGAGCGGCCACAAACGCCGCGCCGTCGTCGCCACCACAAGAAGCGTTACAACGACGCTGGGACTACAACCCCTGCAGCTGCTGATCACGGATCGGCCGAGGCAACTGCACTGTCCACAGTGTCAGTTAGACGACGCTTCCTGGGAACGTGCGGAAAGGCCCGACATCCTCGGCCGAGTCACCGGAGAGACCGGTGAGAATCGGGGTAGACAAGTGATTCGTATGCGCTCGCGCATCTTCGCGCTGCTGGCCGCTGCGGTCGGCGTGCTAGCGGTTCTTGCGCCATCGTCGGCCGCCGCGGCCGAGGACGAGCCGCCGCTGTCCGCGACCCGCCAGCCCAGCCAGTTCAACTGGGCCAACGCGACGATCGACCTGCCGTGGACCGGGGCCGTGCTGAAGGACGGCACCACGTGCCCGGGAGGTCGGATCGACTTCACGCCCAGCGAGCAGAACCCGGCCTACGGACAGGCCACCGCGAACGGCATGACCTACCACATCACGCTGCGGGAGTTCGGCAACGTCTCGGGCATCACCGGGCTGTCCTCCCCGGAGGCGATCGTCTCGATCGGCTGTGGCTACACCTCGGGGACGAGCACGATCGCAGCCTCGTACGAGTACCTCTTCTACTTCAAGTGGAGCGGTTCGGGGAACAGCTCGAAGGGTGCCTTCTATCCGAAGGTGCGTGACTTCATCACCTCCAGCGATTCGTCGGGTAGCTCCCGCTACCTCGTGCAGCTGATCGACGGCACCGGGCCGGTCGACGGGCAGCCCGGCAAGGTCACCGTCCGGCACTTCCTCTACCAGGTCGGCACCCACACCCGGACGTTCACCTGGACGGATGAGGGCTTCGTCGCGAACACGCCGCTGATCCGGTACCCCGAGGCGGACACCGCGCCGGTGTGACCGTGAGGTCGACCTGATCGACCTCCGTGCGCGGAGACCGGCCGCTGGCCGGTCACAGGGGCTCGCTCTCCGGGAGCGAGCCTCTCCGTGCCGGAAGTTATAGATCAACGGATACCACGTCCCCACTGGGCTGCGGCATGCCGCGGTCAGCGGTTGTCGGCGGTGGCGAAGTCGGGTAGTTCGGTGGACAGCAGCTGCTCGGCGGCGCCGTCGAGGAGCTGGGCCATCTGCGCCGACCGGGCAAGCATGGTGTCTTCGTAGGCGTGGACGGCTTGGTCGATGGTGTCGTGACTGGCCAGGGCGAGAGCGAGGTCGCTGGCGTCGAGCATGGCGAGGTTCACGCCTACGCCGAGCGGAGGCATGAGGTGGGCGGCGTCGCCGAGCAGGGTCACCGTCGGGTTGTGCTCCCAGACGTGGGCTACGGGTAAGGCGAAGATCGGGCGGTCGACGTAGGGGCCGTCGTTGTCGGTGATCAGCCGGCGCAGCCGCGGCGACCAGCCGCGGTATCGCTCCGACAGCCACGCGCGGATGCCGTCGGTGGCGCGGGGGTGCAGGCCGTTGGCCGCGATCCAGTCGGCGGGGACGCGCTGGATGAAGTAGACGCGGATGTGGTCGCCGCTGTTGCGCTGGGCGAACAGGCCGCGGTCACCGTCGGCTGCGGCGGCGCTGCCCTGGCCGACCAGCTCGGCGATGTCGGGGTGCTCGGTCGCGACGTCGTGGAACCAGGCTTCCAGGAAGCTCACGCCGCTGTACTGGGGATCGACGGGGGAAACGGCGCGGCGGACCTTGGACCACGCTCCGTCGGCGCCGATGACCAGATCGGCTTGGATGGTGGTGCCGTTGGCGAAGTGCACAGTTCGAGGGCCGCCGGCGGGACCGCTGACGCCCTGCAGGGCGTGGTCCCAGTGCACGGTGCCGGGCCGGAGCGAGTTGAGCAGCAGATCGCGCAGCTGGCCGCGGTCGATCTCCGGCTTGAACCGTTCGTCCTCCTCGGGAACGTGGTGGAAGAGGATCGCGCCGGACGGATCCATCTGACGCATCTCCTGCCCCTCGGGCCGGGCGAGCCGGAAGAACTCCTCCAGGAGACCGGCCTCGCGGAGGGCGATCTGGCCGTTGTCGGCGTGCAGGTCCAGGGTTCCGCCCTGGTCGCGCGCGGCGGGTCCGGTGTCGCGGTCGTAGACGGTGGCGGGGATGCCCCGGTGCTGGAGGATTCGCGCGCAGGTGAGGCCGCCAGGGCCGGCTCCGATGATGGCGATGCGGGCTGCCGCTGGGTCTTTCATGCTGCCGCTCCGTTCGTTTCGCGGTGTGTGTGCGGCGACCGGCACCTCTCCCGCACCGGTCGGGCGCCGCGAGCGCAAGAAGGCCGCCACTCGCCGGGCGATCGCCGATGCGGCGCTGCGCCTGTTCCTCGAGCGTGGCTACGACGAGGTCGGGATCCGCGAGATCGCGGACGCCGCCGACGTGTCCACCACGACGCTGTTCAAGCACTTCCCGGTCAAGGAGGCTCTCGTCTTCGACGAGGAAGTCGACCAGGAGACCGACCTGCTCGCTGCGGTTCGGCACCGGCCCGAAGGCTGGTCGATACCTGCCGCGCTGCGCGAACACGCCCTGACCAGGCGGCTCGCGGCGGCCGACGGTGACGCCGACTTCACCGCCTTCCTAGGCCTCGTGGCCAGCACTCCCGCGTTGCGCGACTACGCCCAGAAGATGTGGCTGCGTCATGCTGCGGCGCTCGCCCAGGTGATCGCGGAGGAGAGCGGTCTCGCCGCGGGCGACCCCATCTGTACGGCCATGGCCCACTTCGCCCTCGAGGCACCCCGCGCGGCGTACGCGCACGACGACCCCCGCGAGGCCATCACTCGCGCCTTCGACCTCCTGGAACACGGCTGGAATACGGTTGCCCGTACGACGGCGTGACCGGGCTCGCGCGGGTGCAGCGCGCGCCGTCAGAACTGCCCACACCCGCTCGTTCACGAATCGAGGGGGTGGTCTTTGAGTTGGTGGCGCGAGGTGAGGTCGAGTTTGCGGAAGATGTTGCGCAGGTGGGCGTCGACGGTGCGTTTGCTGATGAAGAGCTGGACCGCGACCTCGTTGGAGGTGGCGCCGGCGGCCACCAGGCGCGCCACGGCGAGCTCCTGCACGGTGAGTTTTTCGTAGGCGGGTGAGCCGCGGCGGCTCGGTTGTTCCCCGGCCGCGCGTAGTTCGGCCGCCGCCCGGTCCGCGAACGCCTCGGCGCCGGAGGAGGTCAGCAGGTCCTGGGCGGTCCGCAGGTGGGTGATCCCCTCCCGGCGGCGTCCCTGGCGGCGCAGCCATTCGCCGTAGAGCAGGTGCGCGCGCCCGCGGTACGGGCGCAACGGGCTCGCGGCCAAGAGCGAGACGGCCTCGTGGAAATCGTCCTCGTCGTCGGTCAGCAGGGCTCGCGAGTAGGCGGCGACGCCGGTGCCGGAAGGGCCGGACACCCGATCGGACAAGGCCTCCAGCGCGTCAGCGGCGACCGCGGGCTCGTGGCAGCGGACGGCGGCCTCGATCAGCTCCGGCAAGGCGACGCCGGTGAGGAACAGGTCGTGGTGCGACGTGGCCGCGCGGGCGGCGGCGAGGGCGGCCGGATAGTCAGCGAGCCCGTTGTGGAGCAGGGCCTCCATCCACGCCAGGTTGGTGACGCGAGCCGCGTTCCTGGACAGCGCCCGGAATTCGGCTCGGCGGCCCCGGGCGGCGGCCACGTGCAGGCGGTTGTAGATCAGCGGCGGCAAGCCGGCCGCGTCCGCTACGGCCTCCTCCTCGGCGACCGCGGCCAGTGCCCGCCCCGGGTCGCCGCGGACGGTGGCATCCGCTGCCACCAAACCCAGGCCGAGCTGCAGCGACAGCGCCGAGCCCGATTCGCGGCCGGTCCCGACCAGCCAGTCGGTGATCGCGCCGAGCGCGTCCAAGTCCCACAGCTCGACCGCGATCATGCTGGCCAGCCCCGGCTGGTGGGTCCGCGCCGGACCGGCGAGGGCCTCGCGCAGCAAGGGGCGCGCGGCCCGGTAACCGTCGGCCGACAGGGCGATCAGCGCGTCGAGCAGGTCGGGCGCGTCGGCCGGGGGCGCCGCGGCCCGAGCCGCGGCCAGTACCTCGTCGACGACGCCACGGGCCCGGCCGACGACCAGGCTCATCTCGACCGCTTCGAGGAAGTAGCGCCGCGCCGAGGCCGGATCGAGGGTCGCGAGCCGCCGGGCGGCCCGGACGATCGGCTCCGAGCCGTCGCCGTGGGTGAACGCGATGCGACCCCGTAGTAGGTCGGCGCGGGCCTGGTGGTGGTCGCCGAGCGTGGCGGTGTCGAGGCCCGCGAGCAGGTGGGCGGCGCGGTCGACGGTGCCGGCGTCGAGGTGGGCATGGGCGGCGGCCAGCGTGCGTTCGGTGCGGTCCGGGGCGTCGAGCGAGAGCGCCGCCGCGCGTTCGAGGAAGACCGCCGCGGCGGCCACCCCGCCGCGCGCCTCGGCCCTGGTCGCGGAGCGCACCAGCTCGGCGGCGACGTCGTCGTCGGGCCCCGGGCTGGCCTGTGCGCGGTGCCAGGCGCGGCGGTCGGGCGCCGCGTCCCGGTCGGTCACGTCCGCGAGCGCCCCGTGGGCCGCGCGCCGTAACGCCGCCCCGGCCGACCGGTAGACCGCGGACCGCGCGATCGGGTGGCAGAAGCGGATGCGGGTGCCCACCTCGATCAGCCCGCTCGCCGACGCGTCCGCGGTGGCTCGGGACACGTCGAGCCCGAGCAGCCGGGCCGCCGGCCACAGTAGGCCGGGGTCACCGGTCGGGTCGGCGCTCGCGACGGTCAGCAGAAGGCGCGCGTCGTCGGGAAGCTCCGCCAGCCGGGCCCGGAAGCCCCGCTCGACCCGGGCGGGCACCGAGGCCGGCTCCGGCAGCAGGAACCCGCCCGCGCGCGGCAGCTCGAGCAGCGCGAGCGGGTTGCCGTGCGCCTCGGCCACCAACCGCTCCCGGACCCGCTCGTCCAGCGGGAACGGGTGGCGCGCGGCCAACACCCGCCGTGCGTTCTCGTCGTCGAGCCCGCTCAGCGTGAGCCCCGGGAGTTCCCGCAGCTCATCGGCCGACCGCGTGGCGACCAGCACCGCCACCGGATCGGCCGGGACCCGGCGGGCGAGGAAGACGAACGTCCGCGACGACGCCGGGTCCAGCCATTGCGCGTCGTCGATCAGGCACAGCAACGGCCGTACGCGGGCGGCCGCCGACATCAGCTCCAGCGCCGCCAGTCCGATCCGCAGCGGGTCGGGCCGGCCTGGCCGCGTCCCGAAGGCCACCCGCAGGGCCTCCTGGAGGTGTTCCGGGAGGTCGGGGACGTGCTCCAGGATCGGGCGGCACAGGTGGTGCAACGCCGCGTACGGCATGCCCTGCTCGAACTCCGCCCCGGACGCCCTGACGACCCGGAATCCGCTCGCGGCCTCGGCCGCCCGATCGAGCAGCGTGCTCTTGCCGATGCCGGCCTCGCCGCCGAGCACCAGGGCACCGCCGCGCCCGGCCCGGGCGGCGCGGATCAGCCCGTCGATCTGCTCGATCTCCTCGTGCCGTCCGATGAGCACGTGTTTCGCCAGCGGGGTCCGCATAGCGGGAACCGTACCGGCCCCGTGCCTACCGCGTCGTATGCCGAGATTTGGTTACCTATATTCAGTTTCGGACGGGTGCTACCTAACCTCGACCGCGATCGAGAGTCGATCGGAGGAAAGGATCACCGTGTCCATCAACCGCCATCTGGCCCGCATCGCGATGGCCGCCGCCCTGGGAGCGTCGGTGTTACTCGCGTTCGCCGGCGTCGCCCAGGCGAAGGCCTCGGACCGCACGACCCCGCGGCACCCACAGTGCTCGGCTCTGCTGACGACCTGGTTCGGCGCCTGGAACAGCAATGACGGCAAGCGCCTCGGCACGCTGTTCACCGCGGACGGCCACTACACCGACCACGCGTTCGGGGCGGCCTTCACCGGCCCCGACGGCGTCGCCGGGTGGGTGACGCTGTCCCACGCGCACATCGCCGGCCTGCACGGCAAGCTGCGCTGGGAGGAGCGCCACGGCGACGAGGTCGTGTTCGGCTGGACGTTCAGCGGCCAGATCACCGGCGCGCCGCACGCGTTCTCGGTGCCCGCCGTCACCGTCGTCCGGTTGCGCGGCGCCAAGATCGCCGCCAACGACGACTACTACAGCCGCGCGGACGTGCTGAAGCAGTCCGGCCTGCCCGCCGACTGGCAGCCCCCGGCCTGACCCTCCTGCCGTCCCGGGCCCGCCGATAGGCAGCCGTTGCCGACGCGGCGGGCCCGCGACCGCCCGAACAATCGTGGGCGATCGCCGACCCCACGAGGAGACATCACGCTATGAACAGCGCCGACGCGACCGAGATCGTGCTGCCCGGCAAGGTCGAGCCGACGGACTTCCAGATCCGGCACCGTACGCTCGCCGCACCTGCGCCCGGCCACGTCCTCCTGCGCATGGAGGCCACCGGAGTCTCGTTCGCGGAGCAGCAGATGCGCCGCGGCACGTACTACGACCAGCCGCCGTTCCCGTTCGTGCTCGGCTACGACGTGGTCGGCACGGTCACCGCGGCCGGTCCTGGCGTCGACCCGGCAACGGTCGGCCGGCGGTACGCCGTGGTCACCAAGACCGGCGCGTGGGCGAGCCTGCTCGACGTCGAGGCCGCCGACCTGCTGCCGGTGCCGGCCGGTCTGGACCCCGCCGCGGTGGAGGCCGTACTGGTCAACGGCATCACCGCCTGGCAGATGCTGCACCGCACCGCGAAGGTCTCCCCCGGCGCGACCGTCGTGGTCCTCGGGGCCAACGGGGGTGTCGGCACCACGCTCGTGCAACTCGCCCGCGACGCCGGATGCACGGTGATCGGCACCGCCTCGGCGCGCCACCACGACCTGGTCCGCGGGCTCGGCGCCACCCCCGTCGACTACCGCGACCCGGCCCTGTACGACCGGATCCGCGAGCTGGCGCCCGACGGGGTGGACGCGGTGTTCGACCACGTCGGCGGCGACGGGCTGGCGAAGTCGTGGGAGCTACTGCGCCGCCGCGGCACCCTGGTGCAGTACGGAACGGCGTCCGCCCGCGACAACGGCGGCGCGGTCTCGCAGCTGCCGGTGATGGCGGCGTTCGCCCGGTTGACGATGTGGAACGCCCTGCCCAACGGGCGGCACGCGCACTTCTTCAACTTCTGGGCCGGCAAGCGGAACGTCGACACGTTCCGTGCCCGGCTGCGTGAGGACCTCGACGCCGTGCTGTCGCGGCTGGCCGACGGGGTGCTGGTTCCGCGGATCGCCGCGCGTTTCCCGCTGTCGGAGGCCGCGGCCGCGATGACGCTGGCCGAGACCCGGACCGTGGCCGGCAAGGTGATCATCCTCCCCGACGCCTGATCGAGGAGGCCGTGGACGGCACCTCGCCGGTGTCCACGACCTCCCGCGCGATCAGCCGGAACTTGACGCCGTGCTCCTGCGCGGCCCCGCCGTCACCACACGCGGATGCGGGTGGCACCCGCGTGCAGGGCGGTCAGCGGGCCGGCCGGATACTGCTGCCCGTCCTCCTTGCGCACGCCGGTCAGGTCGCGGTCGATCACCGCCGGGCTGCCGTCCCGCTCCTCGAACTCGGCGTCGACAAAACGCACCCGCTCCAGGTCCCGCCCGGTGACGACACCGACGCGGGCGTCGTCGAAACCCTCGGGCAGCTGGGCGCGCAGGTACACCTCGTCGCCCTCCTCCTCGATCACGACCTCGGCCGTCCCGTCGAGCACGGTGGCGTCCGGTTCCCGATCGGACGGGCGCGCGCCCGCGGCGTAGACGTTGCCGCGCGTGTAGACCGGCTGCTTGACGCCGGGGAAACGCTCGTGTTCGCCGTGGTCGTTCGACTGCTGCTCGATCAGCTCGAGGTACTCGTCGAACGTCGTCGGGTGGCCCTGGAAGATCTCCAGGCCGTGGCCGGGCGCGCCCCGGAACCTCGCGCCGGGGGCGTAGGCGCGGTCGACGTCACCGCCGAGGAACACGTTGCCGACGTAACGATCGTCGGCGCCGTAGATCTGCGCGTAGCCGGCGACCTCGGTGCTGTGCGGGACGTGGTACGGGGTGGGGCGGTCCATCACCGGTCGCCACTGCAACGTGCCGCACAGCAGGTTGTTGACGAACGCCCCGCCCTGGCTGAACGACTCGAACGACACGGCGGACCCGAGAACGTTGTGGTCGACGAGGTACGGCCCGTGGCTGACCTCGACGAACAGGTCCCGATTGTTGTTGTAGAAGACGTTGCGCGTGACGCGGACGCCCTGGGCCTGCCAGTCGAGCCAGGTGCCGAGCGTGCAGTCGTGGATGCGGTTGTGGCGGATCACCACGTCGATGGGCGCATGCAGTTTGATGCCGCCGATCTCGTAGCCGTAGAACTCCCGCTTGAGAGCGATGTTGAAGATGTGGTTGTCCTCGATCGTGGAGAACACACAGCCGAGGTGCCCCACGATCGCGTTCTGCCCGCAGTCGTGGATCGTGTTGCGCCGGATCACGTGCGAGCCGATGTGCTCGGCGTCCCAGCCGATCTGCCGGGCGGAGAACACCGACTCCAGCTGGTACTGGTAGCCCGGCTTGTCGCCCCGCGACGTCGCGAAGTTGTGCCCGGTCGAGGCCTCTTTGCCGATCGCGATCGCCGAGCACTTGGCGTCGTGGATGTCGTTGTCCTCGATGATCCAGCCCTTGGCCCAGTTGGGGCCGATCAGGCCGGGCTGGTCGGCCGTCGGCGGCACCCACGGGCACGCGGCCTGGGCCAGCTCGAAGCCACGCACCGTGATGTAGTTCAGGTGGTGTTCGGTCGGGTAGAACACCGACCGCCGGACGTTGATCTCGACCAGCTCGTCGCGCGGATCGGCGCCCTGGAAGTTCGCCCAGATCGTCGTCGAGTCCGCCCCCACCTCGGCGTACCAGACGTATCGCGTCCGCTCCGGGTCACGCACGTGGTCGGGCAGCTCGGTCCACTGGTCGAGCGCTTCGGTGCGCCGGGGCGGATCGGACACCTCGCCCAGCGTCAGCACCTCGTAGAAGCTCTTGCCGTTGAGGTAGACGTCGCCGAGGTGCTTGCGCGGCGCGTCCTTGGCCGCGTGCACGAGCCAGTCGCCGTCGACCGGTTCGGCGAACGGATTGAACGACCCGAACAGCGCGTTCGGGACGGACGCCGACCACACCGTGCCCTCGACCGGCTCCCAGCCGGTCACCTGCTCCGAACCCGTGATGACCACGTTCTCACCCGGCGCGGCCTGGTAGGTGATCCGGCGCCGGTCGCTCAGGCCGCCCCGCCGGGGACGGACCCACTCCCGGTACACCCCCGCGTGAACGGTCACGGTGTCTCCGGCCCGCGCCAGCTCGGCCGCGCGGTTGATGGTCCGTAACGGGCGTTCCGGCGACCCCTCCCAGGAGTCGGAGCCGGTGGTCGCGACATGGAGGGCAGACGGCATGACCGGGCCTTTCCCAACACTCGACGGCTTACTCGATCAGGTTGATTTATAACCGTTACCGACACGAAACGCCTCGGTCGATACCCACCAAAGTCGAAGTCCGTTCCCACCTCCGGCCGAAGCGGCGGCAATCCACTCGGCGGCATCGTTCTCGGCAGCAACCAGCCGATCGGATTCGACCTCACCTGGAGTAAAGATGCGACGCGTGATCGTCTCGACGTTCGTGACCCTCGACGGGGTCGTGGAGGCCCCGGAGACGTGGTCTTTCGACTTCCACGACGAGCAGAACATGAAGGACGCGCTGGCCCTGGTGCTCGACGCGGAAGCCCTCCTGCTGGGCCGGACGACCTACGAGTCCTTCGCCGAGGCGTGGCCGTCGCGGACGGACCCGATGGGCTTCGCCGACAAGATGAACGCGATGCCCAAGTACGTCGCCTCGACGACGTTGCGTGAGCCCACCTGGGCCGGCACCGAGGTACTCGACGGCAGCCACGGCGACGTCGCCGACCAGGTCGCCGCCCTCAAGGCTGACGGCGACGGCGACCTGCTGATGTACGGCAGCGCCACCCTGATGCGTCACCTGCTCGCCGCCGGCCAGATCGACGAGATCCGGCTGCTCCTGAACCCGGTCGTCGTCGGCTCGGGCCGCACGCTGTTCCCCGAGGGGCAGGCACGCACGACGCTCGACCTGGTGGAGACGCACCAGTACCCGGGCGGGATGGCCCGGCTGACGCTCAGGGCGCGCCGGTGAACCGGACAGCGACTCCCGCCTGGGTACGGTTCAGGTGTCAACACCGACCCGTCGGAGGAGCGCGCACGTTGAGTGAAGACCGGATCGAGCTACGAGGGGGTCCGGCGAGCTACACCAACCTCACGGTCTACCGCGACAACAACCACCAGCTGCCGCCGACGGTCGAGATGCTGGTCGCCGACGGAATCCTGGACTACAAGCTGACCAGCGCGGTCACCACGCCGGACGGGTACCCGATCTACCGGTGCCCCACGAACTGGCGGCTCGCCGTGCGTCCCGCGCCGACCGCCGCGCCCCGGCCCGAGCCGGCGGCCGAGGTCGACCCCCTCGACGCGCTGCTCGCCGCGCTCGACCAGGACGACGCCGACAACCGGCACTGACCCACCGTACGGCTCGACCACAGTGCGGCTCGACCACCGTGCGGCTCGACCACCGTGCGGATTCACATCGTCGAGAGGGCGACGGCGAACGTCGCGGCGGCCGCGGCCAGCAGCGCGCTCAGCGAGCCGCCCATGGCGACGAGCGCCGAGCGGGGCGTCAGGCCGAGACGGAGCAGCCGGTAGACGCCGAGCGCACCGATCAGGGCCATCGGCGCCAGGTAGGAGACGAACACGAAGCTCGCGGCGACCAGGGCCGCGACGCCGACGGCCGTCGACGCGGCGGTGCGAGCGCCCAGGTCGGCGCGCAGCGTCCGGTGGGTGGCGACGACCGCGAACGCCGCCCCCAGGGCCCAGGTGGCTGGATACGCCACGTGGGCCAACAGGATCATCAGGAGGAACACTCCGGCGACGACGGCGGCCGTGCCCGCCCCCGCCGTCCGGGCCGCCCGCCGCGACGTCGTGCGCGTTTCGGCCACCACTGTGACGGAACCCGCGTAGAGGGCCGTCGCGGCAATCATGAGTCCTAATGAGATGTCCATGCGCTGACCGTAGGGACGCGCCGCAATTCGCTCCGACGCTCCCGCGCCCGCGACACCGCTCTCACCTGCTGGAATAGAGGGACGAGCCGCGAGCCAGAGGTGGGTCGGCATTCGGACTCCGCTCGAGGCGACCATCGATGCGACGTGGGCGATGCGTACACGAACGATGCCAACGGCCGCGACCTGTGCGAAGAGCACCGACGCTGACCCGTTGAGCGAAAGTCGAACGGGCCGGAGTTCCGCGAGTGTCTAATGTGGCTAGCTGTCTCGCTGATACGAACGGGGCCAGGCTTTGCGCGAGGGACTGGAACTCGAAACCGCCGACGTCATCCGGGACAACTGGGCCCTGGCCTACAACCTCGTCGGCCGGGCCGCGGAATCGACGCCGACGATCCTGGCCGTCCTGCACCGCACGGTGGCGGAGACACTCGCCGGGCCACCCAGCGACCTCGTCCACCTCCGCACGCGCCTGCTGGTGACGGCGGTCCAGGCCCTGCGCACGGCGGAGCGGACCACGCTCGCCGCCCACACCGATCCGGTCGGCGGCCTCCCGGGCTTCGCCGCCCGCACCATGCTCCAGGTGTGGCCGTCCGGCCAGCGGCGGGAGGCCGTCGAAGCCACCCACTGGATCCTCGACGACGAGCGGGCCCTGCTGTCGCTGTGGTGGCTCGAAGTGGCCGGGCAACTCAGCCGATCGGACCTCGACGCGGTCCTCGGCCTGCCCAAGACCGAGACCGCGGTGCTCGTCCGCGAGATCGAGGCCCGCTTCGAGGACGCCAGGGCGGTGGTGCGTGCACTCGGAGCGGCACCGCGCTGCCCCGGGCTGACCGACGTGGTGGCCCGGTGGGACGGCGAGCCGTCGGTCCGTTGCCGTCGGCAGATCGTCCGGCACGTGCAGGGCTGCGCGGTCTGCCGGGACGGCACGTCCGACCTCGTCCCGGCCGACCGGTTGTTGCGTGGTTTCCCGCTGGTGCCGCCGCCGCGCTGGCTCACCGAACGTCTGACGCCGCCGTCGCTGCCCGCCGCTCCGGCCGCACCGTCCCCGTCGGCCCGCTGGTCACCGGTCCGGATCCGGGCCGCGGTGGCGTTCCGGATGACCGCGGCCGCCGCCGTCACCGCGGTCGTGACGATCGGCCTGCTCTCGTACGCCCGGAGCGACACCGACCCAGCCACCCCGGCACGGGTGGTCCTGGACCGGACCGACCTGGAACGGGCCGAACTTCAACGGGCCGACCTGGAACGGGCCGATCTCCCCGCGGCGGAGCCGACCACGCGCCGGCCCGACACCGGTGGCGCGCCCGGGGCCACCAACGCTCCCGTGGCCGCCACGCCGCGCACCGGGCCCGCGGCCAACCGCACGGAACCGCGCACCGCGCCACCCGGGACGACCCGACGCCACCCGTCGACGCACGGCGAGCGCGGGCCCCGGCACCACGCACGCCCGCACCACGAACGTCGGTGGCAGCACCCCCGCCGCAACCGCTGGCGCCCCGGCCGCCCTCGCTGATCAGGCGATCCGACTACGGTTCCGCACTACCGCTTCAGCACCGACGCCAGGTCGGTGAGCACCCAGGGCTCGTGCACCGAGCCCGGGTCCAGCTCGATCGGTGCGCGGACACGGACGACGGCCGACTCGCCGGCCAGCAGCGTGACGAAGCCGCGGTCGGCCACCGCGCGCGGATGGATGCGGTCGGCCTGGAGAAGGACGTCCCGGGCCAGCGTGCGCGCCTCGACCCGGACGTCCAGCCCGCCCGGAACCGGCTCGACGGTGACCGCCAGCTCGGCGTCGGGATAGGGGAAGTCCTTGTCCGGGACGCCGAACCACAGCGCACGCTCGTCGTCCAGCCGGGCCACCAGGAACTCCGCGTCGGCGAGCGAACCCGGCACGGGCACCAGCTCCACCGACCGGGGCGCCACCACGACGTCGGCGCAGTGCCGGCCGCCCGTGGTCGGCCGTTCGACGGTCACCTGGCCGGTCCACGGCCGTGGGCTGTCGTTGAGCACGGCGACGACGAGGCCGCCGTCCCGGGGCTGGATGGTCAGCGCACGCTCGGCGAACAGTTCGGACAGCGCGAAGTACAGCGGTTTGAAGCGCCCGGCCCCGTCGATCGCGGCCCACGACGTCACCGGCCAGAGGTCGTTGAGCTGCCACAGGATCGAGCCGCCGGTGTGCGGCCAGTGCGCACGCCAGTGTTCGACGCCGGTGCGTACCGCGCGGACCTGGTTGAGCTGGCTGAGGTAGTGCCAGGCGTCGACGTCGTCGGGCACGCCGAAGTGCGGGGCGAGCCCGCGGGCCAGTTTGCCGTTGCCGTCCTCGGCCTTCTGGTGGTGCAGCACGCCGGGCGAGTCGGGGCGCAGTGGCTCGTCGGACACCGCGTCCCGCAGCGTGCGCCAGGCGGGCGGCGCCTGCCAGCCGAACTCGGCGACGAACCGCGGCGCGGAGTTCCGGTAGTTCTCGTAGTCCTCCCGGTTCCACACGTCCCACGAGTGGAACGTGCCGTGGTCGGGGTCGTTCGGTGGGAGGTCACGGCGGCCCGGCCAGGGGCTACCGGCCTGGTACGGCCGGGACGGGTCGAGCTCGGCGACGATGGCCGGCAGCGTCTCCAGGTAGTACTTCTCGCCCCAGGTCTGCCCGGTGTCCCAGCCCATGGCCTCGTACAGCCACAGGTTCTCGTTGTTGCCGCTCCACGTGACCAGGCTGGGGTGCACGGCCAGCCGCGTGACGTTCTCCCGCGCCTCGGCGACCACCTCGGAGCGCAGCGGCTCCTCCTCGGGGTAGCAGGCGCACGCGAACAGGAAGTCCTGCCACACCATCAGGCCCAGTTCGTCGCAGATCTCGTAGAACGCGCGGTCCTCGTAGATGCCGCCGCCCCACACCCGCACCAGGTTGACGCCGGCGTCGGCGGCCGCGCGCAGGCGTCGCTCGTAGCGTTCGCGGGTCATCCGGGACGGAAAGACGTCGTCGGGGATCCAGTTGACGCCCTTGACGAGAACCGGCTCGCCGTTGACACGGAACACGAACCCGCCGCCGGTCCGGTCGATCCCGACCGTGCGGAAACCGGTGCGGCGGTTCCACCGGTCCAGCACGACGTCGCCGTCGAGCAGTTCGACGGTCAGCTCGGAGAGCGTGGGTTCGCCGTGGCCACGCGGGCTCCAGGGCGTCACCTTGCCGACCTCGACGGCGCACCGGGCGCCGGTCGTGGCGCCGGGGAGGTCCAGCACGGCGACCTGCTCGCCGTCCACCAGTACGCGGGCGCGGAGGTCGCGGGCCCGGGTGCGCTCCACGTCGAGGGTCAGGGCCAGCCGGCCGACGCCGTCGGAGTGGGTCGCGAGGGGTAACACCGTGGCCAGCCGGGCCGTGTTCCAGCCCTCCAGCCGCACCGGCCGCCAGATGCCCGCGGTGACCAGGATGGGACCCCAGTCCCAGCCGAAGCTGCACGCCATCTTGCGGATGAAGTTGAACGGCTCCGGGTACGCGTTGGGCCGCGGCCCGAGCTCCTCGCGCACGGCCTCGGCCTCGACGTAGGCGGACGTGAACCGCACCCGCAGTGGCCGCGGGGTCGAATCGACCGACGACGTCACGTCGAACCGGTACGAGCGGTGCATGTTGCGTGTCGCACCGAGCGTGACGCCGTCCAGCTCGATCGCGGCGACCGTGTCGAGTCCCTCGAAGAGCAGGTCGATCCGCTCCGGCTTCGGACCCGGCCACGCAATCTCACGCGCGTAGGTCCAGTCGGTCCGGCCGACCCAGGCGACCGCCTTCTCGTTGTCGTCGAGAAACGGGTCCGGGATCAGACCGGCGGTGAGCAGATCGGTGTGGGCACAGCCGGGAACGGTCGCGGTGGAGGGCGCGCCGCCGTCCGACCACAGCGTCCACGCGCCGCCGAGATCGTGCTGGGAGATCATCGGGTCCCCGCTCTCTGGTCGCTCCGGCGGTGACGCCGTCGTAGGTAGGGTCGAGCCATGACCGGCCTCACGATGGTGGCATTCATTCGCGTCCCCGCTGATCAGGCTCCGGCTCTGACGCGGTACGAGGACGCCGTGCTGGGCCTGCTCCCCAGCCACGGCGCGCTCGTCGAGCGGCGGGAGAAGTCCGCCGACGGCAGCGTGGAGGCGCACCTGCTTAGCTTCCCGTCCCGGGAGGCGATCGACGCGTTCGACGCGGACCCGCGCCGCGCCGAGGCCCGCGCGGGCATCGACGCCTCGACGGTGGAGGCACTGCGCTTCCTGGTGGACCCGGAGGACGGCCCCGACGACATCGTGCTGTGGCGCTTCCTGACCGAGGAGTGGTACAGCATCCTGCTGGAGAAGGACCAGGACCTCGCCGACGTCGATCTCCTCCTGCTGGCCGACGTCCTGTTCGACGCCGACGGCTACGTCGCCGCGGCGCGGAGGCTGGCGGCCGAGACGCTCACCGGTGCGGACGAACTGACCTCACCGGAGATCACGTTCTACGCCGGGCCGCAGTGGGTGGTGCGGTTCGCCGAGGGCGCCCCGGATCCGGAGGGTGTGCTCGTGGTGTTCGACGGCCGCGACCCGGTGCGCCTCGAGGAACTCGACGCCGGCGAGGTCACGGAGTAACCAGCGCGGGGCGCCGGCGCGGGTCAGCGGACCCGGCGGTAGCGGACATGGGTGGTCAGCGGGGAGTGCAGCGCCTCGACCGGTTCGAAGCCGAACGACTCGACCCCGTCGAACAGGCGCTCACCCGAGCCGAGGAGCACCGGCGCGATGTCGAGCGTGAGCTCGTCGATCACGTCGGCGATCAGGGCCTGCCGGACGGTCGAGGCCCCGCCGGCGATGTCCACGCCCCGGTCGCCGGCGGCCTCGCGCGCGGCGGCGTAGGCCGCGTCGAAGCCCTCGGTGACGAAGTGGAACGTCGTCCCGCCCTCCATCTCGATCGGGTCGTGGGCGTGGTGGGTCAGCACGAACACCGGCGCGTGGTACGGCGGCTCGGCGCCCCACCACCCGGACCAGTCCTCGTCCCAGTCGCCGCGGATCGGGCCGTACATGTTCCGGCCCATCACGTACGCGCCCCGGGGCCGCATCAGCCACTCGGCCGCGATCTTGTCGGCCTCGGTCGCCCGCGGGTCGCCGACGTGCCAGCTGTGCACCTCCAGCCCGCGCCGGCCCAGCGGGTTCTCCCGGCTCTGGTCGGGCCCGGCGACGAAGCCGTCGAGCGAGATCGACATGTGGCAGGTGGTGTCGGACATCGGGTACCTCCAGCAGCGTTGCGAACTCTTGTCAGCAGGGTGTCGGAGCCGCCCGCTCCCGCTCGACGTCCGCAAATGTGACCTGTGTCACGCGCTGCTGCGGCCGTCCGGGAGCCAGCGGAGGGTCCGGCCCTGTCCGGAGCCGCGCCGGGTCATCTCGTCGAGCTTGACCCGCACGTGTTCGGCGTCCGGGTGGCCGAGGCCCTCGAGGATGACGATCGCCGCCTGCCAGGCCCCGGCGGCCTGCGCGTCGGAGCCGGCGGCGGCGTGCGTGTCGCCGAGGTGGTCGAGCGTGTCGGCTTCCAGGTAACGGTCGTGGATCTCGCGGTAGATCGAGAGCGCGTGGGCGAAGCAGTTCAGCGCCTCGGCGTACTCACGCAGGTTCAGGTGGGCGCTGCCGAGGCTGTCCCAGGCCGCCGCGGTGCCGTTGCAGTCGTGGATCTCCTGGTGGATCGTCAACGCGCGACCGCACTCGACGAGCGCTTTGCGGTTCTCGCCCCGCAACATGTACGTGTAGCCGATCTCGTTGAACGTGCTGGCCTCGCCCGATCGTCGGCCGGTGGCCCGGTAGAGCGTCAGCGCGTGCCGGTAGCGGGAGAGCGCTTCGCGGTGCTGGCCGCGGGTGTTGGCCAGGAAAGCCTGGTACCGGTAGACGCGGGCCTGGCTGTTGCGGTCGCCGAGCTTCTCGAACAGCTCCAGCGAGAGACGCAGGTGCCCGTCGGCGTCGTCCCACCGGCCCAGCCGGCCGTTGACGAAGCCCAGCGAGCGGTGCACGTGCGCCAGGCCCTGCTGGTCGTCGAGCCGCTCGGCGGCGCTCAACGCCGCGGTCTGCACGGCCAGCTGGTCCTCCCACCGGCCCTGCCGGTCCAGGTAGATCTCCAGCACCGACGCGAGCGGCCAGCTGTGCCGCCCGTCGCCGTCCCTGGCGTCCAGCTCGATCACCGACAGCAGCGTCGTGCGTTCGACGTCGAGCCAGTTCCCGGCCCGGCGCGGCTCGGTGAACCGTTCCGGCCGGATGTCCGGCGGCGCGGCCGGCAGCGTGACGCGGTCGCGCTCCGGTGCGAGCAGCTGGTCCGCGGCGTGCGCGCTGTGCAGGTAGTAGTCGAGCAGGCGGCGCATCGCGGCCGCGGTCTGCTCGGTCGAGTCCTCTTTGGTGGCCCGCTCGGTGGCGTACACGCGGAGCAGTTCGTGCGTGCCGAACCGGCCCGGCGCCTGCTCGGTGATGAGCTGCACCTGGGCCAGCTCGGCGAGCACCGGCCGGACGTCGTCCGGGCACTGCCCGGCCAGCGCCGCGGCGGCCGCGATCGAGCACTCCGGCCCGGGATGGACGCTGAGCAGCCGGAACAGTCGGGCCGCGGCGGGGCTGAGCGCCCGGTAGGACCAGGAGAACACCGCGCGCGCGTCGCTGGCCGGGTCCTCACCGGCGAACGCCTGCAGGCTGTCCCGGCTCTCGTGCAGCTCGTCCGCGACCGTGCTCAACGGGAACGTGGGGTGCAGTGCGGCGCGGGCGCAGACGATGGCCAGCGCGAGCGGCAGCCCACCGCACAGCGCGACCAGCTCGGCGACGACGTTGGGCTGACCGGCGATCCGCGCGGAGCCGAGCCGCCGGACGACGAACTCGTGCGCCTCGTCGTCGGACAGCAGGTCGAGCGGCGTCGACCGGGCACCTTCGCGGGCGATCAGACCCTGCAGCGGGTTCCGGCTGGTGACCAGCGTCAACGATCCGGCCGAGCCCGGCAGCAGGGAACGGACGTGGTCGGTGTCGCGTGCGTTGTCCAGCACGACGAGCATCCGCCGGTCGGCCAGCAGGCTCCGGTACAGCGCGATCCGCGCGTCCGGGTCGGTCGGCACGCGCTGCGCCGGGACACCGAGCGCGTCCAGGAAGAGGCGGACCGCCTCGGTCGGGCTGGTGACCGAGTCGCCGGGGTGGAAGCCGCGCAGGTCCACGTAGAGCTGCCCGTCCGGGAACCGGTCGGCGAGCCGGTGCGCGACGTGCACCGCCAGCGTCGTCTTCCCGATGCCGGCCATCCCGCCGAACGTCACGACCGGGAAGCCCGACCCGCCGTCGGCCTCGTCGACGAGCGACTCCAGCGCGGCGATCTCGGCCCGCCGCCCGGTGAACCCGAAGACGTCGGCCGGAAGCTGGGCCGGCCGCGCCGCCGGGGCCCGGACCGGAGCTTCCGGAGCCGCCGGTGCCGGCGCCTCGGGCTCGGACTGCAGCACGGCCTGGTGCGCGGCGCGCAGCTCCGGGCCGGGGTCCAGCCCGAGCGCCTCGGCCAGCTCGAGCCGCACCGCGGAGTAGACGTCGAGCGCCTCGGCCTGGCGTCCGGCCGCCCGCAGCGTCCGGATCAGCCGGGCCTGCAGGTCCTCGTCGTACGGGTGCTCGGCCGCGCACTGACGCAGCGGCAGCAGGAGCCGCTCGGCGAGCACCGGGTCGGCAGCCGCCGCGGCCCGGTCCGCGGCCTCCTTCACCGCGAGGAGCCGCTCGCCGTCCACCGCGGTGACGAGCGGATGCGCCGCGACCTGCGGCGGCAGGCCGGCGCCCGGTGGCCCACCCCAGAGTTCGAGTGCGCTCAGTAACAGCTCGGCCGCGTCCGCGGGCGATTCCGCGCCCACCTGGGCCGCCCGGAGCCGCAGCTCGCGGAACTGCAACAGGTCGACGTCGTCCGCCGCGACGTCGAGCCGGTAGCCGCCGGCACCGCGGGCCACCCATCGTCCCGGCTCGCGTGCGGACAACTCCGGCTCGAACACTCTCCGTAGCCGACCGATGTAGCGGTGGATGATGTTGACAGCGGTGCCCGGCGCCTCCGGACCCCAGAGAACGTCGATGAACTCGTACAGCGAGACCGGGGAACCGGCCCGGAGCAGAAGGACTCCGAGAACAGATCGTTGCTGCGCAGGGCCTAAATCGAGTTCGACTTCACCCCGCCAGGCCCGGACCGGGCCCAGCACCGAGAATCGCATCGTCGTGTTTCGAGTTCCTCAAGAGGGCCACTGCGGACAGACATCACAATACGTGGTCAAGTTCGGGCCGTCCGGACATCGTGGAATCTGTCAGCGACCCGACGGTTTGCCGAACAGCGCCACCTCGCGGATCGCCACCTGCTTGCCGGCGCCCGCGCCGTAGGCGGAGGCGAGCGTCAGATCCAGGCGCACCAACCGGTCGACGCGGACACGCAGGAACGACGCTTCGTAATCGTCGAGCGTCACCACTTCGCGGAACCGGCCGCCCTGCGCGTCGGTGAACACGACCTCGATCTGGTGCGGCCGGGCCTGCTCGTCCTTGCTCGTGGCGCCGGGCACGATACGCAGTCCGGTGAAGTCCACCGGCTGACCGAACTGGGCGGTGAGCGTCTGTCCTCTCGAGTCACCGCCCTGACCGGTGCCGTACCAGGTCTTGTCGTTGTCGTCGAACGCCGCCTGCGCGGGGTGACCGGGGTCGGCGACCGAGGCCTGCGCGGCGGCCGGCGTCGCCCGGTCGGACTGGGCCAGCTGGTCACGGACCAGGCCGACCAGCGGGATCGCGATCAGCACCAGCAGGATCACCGCCGCGAGCGCGCCGAGCGCGATGAACAGGCCCTTGCGGCTGCGCTTCGGGCGCGGCGGCGGAGCGGCCTGCGGCACCCGGGCGAGTTCGACTCCGCAGTTGCGGCAGAAGACCCGGTCGGTCCGGTTGCCGAACCCGCAGTTCCAGCAGGTGACGCCTTGCTCGTCGTCGCTGCGCTGCGCCTGCGCGTTCGGCCGCGGCGGTTCCGGCCGGCCGGGCAGCACCGGCGGGACGACGTCCTCGGTGGACGGGGGCGGTGGCGTCGGCGACGAGACCGGCAGCAACAGCGCGCGGGCGCGGTCGGCCGCCGACGTCGTCGGGTCGTCCTCGGGGTCGCGGTCGGTCTCGTCCGGCGGGTTCGGGGGCTGGCTCATCGGGATCCGTTCTTCGGTGGGGTCACTGCTGGACGACTTCGACCTGGAAGGGCAGGTGGGCCGGGCACACGTCGGCCACCACGGCGTTCAGGCGCCGGACGTCGACGGCGGCCGGGTCCGGGACACGCAGCCGGACCCGCACCGACGGCCGCGGGTCACCGGGGAAGGCCTGCAGCGGGCGGGCCGACCAGGTCGCGCCGCCGCTCTCGGTGATCTCCGGCTCGACCCCGAACACGAGGGCGACGGCTTCGGCCAGCCCGCGGCGGGTGCCGCGCAGGCGGTGCGCGGCCGTCGCCAGGGCAACGGCACGGCGCCGGACCGGCTCCGGATCGCCGTGCGGGTCGCTACCCGCGCCCACCCAGCCCCCGATCCAGTCGAGGAAGTCCGGAGGCGCGGTCTCCGGCCGCAGATACGCCGGCAGACAGTCCAGCACGTTGATCAGTGGGCCGAGCACCGCGTCGAGACCACCCGAGAAGCGCTGGAGCAGGTCGTCCTCGGCGTAGACGCCGGGAAGGCTCGCGCCGATCGGGTGGCTGCTGCCCAGGTCCTCGCCGCCGCCCCTCATCGGGCGGCCCTGACCTGCACAGAGTGCTCGTAGGAGAAGAACAACGATGCCGGTCCGAGGTCGATGCGGTCGGTGGGGTCGGCCCGGCGCCCGGTCAGCGGGTCGACGGCGATCAGCTGCACGTCCTCGACCAGCTCGACGCCGGCGGCTTGCGCGAGGACACCGAAGAGGTCACCGGCACGCAGCGACCGGCCCACCGGCCAGCCGGTGCCGTCGGGGCCGCCGACGAGCGGATCGAGGTAGCGGTAGAGGCTCGCGAGCGCGGTCTCCCGTACCCGCGTGGCGGTGGACCGGCCGAACGCACGGACCGTCGCCGACACGGTGACGCCCTGGTAGAACGGCGGCCCGATCGAGAGCCGCGTGCCCAGTGGCCGCCGGTCGTCCAGGTAGCGGGTCACCCGGTCCAGCAGGGCGTCGTCGGGAACCAGTTGTTCGAACCGGAGGCGCCCACCCGGGTCGGCGACCGCCTGCGGCACCACCAGCAGACGGACCGCGTATTCGCCGTTCTCGGCCGCGTCCGCGCCGAGGCAGGCGATGCGCGCGGCCTCCGGCGCGGCCTGCCGGGCCAGCTCCTCGTAGTCGCGTGCGGTCACGGCCCGGTCCTGCGCACGCAGCGCGATCGGCGCACGCAGCTTCGCCTCCTCGACGGTCTCGCCGTCGACCCCACCGGTCGCGTTCTCCCGGTTCTCCACCCGGGCGATGTACGGGATCGAGGTACGCAGCACCTGGATCGCGCCGCGCGCCACGTTGCCGGTGCGGCCACCGCCGGCCCGGTAGCGCGCGGCCCGGATCGCCGCACCCACCGGCGGCACGGCGCCGTACTGCCGCAGCGAACCGTCCGGCTGCCGCACCGACGGTCCGAACGCGATCTCACCCGCGGTCGCGTCGAGCGTGTAGTGCCGGTCGCCGGGCTTGGAGCGGCCGAAGTCGCCGACCGGGTTCCAGAGGTACCAGCCGTCGTCGGCGGCGATCTCCAGCGTCAGCGGCGGCTCGTCGGCCAGCACCGGGCGGTGCGGCAGCCGCACCCGCTGGCCCGGCATGCCGGTGGACTCACCGAGCAACTCGTTGCGGACGACGATCGCGTGCGCGGCCCTGGTCGTGCCACCGATCGTGTACCCCGACGCCGAGCGGAGCGTCGGTGACGAGGCGTAGAACGGCTGGCCCTTCGCCGGCTCCACGACCCGGCACCGCAGCCAGCCCGCCTGGTGACCGGCGATCGCCGAACGGGCGTGCCCCGGCGGGACGAGCAGCACGACCTCGCCGCCCCGGTTGAGCCCGCCGGTGCTGTCCCGGTCGACCTCGCAGGCCCGCCAGCCGCGTGGCGTCCAGGCCTCCCAGCGCAGCGGCGGCTGCCGCGGGTCCACGCCGACACCGTCGACGCGGCTCTCCAGCTCCAGCACGACCGTGCAGCTGGGCACGGCCGCGGACAGCGCGAACAGCACGACGTCGCCCGGCTGGATGGGGTCGCCGAACACCGGGACGTCACCGTCGCCGAGCAGTTCGCGGGTGCGGTCCTCGGGTTCGCCGCCTCGCACCTGGCGCAGCACCCGCTCCAGCGAGGTGTCCGGGATCGTCAACGCGGAGCCGGTCGCGAACACCACCGCCTCGTCGGTCTCGGTGCGCTGCGTGGCCACCTCGGTGCCCGCGGGCAACACGACCGGTTCGGTCTGCGGGGCCGACAGCCAGAACGTGACGTCGGCCGCGGCCGCCGACGGCGGGAACAGCGTGACGCCGAGCAGGTCGAGGAACGCCAGGTGGTTCTTCTCCGGCACCCGGTTCAGCCGGTAGACGAGCTGGTCGACCATGTGGGCCACGGCCTCGATCAGCGTGATGCCCGGATCGGAGACGTTGTGGTCGGTCCACTCCGGACTCGTGCGCTGGATGTAGCGCTTCGCTTCGTCGACGAACTGCTGGAAGTGCCGGTCGTCGAGGTTGGGTGCGGGCAGCGCCATCAGCGGCCGCCCTCGATCGCCGGGATCGTGTAGAAGGGGAACACCAGGCTGCGCGGGTTGTTGGTGCCGCGCACCACGTACTGCACGTCGATCAGCAGCACGGTCGCGTCACCGTCGTCGATCGTCACGACGACGTCGGCCACGTCGATCCGCGGTTCCCACCGGTCCAGGCTCAGCCGCACCTCCTGCCGGATCGCCCCGGCGGTCGCCTCGTTGACCGGGGCGAACACCAGATCGTGGATCGCGCACCCGAACTCCGGACGCATCGGCCGCTCCCCCGGTGCGGTGGCCAGCACCAGGCGGATCGCCTCTTCGATCTCTCGTTCGCGCCGCACCAGCGCCACCGCGCCGGACGTGTCCGTCCGCAGCGGGAACGCCCAGCCGGCGCCGACGAATTGCTCGCTCACTCCTGGATCTCCTGGGAACTCAGAACGGGACGCCGTTGCGCAACGTGACGCCGGTGAGCGTGATCGTGGTCGCGGTGACCGACGTGTTGACCGCCGACTGCACGCTCACCGGGCCCACCGCCTTCGCGTTCACGGCCCCGGCCGCGTCGATCATCACCGCGCCGCCGGCGTTGACGCCGACGCGCCCACCGGCCCGGATGTTGACCGCGGCACCACCGCTGATCGTCACCGAGCGGGCGGCGCTCAGGTCCAGGTCACCGGCCGAGCGGATCTTCACCGCGCGGGTGCCGCTGATGCTCACCGTGCCGTCGCTGTCGATCGTCACCGTGGTCTTGCTCTGGTCGAGATGCACGGAGAGGCTCCCGTCTCCGGTCCGCAGCCGGACGCCCCTCCCCGCCCTGGTGGGCGCGTCGATCAACTCGAGCGCGTGCCCCGCCCTGGTCGTGACGCTGCGCCAGTTGACCCGGCCGCTGGTGCCGTCCACCGCCTCCAAGCCACCCGACTGTTTCGTCGGACGGTCCTTGCCGTTGTAGAGGCCGGCGAGCACGTACGGGTGCTCCAGCGAGCCGCGGTCGAACGCGACGAGCACCTCGTCGTCGACGTCGGGCAACATCAGCCCGCCGCCCCGGACGCCGCCGAACTGCGCCACCCGGCACCAGTCGCTCTCGTAGGTGTCGGACAGCCACGGGAACTTGACCTTCACGCGGGCCATGTCCAGCGGGTCACGCACGTTGCTGACCTGCGCGATGACGACGCCGGGCAGGTTCGGTGCGTCGTCGGCGCCGCCCGACGTGAGGCCGTAGAGCGACCGGAACTGGCGGCCGCTGACCCCCACCCGGGTGACGTACTGCCGGCCCGACGCGAACACGTGCCGCGCGTCGGTGACCGTGTAGCGCCCCTCGAACGGGAACCCGGCGCCGTTGACCGCCACCGGCTGACCCGGCCGCAGCGACGGATTGCCGGTGACCGTCACCTCGAGCTCGGCCGACGACCCGGCGACGTCGTGCGCGAGCGCCTCGCTGGCGTGCTGCACCTGCGCCTGCGTCGTGTACGGCACGCTCGCCTCGACCAGGCCCGCGTTGCCGAACTTCGCGACGAGCTGGGCCGGCGTCAGATCCGGCTGGACGTCGGTCGACGTACCGGCCGGGGTCTCGGCGCTCAGTGCCCGCTTCGTCTTGACGTCCCAGCCCCGCACCTCGACCTTCTTGACCTGGCCGGACGCGGTCAGCCCGACGCGGCTGCGCTGGGTGTTGACGCCGAACTCCAGCACGAACGGGCTCTGCGTGGACGGCGTGGTGTCCGACGGCGCGGACGTGGCCTTCGGCAGCTCGCGGAACTGGAGCGCGCCGTCCTCGTCGAAGTACAGGCGGACGTCGTTCTCGCGGGCCAGGCGGGTGAGGAAGTCCCAGTCGGTGAGGTTCGGCTGGGTCGCGAGGTCGTAGACGGTCGGCGTCGGGTCGATCCGGCCGACGCGCACGCCGGCCTGCCCGGCCAGCTTCCGGACGATGTCGGCGGCGGTCATGTTCGGATAGCCCGCGACGCGCCGGACCCGGACCAGCCGGTGCCCCGGGTCGTACCCCCGCACGAGCAGCGTGCGGCCGGCGGTGTCCGCGTCCATCTCCAGCGCCGTGATGTCGCCGGTGAGCAGCGGATCGCTGCGTGTCCCGTCGGTGATCGCGGAGAGCTTCACCTTCGCGCCGACGGTCAGCTGCCGGTTGTCGCGCAGCACGGTGCCGTAGGGGTCGGTGAACGTGAGGCCGAACGCGGCCGGCACGGTGACGCTGGTGTCGACCCAGCCCTCCAGGAGCAGCGCGTTCAGCGGGTCGGGAAGCGGGGCGCCGTCTACCTCGACGGCGAGCACGCTGGTGAGGATTCGGGTCATGTGATCTCTCCGGCTGACGGGAGCAGGAGCTCGCTGCCGATCGTCAATCGCATCGGGTCGTCGATGTCGTTGGCCCGCGCCACCGCGCGCCAGAGCGTCGGGTCGCCGTACTCGCGCCAGGCCACGCTCGCCAGCGAGTCACCCGCGACGACCCGGTGGACGCGGGTCGCCGAGCGCGCGCCGGACGTCGGATTCTGGCCCTTGGTGGGGAGCGGGATCTCGGTCAGGGACAGCTGGCAGGCCGCACGCAGCGGCTCCCCGGTGGAGCTGAACAGCGTGTACGTCGCGTTGACGCTCTGCACGTTCGCGGCGAACCCCACCGTGGTGAACGAACCCCAGGAGAACCGCACCCACGGCGGCGCCGGCTTCTTCGCCGCGATGCTCTGCGGCTCCACCTCGCAGCACGACAGGAGCCGATCGACCTGCTGCTGCACCTTCGACCCGGTGGGCCGGTCGGACGCGTCAAGGAACACCTCGACCTCGAGCGTGGCCGGGCTGACCCCGGCGAACTCCGGCGTGGCGCCCTTCGTGTACGCCACCGCCGGCTGGGTGTGCCACGACGCCGACCGGGACATCTGCAGCTGCGACGGGTTGAACTGGAACTCGACCTCGGCGAGGCGGCCGCCCACGCCCGCCGGTGGACGGTTGATCGTCAGCTTGGCCTTGACGAGGCTCGCGTTGCGTCCGCGGGGCGGCATCAGACCGCCCCGGCGTCGGTGAAGCCGTGGTGGGTGATCTCCAACGTCTCGGTGGCGACGCCGGGGTTGCCCGGGTCGAGGCTCGGGCCGGTCCAGCGGACCGGGAGCACCTCGATCAGCCCCCACTGCGCGACCGTGGACCCGTCCGCGCGGAGGGCGGCGATCTGCGCGGTCGGGCGTTCGATGCCCTTGGAGATCGACGAGATCCACGCCGCGACCTTCGCGGTGTCCGGAGTGAGCGGCCGGCCCAGCGTGATCGTCGAGAAGGTGACGCGCGACGGCAGCTGCCAGACGAAGTCGTTGTTGCCGCCTTCTTCCCTGGTCTCGATCACCACTTCCGACGACAGACCGTCGCAACTGGAGAACAGGCCGAGATCCTGGCCGTCGATCGCCAGCCGGAAGAACACGGTGGCGGCCGGGTCGAGAGCGGGCGGCATGGCGGTGCGTCCTTTCAGAAACGTGCGTCACGCAGGCGGCCGATCCGCTCGCGGTCGGCGCGTAGCTCGGCACGAAGGAGGCGACTGAGCGGCTCGACGAGGCGGTGAGCGAGGTCGTCGAGTTCGGTGGGTTGGGGGGTGGTTCTGCGTTGGATCGGGGTGGTGGTGCCTTGGATCGGGGTGGTGGTGCGTTGGATCGGGGTGGTGGTGCTTGCTCGGGCCGGTGGGGTGCGTGAGGGATCTTTGGGTGCGGGGTGTGTCTGGAGGGCCTTCGCGGGCGAGGCTTTTGCTGGGGCGAGCTGGGTGGGGGGTTTCTGTGCGGACTGGGTTTGCGTGGGGGGTCTCTGCGCGGGCTGGTGCTGCGCAGGCTGGTGCTGCGCAGGCTGGTGCTGCGCGGGCTGGTGCTGCGCCAGTGGGGTCTGGGCGAGCTGGTTTTGCGTGAGTGGGTTCTGCGCGGGGTGGTGCTGCGCTGGCTGGTTCTGCGCGTGGTCCGGCTGCGCGAGGCGCGTCTGGATGGGGCGCGTTTGGGTGACGTGCGTTCGGGTGGGGTGCGTCTGCGCTGGGTGTCTCTGCACGGGCTGGGGCGTGGGGCTTGGCCCGGGCACCGTCGGCCGCGTGTTGCGGCGACCATGAGAGTGGGCGTTCGCCGAACGCTGAAGAGGCGCAACAGCAACCGCCACCGGACGCGACGACCCCTCGGCCACCGGAATCCGCCTAAGCGGGACCGGCGAAACCGGCGGCCGCACCGGAACCGTCCGCTCAGCTCGCCGTACCTGTCCAGCGGTCCGGGCCGCTGGTGCAGCTCGCAGCGGCAACGGCGGCCCAGCTCCCATGGGCGACAGCGACGCAGCCCGTAGAGGCAATGGCGACGCAGCCCGTAGAGGCAATGGCGACGCAGCCCGTAGAGGCAACGGCGACGCGACCCGTAGGGGCAACGGCGGCGCACTCCCGAGCATCGGCCGCGTACCGGTCGGAGCCGGTCGCACCGGCGCCCGCTGAACCCGCACGATCGCAGCCGGAGCGGTGGAGGTCTCCGGCAAGGGCCCAGCCTGATGCGGCGCCGGCACATCCCTGGAGGACGCGGCCGATCCCGCCTGCCCCTCGGCAGCCGAGGCAGCGGCACCCCGCGGAGCTACAAGCCCGTCCGACGGCCCTTGACTCACGACCGGCACCCGACGGCTCGACACACGATCAAGCGCCGATGCCCGATCAGGCCCCGACGCGCGACTAGGAGCAGGCGCGCGACCAAGTACGGGCGCGCGGTTCGGCGCGGACGCGTGCTTCAGGGCAGGAATGTGGTTCGGCGCGGACGCCTGGTTCCGGACAGGCGCATGATTCGAGACAGGCCCGTGATTCCCGGCAGGCGTATGGTTCGCGGCAGGCGTATGGTTCGCGGCAGGCGCGTGGTTCGGGACAGGCGCGTGATTCCGGACAGGCGCACTATTCGAGGCAGGCGCCTGGTTCGAGGTTGGCCTGTGGTTCGGGGTGGGCCCCTTGTTCGGGGTTCGCACGTGGTCAGGAGTTGGCGCGTGCCGAGGAGCTATCGCACGCTGGTGGGCCGGTGCGCGCTCAGGGACCGAGGCGTGGTTAGGGGCCGAAGCGCGATCGAGGGCTGAAGTGTGGCTGGAGTCTGGTGCACGTTTGACGGCCGGGGCCTGCGTGACGGTTGGTGCACGTTCGACGACCGGTGGCTGGTTAGGGGCCGATGTGCGCTCGCCAGCCGACGCGCGATGAAGGCCCGGCGTGCGTTCGATGCCAGCCGCGGAGTTAGCGGTCGGTGCCGGCGCACGGTTGAGAACCGGTCCGCCCTCGACGGCAGACGCAGAACCGGGAGATGGCGCTTGTCCCGCGCCGAGCGCAGACGCGGCATCAAGCCCAGGTCCGGCGCCACGACCAAGAACCGCGCCACGGCCAGGCGCGGCCCCACGGTCAGTCGCGGCTCCGAGAGCGGGCGCCGTGCTGGAAGCGGGTGCAGCTCCGCGGCTCGGCGCTGTGCTGGGGGCGGGCGCAGCTCCGCGGCCCGACGCCGTGCTGGGGGCGGGCGCGGCCCCAGGAGCGGGCGCAGCGCTCGGAGTGGACACACCGCCACGGCCAGGCGCGGTCCCATGGCCAAGCGCGGTCCCATGGCCAGGCACGGCCCCATGGCCAGGCACGGCCCCATGGCCAGGCACGGCCCCATGGCCAGGCACGGCCCCATGGCCAGGCACGGCCCCATGGCCAGGCACGGCCCCATGACCAGGCACGGCCCCATGACCAGGCACGGCCCCATGACCAGGCACGGCCCCACGGCTAGTCGCGGCGCTGGGAGCAGGCGCAGTGCTGGGAGCAGGCGCAGTGCTGGGAGCAGGCGCAGTGCTGGGAGCAGGCGCAGTGCTGGGAGCAGGCGCAGTGCTGGGAGCAGGCGCAGCACCAAGGCCAGGAGCATGGCCGAGGGTGGGTGCGGACTTAGGGGTGGGTGCGGGGCTAATGGCTGGTGCGCGTTGGACGGCTGGGGCGGGGCCAGGCGTTGATGTTCGTGCGGGGCCGAGGGCGGGTGTCGCGCCGGGGGACGGTGCACCGCTGGCAGCGGGTGGTTTCGCGCTCGCGGATGGCGGTGGGCTGGTCGGTGCGAGCGGCACTGTCCGGGTGGCGGGAGTGGTGCCCTTGGTCGGCGTTCGAGCCACGCTGCGCTCGGAGGGCACGCCCGGGTTTGCTGCGGTGGAAGTGACTCCTGGCGCCAGTGGGGCGCCGAGACCCAGCGTGGGTCGTCGGCCCGCATCCGGACGAACCCGCGAGGCTTGGCCCCCGGCGGTGGGGCTGTCCACTGCCGAGTCAGTGCCCGAGCGCGGCACGCCCGACGCAGAGTTCGAGTGCCTTCCAGGTGCGTCAGCGCCTCGCGGCCCAGCTACTGCACCCTGCTCGCCGCCGACCGGCCCAGCTACTGCACCCTGCTCGGTGCCGACCGGCCCAGCTACTGCACCCTGCTCAACGCCGGCCGACCTGGTAGGTCGCCCACCGCTCGGCCGCTGACCGTCAGCCACCCGCTGAACAGCCGCCGCGGCCGACCCCGCCCGCCCAGCCGTGCCCGACCCGCTGGAAGCTACAGCCGCGCCTGACCCGCGGGAACTCCCCGCCACTCCCGACCCGCTCGAAGTCCCCGCCACACCCGACCCGCTCGAAACCCCCGCCAACCCCGGCCCACTCGAGTGCGCCGGCGCACCGTACCCAGCCGAGCGCTTGATCGCTTCGGGTCCGCCGGAGCCTCCTGCGGTGCCGGGGCGACCCGAGCGATCCATCGCGCCGAGCTCAGTGGAGTGTTTCGCGGCACTGTGCGCGCCGGATTGGGTGGCCGCGCCGTGGCTACCCGGATGTGCTGCCGCGCTGGGAGTGTTCGAGCGGATCTCCGCGGCGGAACCGGTGTTCCTAGGCGCGCCCAGGCCGCCACGTACGGGGCGCTCACCTGCCGATTTGGGTGCTGGTCCGGACGGCTGACCGGTTCCACGGCTGCCCACCGCACCAGCTTGTGCACCCGAGCCGGAGCTCGTCGATGGACCCGGGGTCTGGCCCGGACCGGGCTGTGCGCTCGAACCGGAATTCGTGACCGCGCCAGGTTGTGCGCCCCCGGCGGGGCTCTGGGGCGTGCCAGGTCGCGGGCCCAGATCGGGGTTCGTGGTCGCGCCCGGGCGCCCGAGGTTCGAGGTGTCGCTGGGTCGCGTGGCAGGGGTGGTTCCTGAGCTGGAGCGCACCCCGGCGGCAGGGTTGGCCTTGCTTCGTTGGACTCCGACCGTGGGGGCGCTAACCGAGGCCGGGCGCGCCGCGCTCGCAGAATTGAGTGCTGCAGCGCCCGAGTCGGGAGTCACGGCTGCGCCCGGGCTGGAACTCGTGGTCGCACCAGGCCCGGGTGAGGTGAGGTGGCCTGGTCGCACGGCCGACGAAGCACTACTGCCGGGGCCCCCGGCGCTGGGGAAGTCAGCGCCGGGAGCCGAGTGCGGCTTCGATGCCGCCGCTTCGGTCAGCGATCGGCGTTGCACCGCGGTCGTCGGAGAGGGCCCCGATGCTACGACCGGCAGCGACAACGCGGGTAGCTCGCGCGGCTTCGAACGCGGCCGCCGGACTGGCGTCAAGGCATCGCGGAGCACTCCCGCCGGTGCGCTGGCGTTCCGTAGGTGATCGAGACCCCCTGTCACCAGCGGGCGGGAATGGCTCGCCAGGTGGGCGTCGAAACCGGCAGTGGTTGGTTTCTGCCTGGCCAGCACCGACATCGGCGGCAGATTGGTCCATGCATCCCCGCGTGGACGCGGAACCGGTGTTCCGGCCTCGCCGCCAGGAGATCCAACGCCGCCGGAGCCGGCGGAAGACCCGGCACCCCCGGGAGACCCCGACCCGGCTTCGCCGGTCGGAACACCCCTGGAACGACGCCAACGCGCGAAGCGGCCTGCCATCGCTCACCCGTTCCCTTCTGCGCGTTCCACCAGCGCCGCGGTCTCGCGGACGTATCGGCGCCGGTCGTGGTGTTCCAGTTCCAGCAGGTCGGACAAGTTCCAGTGCAGGTGGAACGCCAGGTACGCGGTTTCGGCGTGGATCGCTTCGGCCGCGTACGTCACGATTCCCCCAGGCGGCTCCCACCCAGTTCGACCTCGAACGTCTCCGCGCAGTGCGGGCAGGCGACCGCGGCCCTGGTGTGGCCCTCGGCGTTGATCTGGCGGTAGAAGTCCTGCAGGAACGCCAGGTCGGCGGCGAACATGTTCTCGACGATGCCGTCGTGCACGTTCGGGAGCGTGCCGAGCCCGGTGATCACCCGGGCCAGCAGCACCACCGACAGGTAGGCCGGGTTTTCCTGCACGCGCAGGTCACGCAGCGGGATCAGCTCGTCCTTGCCGGTGGCCAACCGCATCGTGCCGGCCCGATGGACCGTGCCCAGCTCGTCCACATAACCCCGGGGAAGTTCGAACGAGAATTCGGTGCGCAGCGCAGAAGGAATCGCTGCTGGAACCGAAGCCGGAGCCGGAGCCGGAGACGCGGACACAGAAGGCGCGGTCCGACGCATCACTCGATGACCAGTTCTTCGTACGTGATCGTCACCTGCTCGGTGAGCGCCGACGCGTCACCGGCACGCACCCCGCTGGTCTCGATGCGTGAACACCAGGCGTTGCGCAGGTTGTACCGCTTGACCGGCGAGTTCTGGTAGTCCATCAGCATGATCGTGGCGTTCTTGCGCGCGTTGCCCATGTCGCCGGCCATCGACGCGTTGATCCACTCGGTGAACGCCGGCGACTCGGTCATGCCGCGGGTCACCGTGCACTCGCCGGCCTTGGCCACGCCGGGCATCTTCTTGGTGACCGGCTTGCCGTCCGACGAGACCTGCTGATATTCGATGACGTCCTGCTCGAACGTCAGTCCGGACACCTCCTGGAGGTACTCGACGGTGACCCCGTCGATCTGGAGGCCGAAATTGTGTGCGGCGAGGGCGTCACCCGGCTGCAGAGACATATCAATCCACTCTCAACTAGAAGAAACAACTCACTCGGTGAGCTCGCCGCCGCCCTCGGAGTACTGCGCGAGCCGGAACACGACGAACTCCGCCGGCTTGACCGGTGCGATGCCGATCTCGCAGACCACGCGGCCGGCGTCCACCGACTCGGCCGGGTTGGTCTCGGCGTCGCACTTGACGTAGAACGCCTGCTCGGGGGTCGCACCGAAGAGAGCACCGGCGCGCCACTCGTTCACCAGGAACGCCGACACGTTGCGACGGATCCGGGCCCACAGGGCCTGGTCGTTGGGCTCGAAGACCACCCACTGGGTGCCCAGCAGGATCGACTCCTCGAGGTAGTTGAAGTAGCGGCGCACGTTCAGGTAGCGCCAGGCCGGGTCGGACGAGATGGTCCGCGCGCCCCACACCCGCACACCGCGGCCGGGGAACGCCCGGATGCAGTTCACGCCGATCGGGTTGAGCAGGTCCTGCTCGCCGCGGCTGATCTGCAGCTCGAGGTCGACGGCGCCGCGGACCACCTCGTTCGCGGGGGCCTTGTGGACGCCGCGCTCGGCGTCGCTGCGGGCCCAGATGCCCGCCATGTGCCCGCTCGGCGGCACCAGCCGCTGCCGGCCGGTGGAGGGGTCGAACACCTGGATCCACGGGTAGTACAGCGCCGCGTGCGTCGAGTCGTAGCCGGCCTCGTCCTGGCGCCACCGGCGGATCGCCTGCGCGCCGTAACCGGGCGGCGGGTCGAGGATCGCCATCCGGTCGCCCAGCGACTCGCAGTGCGCGATCATGCCGAGCTGCACGCTCTTGACCCCGTCGAGGTCGATCACACCGCGTTCGTAGGCTGCCATCAGGTCGGGCGCGGCGACGATGCTGATCTCGTCGAGCGCCTCCAGGCTGCCGAGGCCGGTGCGTTCGTCGGTGTCACCGAGGAACTGGGTCGGTTCGAGCCGCTTGCGCTGCGGCACGGCCACGGCCGCGGGCGGCTCCGGCGCGGACGGCACCGCCACGGCCTGGTTCGGCGGCCGGGTCAGCTGGGAGGCCGGTGCCGCCTCGTCCACGACGACGAGCTTCGAGCGCTGCTTCACCGTCGAGACGACGTAGTTGCGGGCGTTCCGGCGGGCCGAGACGTCGAACGTCTCGGCGGCGTTGTCGCCCTGCTTGACCGTGAGCGTGAACCGCTCCTCCGGGCCGTCGCCGGTGGGGTCGCCGACCTCGACGGTGAGCCCGTCGGCGCTGACCCCGTCGGCGGCGGCGACCCGGAACGTTCCGAGCGCGGCATAGGCGGAGTCGGGCAGCGCACGCGAGCGGGACGGCGGGGCGACCGCGCGGGCCCGGTGGTTGCCCGCCTCGGTCTCGCCGATCGTGTCGCCGACCCGGACGACGTAGGCCACGCCGCCGCCGTTGGCGAAGAACCCGTAGACGGCGTGCGCCAGGTAGGCGTCGGCGCTGAAGTCTCCGAAGGTGCCGACGAACTGGGCCCAGTTGCGCACCAGGACGGCCTCGTTCAGCGGGCC
Source organism: Cryptosporangium japonicum (assembly GCF_039524755.1). Lineage (NCBI taxonomy): Bacteria > Bacillati > Actinomycetota > Actinomycetes > Cryptosporangiales > Cryptosporangiaceae > Cryptosporangium > Cryptosporangium japonicum. The sequence continues at coordinate 263,438 of NZ_BAAAGX010000006.1, forward strand.
GGTGGGCGCGAGCCCTACGAACGCGGCGACGCTGCTCCCGACGCCTTCGATCGGTCGGGATCCGCCGGCCACCTCCTCGACGTACACGCCTGGCGACAGGTAGGTGGGCATGACGACTCCTCGCTGATCAGTCGCTGGGGTGTGTCCCACGCGGCGGGGACGGTGCCGCGCCGGGCGCGGATCACCAACCAGCGTGCTGCGGGCGGGGATCGACGGAAACAGGCACGCGGACCCAACGGGAGGCAGACCGGTTGCCCGGACGGGCAGCGGGTCTGCCCGGAGGCGTGCCTCTCGGGCCGGTGTCGCCGGTCGATGCCGGACCTACCGTGCGGGCATGAGTAGCTGGACGTCCTTGGAACCCGCGTCGGTGCCCGTCGAACCCGGCGGTTCGGCCAAGGTGACACTGACCGTACGCAACGAGGACGACACCGTGAGCGAGTACTCGTTCTCGGTGGTGGGGGCACCGGCACCGTGGACCACTGTGGAGCCGAGCACGCTGCGGTTGTACCCGGGCGCCCGCGGCACCGTGACCGTGACGTTCGCGCCACCGCGCACGGCCGCCGCGCCCGCGGGGCCGACACCGTACGGCGTCCGGGTCCGCTCGCAGCAGAACCAGAACCTGTTCGACGTCGCCGAGGGGCGGGTGGACGTCAGCCCGTTCAGCGACGTCCGGGCCGAGCTGTACCCGGTCACGGTACGCGGGCGCCTGGGCGCCACCCCGCGACTGACCTTCCAGAACAACGGCAACGCACCGGTCGACGTGACGGTGGGCGCCCGCGACGACGAGGACGCGCTGCGGTTCCGGCCGACGCCGGCCGCGATGCGTGTCGCGCCGGGCTCCACGCTGTCGGCCGGGGTGCGCATCCAGGCCCGCGGCCTCAACCTCTTCCGCGGCGAACAGCGGCTGCCGTTCGCGGTCACGAGCCAGCTGGGCGGCCCCGGCGTCGACGCGTTCGGTTCCCGCCTGGAGTCGCGGGGCACGTTCGTCCGGCGGCCGCTGCTGCCCCGCTGGCTCTACGTCGTCGCCGCCGCGCTGGTGGCGCTGGCGTTGCTCAGCAGTGGTGTCTACTACGGAGCGCGTGCCTTCCGGAACGCCCCACCGGCGGCGGTCGCGGTGCCGACCGGTGCGCCGCCCACCGGCCAGGCCCAGGACGTGGGCAACGGGCAGACCGCCCCGCCGCCGCCCCCGGACCAGCAGAACACCGGCGACGCCCAACCGGACCAGCAAGACCAGCAGGGCCAGCAGGGCCAGCAGCAGTCGCTGGTGATCAGCGGCGCCCGGGTCGGCGATCTGCTCACCCGCCCGACCGACAGCACCGACGTCGGGTTGCTCGCGCGGGCGTCCCAGCCGGCGCGCGACTACCAGCGCTGGATCGTCCTCCCGGCCGGTGACGACACCGTCGTGCTGGTGCCGGCCACGTCGAGCACGCTGGTGCTGGAGCAGCGGCGGGGCGAGGCCGAGGTGCGGCTCCGCGAGACCTCCACCGACGACATCCGGCGCGGCCGCGTCGACGACCGGCAGAAGTGGCGGGTGGAGGACAAGGGCAACAACCGGTCGCAGATCACGAACGTCGACACCGGCGACTGCCTGACCGACATGGGCACCGGCAACAAGGTCGTCGCGTCCGACTGCACCGGCGACCTGGAGAACCAGCAGCGCTGGCAGCTGCTTCAGAACTGACGGTCAAACCGGCGCCGCTGCGGTCTCCATCGCGTCTTCGGCGGCTTCCGCCGCGGCGATGCGGCGTGTTTTCACCAGGTCGGTGACGGCCTTGTAGAGCGCCGTCGCGTCGCTGACCGCTTTCTCGTACTCGCTCACCCGCTGCGGCCGCTCCTCGGCCGATGCGGTCGTGACCTTCTGCAGAGCGGTTCGGCACGCCGCCGCGGCGGTCTGGTACCGGTTCAGGAGCGTGCGGCTGTTGGTGCGGCGCTTCTGGTGCCCGTACCCACCGGTGAGCCTTGTCTGGTGGTCGGCTTCCAGCGCGGTGACCGCGCGGACCAGCACGCGACCCTGCCGGTCGAGCTGGTTGTTCGTGCGTTCGCTGTTCTCGAGGAACCGTTCGAACTCCTGCTGCCGCCTTTGCTCCTGCTCCTGCTCCTGCTTCTGGCGCTCGACCTTGATCCGGTCGGCGTAGACGTCGAAGGTCGCGCCGCGTTCTTCCTGGTCGTAGGGCACCCCGAAGTTCTTCGCGATGTCCATCGTCTCGTGCAGCGTGTGGTAGGCCAAGTCCATCGTGTGGTCGTAGTCGATCCGCCAGAACGCGAAAATGCTCAGCGCGACCGCGGTGAGTTCCTCGGTGTCCGCGCCCGCCAGCTGCGAGAGGTACAGCATCCGGGCCGCGGTCGACGACTGGCCGGCGTACACCGGGATGTTCTGTTCCCGGGCCATCTTCGTCGAGTCGGCCGCCTCGTCACGGGTGGTGCCGCCGCGGTGGGTTCCCCGGTCCGTGCCGCGGACCGGGGGTTTCCCGGATTCGACCTTCTGGGTGCTGCTGACCAGCGCCTCGGGGGGCGTATCGGGGAGCAGATCGTTGCCTGCGGTCTGCGCGTTGGGCCGGCCCGAATTCCTCTGCTTGAAGTACTCGTACAGGTCGTGGATGACGACGACCTTGTCGCGGAGCGGGTACTGATCGGGATTTTGCAGTACGGCCATGAAGTTCCCTTTGAACCTCGTGCGCTGCTCCTCGTCGTTGCGGATGTCGAGATGGTGCTGGTAAGTGCCGAACTCCTTCCAATGCCCCTCCACCTTGGATTTGATCAAGCCTTCCCCGGTCTCCAACTCCTTCCGGAGCCTCTCCAGGTCGAGCCATTCCGTACTCTCGCCGCCGCTGAAGAAGGTCCGGGGCGGCGTGCTCTTCAATGTGGCGATCCAGTGCTCGATCTTGCGCAGCACGGTGTCGAGACGCTTCGCGACCTCTTCGTCGCCGTACACCTGCTGGGCCAGCACCTTCTCGTCGTGCCGGCCGGGCTTCTGGCGCACCCATCCGACGAGCGCGCGCGCGACCTGCAGGTAGGAGGGATAAGTGACGACGCGACGTTTGCTCCCGAACGCGCTGTGGCCGGTAAGAGTGCCGACCTCCGTGTCGGCGACCCACTTTTTGGCCTGTGCAGTGACCAGGGCCAGGTTCTCGGCGAAGGCGGCTTGAAGCTCCGGATCGCCGCTGGCGTCGACGGCCTCGGTGACCCGCTTCATCAGGTCAGCCGCGTCGGCCTGGGTGAATTCAGGCTTGACCCGGTTCTTGTCGTCGGTATGGGCGCGCTTCTCACTTCCGTCGGCCACCTCGACCAGCCGCTGCACCGCGCCGTCGGCGGTTGCCGCCGGAGCGTCGGAAGCGGCCGGTGACACGTCGGGCACCGGGCCGCGCAGCGCCGCCCTCGCGGCCGCATCGGCCGCGCGCTCGAACTGGTCACCCGGGTCGGAGAGGGTCAACCCGTCCGGGCCCGGCGTGCCCGCGACCGGGCCGCTGCGCTGCTGCACGACGTGGGTGAGCTCGTGCGCGAGCGTGTGCCGGTCACCGCCCCCGGCGCCGAGGACGACGTGCGGTCCGGACGTGTAGGCCCGCGCCCCGATCTCGGCGGCCGACCGCTGCGCCGCCGGGCCGGTGTGCAGGCGGACGTCGGAGAAGTCGGCCCCGAGGCGCGCCTCCATCTCGGAACGCAGCGAGCCGGGCAGCGGACGACCGCCCGAGCGCAGGACGTCGGGCACCGTCGTCGTGACCTCGGCGGCCAGCGCCCTGGCCACGGCACCGTTTCCCGCGCTGCGCTGGAGCGCACGCACCATCGCCTCCGGCTCCGGGTTCCGGTCGGCCGACGTCGCTCCGCGTGCCGTCGGGCCCTGGGGCTCGTGGGCGGACCCGTCCGTGTGTCGGTGCATGGCGGTGCCTTTCGATCGTGGTCAGGCCGGGGTGGGGACGAGCCGGCCGAGCTTGCGGTACTCCCGCTCGGCGCCGGCCAGTGCGTCGGCCGCGGTGACCGGGGTGCCGCGCCCGGCGGCCAGGTAGGCGGCGGTGACGGCGGCGCTGCGGATCGCGCCACCGGCCAGTTCGAACTGCGCGGCCAGCCGCGGCAGGATCTCGGCCAGGCCGTCGGCGTGCGGTGCGCCGGAGAGCGCGAGCCACCACAGCCGGGCCCGGTGCTCGGCGTCCGGGAACGGGAAGTCCACCACCAGGTCGAACCGGCGGGTGAACGCCTCGTCGACGTTCGCGCGGAGATTGGTGGTGAGCACCGCGATCCCGCCGAACGACTCCAGCCGCTGCAGCAGGTAGGCGCTCTCCAGGTTCGCGTAGCGGTCGCGCGCGTCCCGGACGCCACCGCGTTTGCCGAACACCGCGTCGGCCTCGTCGAACAGCAGGACGGCGTCGGCCTGGTCGGCGGCGGTGAACACCCGCTCGAGGTTCTTCTCGGTCTCGCCGACGTACTTGTCGACCAGCGAGGCCAGGTCGACGACGTGCAGATCCAGCCCGAGCTCCCCGGCGACGACCTCGGCCGCGAGCGTCTTGCCGGTGCCGGATTCGCCGGCGAACAGCGCCACGACACCCTGTCCGCGGCCGCCGCCGGTACGCATCCGCCAACCCCCGAGGACCTGCTGCCTGGTGCGGGCCCGGACGACCAGTTCGTGCAGCTGGGCGGACCGGTCGTCCGGCAGCATCAGGTCGTTCCAGCCCACGGCCGGCGGCACCCGGCGCACGTGCCGGTCCAGCTGCGGCGCCGACTGTTGCCGCGCCGCACGCTGGACGTGCGTGTCGGCCACGGGCAACCGGTCGATCGCGGCGAACACCCGGGCCGCCTCGACCGTGGCGTCGATCTGGGCCGGCGTGAGCCGGTAGGGCGCGAGCGCGGTCGCGAACTCGGCCGGCACCGTCGGCGTCGGGTGCGCAACCTCGACGGTGACCACTGTCGTCTCCGGCGCCCAGGCCGGGTCGAGGCCGGTCGGTCCGTACGTGAGCAGCACCGGCGGCGGTGGGACCGCGGCCAGCTGCCGGATCGACCGGGCAGCGTCGTCGACCAGGGGGCCGACGACGAGCCCGGCGTCCCGGAGCCGGGCTTCGCGCACCGCGGCCGGGAGTGGGGCCAGCGGGGAGACGACCAGGGCGGGTCGTCCCGTCGCGGTGATGGCGTCCACCGCGGCGTCGGCACCGTCCGAGGCGTCCGCCCTGGCCGCGCGGACGTGCACCAGCAGCGGTCCCGCCGACGGCAGCCCGACCAACGCCGACACCGGCGGCACGGCGGGCACCGGCACCAACCGCGCGACGCCGACGAGTTCCTCGTCCAGCGTGTCGTCACCGAGCAGGTGCGCGACGACCCGGTCCGGAACCCGCAGCGAGCGCCCGGGAAGCGGCCGGTCGTCGTCGTCGAGCGTGAGCAAGCCGCCGGCACGCAGCGGTGCCGACCGGTGGAACCGCGCCCGCGCCTCGGCCAGGTGCGGTCCGAGACCGAGCAGCTCCAGCGCCAGTTGCACGGTCGCGCGCCGGCGGCTGACGTCGTCGTTGAGGTAGCCGTACAGCGGCTCCACCCGGCGGTCGACGTCCGGCGCGACCGCGATCAGCAGGATCGCCTCGTCCAGCGGGGTGAGCGCGAACGCGGTGGCGACGTCGTCCGGCAGCCGCAGCGGGCCCGGTCGGAACTCGTCCGGTGTGGACGCGGCGAGCGGGCCGCGCTCGGCGAATCCCAGCGCCGCGTCCGGGGCGACGACCAGGCCGCGAAGCGGGTCGAACGCGCCGGGATCGCCCGCGACGCTCTCCGCGATCGTCGCCCGGAGCCGCTCGTGCAGCGCGGCCAGCGGCGCGAGCAGCGCCGTCACTCGCGTACCCGCACGTCGGCGACGAGCGGTTCGGTGACCACCGGAGCGGTCCGGTACTCGGGCGAGACCGGGAACGGCACCACGACCGTGATGTCCAGAGACGGTTTCAGCTCCCCGCCCAGCGCGGACCAGATGTCGGCGATCGACCGTGACTGCTCGGGCGGTACCCCGACCGTGATCGGCAGCGCCACGCCGAGCGCGGCCAGCGCGGCCGGAGCGCCGTCCAGCGGCACCGTCTCCCGGGGCAGCAGTCCGACGAGCACCGCGGAGAGCAGCCGGTGCTCGTCCTCGGGCCGGCTCGTCCACGCCGTGACCAGGTACGTCAACCGGAACCACCGGGGCGGCTGGCGACGTCCGACGACCCGGCCGCTCTCGTCGCGGATCGAGATCGCGCCGCGTTCCCGGCGGGCCAGATCCTCCTGGATCTCGTACAGGTACGCGTTGACCGTCGGGCCGGTCCGCCGCGCCGCCCAGTCCCTGGTCGGCGCGTCGAAGACCACCTCACCGGCTCCGGCCGGCGTCGCTATCTCGGTGAGCAGGGTACGCAGCACCTGATCGACGTCGTTGATCACGGGCGGTTCACAGGTAGCCCTCGCGGAACGCGAACGCGACCGCGTGCGCCCGGTTACGCAGCTGGAACCGGGCCGTGAAGCCCTGCAGGACGTTCTTCACCGTGCGCTCGGAGTACGCGAGCCTGGTCGCGATCACGCGGGTCTCCCAGCCCTCGGCGAGCAGGCGCAGCACGTCCAGCTCCCGGTCGGTCGGCCCGTGCGAGGCGGTCGGGGCCACGTGGCCGTCGGCCTGCACGAGGAGCCGGTGGACGACGTCGACGAGCTGGCCGACGAGGTCACCGGGCAGGTCCCGGTCACCACGGACCGCCGAGCGGACGGCGTTGACCAGCCGCTCCGGGGTGGCCTGGTGGCGCAGCACGATCGCGGTCACCCGGAGGTCGAGCGCGCGGAGCAGTTCCCGCTCGGGCAACTGGCCGACGACGAACACCACCTGCTGGGTCTGCGCGAGCCGGCGCAGACGCGCGGCGGTGAAGTCGTCCAGCCGATCGGCGAGCACGATCGCCACGCCGCCGCTCGACTGCGCCGAGGTGTCCCGGAGGGCGATCAGCGGTTCGGTGCGCAGATGGCTCGCGATCCCGGCGCGGGTCAGCGGGTCTTCGCAGTGGACGGTGACGTCGATGCGCTGCGGCCCCGACCGGCTCGCACCGGACTCGACCGCGAGCGCCGACGAGATGTCCCTGCGCATCCGATCAGTCGTCCCCATTGGCCTTCTTGCCCGAGGGGGCCAGCGTGAACCAGGTGCCCTGCACGGCCTCGCCGGAGATGTCGCCGGGCTTCGCGTCGTCGGCGAAGCGGTACACCGGCCACCCGCCGAGCGTCACCTGGTAGGTGCCGTCGGACCGCTGGATGGTGCCGAGCGCGTTCCGGTCGATGCCGTTGAAGACGATCTTGTTCCGGGTCAGCACCGGCGGCCACTTCTGCGCGCAGGCGTCGAAGCACGTCGTCCGAGACGGGTGGTTGCTGTCCTTGTCGAAGCGGTAGAGCGTGAAGCCGTCGCCGTCGGTCACGATCGTGCCGAGCTTCTTGTTCTCGGCGGCGTTTATCGACGCCGGCCAGTAACCACCGTTCGGATTGGTCTCCGGGGCGGCGCCGGGCTGCTGCCCGGTTTGCTGCTGGTCGCTCGGGGCGGCCGAGGTCGGCGGTGCCGCGGGCGCCGACGCCGGCAGCTGCGCGGGTGCGTCGTTGCCGCAGGCGCTGAGGGCCAGAACGGCGCTCAGGCCAACTGCGGCGGCCAGGGACACCGGGGGACGTCGCACGAAACTACTCCTGACTGAATCGAAGCAGGGAACGCCGCGAATGTAGGCCGACCGGTGTGGACGAATACTGACCCGCTTGTTACTACGTTCTGTAACTATCGAGCCATGCCGATTCAGCGAGGGGTGCTCGACGGCGCCTTCCGCGTCCTGCACGCGCTGCCCGGCGTCGGCCCCCGGCAGCAGGTGGCCCGGCTGGCCCGCGCGACCGGGCTCCCGCGGCCCACCGTCTACCGGTTGCTGGACCAGCTGGCCGAGGTGGGCGCCGTCGAGCGGCGCGACGGCCGGTGGACGCTGGCGGCCGGGATGCTGGGGTTGGCCCGGTCCGTCGAGCCGGTGCCGGGGCTGCGTGCGCAGGCCATGCCGGTGATCCGGGAGCTGCGTGAACTGACCGGCGGCGCGGTGTCCCTGGTGGTGCCGCGCGCGGAGGCGTTCGTCGCGCTGGAGATGGTGCCGGGCCGGGAGGCGCTGCCGATCGACGCCCGGTCGGGCGCGGACATGCCGGCCTCCACCGCGGCCGGGCAGGTGCTGCGGCCGGGCCGCCGGCGGCACGTCGGGCAGGCCGTCGCGCACGGTCCGGAGCTCGGCGGGGTGACGTGTTACGCCGTGCCGATCGTGCTGCCCGGCGGCGCACGCGCGGCGCTGCAGATCGCCACGGCGGCGCGTCCGGCCGAGCGCTTCGCGGCCCCGGTCCACCGGGCCGCGCTCGCGCTCGAACGCCGAGCCGGCACCGAGGTGTCCGCTCACCGGACATCCGCTGTCGAGCGGACCGGACCCGCTCGATGATCGGGTGATGACCGATCAGAAAGTGGCGTTGGTGACCGGGGCGAACCGTGGGCTGGGGGCCGGCGCGGCCCGCCACCTGACGCGCGCCGGCCTCGCCGTTCTCGGCACCTACCACCGGGGCGCGGACGAGGCCGCGGCGGTGAGCGCCGGCCTCGGCGACCGCGTCGCGTTCCTCCCGCTGGACGTCACGCGGCCGGAGACGTTCGGCGACTTCGTCACCGCCGCGCGGACGACGATCCGGGAGCGTTTCGGTGCCCACCGGCTCGACTACCTGGTCAACAACGCCGGCATCGGGGTGTTCGCGCCGTTCGCCGAGACCACCCCCGCGCAGTTCGACGAACTCGTGGCCGTCAACCTGCGCGGGCCGTTCTTCCTGACGCAGAGCGCGCTGCCGCTGCTGGCCGACGGCGCCCGGATCCTCAACGTGACCACCGCGCTGACCCGCGGCGTGGTGCCGGGCATGGCCGCCTACGCCGCGACCAAGAGCGCGGTGGAGGCACTCACCCGATACCAGGCCGTCGAGCTCGCCGACCGGCGGATCCGGGTCAACACGCTGATGGGCGGCGCGGTGGACACCGACTTCGGCGGCGGGCTCATGCACGCACCGCAGGTGCGTGAACTGGCCGCGCACACGATCGCTCAGGGTCGCATCGCGACGGTCGACGACATCACCGCGGCCGTGCCCGCCGTTCTCTCCGACGCGTTCTAGTGGGCCACCGGAAGCGTCATCGACCTGTCCGGGGGGCAGAGCCTGTGAACGGGACGAGGTCGACGACGGTGAGGTCGCGCAGGAACTCGCCGTAGCGCCCGGCCGCGTCGTCGACCAGCTTCCGTGCCCGCAGGTCCATCAGGCCGGTGACGCTGACGACCTGCGCGGCGACGACCCCGTCGCGCCGGGTCAGTGTCTGCACCACCTTCACGAGCTTCGGCGACGGGTACTCGAACCGGGTCTCGACCGCGACCTCGTCGCCGAGCACCAGCTCGCGCGAGTACGTGATCGACACCTCGAGGTTGACCGGCCCGAGACCGGCCGCGACCAGCTTCGTGGCGTCGAGCCCGGCGTGCGCCAGGGTCACCCAGCGGGCGTGCACCGCGTAGTCGAGGTACTTCGAGTCACGCACGTGTCCGTTGACGTCGATGTCGTCGCTGCGGACCGCGATCCGCGTCGTGTGGGTCATGCCGACCGCAATTCGGCCGAGACCACGCGGGCGGCGTCGGCGATCAGGGCGTTGTCGTACTCGGCGTCCGCGTCGGTCTTGCGGGAGAGCACCGCGAGGACGATCGGCGCGCCGGACGGGGGCCAGAGCACCGCGATGTCGTTGCGGGTGCCGTACTCGGCGGCTCCGGTCTTGTCACCGACGATCCAGCCGGCCGGGACACCGGCGCGGATCAACTCGCCGCCGGTGGTGTTGCCGCGCAGCCAGCCGACCAGTCGCCCACGATCCGCGGCGTCGAGCGCGTCACCCAGCGCGTAGGCACGCAGGTCGGCGGCGAGCGCGCGCGGAGTGCTGGTGTCGCGGACGTCGCCGGGCACCGCGCCGTTGAGGGCGGGCTCCACCCGGTCCGCCGACGTCACCCGGTCGCCGAGGCAGCGCAGTGCCCGCTCGAAGCCGGCCGGGCCGCCGAGCTCACGGAACAGCAGGTTCCCGGCCGTGTTGTCGCTCCTGGTGACCGCCGCCTCGGCGATCCGGCCGAGCGGCAGACCGCGCCCGGCGTACTCGGCCGTGACCGGCGAACCGTCCACCACGTCGGCGGCGGTGTACCGCACGACCCGGTTCAGTGCCGCGGGTTCGGTGCGGTCGAGCACCGCGGCCGCGGCGAGCGCCTTGTACGTCGACGCGTAGGCGAACCGCTCGTCCGCCCGGTACGCGACCGTGCGGCCGGTGCCGGTGTCCACCGCGTAGACGCCGAGCCGGGCGTCGTAGGTCGACTCCAATCGACGCAGCGCGTCGCGGGTATCGGACGGGGCGGCGACGGCGGCCGACCCGGTGAACATCAAGGCCAGCGAGGTCGCCACCGCGAACAGCCGCACCATGATCAGACGCCCTCTTTCTGGAGTGGTTCAGTTCTGTCTTGTCCTGTCGCGAACCATTCTGGCACAGTGTCGATAGGAGTCCTACCGAACCGAGAGTGAGCAATGGCCGCCGAAGACAACCTCGATCCGCTGACCACGGCCGCCGGGGCGCCCGTCGCGGACAACCAGAACAGCCTCACCGCCGGCCCGCGCGGTCCGGTGCTCCTGCAGGACCTTTGGCTGCTGGAGAAGCTCGCGCACTTCGACCGCGAGGTCATCCCCGAGCGACGGATGCACGCGAAGGGCTCCGGCGCGTTCGGCACGTTCACGGTCACCAACGACGTCACCCGCTACACGATGGCCGAGCTGTTCAACTCCGTCGGCAACACGTGCGAGACGTTCGTCCGCTTCTCCACGGTCGCCGGCGAGCGCGGTGCCGCCGACGCCGAGCGCGACATCCGTGGCTTCGCCGTGCGCTTCTACACCCCGCAGGGCAACTGGGACGTCGTCGGCAACAACACCCCGGTGTTCTTCTTCCGCGACCCGCTGAAGTTCCCCGATCTGAACCACGCCGTGAAGCGGGACCCGCGCACCAACCTGCGCAGCGCGGAGAACAACTGGGGGTTCTGGACGAACCTGCCGGAAGCGCTGCACCAGGTGACGATCGTGATGAGCGAGCGCGGCATTCCCCGCTCCTACCGCCACATGCACGGCTTCGGGTCGCACACGTTCAGCTTCGTCAACGCCGCCGGCGTGCGGCACTGGGTGAAGTTCCACTTCCGCACCCAGCAGGGGATCCAGAACCTCACCGACGACGAGGCCGGCGTGCTGATCGGCCACGACCGCGAGTCACACCAGCGCGACCTGTTCGACGCCATCGAGCGCGGCGACTTCCCGAGCTGGAAGCTCTTCGTCCAGGTGATGCCGGAGAGCGACGCCGAGAGCTACCGCTTCCATCCGTTCGACCTGACGAAGGTGTGGAGCAAGAAGGATTACCCGCTGATCGAGGTGGGCGTGCTCGAGCTCGACCGCAACCCCGAGAACTACTTCGCCGACGTCGAGCAGGTCGCGTTCACGCCGGCGAACGTCGTCCCGGGCATCTCGCTCAGCCCCGACAAGATGCTCCAGGGCCGCCTGTTCTCGTACGGGGACGCCGCCCGGTACCGGCTGGGCGTCAACCACCACCAGATCCCGGTGAACTACCCGCGGGGTGCGCGGCTGGTGAACTCGTACCACCGGGACGGGGCCATGCGTGTCGACGGCAACCAGGGCGCGGTGCCGGGTATCCAGCCGAACAACGCCGGACGCTGGCCCGAGCAGCCGGCGTTCGCCGAGCCGGCTCGCGCCGTGGGCGGCACCGCGGACCGGTTCGACTTCCGCGCCGACGACGACAACTACTACGAGCAGCCGGGTGACCTGTTCCGCTCGATGAGCGGCGCGCAGCAGCAGGTGCTGTTCGACAACACCGCGCGGGCGATCAAGGGTGCCCGGCGGGAGACCGTGGAGCGGCACGTCGCGAACTGCGCCCAGGCCGACCCGGCCTACGGCGAGGGTGTGCGCAAGGCCTGCGAGGCGATCGGCGCGCTGTGACCACCCGGACGGCTCGAACTACCCGACCAGCTCGTGTTCCGGACAGTCGGTGCGGAGCTCGGTGAGCGGCAGTGCGGTCTGCAGCAGCTCGCACCGGTGCGGAGCGGCCGGGTCGGGGTACACGTCGGGGCGGAAGAAGCGACAGGTCGTGCACGTGCGCGCGATGCTGATCGCGCCCCGGCGCTGCAGGTCGGCGATGACTCGCAGCAGCGTGTGCAGCGTCGTGGCCCGGTCCTCCACCGGCAGCGCCGAGAGCGCTTCGACGAGCGAGCCGTCCCACCCGCTGAGCTCCTCGGCGACGCTGAACCCGAGTTCGGTCAGCGACAGCACGCGCCGACGGGCGTCCGAACCCGGCGTGCGGGTGAGCAGCTGCTTGCGTTCGAGCGCGGCCACGGCGTCGGACACCGTCGGGGTGGTGACGTCGAACTCGGCGGCGAGCGCGTTCACCTCCCGGCGGGCCGGGGGCTGCCGACAGAGCGCGAGCACGACCTGTTGCTGCAATGGCGACAGGTTGTGCCGGCGGGCGCTGCGCTGAGCAAGCGCGCGCAAGCCGTTCGCGAGCCGCTCGACGGTATCCGCCAGCCGCCGATCGAGGTCGGCCGTGCCGTCGATCATCTGACCGCCTTCGGTAGGACAAGTCATCGTAGCTCGCCGACGGTTCCTTCTGAGTGCCAACTACCCCGCTAAGCTGCGAGGATGGCCTGGTTCGGGCCGGATGTGCCGGTCGTCGGACAAGGCCGTTTCCGGTCAACCCCGCCCGAACGACCACGCTGCTCCGCCGGTCGGAGGCGTGATCACCGTCTCATGTGGCGGACGTCGCACCGATTGAACTCTGTTCACCCCGGTCGCGTTTTGCCTGCTCAACCCGTCGAATCGCAATTCGATCAGCCCTCGCCGCGAGCGGGGCGGATCCGCGCGAGTGACCGGAATCCGTCCCACTCCGCAAACCCCTTGAATCCGAAGTTAGAAAGGAGTCCTACCTATCTAGGAGTTGACGTGCGTTCGCTTTCGATCTTTGTCCTAGCCGCCGGTGCCGCTCTGGTGATGAGCGCGTCGCCGGCCCACGCGGTGGCCAACGGCGTGCCGGTGGAGGAGGGCAGCTTCCGGTTCGCGGCGAAGCTGACGATGACCGGGATCCCGAAGCCCGACGGCACGACCCGCGACAGTGGCTGTTCGGGCGCGCTCGTCGCCCCGGAATGGGTGCTGACCGCCGGGCACTGCTTCCACGACGTCGCCGGTGAGCGCGTGAGCGGACCGGTGCCCTACGACACCACAGTGGTGCTCGGCCGGGTCGAGGCCGACGGGGACGGCGGAGTGGACACGTCCGTGGTCGAGGTGCACCAGTCCCCCGTCAACGACATCGCGCTCGCCCGGCTGGCGGCCCCGGTGACGGACGTCGAGCCGATTCTGGTCGCGGCCGGCGAGCCGGAGGTCGGAGAGCGACTCCGGCTGACCGGCTGGGGCGCACTGGACGGCGGCTCCACCACCCCCGCCGATCGTCTGCAGACCGGCGTGTTCACGGTCGGCAGCGTGGGCGATTCGACGATCGGGGTGACCGGCGCCGAGCCGGCACCGGACACGAGCGCGTGCCTGCTCGACTCCGGCGCCCCGTACTTCCGGATGACCGAGGCGGGGCCGGAGGTCGTGTCGACCGAGAGCAGCGGGCCGGGGTGCCCGCACGCCGACGAGGAGACCACCGCGCGCGTCGACGTCGCCGCCGACTGGATCACCGAGACGATCGGCGACCTCTGACCACGATGATCGACGTTCCCGTTCTGCACGTTCCGTTCCCGGCCCTGATGAACCCGCACGCGGCCGCGCTCGGGCCGCAACTGCAAGGCTGGCTGCTGCGGTCCGGTCTGGCCACGCCCGAGTTGAGCCGGCAGTTCGAGCGGGCCCGGTTCGACCTCCTGGTCGCGTCCCTCTACCCCACCGCGGAGCCGGACGAGCTGCGCACCATGGCCGAACTCGTGGCCTGGATGTTCGTGTACGACGACCACTTCGACGTCCATCGGCTCGGTGCGTCGCCCGCGAAAGCGGCCGCGGCGGCGGACCGGGTGTCGGCGGTACTGGCCGGAGCCCCGGCGTCCGGACCGCTGATGAACGCGCTGGGTGAGCTCGTGCGGGACCGGCTCTCCCCCGCGCCGGCTCCGCTGCGGCAGCGCCTGCTCGGCCATCTCGACGACTACTGCCGGAGCCTGGTCGATGAACTCGAGTTGCGGGCGTCCGGACGGATCCCCGCGCCGGACGTCTACTTCGACCTGCGGGTGAACACGTTCGCCTGGCCGGTGCTGGCCGATCTCGCGGAGTTCGCCGTGGGCACGGTGCTGCCGGCCGAGTCGCGCGAGAGCCGGGACTTCTCGGCGCTGCTGGCCACGGCGGGCCGGCTCATGATCCTCATCCAGGACCTGCGCTCGCTCGACCGGGAGATCGCGAACGGGGAGTCCCACAACGTGGTGCTCAGCCTGCAGGACGAACGCCAGTGCAACCTGCCGCAGGCGATCGAGCTGGCTCATCAGCTCTTCGCCGATCGGTTGACCGAGTTCCTGGACCGGCGCGACGCGGTGCTGGCGACGTCCGACCACCGGTCGCGGCGCGCGGTCGCCGCCCTGGAACACCTGCTCAGCGGCCACCTCGCCTGGTACGCCCGCACGGACCGGTACGACCGGGCCGACGGGCTGGAGAGCCTCGGCGGAACCGACGACCTGATCTTCGAAGGAGTCGACCGATGACCGGTCTCGCGGGCCGCAAAGTGATCGTCGTCGGCGCCGGCATCGCCGGCCTCACCGCGGCCTTCCGGCTGACCAGGGCGGGCGCCGAGGTGGTCACGCTCGAATCGAGCGATCGGGTGGGCGGCCGGATGCAGACCGAACGCGTGGGCGACTACCTGCTGGACACCGGGGCGTCGGTGCTCACGTCGTCGTACCTCCAGATGCGACGCCTCATCGCCGACGCCGGGCTGACCAGCAAGATCGTGCCGACGAGCGGCCTCATCGGCACGCTCCGGGGCACCACCGTGCACCGCGTCGACCCCGCGGCCGTGTGGCCGGTGGGACAGTTGGTGCGCTCCGGGCTGCTCGGCCCGGCGTCGAAGCTGAAGGCGGTCCGGCTGCTCCGTGACGTGCGTCGGGCCCGGCCGAGCCTGCGCTGGGACGATTTCTCCGACGCGACGGACTGGGACGAATCAGCCGAGGAGTACAGCCGGAGGCGCCTCGACGACGAGCTCCTGGAGTACGTCGTCGGTCCGCTGGGCCGGGCCATGAACCTGGTCGACGCCGATCAGTTCACCATCGGCCTCGTCCTCTTCACGATCCAGCACTACCTGCTCGGAGGGGCGTACTTCAACTCGCCGGAGGGGATGTCGTTCCTGCCGCTCGGGCTGGCGAAAGACCTGGACGTACGGCTGAACTGCCGGGTCGAGAACGTCGAGGTGCGGGGCGACGAGGTCCAGGTGTCGTGGCGGAACGCGGACGGGTCAACGCGCACCGAGTCGGCGGACCACTGCATCGTCGCCGTCCCCGCGCGTGACCTCCCGCGGATCTACCCGCAGATGACGCCGGAGGCGCACGACTACTTCTCCGCGTTGCGGTTCGTCCGCAGCATCCAGGTGATGTTCGGGCTAACCGAGCGGCTGCCGGAGGAGGCGATCTGGGTGAACGTCCCGAGAACCGAGCACCGGGACCTGTTCGTGTGGATCAACGATCACCGCCGGGCGCCCGGCCGAGCCCCCGACGGCAAAGGGCTCATGACGTTCTCCTGGCGGGACGAGTGGTGCCGCCGGCACTGGGACGACGACGACACCGCCGTGGCCGACGCCGCCCTCGGCGAGATCGCACAGCTCGAGAGCCTGCGCGGTCTGGCCGACCGGGTGGAGATGTCGTTCGTCAAGCGATGGAACCCGTGTGCGCCGACGCGCTCCCCCGGCAGCACCGCCGCGCTGGGGCGTTTCCTCCGGAGTCGGTCGCCGGCGGACCGGGTCCTCTATGCCGGCGACTACTTCTCGGCCGCCACCACCAACACGTCCTTGAGCTCAGGGGAGCGCGCCGCGCGGCAGATCATCGGGTCGTAGGGCTGGGAACCACGTAGGGGAACGTGTCCGACGAGGCCGGCGCGCTCAGGCCGGTCGTCACCGCGCTGTTGGTGACCAGCGAGAACATCACCTCGGGCGCGTTGTCCGCCAGGTGCCTGCCGTTG
This sequence comes from Cryptosporangium japonicum, assembly GCF_039524755.1. Lineage (NCBI taxonomy): Bacteria > Bacillati > Actinomycetota > Actinomycetes > Cryptosporangiales > Cryptosporangiaceae > Cryptosporangium > Cryptosporangium japonicum. The sequence continues at coordinate 279,647 of NZ_BAAAGX010000006.1, forward strand.
AACCCGGCGAAGCCGAACACCGCGGGCGTGCCGACCCGGTACGGCAGGGTGTCCGGCGTCAGCCGCTCGGTCACCGCGGCCGCGTACGCGTCGGGCCGGGCCGAGGTGCCCCGGCGGGTCACGACCCCGGCGACCAGGTCGGTGATCGTCTTCGCGTAGTTGGCCCGGTCGTCGGCCGGGTGGGTCTGGTCGGACTCGCTGGCGACGTCGCTCTCCGCGTCGCGGAAGATCGGCCAGATCATCGGCAGGCCGGCCCGGTTGATCTGACGCCAGCCGCCGGCGTCGGTGGCGAGCTTCGCGACGCTCCACACCCGGATGTCGCGACCGGGTGCGACCACGGGATCGGTGTGCGGAAGCTGGAGAACGATGCTGTCGACCGCGGCTCCGGCGAACGTGTTCTGGCCGGCCCAGCCGGTGATCGGCACGTCCTCCCCGTGCTGCACGACCTGGTCGACCGCGCCGAGCAGGCCGAGGTCGAGGTAGAAGGGCTCCGCCGCGCGGCCGGCCCAGATCCGGAGGCCGCCGGGGCCGTCGACGGCCTCGCCGGTACGACCCTCGACGAGCGTCGTGCCGTCGGCGTCGTCGCGGCCGGCGTCGTCACCGTCGAGGCGGACCAGGCGGTACGTCTGCTCGCCGTCGGCGTCCTCCGGGTCGAAGGAGACGCGGAACGTCAGCGACTCCCGGTCGGCGTCGCCCTGGTGGATCTTGAACTCGTACCTTCCCTCGGGGTGGAAGCCGGCCGGGCTGTCCGTGCCCGCGAGCGACGTGCGGACGTTCATCACCAGCACGGTCGCGTCGTCGACGTCGAACACGTACTGGTCGGTGATGTTGAGTCGGGGGTCTTGGCGGGCCAGGGGTGAATCCAGGTGGTGGGACATGGACTCAGCATGCCACGATCTTGATAGGAGTCCTACCTACTTGGAGGTGCATCTTCATGACGTTCAGCGGCGCGGGGGTCGTGGTGACCGGAGCCGGCTCCGGTATCGGCCGGGCGACCGCGGTGCACCTGGCCTCGCTCGGCGCCGAGGTGGTCGTCGCCGACCTCGACACCGGGGGCGGCGAGGAGACCGTCGAGACGATCCGCGCCGAGGGCGGCACGGCGACGTTCGTCCACGCGGACGTCGCGGACCCGGACAGCGTCGACGAGCTGATCGAGCGCGCGGTGCGTCACCTCGGCGGCCTCGACCTGGCGGTGAACAACGCCGGGATCGGGCACGCACCCAGCGACCTGCACGAGCTGGAGATCGAGACCTGGGACCAGGTGCTCGGCGTCGACCTGCGCGGCACATTCCTGTGCCTGCGGGCCGAACTCAAGGTCATGGTCGACGCCGGGCACGGCAGCGTCGTCAACATGGCGTCGAACGCCGGCCTCAAGAACGCGCCCGGGATGGCGGCGTACACCGCGGCGAAGCACGGCGTGATCGGCCTGACGAAGAACGCCGCGCTGCAGTACGCGCGCCGCAACATCCGGATCAACGCGATCTGCCCGGGCACCGTGCTGACGGCGGGGCTGGCCGCGTTCCCGGAGGAGAACCAGCGGGAGTGGGCCGAGCTGATCCCGATGGGCCGGATCGCCTCCACCGAGGAGATCGCCCAGGCCGTGGCCTACCTGCTCTCCGACCAGGCCGCGTTCATCACCGGCATCGGCCTGCTCATCGACGGCGGCCTGATGTACGACTGAGCGCCGGTCAGCGGCGCACCCGGTACCGCAGGTGGAGCACCCGCTTGCCGGGAATCACCAGGTCCGGGTCCTCCAGCAGGTGCAGACCGTCGACCGAGCCGAAGTAGCGCTTGCCGGACCCGAGCACGACGGGCGCGACGTCCATTCGCACCTCGTCGACCAGTCCGGCGGCGAGCAGCTGGCCGCCGACGTCGCCGGCGGCGACCTCGACCGTGCGGTCGCCGGCCAGCTCCCTCGCCGTGGTCACCGCCGCCTCGATGCCCCCGACGAAGTGGAACGGCGCCGTGGCGTCCCAGCCCTCGGGCGCGGGCCGGTGGGTCACCACGACCACGTGGTCAATCCCGCTCGGCGGCGTCCCGTCCCAGCCGTCGGTGATGTCGAACGCGTGCCGGCCCGCGATGGTCACCGCGATCTCGTCCCAGTACGGCCGGATGTGGTCGTAGGAGGTCTGCGACACCTTCAGCACGCCGCCGGAGTCCAGCGGCACGTCGCCGCTGACCAGCCACTCGAAGATCGGGCCGGGGTCGTCGTCGGCCGCGGCGATGAAGCCGTCCACCGAGACCGACGCGTTCATTACCACTTTCCCCACTGGTTCCTCCTCGGTTCGGAGTCCCAGCCTGGTGGGTCCCGAGTGCGCGCTCTTGTACAAAATCAATCGGCCGGTAGCGGCCACCCGTCCAGGGTGTGGTCGGCGTGCTCACGCAGGAAACGTCGACGCACCTCGACGTACCGGGTCGGGGTGAGCCCGGTGAACTCCCGGAACTCGCGCACGAAGTGGGCCTGGTCGAAGTAGCCCGCGCGGGCGGCGACGTCCCCCCAGTCGATCGGCGCGGCGACGTCGAGGGCCAGCACCGTGAAGGTGAAGCGGTAGCTGCGCGCCAGCCGCTTCGGCGTGACCCCGACGACGGCCCTGAACCGCTTCGCCAGGTACGTGCTGCTGGCGCGGGCGGCCAGGCCGATCTCGCTGATCGGCACCGTGCCGCCGGTCGACGCGATCGTGCTGCTCACGTCCCGGACCAGGTCGAGACCGTCGACCGCGCGCAGGCGTCGCACCAGCTCGTCCTCGAGCACCGTCAGCATCTCGTCCGGCCCGGCGGCCGCGGTCAGCCGTTGCCGCAGGTCGGCGACCGCGCCCGGACCCCAGATCCGCCCGACCGTCGCCGGTCGATCGCACCAGTCGGACGCCGGCCCGGGAAGGAACGGTGCCAGTCCCCACGGCTTGACGTGGACCCCCACCGACCGGGTCGGGGCCGGATAGCCGCACTCCCACGCGCGGGTGGGCGTGGTGACCACGCAGCCGTCGGCGTACTCCGCGGCCGCGTCGTCGGTACCGCCGCGGATGAGGAACGGCGCTCCGAGATTGACGATGAGCAGCGGCGCGGGCGCGGCCGGCAGGAGCAGCCGGGGATACGGCGGAACGCCCTCCAGGTAGTAGAGGTCGTCGATCAGCCCGTCCAGCGGCGGACGCGGCGCTCTGGACACGTACTCCACGCCCCCATCATCGCCGAGCTCGCGTCTAGTACAGTGTGCTAGTACGCTGTACTAGACACTCGGATGGGAGAAATCGATGTCGTCAGTCGCACCGCAGTTACGCCGCCCGCTCCGCGAGCACCGACGTGCGCTCGTCGTGATCGCGCTGGTCAACCTCGCGCTGTTCCTCGCGGGGGTGCTGCTCACCGTGCTCGTCCCGGAGACGCGCCCGGGCGGGCTCGGGCAACTCCACGGCGAACCCGACACCCCGGGGTTGGGCACGCTCGTCGCCGAGGCGTACCGCAGCGAGAACGTGGCCTGGGCGGCCACCGTGACGTTCCTGGTCAACCTGGTGCTCGCCTCGATGCTCCAGACGACGCTGCCCAGCCTCGTCGTGCCGTTCCTCGGCGTCGTCGTCACCGCGGTGCGGATCTTCTCCTGGGGTGTGCTGTTCACCCCGGCCGGCCAGGAGGACGCGGCCTTCCTGTTCCACTACGTGACGCTGCTCATCGAAGGCGCGGCCTACGTCCTGGTGGCGTTCGCGACCTGGGTACAGGCCCGCCGCTTCCTCCAACCGCGCCGGTACGGCCTGGCCGGCCACGGGGCCGGGTACGTCGCCGGGCTCCGCGCGACCGCGCGGATCTACGTCTGGGTCGTCGTGCTGCTGGTCATCGGCGCGATCTACGAGGCCTTCTCGGTGATCTACCTCGTCGCCTGACGGGCCGGCACGGGAAGATGGGCCGATGAGCGACCGACGCACCCAGATCGTCGCCGCAGCGCGGGAGCTGCTCGGGGAGAACGCGGAGCGCGCGCTGAGCGTCCGGTCGGTCGCCGCGCGCGCCGGCGTCGGCGCCAGCACGTTGCGCCACTACTTCCCCACCCAGCGGGAGCTCTACCGGGCCGTCTTCGACACCGCGTACGACGAGACGGCACGCGACCTGCGGATCGACGACCCCGACGTGCCCGCGGTCGACCGGCTCGTCGAGTGCCTGGCCCAGCTGCTGCCGCCGCACCTGCCGTTCGAGACCTGGGTCGTGGTGCTCAGCGGCATGGTCGGGTCCGACTCGACAGCGGATTCCCGGCTCGCGTGGACGTCGTTCGTGGAGCGCTCACGCGTCCGGGTCGTCGACTGGCTCACCCGGCTCGAGCAGGAGGGCGCCGTCGCGCCCGGTCCGGTCGAGCGCAGGGCGCGCCTTCTCCTGGTGGTCGTCGACGGCCTGTCCATCGGCCGCATGCTGCAGGGTCACCGCGCCGAGCAGGAGGAGCTCGACGTGCTGCGTGACGCCGTCGAGGCGATCGTCACGGGGTGACGAACTCCCAGGCCGCGAGCGCGGGCAGGAGCCCGGCCGTCGGCGAGTCCGGCGGCGCGGTGTAGATCGTGAGCCGCTGGTCGGGTTCGTGGGGCGCCCCGACGACCTCGATGTCGAACTCGAGCCGGCCGAACGCGGGGTGCTCGATCCGCTTGGTCACCGACGTGTAGTCGCGGACGTGCTGGTCGTCCCACCAGCGCGCGACGTCCGGATCGTCGCGGCGCAGTGCCGCGATGTCGGCGTGCAGACGCTGGTCGTGCGGGTGCCGCCCGACCTCCCGCCGCATCGCGCCGATCGAGGCCTGCGCGAAGTCGGCCCAGTTGACGATCCGCTCCCGGGCCATCGGGTCGCGGAACAGGTAGTCGACGAACGCGGTGCCCGGCGTGAGGTCCCGCCCGAGCACGGCGCGGAGCAGCGCGTTGCGGGCCAGCACGACACCGCGCCGGCCGAGCAGCAGCACCGGCCGGTGATCGAGCGCGGTCATCACCCGGAGCAGGCCGGGATCGGGGCGCTGCGCGACAGCGGTTCCGCCGCGCCGCCGGCCCGGCGCCGCGAGGTCGTGCAGATGTGCCCGCTCGACGTCGTCGAGGCGGAGCGCCGAGGCCAACGCGTCGAGCACCTCGAGCGAGATGTTCGGCTGTCGTCCCTGCTCGATCCGCGTGTAGTAGTCGACGCTCAGCCCGGCCAGCATCGCCAGCTCCTCGCGCCGGAGCCCCGGCACGCGCCGCTGGCCGCGGAACGGCTCGAGGCCGGCCTGCGCCGGGCTCAGCCGGTCGCGGCGGGAGCGGAGAAAAGCCGCCAGCGCGGTCCGGTCGGGGTGCACGTCTCCAGCTATACCCGACCCGTCGGTGCGCTGCCTGGTCACACCATGACCAGGCTGAACGTGACCTGGTACCACTCCGCGCACCGGCCGAGACTTCCCGGCATGACCTTCACCACCGCATTCGTCACCGGCGCCACCAGCGGAATCGGCGCCGCCATCGCTCGCACCCTGGCCGCCGACGGTCTGCACGTCGTCGTCGGCGGCCGGGACTCCGCCCGGGGCTCCGCCGTCGTCGACGCCATCCGCGCCGCCGGCGGCAAGGCCGATTTCCTCGCCGTCGACCTCGGCGCCGCGCCGGGTGTGCTCCGGACCGCCGTGACCGAGGCGACCGAGCTGCTCGGCGGCCGGGTCGACGTCCTGATCAACAGCGCCGGGCTCTACCCGGTCGGTCCGACCGAGGCACTCGCCGACGAGGACCTCGACGCGATGCTCGCCGTGAACGTCCGCGCGCCGCACGTCCTGGTCGGGGCACTCGCGCCGGCGATGGCCGAGCGGGGTTCGGGCGCGATCGTGACCATCGGGTCCTGGATGGCGACGCTCGGCGGCCCGTTCGGCGCGCTCTACAGCGCGACCAAGGCCGCGGACGAGCAGCTGACCCGGTCGTGGGCGGCCGAGTACGGACCTCGCGGGGTCCGGGTCAACGCCGTCGCACCCGGCGCCACCGCGACGCCGGGCAACGAGTACGCGGCCGAGGCCGTCCGCGCGATGGCGGCGACCACCCCCGCCGGCGTCCCGCTGCAGCCGCAGGACATCGCCGACGCGGTGTCGTTCCTGGTCTCCGACCGGGCCCGCATGGTCCACGGTGCGACGTTCGCGGTCGACGGCGGCATCACCGTCGCCCGCCCGGCCTGACGCCGGCTCAGCGCTCGTCGACGACGTCGTCGATGTGGACGTGGGTCCGCACGGCGTCGACGCCGGGCGCGAGGTCGCCGAGCAGCTCGACGATCGTCGCGTGGGCGGCGGCGTGGGCCTGGGCCGCCAACGTGGACAGTTGGCGGCCGTAGCCCGCGCTGATCTGCATCGTGACCCCGGTGAGTTCGTCGCGGTCACCGGTCGTGCAGGTGATCGACGCCGCGGCGGCGCCGGGGATCGCGTCGACGGCGCGCCGGATCTGGTCGGTCAGCACGTCGGTGCGGACGAAGTAGTCGCCGTGGGCGTGGCGGCCGCGCACGGGCTCGGACGTGCGGAACGCACCGCGCGCACGCTCGAGCAGGCCGGGCTGCAGCCTCGTCCAGCCGGTGTCGGTGTGCCCACGCAGCAGGTCGGTCGCGCGCGCGAGGGCGTCACCGGTGTCCGAAGGGTCGTTCACCGCCACTCCTTCAGCGTAGTCGCCAACGTGACCCGGGCTCGCTCCAGCAGACCGCGTACGACGGTCGGGCTGACGCCGAGGACCAAACCCACCTCGGCGTAGCTCAGCTGCTCCACCTCGCGCAGCAGCCAGGCCGACCGCTGCCGGTCCGGGAGCAGCCGCAACGCGCTGTCCAGCGCCTCACGCAGGTCCCGGCCGAGGGAGAGCTGGGCCGGGTCGGGTGCCGGGTCCGCGATGTCGGCGGCGGCGTCGTCGAAACCGGTCTGCGGAACGGCCGAGCGGCGGCCCAGCTGACGCGAAACGCGGTGGCGCACCAGCGTGAACAACCAGGTGCGCAGCGAGGAGTCGCCGCGGAAGCTCGGCAGGCCGCGCCAGGCGTCGAGGAACGCGTCCTGGAGAACGTCCTCGGTCGCCGAGCGGTCGTCGAGGACGCGGGAGGCGTAGCGGTAGAGCGCGGCGCCGTGGCGCGTGACGATCGCCGCAAACGCCTGCTTGTCGCCGAGGCGCGCGCGGCGCACCAGCACGGGGTCCGGCGGATGCCCGTCGGCGGCCTCTGTCGTCGGGGGCACCAGGCGTATCTGCCCAGGTCAGCGACCATTCTCCCTCGACTGTGACCTAGGTCACAGGAACTCCGCCGTGACGAATGGGCCGCACCCCGGCTCCAACCATTCGACACCAACACGGACTCCCGAGGAGGAGAGGTCATGACGGAGACGACGACCACGACCAAGCAGAACGTCGCGTCCACCCCCCGCAGCGCCGGCTCGAGCGAGCTCGTCGTGCGCGGCAGCCGCCTGGCGGGCGACCTCGGCTCGACCTCGATCGCCGACACGGTGGTCAGCAAGATCGCCGGCATCGCGGCCCGTGACGTCGCCGGCGTGCACACGCTGGGCAGCGGCGCCGCCCGCACCATCACCGCGCTGCGCGAGCGGATCCCCGGCAGCCGCACCAACCACTCGCAGGGTGTGTCGGTGGAGGTCGGCGAGACCCAGGCGGCCGTCGACATCGACCTGATCGCCGAGTACGGGGTCGCGATCACCGAGCTGGCCGCCGGGGTCCGTCGCAACGTGATCACGTCGGTGGAGCGGATGACCGGGCTCGAGGTCGTCGAGGTCAACATCGCCGTGGCCGACATCTACCTGCCCGACGAGGACACCGCGGTCGAGTCCGACCGCGCGCCGCGCGTGCTGTGATCGCTCGCCCCCCTGGCCCGGCGGCCGACGAGCCGGCCGCCGGGCCGGAGGTCGACGCGACGCTCGCGGACACGATCGCCGCGCTGGCGATCGGGGTGCCCGGGGTCAGCCGGCTGCACGGCGGCCTCTTCGGCGAGGTGGCCACGTACCTGCCCGGTCGCCGCGTCGCCGGGGTCACCGTGCACGACGAGGACGTCGAGGTGCACGTGGTGCTCGACGCCTCGGCCCCGATCCGCGCCACCGCCGAGCGCGTCCACGCCGCCCTGGCCACCGCCGTGGACCTGCCCGTCCGAGTGGTCGTCGAAGACATCGACCCGTCCTGATCGAAGGAGATCACCATGACCGTTCCCGCGTCGGTCGTCGGCCTGTTCGCCGCGCTGCTAATCGCGCTCACCGGTGCCGTCGGCGGCCTCGGCTGGTGCCTGGCGGCCGTGCTGCTCGCCACGGTCGGATACCTGGTCGGCGCCCACCTGGACCGGCGCATCGACCTCGGGTCGCTCCTGCCGGGACGCGGCCGTGGCTGAGACGACGACGGCCCCCGCCGCACCGGCCGCCGGGGCCCGGCCCGAGCCGGTGCCCGCGGGTGAGCGCGGCCGGCTCCGGATCGCCGACCGGGTGGCCGAGCGCATCGCGGTCGCCGCGGCCCGCGGTGTGGACGGCGTCGCCGTCACGTCGGGCGGGCTGGCCGGGCGCGGCTACCCCCGCGCCGAGGTCGTGGTCGCCGGTGACCGCGTCCGGGCCCGGCTCGAGATCGCCGGTCGCTGGCCGGTGCCCGCGGCGCGGCTCGCCGCCGACGTCCGGAGCACGGTCGGCGAGCAGCTGACGGCGCTGGCCGGGTTCCGCGTGGACACCGTCGACGTCACCGTCGCCACGATCGTCCGCGACGACACCACCCCCGGAAGGAGAGTCCAGTGACGACACCAGGTGAACGCGCCCCCGCCCGGCTCGTCCGCGGGCCGATCGGCGTCGCCGGTCCGCTGCTCGCGACCGTGCTCCTCGTCGTCGGTGTCGTCCTGGCGCGTGACGGCCTCGTCGCCGGTGGGCTGCTCGGGGGCCGGGCCACCGTGCCCGCACTCCTCGACGCCGCCGGCCGCCTCACCGCGCGGTCCTGGCTGATCCCGGTCGGCGCCGGGCTCGCTCTCGTCGGCCTCGGGCTCGTCTACGCCGCGGTCCGTCCGCGCCCCCGCCGCGGCATCCCGGTCGACTCCGCCACCGGCCTCTACCTCACCGCCGACGGGGTGGCCCGGCTCGCCTCCGACGCCGCCGGCGAGGTGGGTGGAGTCCTCTCGGCGCGGACGTCGGCTGGCCGCCGTCGCGTCGTGACCACGGTCGAGGCCACGACCGACGATCCCACGCTCGCGGACGCCGTCACGCGAGCCGTCTCCGCGCGCCTGGCGCACCTGCGGACGCCGCCCGCCGTGCGGGTCCGGCTCCGTGCGCCGCGCGCCGACTCCCGGAGGGTCCTGTGATGCGTCGCTCCACGCTCGTGCTCGACCGGCTGGCCGCGCTGGTGGCCGGTGTCGTTCTCCTCGGCCTCGGCGCCGCCCTGGTCGCGTGGCCGACCGGCTGGCTGGCCGATCAGTGGCCCGGTACACCCGACCGCATCAGCACCGGATCCGCCGACGACGTCGTCACCGCGTCCTGGTGGCCGTTGGCCTCCGGCGCCGCCGGGGTGCTCGCGGTCGTGCTCGCGGCCTGGTGGCTGCTCGCGCACCTGCCCCGGCGCGGCGTCGGCGCGCTGCTCCTCTCCGGGTCCGACCGGAGCGGACGTCTGGTGCTCTCCCCCGCCGGCCCGGCCGACACCGCCGCGTCGGTGTTCGCCGAGACACCCGGGGTCCGCTCGGCCCGCGGCCACGTCGTCCACGAGCGCGGCGCGACCGTCGTCGACCTCACCGCGACGCTGGAGCCGCACGCCGACCTCACCGACGTGGTTACCGCCTCGGACGCGGTGGCCGCGGACCTGCGGACCGTGCTGGGACGCGACGACGTGACCACCCGGATCAACCTCACGGTCGCCGGCCACCGGCGTTCGCTACCCCGGGTGCACTGAGCGTCACGGGGCGAGCTCGTCGGAGCCGGGCAGAAGGCCGCCCCGCTGTTCGGCTGACGGGTCAGTCCCGCAGGAACCGGTGCACCGCGTCGAGCAGCGACGGAGCGAGCGTTCCCGGAGCGGCGGGGTCGGTCATCAGGTGGCCGACGCCGGGCAGGACGACCCGGCCGACGACGGCGGCCAGCTCGGTGGTGGCGTCGCACGGGACCTGCGGGTCGGCGGTGCCGCAGGTGAGCAGCGTCCGGGTTCCCGGCGGCAGGCGGCGGGCGAGCGACGCGGGCTCGACGGCGTCGATCGTCTCGACGTAGCGGCGGCTGGGGCCGGCCAGCCCGCGGAACAGCTCCGCCACCGCCGGCGGCATGCCCTCGGTGCCGATCGGGCGGTGTGCGCGGAGGTCGGCCACGGCGCGGTCGACGGCACGCTCCGCGGCCCGTTGCCGAGGACGGTCCAGCTGACCGGCATCGACGGCGGCGGCCAACTGGTCACGCAGCTGCTGGGCGAGCACGTCGAGGAAGCGTCGCGCCAACGGCTGCAGCAGGCCGACGCCGTCCGCACGCGGTCGCGCGGTGACGGCGACGCGCAGCGCGGTCAGCGCGCCTTCGCTGTGTCCGATCAGGTGCACCGCGCGCCGGTCGATCTCGGGCCGCCCGGCGAGCAGGCGGTAGGCCGCGTCGGCCTGGCGGACGAACGCGTCGTAGTCGATCGTCTCCGGCTTCCGAGCGTAGGCGCCGAGCCCGGTGCGCCCGGTGCCGTACTTGTCGAAACGCAGGCTGACCACGCCCTCGCGCGACAGTGCCGCCGCGAGCTGGGTCAGCGTGTGGGGCGCGAGCGCGGCCTGGTCACCGTTGCGGTCGGTGGGGCCGCTGCCGGGTAACAGCAGCGCGGCCTTCATCGTCCGACCCCGGTGATGGGCGGGGACGTGCAGAGTGCCGTACGTGGTGGTGCCGTCGACCACGAAACTGACCTCGTGGTCGGTCGCAGGCACGGTCGGCGCGGTCGGCGCCGCGGCGCGGGCCGGTGGGGCCGCCGCCGCGACGAGGCCGGTGAGGACGGCCGCCGACAGTGCGAGCCGGAGACCGGCCTTCATCGGGGAATCGCCTGCTCGATCAGCGCGACCGTGGCGGCCGGGTCGGGCACCTCGACGACCAGGCGGGCGTAGCGCTCGTCGGCGAGCGCGATGACCACGGCGCGGGCCCGGTCGCGGACGTTCCAGAAGACGCGCTCACCGTCCTGGTGGAACGTGCCCGCGGTGATCACGCCGGGCACGTTCGTCCCGGGCGCGCGCAGGCCCTTCGGGTCGTGGGCGATCCCCGGGTCGGCGGTGGCGCCCCGGACGTTCACCAGCGGGATCACCAGGCGGCTCTTGAACGCCCAGAGCTTCTCCAGTGCTTCCATCTCCACGACGAGGTCGTCGCCGTTGATGCTGACCTGAGCCATGCGCAAAGTCCTTTCGTGGGCAGGCGGGACCGGCCGGAACCGACGTCCGGCCGGCGGTGGGTGGCGAGCGCTACGGGCGGCGCACCCCGGCGCGGACCCGGAGCCGTTCGCCGAGCACCGCGCTGAGCGCGGTCGGAGCCGGGGACAGCTGCAGTGCCCGCTCCAGGTCGTGCCAGGCTTTGGACACCAGGGCGGCCACTTCGACGTCGACGGGGGCGCGCTCGACCGCGGCCAGCAACAGCAGGTCGAGCCCGGGTTCGTCGACGACGTCGGCGCCGGCGGCGAGCCGCTCGGCCAGCGGCGGGAGCTGGTGCTCGAGGTGCCACCGCAAGGCCGCGAGATAGAGCCCGCGTTTGCTTCCGAAGACCTTGTAGAGGCTGTTGCGGTGCACCCCCAGCTGCTGGACGAAGTCCTCGACGGACACGCCGTCGTAGGCGCGGCCGGCGGTACGTAGGTTCTGCCGACGCGAGAGACCGCCGCTCGAGCGTTCGATGAAGGTGTCCGGCACACCTCCCCGAGCGAAGGCGGCGACTGGTGATCTTCCACGGCAACCGGATCAAGTTGAAGGACGGCATCTCCGCCGAGGCCGCGCACGAGGCACTCGCGCTGCTACGGACGGCCGGCGAGGAGATCCCGGCCGTGCTGAGCTTCGTCGTCGGCACCGACATCGGCGCCGACTACGACTTCGGCGCGGTGTTCGTCCTGGCCGACCTGGACGGCTACTGGGAGTACCTCACCCATCCGGCGCACTCCGCGGCCGAACGCGGCGGACTGCCGATGATGGAGAAGTTCGAGGCCTTCGACGTCACCGACGACCCCGACCCCGAGTTCGGCGCCAAGGTGGCCGATCTCCAGCGGCGTCACGTCGAGACCGACCCCGTCCTCGCCGAGCTGATGGCAGCGCTACCGACGAACCTCGGCAGCTCCCGCGTCCAGTAGCCGCCAGCCCCGGCCGAGTACGTAGGCCAGTGCGGTGGTCACCACGACGAAGCCGTCGATGGCCGCCGTCGCCGGTGCGTCCGGCGTTCATTGCCGGAGGTCGGGCGCCGCGCGTTAACGTTCCCATCGTGTGGACGGCCGCGCCCGCTGATCGCCTCGTGGGGAGACAGGAGGAGGCCCGGCGTCTCGACGAGCTGATCGCGGCCGCGCGTACCGGGCCGGGTGGCGTCCTGGTGTTGCGGGGCGAGGCCGGCATCGGCAAGAGCGCGCTGCTCGACCACGCCCGCCGGGCCGCCACCGGCTTCCGGATCGTCGACGCCTCCGGAGCCGAGTTCGAGAACGTGCTGCCGTACGCGGCGCTGCACCAGCTGTGCGCGCCGTTCCTCGAGCACCTGGCCGACCTCCCGGACCAGCACCGGGACGCCCTGCGGGTCGTGTTCCAGTCCGCGCCCGGCGCCGCCGACCTGTTCCGGGTCGGCCTGGCCACGCTGAACCTGCTGGCCGCCGCGGCCAGGGAGCAGCCGCTGCTCTGCCTCGTCGACGACGCGCAGTGGCTCGACGCCGCCTCGGCGAACGCGATCACGTTCCTGGCCCGCCGGATCACCGCCGAGCCGGTCGCGATCGTGTTCACGGTCCGCACCCCGGCCCCGCCGGACGCGCTCGACCAGCTCCCCGGCCTCACCGTCAGCGGGCTGACCGACCTCGAAGCGCGGACGCTGCTCGCCGCCAGTGGCGCCGCGCACCTCGACGAGGAGGTCCGCGACCGGATCGTGGCCGAGGCCCAGGGAAACCCGCTCGCGCTCCTCGAGCTGCCGCGCGCGGGGGGCTTCGCGCCGCCGGACACGACGTCGCTGACCCACCGGATCGAGAGCGGCTTCCGCGAGCGGCTGACCGACCTGCCCCCTGCGGCGCGGCTGCTGCTCACGGTGGCCGGCGCCGAGCCGACCGGCGACCCGGGCCTGCTGTGGCCGGCCGCACGGCACCTGGGCCTCGACGCCCCGGGGGTCCGCGCGGCGGTCGCCGACACCGGCCTGGTCGAGTTCGCCACCCGGATCCGCTTCTGCCATCCGCTGGCCCGGTCCGCGGTGTACCGGGCCGCGTCCGGCGAGCAGCGTCGCCGGGCGCACGAAGCGCTGGCCGAGGTCACCGACCCCGTCACCGACCCCGACCGGCGGGCCTGGCACCGGGCCCAGGCGTGCATCGGCCCCGACGACGAGGTCGCGACCGCGCTGCGGCAGTCCGCGTCACGCGCCCAGTCCCGGGGCGGATTCGCGGCCGCGGCCGCGTTCCTGGAGCGCGCGGCGGCTCTCACCACCGACCCCGACACCCGCGTCGAACGGACGCTCGCCGCCGCGCAGGCCGGCCTCGACGCGGGCGCGGTCGACAACGCGGCGGAGCTCCTGCGCACGGTCGGGACCGACGCGCTCGACCCGCGCCGGCACGCCGAGGTCGACCTCTTACGCGGGCAGATCGCGCTCGCCCGGCACGACGCCGACGACGGCCCGATGTACATGCTGCGCGCCGCCGAGCGGCTGCGTGACGTCGATCCGCACCGATCGCGTGAATGCCTCGTCGACGCGCTGGAGATGAGCCTGTTCGTCGGCCGCCCCACCGGTGTGCTGGAGCAGGTCCTCGCGGCCGCCCGGCGCGCGGCACCAGCCCCACCGGACCTGTTGAACGCGCTGGCCTCCCTGGCCGCGGGCGGCCACCGGGCGGCGGCACCGCTGATCCGCCGGGAGCTCGAGAACGCGCAAAATCCGCTGTGGACGCGGCGCCCGGCGCTCGCCTCCCTGCTGGCGGCCGAGCTCTGGGACGCCACCGCGCACCGCGCGATCGCGGAGGGGCTCGTCGAGGCCGGCCGCGAGTCGGGGTCACCGCTCCTGCTCCGGTTGGGCCTCGGCCAGATCGCGTCCAGCGCCGCGCTCATGGGTGACCTCGGCCGCGCCCTCACGGCGACCGCCGAGGGGGAAGCCATCGCGGACGCGGTCGGTCTGGCGCCGGTCTACTACGACCGTCTGTACGTCGCCGCGGTGCGCGGTGACCGCGACGCGTTCGAGCTGTTCGACGCGGTGGCGGCCGCGGCGGCCGAACCGGGGTCCGGCCAGCTGGTGGCCAACGTGCACTGGTCCGCGGCGGTGCTCAACAACAGCCTGGCCGACTATCCGGCCGCGCTGGTGGCCGCTCGCCGGGCCGTCGCGTCCGGTGATCTGTTCCTCGCCGGGGCCGCTCTGCCCGAACTGGTCGAGGCCGCCGTCCGCACCGACGAGCCGGGCGCCGCGGCCTCCGCGCTGGAGGAGTTGTCCGAGCGGGCCCTGGCCGCCGCGACGGAGTCCGCCGCGGGGGTCGCGGCCTACGCCCGTGCCCTGGTGACCGGCGTCGAGGACGACTACCGGAGCGCGGTCGAGCACCTGGAGAAGTCCCCGCTGGTGCTCTACCGGGGCCGGGCCCAGCTCCTGTACGGCGAGTGGCTGCGCCGCCAGGGGCGTCGGCGCGACAGCCGCAGGCACCTCCGGATCGCCCACGAACTGCTCTCCGACGCGCGGATCGACGCGTTCGCCCGCCGCGCCGCCGACGAGCTCCGCGCCACCGGGGAGACCGCGCGCAGCCGGACGACGCCGACCTACGAGCAGCTGACCAGCCGCGAGCTCTACGTGGCGAGGCTGGTCGCGACCGGCGCGACGTCGGCCGAGGTGGCTGCCCGGCTCTACGTCAGCCCCCGGACCGTCGACGCCCACCTGCGCAACATCTTCCGCAAGCTCGGCATCACGTCGCGCCGGCAGCTGCGTAACCTGCGGGGCCTCGGCGCCGACACGTGAAACGGCCCCGCCGGGGCGGGGCCGTTTTCTCATCTCGACGTCAGTGTCGGCCGCACTCCCGCTCGGCCGTCGTCTTCAGGTCCTTCAGCCAGGCGTCGAGCCCGGCGCCGAGCACCGCGGTCGAGAACGCGACGTCCTGCTCGGGCTGAGCGCCGCGCCAGGTCTCCTCGGTGCGGACGTGGACCCGGCCGTGGACCTCGCGGAACTCCCAGACGTGGACACCCTGGTCGATACGCAGGCCCTTACCCACCGCCGGGCCGGTCCAGCGCACGCACTTCTGGCGCTGCACCTGCTTCACGGTGGAGGTGACCGCGAGCGTCGTCGCGGGGTTGAGCGCGGTCTCGGGCACCGGGGTCGTCCACCGGAACGACGATCCGGGGCGCAGCGGGCCCCGGTCGAGACGCTTGCTGGTGGTGACGGCCGACTGCCACGTCGGCCATCGGGCGACGTCGGTCTGGATGCGCCACACGGTGCGCAGCGGCGCGTCGATCACCGTCTCCGCGCGGTAGCGGATCCTCGCGGCCGGGTCGGTGCCCCGTCCGGCGCACTGCGGAGCGCCGGGACCGGAGCCGGTGTCCGGGGTCGCCGATGCGGGCGCGGCGGCGACCGTCAGCGCTCCGACGATCGCCAGCAGGGTCGACATCGCTCGAGCAGTTCGCATCAAATTTCCTCCGCAACGGACGTCGGACTGACCTCACCGAGCGTGCGCGCGCGAGTCCCGCGTTCGCGTCGGCGAAAGCCGCCTAGGTTGCACCATCGGCGCGGAGTGGTGACTGCGCGTCATCAGACGACGATGACGGCCTTGCCGGAGAGGTCGCCCGCGCCGGCCTGGGCGTGGAGGGTGGCCAGGTCGGCCAGCGGCACCCGCTGAGCGACGTCGATCGTCAGTTCGCCGGTGTTGACCCGGGCCACCAGGTCGGCCAGCTGGTCGGCGTCGCTGCGGACGAACAGGTCGATGCCGCGCACTCCGCGCTTCTCGTCGGAGGGTGCCGGCATCCAGACCGTGGTGTTGACGAGCGCGCCACCGTCCCGGACCAGGGTGACCAGCGCGGCCAGCTGCTCCGGGGCGACCGGCGCGAGGTTGAGCGCGAGGTCGACCGGCTCGGTCACCGCCGCGGTCACGTCCGTGGTGGTGTGGTCGACGATCTCGTCGGCGCCGGCCACCCGTCCGCTACTGCGCGGAGAGGCCACCGCGATCACGTACGCACCGGCGTCCTTGGCCAGCTGCACGGCGTAGGCGCCGACCGCTCCCCCGGCGCCGTTGATCAGCACCCGCTGCCCGGCGGCCAGGTTGCCGTGCTCGAACAGCGCCTGCCACGCGGTGAGCCCCACCAGGGGCAGCGCCGCCGCGTCGGCGAGCGGGACTTTCTTGGGGGCCGCGGTCAGGATGTCCGCCGGCGCGATCGTGTACTCCGCGGCCGCGCCGGTGCCCACCATCGGCAGGAAGCCGACGACCTGGTCACCGACCGCGACGCCGTCCACCCCGTCGCCGAGCGCGTCGACCGTGCCGGAGACGTCGATGCCCGGGGTGTGCGGGAGCTCCACCGGGATCGGCCCCTGCATGAAGCCGGCGCGGATGTTGCCGTCGACCCCGTTGAACGACGTGGCGGCGACGCGTACCCGAACTTCGCCGGCGCCCGGGGTGGGCTGCTCGACGTCCTCGTAACGCAGGACCTCGGGACCGCCGAACTCGTGAAAACGCACTGCCTTCATGGCTGGGCCTGCTTCCTGTGAGTGCTCCGTGGCCCCGTCTCCGGGGCCGCACCCAACATCGCAGGATCCGGCGCGATCAACCTGGGCCGAGTTGGCCCACCCGCACGACGGCCGGCCCTTCGGCGGCGCCGACGACCTCGGCGAGCCGGGCCGCGTCGGCCGATCCGGGCGCCGCGGTGAGCAGCAGCGCGGTCAGGTCGTCACCCGGCACCGCGAGCAGGCTGCCGACGAGCGTCACCGAGTGGCCGTCGGGGTGTTCGAACGCGGCGCTGCTCTCGTAGGCCGCGACCGGTCGCGGCGTGCGCCACAGCGCGTCGAACCGGCGGCTGTGGGTCCGCAGCTCGTCGACGAGCGACGCGAGCGACGCGTCGGTCGGGTAGCGCAGTAACGTGCTCCGCAGCTGGGCGACGAGGATCGACTCGTGGTCGGACGCGTCCGCGTCGGACTGCTGGAACTGGTCGAACGGGTCGCAGAACGTGCGCCAGGCGACGTTCCAGTCCCAGGGGTCGCCGGTGAGCGTCCAGTGCTCCAGGGCCAGGAACGCGCTGTTGACCGCGACCAGGTTCATCGCCGCGTCGGAGATGAACATCGGGGTGTCGGCGAAACGTTCCAGCAGCCGGGTGGCGCCGGGCCCGACCTCGTTGGGCACCTGCCCGTCGGCGGCGGCGTACCCGGCCAGCGCGCAGAGCCGCTCGTACTCCGCCCGCCCGACCTTCAACGCGCGGGCGATCGCGTTCACCACACCGGCCGACGGGTGGCTGCGTCCCTGCTCCAACCGCCGCACGTAGTCCGCGGACATGCCGGCGAGGTCAGCGAGCTCTTCCCGGCGCAGCCCGGGAACCCGCCGATCGCCTACCGGTAGCCCGACCGACGCGGGAGCCGTGCTCTCGCGCAGCTGGCGCACGGCGGCGCCGAACTCCTGTCCTCCCACCGCCTTATTGTGCCCTGCCGTCCCGGCGGGAGAGCGCGCCGGAGAGCGCGATGATGAGCACGCCGACGATCGCCAGGCCGGTCGCGATCAGCGCGGGGGCGCGGTAGCCGAACCCGGCCGCGATGACGACGCCACCGGCCCACGCCCCCAACGCGTTGCCGACGTTGAGCGACGCGTGGTTCATCGCCGCGCCGAGCGTCACCGCGTCGCCGGCGACGTCCATGAGACGCAGTTGCAGGTTCGTCACCACGATCGAACCGAGCCCGGCGAAGACGAACACCACCGGGAGCGCCCACCAGCCGTGCGGTGCGGCGAACCAGAACGCCAGCATGGCCAGCGTCGTGCCGATGGCGCCGAGCAGCAGCGACCGGTAGACCGACCAGGCCGCCAGCTCGCCGCCGGCCCAGGTGCCGACGGTCAGGCCGAGACCGAACGCGAGCAGGAACAGCGGGACGGCGGAGGCCGAGAGCCCGGCGACGCCGGTGACGGTCGTGGCGATGTAGGAGTAGATCGCGAACACCCCGCCGAGGCCGATGGAGCCCGCCGCGATCGTCAGCCACACCTGGCCGCGGGTGAAGAACGTCCGGGCCTCCGCGCGGCCGCTGCTCTGGCCGGTGGCCGGCGTCGCGGGCACGAACGCGGAGATGAGCGCGACCGCGAGCGCCGCCAGCACGGCGCAGGCCAGGTAGGTCGTGCGCCAGCCCAGGTGCTGCCCCATCCAGGTCGCGGCCGGCACGCCGACGAGGTTCGCGACCGACAGGCCCAGCATCACCGACGCGATCGCGCGCCCGCGCCGGGCCGGGTCGACCAACGCGGCCGCGGCCAGACTGGCGATGCCGAAGTACGCGCCGTGCGGCAGCCCGTCGAGGAAGCGCGCGGCGACGAACAGGCCGTAGTTCGGCGCGATCGCGGTGAGCAGGTTGAACACCGCGTAGGCGCTCATCAGGGCCAGGAGCAGCCCGCGCCGGGGCAGCCGGGCGCCGAGGATGGCCAGCACCGGCACGCCGACGACCACGCCGAGCGCGTACGCGGTGATGCCGTGCGCGGCCTGCGGCTCGGTGCGGTGGAGTCCCTCGGCGATCTGCGGCAGGACGCC
This sequence comes from Cryptosporangium japonicum, assembly GCF_039524755.1. Lineage (NCBI taxonomy): Bacteria > Bacillati > Actinomycetota > Actinomycetes > Cryptosporangiales > Cryptosporangiaceae > Cryptosporangium > Cryptosporangium japonicum. Next base: position 298,415 of record NZ_BAAAGX010000006.1, read on the forward strand.
CATCGTGACGAACTCGGTGGTGCCGATCGTGAAGCCGCCGACGCCGAGGGCCAGCAGGCCCGGCAGGGCCCGGGTGCGGCGCGGCGGAGCCGGGATCGTGGCGGTGGGTGACGTGACGGTCATTCGGGTGCGGTTCCTCTGTGCGTGACGTCGTCACCCGTCCCATGACGGCAGGCCGATCGCCTCTCGGTAGATCGGCGACGCTGCCGGTTCTGAAGAGTAATCCGCGTCGGTTGCTACGCCCAACCGCGTCAGTCGTCGAGGAGGGTCCGGATCCGGTCCATGGCGGCGATCGCACCCGCCCGGTCGCGGCGCCCGAGGCCGCAGCTCGTCGACACGTCGACCCGGGCGCCGACCGCGTCCTCGACCTGGTCGCGGACGCGCCGCTGGGTGCCGAGGTCCTGCTCTTCGTGGGCGTAACCGGCGACGACGCGGACGCCACCGGGCCGCAGGCCACGCAGGGGCCGGTAGAACGCGGGGTCGACCACCGGAGGTTCCGCCCCGGCCGCCAGCGGGAGGTGCACGTACTGCAGCGGGCGGCTCGCCGGCCAGCGCTCGACCAGCGCGTTGGCCAGCTCGACGAGCGGCTGGGCGTCGCTCGGCGCCCCCAGCGCCCGGTGATTGAGATCACCCAGGCACAGGTGCGCACCGAACCGGGCTCCGCGGGGTGCGCCCAGGGCGAGTGCCGCCACCCGCCCGGCCAGCAGGCCGGCCAGCGCCCGGCGCGCCGGGCGCGGCGCCCTGGTCAGCAGCACCAGCTCGGCCGGCAGCTCCACCTGGAACACCACGTCGTCACGGTGCACCTCGTGCATGGCGATCGCGAGCGCTTCGGCGAACGGCCGCTCGTAACGCAGGACACCGGTCGGACCGAACGTGAACAGCGCCAGGTCGATCGCTCCCGGGATGCCGACCTGGAACCCCCGGACGCCCGCGGCGCGCTGCTCCCGGTAGACCGGGTACGACGCACGCGCGGCGGCGGTGATACCGAGGTCCAGGGTGGCGCCGTAGAGCCGCTCACCGCGGCGGACCCGGTAGCGGGGCACCGTGTCGTACCCGGAGAAGTCGCCGGGCCGGGTGATCTCCAACGCCGGATGGTGACGGAAGTCGTCCAGGACGTTCATGATCCACTGGCTCCGCTCACCCGTCTCGCCGTCGGGCAGGTGGTCCAGGCGCCCCGGCAGGTGTTCGACCGCCAACCGCATCGCGTCGGCGGCGTCGTCCGCCGGAATGCTGCCCACGAGGTGGGCTCGACGTCGGCTCTCGGTTCCGGGCACGACGTCGAGCCTGTGCGACCGCCGGACGCGGCGCATCGGCAACCGCTACCTATTCTTCGACCGAGCGCGAGTTGGTGAGCGTGAGCGCGCCGCCCGCCGCGACCAGTCCGACGATCACCGCCACCACCGCGTAGGTGATCCGCTCGCCGTGGAAGAACGACGCCACCAGGCTCGCGCTCCACGCACCGGCCGGCAGCTGGGTGGCCACCAGCGCGGCGATGAACGTGCCGATCACCGCGGTTCCGACGCTCGTGCCCACCTCCTGGGCGGTGTCGTTGAGCGCGGTGCCCATCGAGGTGCGGTTGCTCGGCATCGCGTCGACCAGGGCGATGGCGCAGATCGTCATGACGGTGCGCAGACCGATCGTCATCGCCACCATGCAGACCGCGATGACCGCGTACCCGTGGTCGACGCCCCAGGACAGTCCGGCCAGCGAGCCGGCCAGGAAACCCGCGCCGACCAGGCACGCGATCCGGTGGCCGAACTGCTTCGCGAGCCACTCCGACAGCGGGGTGGCGGCGAGCATCGTCACGATGATCGGCAGGTTGGCCAGACCGGCACGCATCGGGCTCCACCCGTAGGCGTACTGGAAGTGCAGGATCAGGCCGAACATCACGGTGGCCATCGCGATCGACGTCCCGATCTGCGCGATCGCGGCGCCCCGGACGGTGCCGTTGGAGAACAGCTTCAGGTCGAGCATCGGCGCTGGCGTACGACGCTCGTGCCACACGAACCCGAGCGCCGCCACCACGGCGCCGACGATCGAGGCGATCGTGATCGCGGAGCTCCAGCCGTTGTCGATGCCGCTGGTCAGCGAGTAGCACGCGAGCCCGATCGCGGCGACGCTGAGCACGGCGCCGGGCAGGTCGAGCGTGTCGTCGGTCAGGTCCTCGGCGCGGTCGGCCGGCACCCCGAGCCGCACGCCGATGCAGGCGATCAGCGCGATCGGGGCGTTGACCAGCAGCAGCCACTGCCAGTCGAAGTGGGCCAGCACGGTGCCGCCGAGCACCGGGCCGAGGACGAAGCCGGACATGCCGACGATGATCATCACGGTCATCGCACGCATGCGCAGCGTCTGGTCGTCGAACAGGCGGAAGACCAGCGAGTTCGTGATCGGCGCCATCGCCGCCGCCGCGATGCCCAGACCGGCGCGCAGCGCGATCAGCTGCCAGCTCTCGGAGACGAAGACGACGCCCAGGCTCAGCAGCCCGAACACGGCCAGTCCGACCAGCAGGACACGGCGGCGGCCGAGGCGGTCGGCCATCGAGCCGGCGGTGAGCAGCAGACCGCCGAACGTCAGCGAGTACGCGCCGGTGACCCACTGCAGGCCGGTCGTGCTGCTCCCGAGGTCACGGGCGATCGTCGGCAGCGCGATCGACAACAGCGTGTTGTCGACCATCTCGACGAAGAACGCCAGGCAGAGGGCGGCCAGCGGGATCCAGGCCGCGCCCAGCGAACGGTAGGTGTGCGACGACTGGCCGGGTGCGGCGACGTCGGGGGTGGCAGTCACGGTGGAACCCATCGGTAGGTACTTCGCGGTCATGAGGCGCGGTTGCGCACAGCAACGACCTTGGCCCCCGCCGCCGTCAGATCGCGCACAGCTCGCTGCCATCGCCTCTCAGCGCGCTGTCAGCGACGTTGGCGGACATCAGCCGCGTCCGCCTACGCTGACGGTCGAGAACCTGTTCAGCTGGAAGTAGGGATCTGGTGTCCGACCCCGACGTCGCCGTCCAAGCCCGCCGTCGGCGGACCTTCGCCGTCATCAGCCACCCCGACGCGGGGAAGTCCACGCTGACCGAGGCGCTGGCGCTGCACGCCGACGCCATCACCCAGGCCGGCGCGGTACACGGCAAGGCGAGTCGCCGTGGCGTCACCAGCGACTGGATGGAGATGGAGCGCGAACGCGGGATCTCGGTCACGTCGGCCGCGCTGCGGTTCACCTACCGCGACACGATCCTCAACCTCGTCGACACGCCCGGCCACGCCGACTTCTCCGAGGACACCTACCGGGTGCTGACGGCGGTCGACTGCGCGGTGATGCTGCTCGACGCGGCCAAGGGCCTGGAGCCCCAGACGCTGCGCCTGTTCGAGGTCTGCCGTCACCGCGGCATCCCGATCCTCACGTTCATCAACAAGTGGGACCGGCCGGGGCAGGACGCGCTCGGGCTGCTCGACGCCGTCGAGGAGCGGCTGGGCATCCGCCCGACGCCGGTCACCTGGCCGGTCGGCATCGCCGGTGCGCTGGAGGGGCTCGTCGACCGTCGCCGCGACGACGAGGTCGTCGGGTTCGAACGCTCGGCCGGTGGGGCCACGGTGGCGGCGGAGAGCGTGCTCGACCCGGCCGCGCTGAGCGGCGACGCCGCGTACACCACGGCGGTCGAGGAGCTGGACCTGCTCAGCAGCATCGGCGCCGAGCACCACCCGGACGACTTCCTGGCCGGCAAGGCCACCCCGGTGTACTTCGGCAGCGCGGTCTCCAACATCGGTGTGCGTCACCTGCTCGACGGGATCGTCGACCTGGCCCCGTCGCCCGGTCCGCGGCCGACCGCCGGAGGGGCACCGCGCCCGCTCGAGGCGGACTTCTCCGGCGTCGTGTTCAAGGTCCAGGCGAACATGGACCGGGCCCACCGGGACCGGATCGCGTTCGTCCGGGTGTGCTCCGGCCGGTTCGACCGGGGCATGCAGGTCGTCCACGCCACCACCGGCCGCCCGTTCAGCACGAAGTACGCCAGCTCGTTGTTCGGTCAGGAGCGCTCGACGCTCGACATCGCCTACCCCGGCGACGTCGTCGGCCTGGTCAACGCGTCCGCGCTGCGTGTCGGCGACACCCTCTACACCGGGCGCGCGGTCGCGTTCCCGCCGCTGCCCGCGTTCGCCCCCGAGCACTTCGCCGTGCTCCGTCCGAAGGACCTCAGCCGCGTCAAGCAGTTCCGTCGCGGTGTCGTCCAGCTCGACGAGGAGGGCGTCGTCCAGGTGCTGGTGTCCGACCGGCGCGGCGAGCAGGCCCCGGTGCTCGCCGCGGTCGGCCCGATGCAGTTCGACGTCGCGCTGCACCGCCTGGCCCAGGAGTTCGGCGCACCCGGCGTCCTGGACCCGCTGCCCTACCAGCTGGCCCGCCGCACCGACGCCGCCGCGGTCGGCGTCCTGGAGCGGGCCCCCGGCGTCGAGGTGTTCACCCGGACGCGGGACGGGGCGCTGCTCGCGGTCTTCCCGTCACCGTGGCGGCTGTCCTCGGTGACCAGGGACCACCCCGACATCCGGCTGGACGACATCCTCGACAGCTCGAGTTAGCCGGCGGGGCCGAACCAGCGGGCCAGCCGGTCGTCCAGGTCGTGCTGCTCGTCACCGGCCCAGGCGACGTAGCCGTCGGGGCGGAGCAGGACCGCAGGCACCTCCAGCGACGCCGCCGGATCCGCGACGTGCTCGACCCGGTCCGACCAGCGCCCGACGGTCAGACGTCCGGTGCGGTCGAGCAGCAGGCCCCGGCCATGGTGCAGCCGGTCGTAGAGGCTCCCCTGCGCCAGCTCGACGTCACGCAGACGTCGGCCGACCGGGGCGGGGCCCTCACCGAGGTCGTAGCGCAGGTCGATCGCGGTGATCTTCCCGATCAGGTGACGGTTCACCTGATCGAAGCCGATCAGCTCGGTGAGCAGCCGGCGCACCGACTGCGGGCCGGGCTCGGTGGACGACAGCTCGATCTGGGCGCGGGTGTTGTCGAGCACGTCGGCGGCGACCGGGCGGCGTTCGGACTGGTAGGTGTCGAGCAGCGGCTCCGGCGCCCAGCCGCGGATCTGGGCGGCGAGTTTCCACCCGAGGTTGAACGCGTCCTGCAGGCCGAGGTTGAGCCCCTGCCCGCCGATCGGCGGGTGGATGTGCGCCGCGTCGCCGGCCAGCAGGACCCGCCCGACCCGGTAGTGCTCGACGAGCCGGGTGGCGTCGCCGAAGCGGGACAACCAGCGCGGGGAGTGCACCCCGAAATCGGTTCCGGCGAGCGCGCGCAACTGCCGCCGGAAGTCGTCGAGGGTGGGTGGTTCGGCCCGGTCGACGACGCCCGCCGCCGGAACGATGACCCGGTAGGTCCGCTCGCTGACCGGCGCGACGATCACCCGCGGGTCGGTCTCGCGGACCCGGGCCATCGTGGCGGCGATCTCGTCCGGCGGTGTCGCGGCCGCCAGCTCACCCATCAGCGTCTCGGTGCGTGCGGGCTCGCCCGGGAAGCCGACCCCGAGCAGTGTGCGCACGGTGCTGCGGGCGCCGTCGCAGCCGACGAGGTAGCGCGTACGCAGCTGTGCCCCGTCGGACAGTCCGACGGTCACGCCCTCGGTGTCCGGCTCGAGCGCGGTCACCGCGCAGCCGCGCCGCACCTCGGCGCCCAGGGCGATCGCGTGCTCCTCGAGCAGCTGGACGAGGACCGGCTGCGGGATGCCGAGCAGGTAGGCCTGGGCGGAGTCCAGCCCGTCGGGCACGGGCGCCGGGATGGCCGCGAAGAAGCCGCCGGCCGGCCGCTTGCGTCCGCGTTCGAGAACGCGCTCCAGCAGCCCACGCATGGCCAGCAGCTCGAGGCTGCGGATGTGCAGGCCGACGATGCGTGCGAACGAGACGGGCTCGGTGTCCTTCTCCAGGACGAGAACCCGGACGTCGTGCCGGCGCAACTCGGCGGCGAGCACGGCTCCGGTCGGCCCACAGCCGGAAATGATGACGTCGAACATGAGGTGTTGCCTTTCGGGAGAGAGGCGCTCCCGGCGACACCTACGTCAATCGCCCGATCGTGACGGGAGGGGGAGCACCCACGCTGCTAGCACGTTCATGGGTCTCACCTCCTCCGGCAGGGCCACGGCCGACTGGAAGCTACAAGGCCGCGCAGCCGACCGTCCACCTCTTATTGACTTGTCGCAAGCATTGTCTCAAGCTGTTGCGACAAGGGTTGAGACGTTGGAGGTGCTCATGTCCGCGGAGACCGTTCCTACGGGGATCAGGATCGCCCGGTTGTGGCTGGCCGGGCGGGGCCTGGCCGAGGTCCCACCGACACCGGGGCTCGCCGCGCGCCTGACGGTCCGGCGCCGCGCGCGCGTGGCCGCCGCCGTGGCGCTGGCCGTGTTCCTCGTCGCGGTCGCCCTGGTCAACGTCGCCCAACTACCGTCCGACGCCACCGACGACGAGCTGGGGGCTGGTCGGCTCGTGGCGCTGCTGGGCCTGGTGGCGCTGGTGCTCGCCCTGGTGCTGACCCTGTCCCTGCTGGACCGGTGGGTGTGGCGGGTCGATCAGCGGGCCGCCGCGGCGCTGGCCCGCCGGGCGGCCCACCCCGTCCGGCCCGACTGGCGCAGCGTGCTCGGCCGGGCGCGGGCCGCGTTCCTGGTGACGACGTTCGCGGCGGCGACGGTGCTGGCGATCGCCAACCTGGTCGTGCGTGACTCGACCGCGCGGTACGCCGCGATCATCCAGGTCGTGGGGTTGTGCGGGCTCGCGGTCGGCACCGCGCTGCAACTGCGTCACGTGCTGACCCGCCCGGTCGTGGCCGACGACGAGAACTCGCTGACCGTCGACCACCTGATGCGTGTCGAGGACGCCCGTGAGGTCGCGGTGCCGACCGCGGTGTGGTCGCTGCCGGTCGTGTCGGTGTTCGCCACCGGGCTCGACTCGTGGAACTACGCCTGGCTCGCGTTCATCGTCCTGAGCGTCGTCGCGCTCGTCGCGATCACCGTGGCGACCGCGCGGGGCGCCCGATGATCGTCATCGACCCGTCCTCACCCACCCCGCCGTTCGAGCAGCTGCGGGCCCAGCTCGCCCGGCAGATCCAGGACCGCACGCTTGCCGTCGGCACCCGCCTGCCGGCCATCCGGCGGCTCGCCGCGGACCTGGGGCTGGCGGTCAACACCGTCGGGCGGGCCTACCGGGAGCTGGAGGAGGCGGGGCTGATCGAGACCCGCGGCCACGCCGGCTCGTTCGTGTCCGCGGCCGGCGAGCAGGGACGCGCCCGGGCGCAACGTGCCGCCAGCGAGTACGCCGCCGTGATCACCAGCATCGGTCTCGACGCCGGCGAAGCACTCCGGATCGTCCAGGCGGCACTGGGCCACGGCCTCCCCGACCCGACGGCCTGACTCAGGTCTCCAGCGGTTTCGCGTGCTCGGTGAAGGCGTCGAGGAAGTCGTCCCACTCGGCCGGGGTGATCACCGGGTAGAGCACGAACTTGGTGACGCCGGCCTCGACGTACCGCTCGATCGCCGCGGTGATCGCCGGCCAGCCCACCGGCACCAGCTCGGCCGGATCGACGTCCGGGCGGCGGGTGCGGAGAGCCGCCGCCGTCTCGGCGGGCAGCGCACCGAACGCCACCGGCAGGCTCAGACCGAAGTGGTCGGGTTCGATCTCGCGCCCGGCCCGCTCGGCGGCCGCGTTGATGCTCGCGATGCCGGCCGCCGCCTCCGCCGGTGTCCGCCGGCTGGCCAGCCACCCGTCGCCGAACCGGCCGACCCGCTCCAGCGCCGCCGGCACCGCCCCGCCCAGCCAGATGTCGGGTGGGCGGGGAGGTCGCTCCCCGATGCCGATGTCGTCGAACGAGAAGTGTTCGCCGTGGAACGTGACCGTCGGCTCCGACAGCAGGCGACGCACCACGGTCAGCGCCTCGTCGAAGACCGCGCCGCGCTTCCCCGGCGGCACCGGGAACGCGCCCCGCTCGCTCGCGCGGGCCGGGCCGAGACCCACCGCGGGTAACACCCGGCGCGGAGCGAGCAGCGCGAGCGTCGCCAGTTCCTTCGCGAACAGCACCGGGTTCCGGCCCGGCAACACCACCACACCGGTGCCGACCTTCAACCGTTCGCTGCGGGCCAGCGCCCAGGCCAGGCCGGTCATCGGGTCGACGGACGGGGCCGAGAGCTGCTCGGAGAGCCAGAGCGAGTCGATGTCGAGCTCGTCGAGCCGGGACACCAACCGCTCCAGCGCTCCGGCGGGCAGCGAGCCGGTGCCCACCCCGATGCGGACCTTCACCCGCGAGTCACCCGCGTCTCACCCGCGTCTCACCCGCGCGAGCGGGGCAGGCAGCACTTCTTGTACTTGATGCCGGAGCCGCACCAGCACGGGGCGTTGCGCTCGGGCGGCCAGTTGATGTGCTCGGTGCTGTTGCTGACGTAGGACGCCCTGGTCTGCGGGTCGGCCGGGTCACCTGCCGCCTCCAGGCCCGCGACGGTGCCGGGCACCAGCACCAGGTCGGGCCCGGAGCGCCGGACCAGCTCGCGCTCCAGGCGGGCCCGGTGTTCGTCCCAGTCCGCGCCGTAGGTTTCGGTCAGCGCCGGCCACCGCTCCACCAGCTGGTCGAACTCGGCCTTCGGCCAGAACACCAGGTCGTCGGTGGCTTCCGCGGCCGTACGCGCGTTGGCGTTGGCGAGCTTGGTCTCGAGCCGTTCGGCGAGCACGTCGTGCGCGTCGTGCGACCGGCCGAGGGTGTGCCGGATGCGGTGGCGCTGCTGCAGGAGGAAGAACAGCAGGCCGGCGTCCTCGGCGCTGGTCGGGGCGGGACCCTCCCGCTCGGCCAGCACCTCCTCGACCGCCCCGGTGAGCCACTCCTCGGCGAGCCGGGCGCGCCCACCGACGGCCAGCGCGACGGTGACGTAGGCAGGGGCGTCGGGGTACTGGGTGAGCACCGGGCGCAGCGGCTCGAGCTCGGCCACCGCCTCGTCCTCACGGCCGGCGCGGAACAGGATCCGGGCCCGCAGCGCGCGGGCCGCCGCGACCGGGCTGTCGTCCCGTTTGTCGTACGCGTCGAGGGCGCGCTCCACGTACCGCAGAGCGGCGTCGAGCTTGGAGCGGCTCTCGGCGATCTCGGCGGCGAGCACGAGCGCGAGCCCGGCGTCGTCAGGGTCGGACAGACGACCGGCGTCCACGGCGCTCACCAGCTCGGCGGCTACGCCGAGCGGGTCGGCCGCACCCAGTGCGGACTGCCGGATCTCTGCAAGGTCTGTGCTGGTCAAGTCAGCTTTCAGCGCCACGCCGCAACCGTACTCCGCCGGAATGGATTTGCCGTTCACGAGATCCCGGGCTAACGTTCACAACGTCCTCATGAGGACGCGGCGCGGGGTGGAGCAGCTCGGTAGCTCGCTGGGCTCATAACCCAGAGGTCGTAGGTTCAAATCCTGCCCCCGCTACCAAGGAAAGGGCCCGGACGGTTTCCGTCCGGGCCCTTTCGCATGGCGCAGGTCACACCACCGGCCGACGCCTCAGTGGTGAACGCTCCGTCCGGCGCGAGGGTGCCGGCGACGGCGTCGAGCAGGTCGTCCTGATGACCGGGCGCGAAAGCGGCCCGCGGCAGCCCGCTGACGATCACGTCCGCGCGGGGAAGCCATGCTGCGCCGAAGCCGTGGAACCCGCCGGCCCGGACGAGCAGCTCGGCCTGGCCACCGGCGGCCCAGATGCGGTCGGCGTAGGCGACGTCCTCGTCGCGGAAGACCTCCGCGGACCCGGCGTCGATGTACGTCGTCGGCAGGCCGGAGAGGTCGTCGGCCACGGCGGGCGACAGGTGGCCGGGGACGTCGCCGTCGGACAGGTCACCCAGCAGCGTGACGCCGGCGGCGAGGCCACCGCCGGCGCTGATTCCGGCGACGACCACCCGATCGGCGTCGACGCCCAGCTCGGTCGCGTGCGCGGCGGTCCAGCGGAGACCCCGGTAGGAATCCTCGACCGGGACCTCGCCGCCGGCCTCGGGTGCGAGCCGGTAGTCCGCGGTGACCACCGCCGACCCGAAGCGGTCGAGCCACTCCAGCGGAATGTCGATCTGGGAGAACCGGCGCCCCATCACCACCCCGCCGCCGGTAGACGCAGGGCGCGTCCGGCTCGAGGTGGCGCGGAGTGAAGATCGACAGCGGCATCCCCGCGAGTAGCGCCCGCAGCTCGGGATCGACCGTGGGCTTCACGAGTCCACCTCGGCGAACGCGGGCTTACCGCCGACCGGGATCGCGTCGGTGTACTGCGACTCGCCGTGCAGCAGCGGCCTGAGTACCGCGACGAACGCCTGCGCGGGCTCCGAGGCGAAAAACGCGGCGTGCGCGCGCTCGGTGGTCCAGCCCTCGGCGACCGAGACCACGTCCGGGAGGCCGGCCCGGGCCGTGACACCGAGCTTCGGGAAGATCCGGTAGAGGTTCGGCCGGCCGCCGAGCCACGACGCCATCTAGTTTCTTAAATCACCTAAATAGGTGAAAATACGGCATGACCGTCTTGCCTATGTACATGGCCAGGAACGGCTTCGATCCGGTTCCCGAGCTGGTCGACGCTCCGCGGGTGAGCCGGGTCCGGACGCCGTTCGGGGTCGACGCCTGGCTGGTGTCCCGGCGCGACGACGTGCGCGACGTGCTCTCCGACACCGGGCGGTTCAGCAACGCCCGGCGGCTGCGTGATTTCCCCGGCTTCGAGGACCTGGACGACGAGCAGTTCGCCCGGGTCCGCGCGGGCAACCTGCTCAGCTTCGATCCCCCCGACCACACCCGCCTGCGCCGGTTCCTGACGGCGGAGTTCACGGTCCGGCGCGTCCGGGCGCTCGAACCGCGCGTGCGCGAGATCGTCGAGGAGCACCTAGACGCGATGGAGCGCACCGGTCCGCCGGTCGACCTGGTGTCCGCCTTCGCCCTGCCGGTGCCGTCGCTGGTGATCTGCGAGCTGCTCGGCGTGCCGTACGGCGACCGCGACGGGTTCCAGCAGCGCACGCGTGAACTGCTGGACATCCGCACGACACCGCGGGAACGGCGCCGGCTCGGTGACGAGTCGCGCGCGTACATGGCGACGCTCGTCGAGCGGGAACAACGCGACCCCGGTGACGCGCTGCTCGGCTCGCTGATCCGCGAACACGGCGACGACCTGTCGACCGACGAACTGGTCGGCATCGCGCTGTTGCTGCTGATCGCCGGGCACGAGACCACGGCGAACATGCTCGGCCTGGGCACGCTCGCGCTGCTCCGCGCTCCCGCGCAGCTCGAACGGGTCCGCGAGGACGACGACGCGGTCGCGCCGGCCGTCGAGGAGCTGCTGCGGTGGCTGTCGATCGTGCACGCCGGCGTGTTCCGCACGACCGTCGCCGACGTGGAGTTCGGCGACGTGCGGGTACCCGCCGGTAAGCTGGTGCTCTGCTCGCTGGCCGCGGCCAACCGGGACGCCGCCACGGTCGACGACCCCGACCGGCTCGACATCGGCCGCGGCGAGATCGGGCACCTCGCGTTCGGGCACGGTGTGCACCACTGCCTGGGGGCGTCGCTCGCCCGCGTCGAGCTGCGCATCGCCTACCCGGCGCTGTTCCGCCGGTTCCCGGGCCTGCGCGAGGTGCACGCGGAGTTCCGGGCGTCACACGCGATCTTCGGCTTGGAGAGCTGTGTCGTGACGTGGTGACGGTCCCGTACTCTCCGGCGTGGACAGTGTGGAGTGGTTGATCGGACTGGCCGTCGTCGCGATGGTCACGGCCGGTGTCGCCGCCGCGGGCAGCCGGCGGCGCCAGCGCCGGGTGGTGGGCGGCGAGACCGTGCGGTGTCACACCACGCTGGCCCTCGGCGACGAACGGCCGCCGTGGTGGCGGGGCGGGCGCGGCGGATGGCTGCACCTCTCCCCCGGCCGCGCCGAATGGCGGAGCGCCCTCGGCCGGAGACACCTCGACCTGTCCGGCGCGCGGGTGCACGCGGTCAGCGGAAGCGCGGGCACGTACGGCGCGGCCGGTGACACCGATCTCCGCCTGACCCTCCCCGACGGCGGGCTGGTGCGGCTGGACCTCAAACGCCGGGACGCGGTGACGGTCGCCGCGGCGCTGTCGACCCGGACGCCGCCCAGCCGGAGCCCGGTGCCCCCACGCCGGCGGCGGTGGCCGGTGATCGCGCTGGCGCTGTGCGGCGCCTGGCTGCTGACCTGGGCGCTCACCGGCACGATCGTCGACCGGGACTGGACGTTCGTCCTCGCGCTCGTCGGCACCCCGCTCGGGATCGCGGGCCTGACCGGGCTGGCCTACGACCACGGCGACCGGCGCACACCGCGGCGGAGCCTGCGGGCGCCGGAGCGTCCGCTCGAACCCGAGCTGCCCGCGCCGGACGAGTTCCGGTTCGAGGCGCTCGCCCCGTACGCGGCCCGGGAGGCCAGGCCGTACGTGTGGCTGGACCCGCACCGGCCGGACGGCATCCGGCTGCACCCGGGAGGGCGCGAGGTCCTGGATCGGCTGGGGTTGCCGTTCGGCCTCCTGATCTTCGTAGTGGCCCTCACCCGCCCCACCGACGTCACCGGCGGCCGCGCGATCGTGACGCTCGGCGCCGCGCTGCTGCTCGGCGTCTGGGCGCTCCAACGGGTCCTCGCGCTGTTCCCCGCCCACCGCGCGCTGCGCGTGCTCGCCGGGCAACCCGGAGAGGCGGTGTCCGGGCTGGTCGTCGCGCGGCCGGACGGAGAGCCGGTGCTGCTGCTCAGCGGCGCCGACCGGCGCCAGGTGCCGCTGCGGCGCCCGCTGCCGGCCGCCGCGCTGGACTTCACCGGACCGCTCCGGCTCCGCTCCCACGGCCGGCTGTTCACGTTCGAGGACGTCCCCGGCGTCGCGCTGTTCCCCGACGGCCCGGTCACCCCGTTGCCCGACGACGAGCTCACGACGCTCGTCGACTCGGCCGGAGCCCTCCGCCGCGAGGGGAAACGTGTCGCCGCCGGTTACCGCGTCTGAGGCCCCTTGACAGTGGAAGCTAATCGCATTAGCTTTTAGCTAAGCGAGTTAGCCAGTCCCCTCCTGGAGGCAGACATGACCGAGTTCCTCACCGTCGACGGCGGCACCATCGCCTACGACGTCACCGGCACCGGACCGCTCGTCGTGCTCGCGCACGGCATGGGCGACAGCCGCGCGTCGTACCGGTTCGTCGTTCCGCAGCTGGTGGCGGCCGGCTACCGGGTCGCCAACGTCGACCTGCGCGGGTGCGGCGAGTCGAGCGCCGTCTGGCCCTCGTACACCCGCACCGACATCGCCGGTGACCTGCTCGCGGTCGTCCGGCACCTCGGTGGCCCGGCCGTCCTGGTGGGGCAGTCGATCTCCGGCGGTGCGGCCACCGTGGCCGCGGCGCAGGCCCCGGACCTGGTGGACGGCATCGTCGAGATCGCCCCGTTCACGCGCAAGCAGGCGCTCAGCTTCGGTGCCCTGCGCTCGAAGCGGTACCGCACCGGCCTGCTCCGGCTGGGTCTGATGGCCGTTCTGGGCAGCACCACGTGGTGGCACCGCTACCTCGACCACGCGTTCCCCGGGCGCAAGCCGGCCGACTGGGACACCCAGCTGCGCAACAACCAGGCGATGCTGGCCGAGCCGGGCCGGATGAAGGCGCTGCAGCGCATGGGCCAGACCCCGGCCACCGACGCCGGTGCGCAGCTGCCCAACGTCCGCGTCCCGGTGCTGGTCATCGAGGGCTCGCTCGACCCCGACTGGGCCGACCCGCGGGTCGAGGGTCAGGCGATCCTCGCCGAGCTGCCGGCCGGTGTCGGCACGCTCGAAGTGATCGACGGCGCGGGCCACTACCCGCACACCCAGTACCCGGACGAGACCGTCGCGCTCCTGCTGCCGTTCCTCAAGGCCAACACCCACCGGTGACGATCGGGAAAGATGGCGGGCATGCGACGCGTAGTGGTGATCGGGGCGACGGGGCACATCGGTAGCTACCTGGTGCCGCGGCTGGTGCGGGCCGGGTACGAGGTGATCGCGCTGAGCCGGGGCGAGCGTGCCCCGTACCACGACGAGCCGGAGTGGCAGTCCGTCCAGCGGCTGACCGTCGACCGGGACGCCGAGGACGCGGCCGGGACGTTCGGCGCCCGGGTGGCCCAGCTGGAGCCGGACGCCGTCGTCGACCTGATCTGCTTCACGCCCGAATCGGCGCGACAGCTCGTCGACGCGCTGCGCCCGACCCGTCCGCTGCTGTTGCACTGCGGGACGATCTGGGTCCACGGACGCGCCGCCGGCGTACCGGTCACCGAGGACGAACCACGCACCGGCTACGGGGAGTACGGCGCCGGCAAGGTCGCCGCCGAGGCGCTGCTGCTGCAGGACACCGGCGTGCCGACCGTGGTGCTGCACCCCGGTCACATCTCCGGCCCGGGCTGGCCGGTGATCAACCCGGCCGGCAACCTCGATCCGGACGTCTGGCGACGGCTGGCCACCGGTGAGCCGCTCGCGCTCCCGGCACTCGGGCTCGGCGTGCTGCACCACGTGCACGCCGACGACGTCGCCCAGGCGTTCGAGAAAGCGCTGACCCGGCCCGACGCGGTGGGATCCAGCTTCCACGTGGTGGCCGAGCGCGCGATGACCTCCCGTGGGCTCGCGGCCGGTGCCGCGGCCTGGTTCGGCCGCGAACCGGTGCTCGAGCTGGTGGAGTGGGCCGAGTTCGAGAAGCAGGCGGGGCCCGAACACGCCGGGGTGACGCGCGACCACATCGAGCGCAGCATCACCGCCGACATCACCCGCGCACGGACCGTGCTCGGGTACGCGCCGAAGTACAGCGCGCTGGACGCCCTCCGCGAATCGGTCACCTGGCTCGCCGCGAACGGCCACGTCGACGTGAAGTTCTAGGCGCAGAGGGCGTTGTCGACCAGGCGGTCGGCGGCGCGCTGCTGGGCCAGGACGTGGTCCGGGGAGTCGGCCATCGCGCTCGTCATCGAGACCAGCGCGCTCCGGCGGCCGTCCCCGGTGACGCCGGTGACGAGGATGAAGCCGCCGTCGCCGCCGTCGTGCCCCCACCGGTACCCGCCGCACGGCAGCGGACGACGCACCAGGCCGAGCCCGTACCGCCCGCCCGGCCAGTAGTGCCCGGTCGCTTCGTCGAGCGGGACGGTCTTCTGCATCTCGGCCAGCTGCGCCGGGCCCAGCAGCCGTCCGCTCAGCAACGCGCGGAAGAACCGGTCGAGGTCGCGGGTGGTGGAGATGATCGAGTCCGGATCGCTCGGCACCTGCTCGGTGACGTCGACGATCTGCGTCGGCGAGAAGTGCTGGTAGGCCCGTGCGGACGGGGACGGCACGATCGGCGAGGCGCCGGGCCAGGTCGTGCCGGTCAGTCCCAGCGGGCGGACGATCCGGTCGGTGATCTCCTCCGGCAGGGTGCGCCCGGTGACCCGCTCCACGAGCGCGTCGGCGAGCAGCGCCGCGGTGTTCGAGTAGCCGAACTTCGTCCCCGGCGGGAAGTCCAGCGGGTGCTTCAGCGAACGGGCGACGAGTTCGTCGCGGGTGTGCACGTCGTCGCGCTGCTCGCGGTACTCCGCGGGCGTGGTGTAGCCGGGGTGGTCGTCGTGCAGGCCGCTGGTGTTCTGCAGCAGGTGCCGCACGGTGATGCCGGCGGGCACGTCGGGCAGCCAGCGGTCCACCGGGTCGTCGAGCGACAGCCGTTCTTCGGCGACCAGTTGCAGCGCCACCACGGCCGTCATCGTCTTGCGGGTGCTGGCGATCCGCAGATGCCCGTCGGCGGGCATCGGCTCGCCCGTCGTGCGGTCGGCGACACCGCTGGTCGCGGTCGTGACGCGGGGCCCGTCCGCCGCCTGCGCCTGCACGCCGACGACGCCGAGCGCGCGAATGGCGTCGGCATCCCGTTGCAGCGCAGCCGGTGGGGCGGGGGTCAGGCTCAGGACCAACGCCAGCAGAATTTTCATGTCTCCGACGCTAGGTTCGGCGCCCGCCGCGATCGATGGAGCCAGCCGCCCGGGCCGCGGTAGAGCTGGGTTGACCTTCCGTCGACGTCAACGTTTAGCGTGCGGGCCCATGCGCGCTCTGCAGCAGCACTCGTTCCGGGGGCCACGGGACCTGCGTCTGGTCACCGACGTGCCGGTGCCGACCCCCGGCCCGGGCGAGGTACTGATCCGGGTGACCGCGGCCGGCGTGAACCTGGCCGACGTCACCCAGACCTACGGCCGCTACGGCGGCGGGCCGCAGCCGCCGTACCTGGCCGGGTTCGAAGGCGCCGGTGAGATCGTCGCGCTCGGCCCGGGAACGACCGGGTTCACGGTCGGTGACCACGTGATCGGCACCGGGTACGGCGCGTTCGCCGAGTACCAGGTGCTCTCCGACGCCACGCCGGTGCCACCGGGCTGGGACGACGAGCAGGCGCTCGGGCTGATGCTCAACTGGGGCACCGCGGTCGCCGCGCTGAAGCCGCTCGGCCGGCTCGCCGCCGGGGAGACCGTGCTGATCCCCGCGGCGGCGGGCGGCGTCGGGCAGGCCGCCGTGCGTGCCGCGGTCCACTACGGAGCGACCGTGCTCGCCACCGCGTCCCCGGCGAAACACGACGTGGTCCGCGCGCTGGGGGCCGAGATCGTCGACGTGCGTGACCAGCGCGACGTCGACCTGGTCCTGGAGTCGATCGGCGGTGACACGTTCGCGGCGTCGCTGGCCGCCGCCCGGCCGTTCACCGGCCGGGTGGTGGTCTACGGGCTGGCCTCCGGCGAGGCCGCGGTCACCAACCACCAGCTCGTCTTCGACCACCCGGTGCAGGTGGTCGGCCTGCACATCGGGAGGCTCCGGACCGACGCGCCGGACCTGTTCGCCGCGGTCGTGTCCGAGCTCGAGACGCTCCGCGCGGCCGGGGTGCTGACCCCGGGCACGCCGACCGTCCACGACCTGGCCGACGGGCCCGAGGCACTACAGCGCCTCGAAACCCGCCGGACCATCGGCAAACTCGCCCTCAAGCCCTAGGACCTAGCCGACGAACGGGCGTTTCCAGTTCTTCGGGTCGCCGGGGTCGTCGACCAGATCCACCGTGGACGCGGCGCGACGCGCGGCGTCGGGTTCGATCACCGGACCGGAGCCCGGCACGGCCACCGGAACCACGCCCACCACGTCCTCCTTGGTCGGACGGGCGACGGCGGCGTCCTCGGGCACCGAGTTCGCCGCCCCGCTGTCGTACTCGTCGTCTCCGGCCAGTACGTACGGGGTGGACGACCGCACCGCGTCGGGGGCGTTCGTGGCCGAGACCGTGACCCAGCTCCCGCCCAGCCAGCGGCCGTCGGAGTTGAACTTCAGCACGCCGGCGTACAGGCCGTCCGGACCGCTCATCGTCGCGGCCCTCGCCAGTTTCAGGCCACCGAACGCCGGGACGGTGAACGGCATCCGCACCGGGTCGTTCGCCGCGGTCCGCACGGCCTTGGCCAGCCGCACGGCGAGGTCGACCGGGTCCGACGAGTCGTGGATCCGCACGGTGGCCCATGCGGTCGGTCCCCAGAACCACCACAGCTGACCACTGCGGTCCGAGGCGCCGTCCGGTTGCAACCAGTGGCTCGGATTGCCGTCGTCGTAGATGCTCGCCGCGTTCTTCGACGGCCATCGCTCGTCCGGTAGCACCTGACCGGTGCCGTTGATGCTGATCGTGGCGAGCGGGGACAGCCCCTTCGTGAGCAGCGTGATCCGCTGATAGGTGACGGCGGACTCGTGCTCCTCGGCCACCACCCCGTCGGGGCGCCAGTCGAGTTCGAGCGCGAACCGGGTCGGGTCGAACACGTGCTTCGGCGACAGGTTGAACTCCGCCGGCGCGATCGCGACCGGCGTCGGCTCGTCGTTCCGCAGCGTCGGCAGCAGCGCCAGCACCGCACCCAGCGCGACGACGAACGCGCCCGCCGTCAACACGCTCACCCGGCGACGACGGCGACGACGCTTCGCCCCGGCGAGCACACGCTGCGGATCGACCCGGCTGGGCGGCGGTTCGTCGGCGACCAGGGTGTGCAGCAGCCTTCCGACCTGGTAGTCGTCCATCGTCAGCTCCTCGCCGCCGCGGCGGCGTCGTTCTCCGTCAGGGCTTCACGCAGCTTGGCCAGCCCGCGGGCGGCCTGGCTCTTCACCGTGCCCGGACTGCAGTGCAGGGTCTCGGCGGTCTGCTCGACCGAGAGGTCGCAGTAGAAGCGCAGCACCAGCACCGCTCGTTGACGCGCGGGCAGGTCGCGGAGCGCGTCCCGCACGACCAGGCGTTCGGCCACGTCGGGCGGCGCGGCGGTGGCCGACTCGGGTGGTCGGTCGAGCAGCACCACCCGGCGGGACCAGGCCGTCCGCTGCTCGCCCAGGAAAACGCGGACCAGCACGGTCCGCGCGTAGGCGATCGGCTCGCGCGCCGCGGCGGCCTTCGCCCAGTGCAGGTAGACCCGTTCCAGCGCGCCTTGGACGAGGTCATCGGCTCGATGCCAGTCCTGGCACAGCAGGAACGCGACCCGCCGCAAACTCGGTAAGACCCGGTCGACGTACTCCAGGTACGCCTCGTCGTCGGCTGACACCGAACCTCCAGCTCTCGCGTCTCACCCTCCTGATGCGGACGGGCTCGATCCGGGTTGCACGAGATCGGCGGCATTCTCGAGCGCGTCGGCCGCGGAATCGCGCTGTTCCGGCGTCAGGACGACGTCCCGAACCCGCCGCAGCAGGTCGTCCGCGGTGGCCCCGTCCCCGAGCACGGTCGCCAGTTCGGCGCGGTACACCAGCACCTCGATCAGCGCGACCGGGTCGTCGGCGGCGTCGGGCCGCTTCAGCGCGGTGTCGAGGATCCGCGCTCCCTGCTCGGCGCGTCCGCGGGAGTCGGCCTGCACGACCGCGTTGGCCAGCGCCGTGCGCATCGGGCCCACGGCCGCGTCGGACCCCGCTTCGCGATTGACGACCCGGATCCAGTTCCCACCCGGGTCGACGACGCTGAACCCGGTCACGCCGTCGGCGTTCTTGCGTGCCCGCGGCCGGGTCATCCGCGGGATGCCGGACACCAGCACTCGGCCGTAGGCGGCACGCATACCCGCGGCGAACGCCCGGTGCAGGCCGGCCACGTCCGACGTCACCACCAGGCAGGAGCCGTAGGACTGCGCCGGATCGAAGCCGGGCAGCTCGAAGAAGTGCAGCCCGATGGCGTCGCGCTCGACGACCACGTGCGGGTTGGGTTTGCGCTGCTTGTACGTGGTGCGGAAGCCCAGCACCAGATAGAACGCTTCGACGTCGTCGATGGAGGAGCAGGGCAGCAGGGGAACGGTCACCTCGTCGGCCATGCCTTCGTTCCTAGGCGACACGGCAGCCCATGTGCACATAGATTTGTCCGTTCGGCGGAGGGCTCACTCGTGCAAATAGGTGAGGACGGCGCGTACGCGGCGGTGGTCGTCGCTGCTCTCGGCGGGCAGTCCGAGCTTCAGGAAGATCGAGCCGATGTGTTTGCTCACCGCCTTCTCGGTGACCGTCAGCGCCCGGGTGATCGCGGCGTTCGAGCGGCCCTCGGCCATCAGGGCCAGCACCTCGCGTTCGCGCGGGCTCAGCCGGGCCAGCGGCGTCCGCGCGAGCAACCGGCGCACCACCTGCGGATCGATGACGCACTCCCCGGCCGCGACCCGCTCGACCGCGTCGACGAACTCCGCGACCCGGCCGACCCGGTCTTTCAGCAGATAACCGACGCCCGACACGTCGGCCGGCTCGAGCAGCGATTCGGTGTACCCGGCGGCCACGTACTGGCTGAGCACCACCACCGGCAGCCCGGGATGCTCCCGGCGCAGGGCCAGCGCGGCACGCAGCCCCTCGTCGGTGAACGACGGCGGCATCCGCACATCGGTCACGACGACGTCCGGGCGCTGGTCCGACACCGCGCGCGTCAGCGCGTCGACGTCACCGACCGCGGCGACCACCCGGTGACCGAACCGGGTCAACACGGCGATCAGCCCCTCGCGGAGCAGCACCGCGTCGTCGGCGAGCACTACACGGAGCACGGCAGCTCCAGGCGCAACACGGTCGGGCCCCCGAGCGGACTGGTCAGCGTGAGCCGGCCACCGCGCCTGTCGACCCGGTCGGCGAGGCCGGTCAGCCCCGACCCGTCGGCCGGGTCGGCACCGCCGACACCGTCGTCGCGGACCTCGACGGTCAACCACGACCGCTGCACCGCTCCGGTGACCGCGATCCGGTTCGGCCGCGCGTGGCGCATCGCGTTCGTCAACGCTTCCGCGACGACGAAGTACGCGGTCGACTCGACGGCCGCGGGCAGCCGCCCGTCGACGTCGATCGTCACGGTCAGCGGCACCCCGCAGGCCTCGGCGAGCTCCGCGACCGGGTGAGCGTCCCCGGCCGGAGCAGGGAGTCCGCGACCCAGCCGGCCCCGGACGCCACCACCCGAACCACACCCCACCCCACCGCCAGCACGACGACCAGCGGAAACACCAGCAGCGGCCCGGGCTCCCCGGTGAGCGACATGACCAGCAGCAGGATCGGCAGAGCGACCGCCACCGCCGTGCCGACCACGTTCGCCGCGAGCAGCACGGTCGCCAGCAACCCGACGTGCGCCACGTCCCGCCAGGTCACTCGCGCGTCCGGCGGTACCGGCCGGCCCAGCAGCGCGAGCCGCCGACGCTCCACCGCGACGAGCGGCCGGATCGCCGGCGGCACCAGCAACGACACCCACGCGAGAAGGCCGACGCCCACGCCGGAAACCACGTAGGCGAGCGCCCGGATTCCCTTCACGACGGTCACGGTACGGATCCGGAGCCGCCCCGGCAGTGGGGTGCACTCCCCGATCGGAACGGGGTCGCCGCCCACTGCGCCCGACCGTCCCCAGCCGCTTCCCTGAGCCCCATGACCACACGACTTCTCGCCGGGCTCGCCGCCCTCGCGCTGATCACCGTCGGTGCCACCGCTCCGCCCGAGCCGGCCGGGGCCACGGCTCCCTCCGAGCCGGCCGGGGCCACGGCTCGCTCCGAGCCGGCCGGGGCCACGGCTCCGGCGCGGTTCACGCTTCCCGCGCCCACCGGTCCCTACGAGGTGGGCACCGCCGCGCTGCACCTGGTCGACGCCTCCCGGGCCGACCCGTGGGTGCCCACCGACCGCTCCCGCGACCTGATCGTCCAGCTCTGGTACCCGACGTCCCACGCACGGGGCTACCCCGCGGCGCCGTGGCTGACCCCGGCCGCCGCCCGCGCCTACGAGCGGTCGAACCAGCTGCCGACGTTCCGCTGGCCGATCACCGCCGGCCACCGGGGTGCACCGGTCGCCCCGGCACCGCACGGCTGGCCGGTGCTGCTCTACTCGCACGGGCTCGGCGGCCACCGCGGCGAGGCCACCGCGCTGGTGCAGGGCCTGGCCGGCGAGGGCTACCTGGTCGTCACGATCGACCACGTGCACGACGCGCGGGTCGTCGAGATGCCCGACGGGCACGTCGAGACCAGCGCCCTGCCCGAGCTGACGCCGGCGAACGAACTCGCGGTCACGACCAGGGCGATCGAGGCCCGGGTGGCCGACACCCGGTTCGTGCTCGACCAGCTCGCCGCGCTCGACCGCGGTATCGTCCCCGGCGGCGTGGCGTTGCCGCGTGGGCTGCGCGGTGCGTTCGACGAGCGGGCGATCGGCATGCTCGGGCACTCCGACGGGGGCGCGACGACGGCCGCGGCGATGCGCGCCGACCGCCGCATCGCCGCGGGCGTGAACCTCGACGGCACGCTCTGGACCGCGGCGGCGCAGCAGGGCTCCGACCGGCCGATGCTGCTGTTCGGCCGGGCCGGCCACGACCGCACGACCGACCCGACCTGGGCGAGGTTCTGGGCCCGGCAGCGCGGACCGAAGCTCCAGCTGAACCTGGCCGGTTCCGGCCACGGCGCCCACCTCCAGCACCGTCCCGAGCGACTGCCGAACTACCCCGAGGTGACCGCGCTACGGTGACGGCCATGTTGTTAGGCGACCCGGCCCAGACCTTCCAGGTGAACGCGGAGACGATCATCGCCCAGCAGTTCGATCCCCGCCGGTATCCGCACCGGCATCTGGTGATCGTCGGGGCCGGGTCGCCCTCCTGGATCGACCAGACGCTCCGGGTGATGGCGGCGGTGGAGATGCTCACCACGGCCGGGTTCGAGCTGGTGTCGGTGGCCGAGAACGAGCAGGCGCACCTCCGCTACGCGGTGCTGCGGAGGTCAGTCCCGGCTGCGTAGCCAGGTCAGGACGGCCAGGACGCGGCGGTTCCCGTCGGTGGCCGGGGGCAGGTCGAGCTTCGTGAGCACGTTACCGACGTGTTTGCCGACCGCGGCCTCCGACAGGAACAGCCGCCGCGCGATCGTGGCGTTGGAGTGTCCCTCGGCGACGAGTTCGAGGACTTGGCGTTCCCGGTCCGAGAGCCGGGCCACCGGGTCCTTGCGCCGCCGCAGGAGCTGCCGGACGACGTCGGGGTCGACGACCGTGCCCCCGTCGACGATCCGGCGCAGCGCGGCGATGAAGTCCCCGACGTCCACGACGCGGTCCTTGAGCAGGTAGCCGACCCGGCGGCCGTCCGCGGACTCGAGCAGGTCGGTGGCGTACGCGTGCTGCACGAACTGGCTGAGCGCCACCACGGCCAGCCCCGGGTGACGTTCACGCAGCGTGAGGGCGGCACGGAGGCCTTCGTCGAGGAAACCCGGCGGCATCCGCACGTCGGTGATCACCAGCTGCGGCTCCAGCCGGGCCACCGCGTCCAGCAGCGCGTCGGCGTCACCGACGGCGGCCACCACGTCGAACCCGAACCGGCCCAGCACACCGGCCAGTCCTTCGCGGAGGAGCACACCGTCCTCGGCCAGCACGGTCCGGATCAGGTCCACGGCAACTCCACCCCTAGTGTCGTCGGGCCGCCGTCCGGGCTGGACAGCAGGAGCCGGCCCCCGGCCGCCGCGACCCGGTCGGCCAGCCCGGTGAGGCCGGTGCCGCGATCGGGCGACGCTCCCCCGCATCCGTCGTCGCTCACCAGCACCGTCAGCAGCGTTCCGTCCCGGCGGAGCGTCACCGTCGCCGACGACGCCCCGCTGTGCTTCGCGACGTTCGTCAGCGCCTCGGCGACGACGAAGTACGCCGTGCCCTCCACGTGCGACGCCGGCCGCCCCGGCAGCGACGCGTGCACGGTCACCGGCACCGCGCTCCGGTCGGCCAGCTCGCGGACGGCGTCGGGCAGCCCGAGCTCGGTGAGCAGCTGGGGACGGATGCCGTGAATGAGCTCACGAACCTCCACCATCAGGTTCTTCGCCTGCTGGTGGGCGTCGGCGACGGCCTCCGCGGCCGGCGTGCCCTCGTCGATCAGCATCCTGGCCACCCCGAGTTGCAGCGAGAGGCTGACCAGCCGCTGCTGGGCTCCGTCGTGCAGGTCACGCTCGATCCGCGTCCGCTCGGCCTCGAACGCGTCGACGAGCCGGGCCCGTGACCGCGTCACCTCGACCAGTTCCTCCGACTCACCGAGCAGTGCACGCGCGACCGCGCCGTGCGCCCAGGCCGCGACGCCGAACAGGTAGGGCAGCACAGGCAGCGCGAGCAGCGCGGTGACCGTGTAGGGCAGCGCCTCGGACACCGTGGACACGGTCCCGAGACCGAGCGCCACCGGCCCGTCCCCCACCGCCAGCGGGGCCAGCACCCAGCCCACGACCAGCACGACGACGAGGAACAGCGCGCCGTAGAGCACCGGGCCGGCGGTCAGGAGCAGCACCGCGTACGCGACCTCCCGCCAGGTGGCGGCCTCGGTGTAGCGCGTGCGGAGCCAGTGCTCGGCCCGCGCCGGACGATGTCCGGACCGGACGCCCCGGTACCCCAGCAACCGCAACCGCGCCCGCTCCACCTGGGCGAGCGGCACGGCCACCAGCGGGCCGAGGCCGACGACGAGCACCACCCCCGGCACGACCCACACCGGCTGGAGCCGGGAGAAGGCCAGCAGCACCGGCAGGCCGAGCAGCCCGAACGGCACCGCGGCGGCCACACCGACCGGCACGGTCGACACCAGGTACGCGATCGCGCGCCACGGCCCGGCGGTGAGCAGGTACCGGCGGTCGAGAACGTTCACCGGCGCCAGTCAACCGGCCGCCCGGCCCGATGTCGGTAGAGCCAGGTCTACTCCGGGCCGATGGCTACGGTCCGTGTGCCGAACCCGCCCCCGCTGATGTGCTCGGAGGCATGAGATTCCCCCTGGTACCGATCCTGGCGGCGGTCGTCGCCTGCGCCGCCTGCACCGACGTGAGCTCGATCAACGAGACCAGCCAGGACCGGCGTTCGTTCCCGCTGTCCGGGTCGGCGCTCGTGGTCGACGCGGCGGGCACCAGCGTCCGGCTCGTCGCGGGTTCCGGCGAGGACGTCGGCGTCGACCGTGAACTCACCGGCAAAGCCACCGCCGACGGGCAGGCGTCCTGGTCGATGAGCGGCAACCGGCTGACGCTCCGCGTCACCTGCAGCGGCTTCGTCCCGGACTGCAGTGGGCTGCACGTCGTGCACGTTCCGACCGGGACCGCGGTGACGATCACGAGTGACTCCCCGGTCCGCGCGGTCGCCCCGTCCGGCGCGTTGACCGCGACGGTCACCGGCAGCTGGCTGCGGGTCGAGGACCCCGCCGGGGTGCTGCGCCTGCGTGCCGAACAGTCGGTGACCGTCACCGGCGCCACCGCGAGCGACGTCACGGCCGCGTCGGAGAGCCGGGTCGAGCTCGGTTTCCGTACGGCACCGGAGCACGTCGACGTCCAGGCGACCGACCGGGCCACGGTCACGCTCCCGAACGGTCCGGAGACCTACCGGGTCGACTGCGCCTGCACCCGGTCGAACGACCCCGCGAGCGCGCGCACGATCACCGTCCGGGCACGCACCGCCCAGGTCCGGAGGGCCGCGTGATGCTGGAACTCGTCGAACTCACCAAGGACTACCGCAACAAACCACGCGCGGTCGACGACGTCACGCTGCGCCTGGAAGCCGGTGTGCTCGGGCTGCTCGGCCCGAACGGCGCCGGCAAGTCGTCGCTGATGCGTATCGCCGCGACCGTGACCAGGCCGACCCGCGGCCGGGTGCTGTTCGACGGCGTCGACGTGGTCGCCCGGCCCGACGTGCTGCGACGCACGCTCGGTTACCTGCCGCAGGACTTCGGCGTGCACCCGCACCTGACCGCGGTGGAGTTCCTGTCGTACCTCGCCGCGGTCAAAGGGCTGTCGCGGCGCTCGGCCCGCCGGCGCATCCCGGAACTGCTGGAGCTGGTGAACCTGAGCGCGGCGGCCAAGCGACCGCTGGGCGGCTACTCCGGTGGCATGCTGCGTCGCGTCGGCATCGCCCAGGCCCTGCTCGCCGACCCGCGGGTGATCGTCGTCGACGAACCGACCGCCGGCCTCGACCCGCAGGAGCGCGTCCGGTTCCGCACGCTGCTCAGCGACCTGGCGTCGGACAAGGTCGTGGTGTTGTCGACGCACATCGTGTCGGACCTGGAGACCGTCACCGACGACATCGCGGTGCTCGCCGGCGGCCGCCTGGTGCACCGCGGGAGCCTCGACCGGCTGCTCGGTGCCGTGGCCGGGCAGGTGTGGGAGATGACCGTCGCACCGGCCGACGTGGCGAGGGTGCAGGCCGGGCACGTGGTCACGAGGCTGATCCGCACGTCGTCCGGGGTGCGGGTGCGGGTGCTCGCGCCGTCCCCACCGAGTCCCCGCGCCGAGCCGGCCACCCCCGACATCGAAGACGCCTACCTGGGCCTGGTCCGATGATCCTCGCCGTGGCCATGGCCGGCTTCCGCGAACGCCGTCGCCGCCCCGCCTACGCGGTCGTCCTGCTGGCCGCGGTCGGCCTGGGCTACCTCGCGATCCCGGCGCCCGGGTCACACTGGACGATCGTCAGCCTCGGCGGTTACCGCGGTGTCTACAACAGCGCGTACACCGGCACGGTCGCCGCGTTGGCCGGCGCGCTCTGGCTCTGCGTCGGCGGCTTCTTCGTGGTGCGCACCGCGCTCGCCCAGGACCGGGCCACCGGCGTGCGCGAACTCCTCGTCGCGTCCCGGATGCGTAGCGCGTCGTACCTGATCGGCACGTTCCTCGGGAACTTCCTCGTGCTCGCGTCGATGGCCGGAGCGCTCGCCGTCACGGCCGCGCTCATGCAGCTGGCCCGAGCCGAGTCGACGGCGCTGTCCCCGGTCGCGCTGCTGACGCCGTTCGTACTGCTCACGCTGCCGGTGCTCGCGGTCACCGCGGCTCTCGCCGTGCTCTGGGAGACCGTGCCCGGGCTGCGCGGGGGGTTCGGGAACGTCGTCTGGTTCGGCGTCGCGCTGATCGGGATGATCGCCGCGCAGTCGGCGACCGCTCCACTCGGCGGCCTCGGCACCGGCCTGCTGACCGACTCGCTGCGCACCGCGATGACGGCCCAGGGCCTGCGGCCGGAGGAAGGCGCGATCGGCTTCATGTACCTCGACACCGCGCCGACCACGTTCCTCTGGACCGGCTTCCCGGTCACCGCGGGTCTCGTCGGCCAGCGCGTGCTGCTCGCGCTCGGCGCGGTGGTGGTGGCCGTGCTGCCCGCGCTCTGGTTCGCACGGCTGAGCCCGCTCCGGTCGTCCGGTGGTCCGCAGCGGGCGGTGCCCGGTCAGCCCCAGGACTCGTCCTCCGCTGATGCGGTCGCTTATTCGCGCGGTGCCGAGGCGGCCCGATCGACCTTCGCCCGACTGGTCCTCGGGGAGGCCAGGGTGCTGCTGGCCGGCGTCTCGCGGTGGTGGTGGGCGGTGGCCGCGGTGCTGTTCG
Source organism: Cryptosporangium japonicum (assembly GCF_039524755.1). NCBI lineage: Bacteria > Bacillati > Actinomycetota > Actinomycetes > Cryptosporangiales > Cryptosporangiaceae > Cryptosporangium > Cryptosporangium japonicum. The sequence goes on from NZ_BAAAGX010000006.1 coordinate 325,117, forward strand.
TGGCGGCGATCTTCGTCCCGTCGCGGGCGTTGCTGCTGGCGTCGTGGGGCTGGCCGGTGCTGGTGTGGTCGCGGCTCGGCCTGCGCGGCCGCGACGTCGGTGTCGACGCCCTGCTGGCGGCCGCGCCGCGGCCGGTGGCCCGGCTGCTGGCCGAGTGGGTGGCCGGGGTGGTGTTCACGGCCGCGGTCGGCGGCGCGGCGATCGTGCGCAGCGCACCGGAGGCGTGGGCCGGTGCGCTCTTCGTTCCGTCGCTCGCGCTGCTGCTCGGGCTGGTCAGCGGTGTCCCCCGACTGTTCCAGGCGCTGTACCTGGCGCTCTGGTGGTGCGTGGTCAACGAGTTCGCGTTCCTCGACTACCTGGGGGCCGTGCCCGGCGGCCCGAGCCCGCTGGCCATCGCCGCCGCCTCCGCCGTGCTCCTCGCGCTCGCGACCGCGGTGACCACCACCCGACATCGCCTCCGCTGACCGACGTCGGCTCCGCGGACCGGAACCGGCTCCGCGGACCGGAACCGGCGTGGGCTCCGCGGACCGGAACCGGCGTCGCGGGCCGGTGGAACCGCGTGGAACCGCCGGGGGTGGCGGCGGAACCGCGACGGAACCGCGGCGGAGCCACGGTCCTCGATCGTCATCGGCAAGCCCATGACGGAGGAGGAACCGTGACCAGTCCCCAGCCGGCGATCGCAGTCGCCGGGCTGCGCAAGTCGTTCGGCGAGCAGGTCGTGCTCGACGGAATCGACTTCGAGGTAGCCGCCGGAACCACGTTCGCACTGCTCGGCCCGAACGGTGCCGGCAAGACCACGACCGTCCACATCCTCTCGACGCTGCACGCGGCGGACGGCGGCGACGTGCGCGTCGCCGGGGCCGACCCGGCGAAGGACCCCGACGCCGTCCGCCGGGCGATCGGCGTGACCGGCCAGTTCTCGGCCGTGGACGGGCTGCTCACCGGCGCCGAGAACCTGGCCCTGATGGCGCGCCTGCACCACCTCGGACGCGCCGACGGCCGCCGCCGGACCCGGGAACTGCTGGAGCGCTTCGACCTCACCGACGCCGCGAACAAGCCCGCCTCCACGTACTCGGGTGGCATGCGGCGCCGCCTCGACCTGGCGATGACGCTCGTCGGCGACCCCCGGATCATCTTCCTCGACGAGCCGACGACCGGCCTCGACCCGCGCAGCAGGCAGACGATGTGGGGCGTCATCCGGCGGCTCGTCGCCGACGGCGTGACGATCTTCCTGACCACGCAGTATTTGGAGGAAGCCGACCAGCTGGCCGACCGCATCGCGGTCCTCGACCACGGCAAGCTCGTCGCGCTGGGCACGGCCGACGAGCTGAAGCGCCAGGTCTCCGGTGGTCACGTCCGCCTCGTCTTCGCCGACCTCGCCGCGCTGGAGGCCGCCGCCGCGGTGCTGCCCGAGGCCGAGCGGGACGGCCTGGCGCTGACCGTGCCCGGCAACGGCAACGTCCGCGCATTGCAGGCGCTGCTCGACCGGCTGTCCACCGCCTCGATCGAGGTCGAGGAACTGTCGCTGCACACGCCCGACCTCGACGACGTGTTCTTCGCGCTCACCGGCGCCCCCACCGCTTCGAAGGAGACCGTGAAATGACGTACGCCCTGAGTGACTCCCTGACGATGTTCCAGCGGAACATCACGCACCTCCGGCGAAATCCGACCGCGATCATGGTCTCGGTGCTCATCCCGGTGTTCCTGCTGCTGCTGTTCGTCGGCGTCTTCCGCGCCCTCGGGCAGGCCGCGTCGGGCGACGGCGAGTACATCGACTACCTCGTCCCGGGCATCCTGCTGATGACGATCGCCTACGGCGTGCAGTCGACGACGCTGGCCGTGAACCAGGACATGACCGAGGGCGTGATCCAGCGGTTCCGCACGATGGCGATCGCGCCGTCGTCGGTGCTGACCGGCCACGTGCTGGCCGCGGTGATCCGGACGCTGGTCAGCGTCGCGCTGGTGCTCGGCGTCTCGCTGGCGCTGGGGTTCCGGCCGGACGCCGGGCCGCTGGACTGGCTGGCCGTGCTCGGGCTGGTGACGCTGATGTCGGTGGCGCTGGCGTGGCTGTCGGTCGCCGTCGGGCTCGCCGCGCCGACCGTCGACTCGACCGGCGGTTTCCTTATCGTCATCCAGCTGCTGCCGTTCATCAGCAGCGCGTTCGTCCCCACCGACACGATGTCCGGCGCGATCCGCTGGTTCGCCGAGAATCAGCCCTTCACGGTGCTGATCGACACCATCCGGGCGCTGTTCTCCGGTGCCGCGGTCGGCTCCGACGGGTGGGTCGCGGTCGCCTGGTGCATCGGGCTCACGCTTGTCGGATTCGGGTGGGCGCGGGCGGCGTTCCGGAAGATCCGCGTCCGCTGAGCGCGGCGTGGTTCGCCAGCAGGGTCCGGGCGACGGTCGGGAGCTCGTCACGCGTGAGCGTGGCGTACTTCTCGACCGCCGCCCGATAGGCGTCGGTGTCCACGACCCGGTCGCGGACGCGGGCGACGCTCGACGCCGACGACGGGAAGCCGCCACCGGGGCCGCACCGCTCGGCCAACGCGATCAGGTCGCCGGCCGGTCGTACCGCCGCGAGAGCCGACAGCGCCGCGCCGCAGGCCGACAGCGACGGCGCCGGATTGTCGGCCAGGAGCGTCGCCGGATCGATCTCCGGGATCAGGTCGAGCCGATCGGCGCCGGCGTGCGCCAGCACCGCGGCGGCCTGGGCCTCCGCCGCCCACGACAGCCCGGACGAGGTCAGATCGTCGGAGGCCTTGGCGATCTCGACCACCGACCGCCACAGCTGAAGACCGGTCCCGACGTCACCGCGCTGCAGCGCGAGTTCCGCACGCAGAGCGAGGTCGAACCCGTACATGGTGGTGCGTTCGTCGGGATCGTGGAGCATGCACTCGGCCAGCCAGCGCTCCGCCTCGTCGATCCGACCGGCCACCAGGTTCGCGAACACGAGCGCCCACCGGATCCGGGTCGCGGTCGCCCAGGCCCCCAACTCGGTGAAGACGTCGAGGACGACGCTGAAGTGCATCCGCGCCTCGTCGGTGCGCTCGATGCCGAGCAGTTCGCCGACCCGCGAGTGCGCGGCCGCGCGGATCCACCGGTTGCCGGTGTCGCCCAGGACGTGGAGCGCGCGTTCGGCGGCGGCCAGTGCCTCGGTGCGATCCCCCGTCCCCTCCGCGCTATAGCTCAGGACGCTGTTGGCGACCGCGCCGAGCATCGGCTCGGACCGCTCCGCGAGTTCACGCACCTGGTTCAGGTCCCGGCAGCGCAGCACCGCGTCGGCCGCGCCGATCAGCGTGGTGGGCGCGGTCGGCGGGAGACGCCGTGCCGTGACGATCGACCGGACCGCGCGTTCGGGCTGCAGCAGGAGCGCGCTGATCGCGGTCAGCACCATCGCCACCCGCGCCACCTCGACGCTCTCCGGGGCGGGCCGGTAGTGGGACAGCACCCAGCCCGGATCGTCGACGAGCGGCAGCAGCTTGCCGAGGTTCGACTCCACCATCCACAGGCCACCGACCGCGGCGACCATGGCCGCGACGGTCGGGCCGTCGCGGCGCTCGACCGCGATCCGGAGCGCGAGCGCGAGGTTGTCCTGCTCGGCGCGGACCAGCCGGACGGTGCGGATGAAGTCCGGCCCGAACAGGCCCTCGTGATGTGCGACGCCGAAACCGCGGGCCCAGGCCAGGAACCGGTCGTCGACGCTGTCGGTCTCGCCGGACTCGGCCCGGCGCAGCGCGCTGAACTCACGCACCGTCTCGAGCATGCGGAAGCGTAGTTCGGAGCCGGTCTCGACGACCGTGAGCAGGGACTGGTCGACGAGGTGCTCGAGCGTGTCGCCGTCGATGCCGAAGTCCTCGGCGGCGGCGCCGGTGAAACCACCGGGGAACACCGACAGCGCACGCATCGCGGCCTGGCTGGACGGCGTCAGCAGGTGCCAGCTCCAGTCGATCACCGCGGAGAGCGTCCGGTGCCGTTCCGGCGCGTCCCTGGACCCACCGCGCAGCAGCGTGAACCGTTTGTTCAGCCGGTCGGCGATGTTCCGCACGGAGAGCGCGCGGATCCGGGCCGCGGCCAGCTCGACGGCCAGCGGCAGGCCGTCGAGGTGGCGGCAGACCTCGCGGACGACGTCGTCGGGCAGGTCGGCACCCGGGCGCACCGCCAGGGCCCGCTGGCGGAACAGCTCCTCGCTGTTCTCCGGGCTCAGCTCGGGCAGCAGGTGGACCGCCTCGGACGAGAGGCCGAGCGGGGTGCGGCTGGTGGTGAGCACGCGCAGCTGCCTGCTCCTCGCCACCAGGCGGTGCACCAGCTCGGCCGCGCCGCGGATCACGTGCTCGCAGTTGTCCAACACGAGCAGCGCCGAGCCGAGCGCCTCGGCGAGTGCGTCGACGGCGTCGGTCGGACCGGTCACCACCCCGAGCGCGGTCATCACCTCGCCGAGCACGTCGTCGTCGGTGGCCACCCCGGCCAGCGGGACGAAGTGGACGGTGGTGCGGTCGGCGGCGCGGGCCACCGCCTGCGCCAGGCGGGTCTTGCCGAGCCCGCCGATGCCGATGATCGACGTCACCCGGGACGTGCGGATGAGCGCGGTGACCGCGGCGAGGTCGGCGTCGCGGCCCAGCAGTGGGTTGGGGTCGAACGGGATGCCGTGGTGCTCGGCGCGGGCCTTCGGCCGGAGCAGCTCGGCGTGCGCCGCCTGCAGCTGCGGGCCCGGGTCGGCGCCGAGCTCGTCCCGCAGGGCGCGGCGGTAGGTGTCGTAGCGGGCCAGCGCGGCGGCGGGGCCCTGGGTCGCGGCCTCGGCGCGGAGCAACTCGACGAGCAGCTCCTCGTCGCGCGGTGCGTCGGCGGCGAGCTCGGTGAGCGGCCCGATCGCGTCGGCCCACCGCTCGAGACGCGCGAGCGCGAGCGCCCTGGCCCGGTGGAGCGCCGCGCGGGTGCCGGCGCGGTCCGCACGCAGCTCCCCGAGCGGATCGGTGGCGGCCGCCGGGGTGTCGGCGCCGAAGAGCGCCAGGCCCGCTTCGGCCGACTCCAGCGCGACCGGGTGCGCGCCCCGCCGGGCCGCCGCGGCCGCTTCCGAGGCCCGGAGCAGCACCGCCGACGTGTCGACGTCCTCGTCGGCCAGCGCGAGGCGGTAACCCCTCGGCGTGCTCACGATCAGGTCGGGGCCGAGCGCCGCCCGGGCCCGGAACACCAGCGCCTGCAACGCCTTGGTGGGATGTTCCGGCCGCTCGTCCGGCCAGAGCTCGTCGATCAGCCGGTCGGAACTCTGCCCGGCCCGCAGCTCACCGGCCAGCAGAGCGAGGAGGCGCTGTACCCGGGGACCCACCACGTCGACACCGCGATAGGCCACCCGGGCCAACAGAGCGAGCTGGACCGTCACACGTTCAGGCTAGTGACCTCCGCCGGGGCCTCGCGCCGCTGACGGAGCAATCCGAACGCGAGGGCGAACGCGGCGGCGAGCAGGGCCGTGCCGACCGCGAACGCCGCGTGGTACCCGCCGGTCAACGCGGCGGCGCGACCTTCGTCGAGCAGCGACTCGGTGCGAGCGGCCGCGATCGTGGAGAGCACCGCGACACCCACCGCCATCCCGATCTGCTGCGTGGTGTTGAACAGCCCGGACGCGAGCCCGGCGTCGTCGGCCGTCGCGCCGGACATGCCGAGCGACGTCAGCGCGGGCAGCGCGAGCCCGAAGCCGGCGGCGAGCACCATCAGCGGCAGCAGGTCGGTGACGTAGTCGGCGCGCACCGGGACGCGGGTCAGGAGCGCGAGCATCAGGATCAGCAGGCCGATGCCGGCGAGCAGGACCCTCCGCTCCCCGAACCGGGCGTTGAGCCGCGCGGCCACCCCCAGGGACACCGCGCCGATCGTCAGCGCGGCCGGCAGCATGGCCAGCCCGGTCCCGGTGGCGTCGTAGCCCTGCACGTTCTGCAGGTACAGCGCGAACAGGATCTGGAAGCTGAACAGCGCCGCGACCATCAGCACCTGCACCCCGTTGGCCACCGCGACGCTCCGGGTCCGGAAGATCCGGAGCGGCATCAGCGGGGTGGCCGCGGTGGCCTGGCGCACCACGAAGCCGGCCAGCAGCGCGAGCCCGGCCACACCGACGAGCGGCGACCGGGTCACCACCGCGTAGATGCCGGTCATCAGGCCGCTGGTCACCAGCACCGCGCCCAGGACGTCCGCACCGGCCTCGAGACCGATGCCGCGGTCGTTCGGCAGCGCGGGAATCGCCAGAGCGACCGCGGCGACGCCGATCGGCGCGTTGATGAAGAAGATCCAGTGCCAGCTCAGCGCGTCGGTGAGGACGCCGCCGACCACCTGGCCGATCGAGGCGCCGGCCGCGCCGGTGAAGCTGAAGACCGCGATCGCCACCGACCGTTCCTTCGCCTCGGTGAACAGCGTGACGAGGATGCCGAGGCTGACCGCGGCGCTCATCGCGCTGCCGACGCCCTGCAGGAAGCGGGCCACGATCAGGGCCTCCGCGCTGGTCGCCGCGCCGGCGAGCAGGGAGGCCAGCGTGAACACGATCGAGCCGGCCAGGAACATGCGCTTGCGGCCGATCAGGTCGCCGAGCCGGCCGGCGAGCAGCAGCAGGCTGCCGAACGCGATCAGGTAGGCGTTGACCACCCAGCTCAGCCCGGCGGTGGAGAGTGCCAGGTCGGCCTGGATGGCCGGCATTGCGACGGTGACGATGCTGCCGTCGAGCACGCTCATCAACAGGCCGGTGGCGATCACACCGAGAGCGATCCAGCGGGACATGACGGTCCTCCTGTATTGGCTACAGGTCGGACTCTAGTAGATAGTTTCGTTGCAGACAATCTCTTACGAACGTTGTCTGGCGCGCCGGGCCTGACTCTCGGCCGGCTGGGCGAGGTGACCGGTGGCCAGGGCGGTCAAGGCCGAGAGCAGCGCGTCCCGGTCCTCGACCGCCAGCGATCCGAGCGCCTCCGCGTGCACGCGGTCGACGATCTCCTGGCTCTGCCGCGCCACCTCGACCCCCTTCTCGGTGACGGCGATGATCCGGGCCCGTCGATCGGTGCTGGACGGCCGACGCTCGGCGAGGCCGGCCTCGTCCAGCGCGTCGACCGTCACGACCATCGTGGTCTTGTCCATGTCACCGATCTCGGCCAGCTGGGCCTGCGTCCGCTCCTCCTCGATCGCGTGGACGAGGACGCAGTGCATCCGGGCGGTGAGCCCGATCTCCGCCAGCGCCGCCGCCATCCGGGTCCGGAGTACGTGGCTCGTGTGGTCGAGCAGGTACGAGAGGTCCGGGCTGGTGCGGTTGGGCGCCATCGCAGTCATGCCTCCAGCGTACGACTGGTTCCGTTACGGATGATCCGCGTCAGACGCGAGCCGGTTCGACCGGGCGTTCCCTCTCCTCGGTGGTGTCCAGACCGAGGCGACCACGGGTGACGACGATCAGGACGATCGCCGCGATCGTCGTGACGATCAGGAGGCCGTGCAGGGTGTCCTTGTCGTCGTTGAGCCGCGGGAACATCTCCGGCCAGACCAGCGAGTACGTGCTGTTGATCAGCGCGTGCAGCAGCATGACCAGCGGCAGGCTCTGTCCGGACCGGTTGAACACCCAGGTCATCACCAGGCTGAGCGGGATGCACGAGGCGACGAACTCCACCGGCTGCACCCAGCTGACGTCGGGGTAGCCACCCCACTCGGTGAGGAACAGCGGCAGGTGCCAGCAACCCCAGAGCAGCCCCAGCAGGCAGGTACCGAGCACCGGCCCGAACCGCCGCTGCATCCGGGGCAGCGCGAAGTCACGCCAGCCCGGCTCCTCGGCCGTGGCCGTGGTGAGGAACTGCATGATCACCACCGGGATGAACGCGATCGCGATCATCGCCGACGGCACGCGGATCTCTTCCCAGGCGGCGGGCAGCGCGGCCGTTCCGATCAGGATCGCGGCCGGAACGCCGAACAGCACCCCGAGGAACCAGCCCCACCCCACCCGCCAGCGGAAGAGCCGCGCCTTCCAGTGCCGGAGCCCGCTCCGGCCCTCGCTGACCGCGGTCACGATGAACGCCGCCGTCAACGGCCCGAGGTACGCGCCGGGAAGCACACCGACGAGTTGCCCGTTGCCGCCGATGTCCGGGATGTGGATGTCCGGTTCCACGTTCGTGCCGTGATCACCCAGGACGTAGGGCATCCACAGCATCCAGCTCAGCCCGAAGGCGAGCGTGAAGAAACTCGTTACCGGGAAGCGTCGGATCAGGTTTTTCAGCATGGACCGAGTTCATCGGTCCGGGGCCGTCCGAACACTCCCGCAGATGACCGTCCTGCGGTAGCGCCTGCTGTACCTACTGCTTGCGGCGCACGTCCTCGAGGTAGCGCAGCACCGCGGTGACCCGGCGGTCGTTCTCGTCGTCCGGCGGCAGGTCGAGCTTCGCGAAGATGCTGCGGATGTGCTTGTGCACGGCCCCGTCGGTGACGACGAGCCGCTCCGCGATCGCCGCGTTGCCCAGGCCCTCGGCCATCAGCGCGAGCACGTCGCGTTCACGCGGGCTCAGCCGCTCCAGCCGCGGGTCCGTGCGGGTGCGTGAGAGCAGCTGCGTGACCACGTCCGGGTCGATCGCGGTGCCGCCGTCGGCGACCCGGTGCAGCGCCTCCAGGAACTGCTCGACGCGTCCGACGCGCTCCTTGAGCAGGTAACCGAGACCGCTGCTGCCGCCGGCCAGCAACTCGGTGGCGAACGCCTGCTCCACGTACGCGGACAACACGAGGATCGCCAGCTTCGGGTGGCGCTTGCGTGCCTCGACCGCGGCCTTGATGCCCTCGTCGGTGTGCGTCGGAGGCATCCGGACGTCGACGAGCGCGACGTCCGGGCGATGGGTGTCGATCGCCGCCAGCAACTCGGACGCGTCACCGGCCGTCGCCACCACGTCGAGTGCTTCCGCTCTCAACAGCAGCGCGAGCCCTTCACGCAGCAGGGCGTCGTCCTCACCGATCACGATCCGCACGGCAGCTCCACGGCGAGGATCGTAGGCCCTCCCTTCGGGCTGTCCAGACGCAGTACTCCGTCGTAGGCCTCGATCCGGCGCCGGATGCCGTCCAGCCCGGACCCGTGCCGCGCGTCGGCGCCGCCGTGCCCGTCGTCGGTGACCTCGACGCGGAGCGTGCCGCCGCGCAGCGTGGCGGTGAGCCTGGCGCTCCGCGCGCCGCTGTGTTTCGCCACGTTCGTCAACGCCTCGGCGGCGACGAAGTACGCGGTGGCCTCCACCGAGGCCGCGCACCTCCCGGCCACGTCGATCTCGGCCTCGCAGGGCACCGGCGAGGCGCTCGCCAGCCCGGTCAGCGCACCGGCCAGGCCGCGGTCGGCGAGCACCGGCGGCAGAATGCTGCGGGCCACGGCACGCAGGTCGGCCAGCGCGGTCTCGGCAGCGTCCTGCGCGCGGGCCAGGATCGCCTCAGCCTCGTCCGGGTGACGCACCAGCGCCCGGCGGGCGGCACCCAGCAGCACGTTGACCGCGACCAGCCGGTTCTGGCTCCCGTCGTGCAGCGCCCGTTCGATCCGCCGGAGCTCCACGGCGTGGGCGTCGAGGGCGGCGGCGCGGGTGGAGGTCAGCTCCGCGACACGCATCGAGAGGTCGACGCTCGCGTCCGGGACCAGGAGCTTGCGCGCCGGCCACGACTGCAGCCGCGCCATGTTCGGGACGACCCCGACGATGACCGCGACCCAGCCCACGCCCAGGAGCGAGACCCAGAGCGCACCGAGCGTGCTGTGCACCGTGCCGACGCCGATCGAGGTGGCGGTCGGATCGGCCGGCAGCAGCCGCCAGTAGAGGACGAACGTCAGGTCGCGCACCGCGATGAACGGCAGCAGCACACCGAGCAGGCCGAGGACGAACCCGAGCGTGCCGTGCCCGACCGCCCAGCCCAGCTCGCGACGCAGCGACCGGTCGGCCAGCGCGCCCCGCACGCCCGGCGCGGGCGGAGCGAGATCGGGCAGGTCGACGCCGTACCGGGCCAGCCGGTGACGCTCCCGGTTGGCCAGCGCACGCACGGTCCGCGCCGCGGCCGGAACCGCGAGCAGGCCGACGCCCACCAGCGACGTGACCGCGGTGACGACGACGAACGCCAGCACCGCGAGCGCCGCGGCCGCGGTGCCGAACCCGCCGACCAACTGCTCGACGCCGGCCCAGCCCCGGCGGGCCGCGCGGCCGATCGCCGAGCGGAGGCTGCTCCGCGGTCGCGCGGGGTCAGTGCTCATGCTCGACGACCCTAGGCCGCCGCCGGTCACCGGGCAGTACAGCAGGCTGTACTCCGACTGGGCAGGTGAGGGGCTCGGCGTCGCCCGGTTCGGTTCGTAGCTTCGTAGTCATCACCAGTTACCGACGAAGGAGCACCGATGTCCGAGCAATCCACTTCCACCCCGTCGATCCTGCGCCCGCTGTTCTGGGTGTTGCTGACGATCGGCTTGATCGGCAACCTGGCCATGTCGCTTCTCAGCGGCCCGATGGCGATCCACACCGCCTTCGGGGCGCTCACCGTGGTCAGCGGCGTCGTGCTGGCGGTGCACTACCTGCGGAAGCGCTGACCGCAGCTCGCCGACGTGGCCGCGATCAGCCGACCGGCGGTGTGCCGGGCCGCGCGCAGGTCGATCTCCGACCGGCCGAGCCCGGCCAGCACGCCGTGGGCCGCCTCGGCGAAGTCCAGCGGCGCGCCCGGCAGCGCGGCCGCGGCGTCGACCGCGCCTTTCTCGTTGATCAGCCAGGCGCCGGCGTGCGCGTGCAGCGCGTGGGCGCAGAGCCCGACCACCCGGAACAGGCAGCCGGCGACGTAGGCCGTGTCCCGCCGACCGACGCCTTTCCCGGCGATCGTCAACGCGAACTCCGCCTCGCCCAACGCGGTGGTGACGACCCGGCGGCGGAGCTCCGGCGGGTACTGCTGCGCCTCGGCACGCAGCGCGGTGAGCACCCCGGACGGGTCGGCGAGGATCCGGCCGAGCGCCACCTCACCCGCGTAGGAGAAGTCGGGTACGCCCAGCGGGTGCCCGACCTGGAAGTGGAAGTGGAACCGGCCTTCGCGGGCGTCGCGCCAGGCGGTGTCCACGCGGTCGAGCTCGCGGTAGATCCAGTCGACCGGGGTGTCGTCGACGTGGAGCCAGCCGCCGCCGTCCACCCAGGGGCCCCATCCGCCCGGGGCGGTGACCGCCGCGTCGGGGCCGGCGAGTTCGCGGGCCAGCGCGCCGAGCGCCTCGACGTCGAGCGGCGGCCGGTAGTAGAGGCCTAGGTCGACGTCGGAGGAGTCGGTGTGGGTGTTGCGGGCGCGGCTGCCGCCCAGCATCACGCCGACGATCCCCGGGACGTCGACCAGCCGCTGCGCCATCTCATGCAGGTGGTGGTCGCTCAGCACCCCTGCATGATCTAACAGGCGGGCGCGGACGGGCTGGGACTCGACGTCGGTGTCGGCGTCGGTGATCCGGACGGGCTCGGTGAGGGGCTCGCAGCGCACTCCTCGTCGCCGCCCGGTGCAGGGCTGGTCTCGCCCGGGGTGGGGCTCGTTGCGCTCGGAGTGGGCGAACCGTCTCCGCCCGGGGAACCGGAGCCGGACGGGGAACCGGAGCCGGACGGGGAACCGGAGCCGGACGGGGAACCGGAGCCGGACGGGGAGCCCGAACCGCTCGGGGAGGTCGAGCCGCTCGGGGACGGGGAGCCGGTCGTGCTCGGGCCGGGTGACGGCGGGCCGATCGGGGACGGCGTACCGGACGGCGATTTCGACGGCGACGGCGAGGCCGACGGTGAGCCGGACGGCTTCGCGGGCGGGGCCGGCGCCGGGACCGGGCGCGGTTTCACGCTCCCCGGCACGACCCGCGTCGCGGCGTAGAACTCCTCCCACCACACCGGCGCGACCCGCACGACGTCGCCGGTCGTCGGCGCGTGCAGCATCTCCCCGTTGCCGAGATAGATCGCCACGTGGTGGATGGAGTCCCAGTTGGACTTGTCGGTCGCGAAGAACAGCAGGTCACCGGGGAGCAACTCGGTCGTCGCGACCAGCTGCGTCGACCGGTACTGCGGACGCGCCGTACGCGGTAACGAGATCCCGGCGTACGCGAACGCGGTCTGCACGAGCCCCGAGCAGTCGTACGTGTCCGGCCCCTCGGCGCCCCACACGTACGGCTTCCCCCGCTGGGCCAGCGCGAACTCGATCGCACTGAGCACCGCCGGCGCAGCCACACCCTTCGCGTCCCGGATCCACTCCGAGGACCGCGCGGCGTCCACCGCTTCCTGCCCGGCCCGCGCCGCGTCGAGCACGTGCTCGCGGCCCGAGCGCAGCTTCTTGATCTCCGTCGCCCGGCGCGACAGGTCCGCCCCGAGCTTCTCGACCCGCTCCGACGCGGCGTCGGCCAGCGCGGTCGTCGCGTTGACGTCGCTGATCGCCGACCGTTCCGCGGCCTCGGCCCTGGCCACCCTGGCTTCGGCGGAGTCGGTGCCGGGGTCGGGGTGGCCGAACATCCGGCGGCGGGGGTCGCCCGATAACGCCGACGGCTGCTCGGCCGACTCGATGTAGGTGCGGCGCGCCCACTCGTCGAACGCGGACCGCGCGGCCGCCACCTCGGCGGTGGCTTCGGAGCGGAGGGCCTCGGCACTCTCCTGGTCGCCGCGTGCGGCGGACAGCTCGCCCTTGGCCTCTTCCAGCCGCTCCGCGACCGCTTCGGCGGCGATCTGCTTCTTCTTCACCTGCTGCGCGAGGCTCAGGTTCTCCGGGCTGGGCTCGGACGCGGCCGCCGGGGTCGTCGAGGCCGTCGGGGCGGCCGTCTCGCCGGCCGGTGCCGGTGCGGGCGGTTCGGCCCGCGCCACCTGCGCCGGGCCCGTGAACAGCCCGGCCGCGAGCACCGCGGCGAGTGCCATCGAGGTCCTGCGTCGCCCGATCATCGCGTCACCAAGTACCCGGGCCGCGACCGGCCCAGTCCTCACCATCCGCGCTGATCGACGCAACCGCACATCCTCACCAGAGCTATGCCTGACGCGACCTAGGCTTCCATCGTTGCCCCAATTGACGGCCAACGCATCTTTAAACGGCAGAAAACCTCGAGATCCCCAGGTCCGCGAACCATCCACCTTCCGTCGCCGTGTACCTACTGCTGGTCACCACCACGCGCACGGGAAGGATGGGCCCAGTGATGCAACACGGCTGAATCTCAGGGTGGGCTCCCAGGGCTCTCCCCGATGTGACCGACTGTCCGGAAACGAGAGTCTGCAGGCGCCCGGCCGACGGAGCCGGCCGCGCCGGAGGTCGCCCCATGCAGACCGTGTTGGACAGCCTCCTCGGTCTCCCGGCGCCCGTCGTCGTCGTACTCGCGTTCCTGATCCTGGCCGGTGAGCCGGCGCTGCTCCCCGGCATCCTGCTGCCGAGCGTCTCGACCGCACTCGGCCTGGGTTTCCTCGCCGACAGCGGCACGATCAACCTCCCCACCGCACTGGTCACCGCCGTCGTGGCGGTGGTCGCCGGTGACGCCTGCGCCTACCTGGTCGGGCGTCGCGGGCCGACCGGACGGCGGCGCAGCTCGTTCGTCCAGCGGCGCCTCGACGGCGCGGTGAACCGGGCGGCGACGCTGATCGCCCGGCACGGCGGCCGGTCGGTGTTCTTCGCCCGCTGGCTCGTCGGGGCCCGGACGCTGGTGCCCCGCCTGGCCGGCGCCGGCCGGATGTCGCCGGGCACGTTCCTGCGCTACAGCGTTCCGGCCGGGGTGCTGTGGTCGGCGTTCTTCGTCGGCGCCGGGCAACTGGCCGGGAGTTCCTACCGCCAGGTCTCGGCGGTCGCCGGGCAGGCGTCGCTCGGGCTCGTCGTCGCGGCGGTCGCGGTGGTGGCCGGTGTCGTCGCCGGGCGTCGGCTCGGGCGGCTGGGCGGTACGTCCACCGTGCGGCTCGTCGCCGCGCTCACCGCGATCGGCGGTGCACTGACCGCGCTGGTGGCGGTGGCCGTCCGGGCCGGTGGTCTGCCGCGCGTCGACGAACCGGTCGCGGCGGCGTTCGACTCGTTCTCCTGGAGCGGCCTCGACGTCGTCGCCCGGATCCTGCTGACGTCGACGCCGTCCTACGCGGTGATCGCGGTCGCCGCCGTCGTCGTGCTGCTGCGGCCGGTGCGTTCACCCCGGCGACGCGGGGCGCTGGGCCTGCTCGCGTCGGGCGGCGCGGTGGTGCCGCTGATGATGCTCGTCGTCGTGCTCAACGTCGCCGAGGCGGTGGCACACAGCGAGCGGCTGTTCGCCATCCAGCACGCCACCTCGACCACCGCGATCGTGCTCGCGGTCTGGACGGTCGCGCGCAAACAGCGGACCCGGCTCGGCCAGGGCTCCACCTGGACGCTCGGCGCCGTAGCGGTGGTGGTGCTGGCCGCGGGCCGGATCTACCTGGGTTGGGGCTCGGTGAGCAGCACCGTCGCGGCCCTGCTCATCGGCGCGGCCTGGGCGGGGGTGTTCGCCGCCGCGTGGACGGCGGCCCCGGGCGCCCAGGCCACGAGGACCGACCGGAACGGATCAGGCCGCCAGACCGCCGGGCCGACCGAACACGCGGCGGCGGAGCACGGCCACCGGACTTCCACGGTGAACCAGGCTGTTGTGCAGCTCGAGAAGGGCCTGGACCTCGGCGCGGTTGGTGCTCGACGCTCCCGGCTGGGCACACGCTCCACAGTGAAGTTCGAACATGACGGTTACCTCCTGGCCCTACCGGCGCCGACCGCTCCGGACGGTCGGTACGCGCTCCCCACCGGATAAATCCGGTCTTGGGGGAGTCCCCCGTGGATTCCCGTTAGAAACCCGTTCACGGAACCTCACGCTGTGCAATCAGCGCACGATCCCGGCGTCCCGGGCAAGTAGTGCAGCTTGGACGCGATCGCTCACGTTCAGTTTGTTGAACACCGCGGACATCTGGTTACGGACCGTCTTCTCGCTGACGTTGAGATGGCGGGCGATCTGCGCGTTGGTGTCGCCCATCGCGAGCCGGTTGACGATCTCCAGCTCGCGCGTCGTGAGCTGGTCGAACGGCGGTGGGAGCACGGCCGGCGCCCGGCGCAGAGCGGTGAGCACGGTGGGCCCGACCCGCGGTCCGAGCACGACACCGCCGCTGGCCACCGTCCGCAGCGCGTCGATCACCATGTCGGGGTCGGTGTCCTTGAGCAGGAACCCGCGGGCGCCGGCGTTCAACGCCTTGGCGACGATGTCGTCGTCGTCGGCCATCGTGAGCATCAGCACGGCGGTGTCCGGGCAGGCTTCGAGGATGCGGCGGGTCGCGTCGACACCGTCCCCGTCCGGCAGCACGACGTCCATCGCGATGACGTCGGACCGGCACGTGATGGCCTCGCGCACGGCCTCCTCGACGCTGGCGGCCTCGGCGACCTCGCTGACCCAGGGTTCGTCCTCGAGCATCACCTTCAGGCCACGCCGGACCACGGGATGATCGTCGACGATGAGGACCCGCTTCGGCTCGTCCACCGGTGTGCCTCCCTGGAACGACCACGCGCCGCTCACCGGAATCACACCACGCTCGTCATCGGGACGGCGACCGTGGTCGGAGCACCGCCGGTGAGTACCGGGCAGGCGGCGGCGGTGACCAGGTCGCCGGCGGCGATCTCGCCGTCGCCGGAGACGTCCACATGGGCCTCCACGGTGTAGACGGCGTCGGGGTCGACGTCGGTGACCGGCACCCGGAACGGGATACCGGCGCCGCCGCCCAGCGGGACGTTGGCCATCGTCACCTCGCCGACCGGGGTCATCGGCCCGCCGGTCGTGGTGGTGTCGCGCACGCTGACCACGACCGTGGCGGCCCGGCCGCCGGGGCCGTCGTCGGGGAGGCGGAGGACGCCGGTGACCGCCTCGACGTCGGCGGCGACCGGTGCGGGTACCGGCTGCGCTTCGGCGGCGTCCCGGTACAGGTGCTCGATCACCCGGCAGTCGCCGTCGGAGAGTTGGCGCCGCTGGCCGAGCGGCAACCCCGGCGGTGGGGTGTGGACGGTGTCGAGCGTGCGCTCGCCGTTCACCGAGAAGGCCACCCGGGGGTAATGCATTATCGACTCGTAGTCGTAGGGGCCCACCTCCGGGCCGACGGCCTGGATGAGGAAGTTCGGGCGCGCCTCGGTGGTGATGTTCTGCCAGTGGATCGTCACGTACTCGTCGCGGTCGGTGCGGCAGTGTTCGTGCCAGCGGCCGAGCGTGTGGACCATCTCGTGCAGGACGCGGCCCATCTCGCCGCCGGCGAGGATCTCGATCTGCTGTTCACCGCCGACGCGGCCGACACGCGAGGCGAAGGAGTCGCCGAGTACGAAGCGGACGTAGTCGGGGTGGTCGGTCGTCCGGGGGACGAAGCGGATGCGGGTGCGGCTCTCCAGGTGCTCGATCGCCTCGGCGACGTGCTCCTCCGGCCCGATGTCGTCCGCGACCTCGTAGGGCACCACTCCCCCCACCCACAGCCGCACCGCCGTCGCACCCGCCGGAGCAGGCGCGGGCGCCGGCTCCGGCTCCGCCAGCACGGCGGGCGGCTTCCCGGCACCGCTCGGCGCGGCGGGCGCGGTGGGGTCGGCCGGTCCCGCGGCGCTACTGGGCGCGGGGAACGTCGCGGCGGGAGCGCTGTCCGCGGCGGGGGCGGGGAGGGTGGCCGGGCGGGGGGTGGGGATCGGGGCGGGGCCGCGCTGGGGCGTGCCGTTGACGACGGCCGGGGTGGGGGCGGGTGGCTCGACGAGCACCAGCGATGCGGCGGGGAAGTGAACCCGCACCGTTGTGCCCGTCGGCTCCGCCGGGACGATCTCGCACTCACCCCCCAGCTCACCCGCCCGGTCGCGCATCGACGCCAACCCCACCCCGGCCCGCACCGGGCCGCTGATCCCCACCCCGTCGTCGGTGACCTCGATCGTCAGATCACGCCCCCGCCGCACGGTGACCACGCAGTTGCGCGCCCCGGCGTGCCGGGTGACGTTGTTCAACGCCTCGGCCACGACCCGGTACGCCGCCACCTCCACCGCGGCCGGCAGCCGATCGAGGTCGTCACGCAGCTCCAGCTGCACCGACAACGCCGAGCTGTCGAACCGGCGGCACTCGTCGCGCAGCGCGACCGCGAGCCCCCGGTCGAGCGCGGGCGGCCGCAACTCGTCGACCAGCCGCCGCACCTCGGCGGTGCACGCCGTGAGGTCACCGGCCAGCGCGTCGAGGATGTTGCGCACCCGCCCCGGCCCGGCGACCTTGCGCGCGGCACGCACCTGCATCGACATCCCGGTCAGGCTCGGGCCCAGCCCGTCGTGCAGGTCACGCCGCAGACGCCGGCGCTCCTCCTCCTGCGCCCGCACCAACCGCTCACGCGACTCCTGCAGGTCACGGGTGAGCCGGCTGGCCTCGACGGCCACCCCGGCGTGCAGCGCGATGTCGGCCAGCAGCTGCGTCTCCCGCGGCGTGAAGTGGCCACCGTCGGTGCGCGGCGACACCAGCAGCCGTCCGATGTGCTCACCGCGGGAGATCATGTCGAACGCCTGCACGGTGGGCCCGACCTGCCCGTACCAGGCCAGCAGCCGGGAGCCCTGCTGCTCGGCCACCTCCACCGCCACGTACGGCACCTGCAGCGAGCTGGCGATCGTGCCGGTGAGCAGCGGCAGCACCGCGTTCGGCTCGGCGGTCTGGCCGAGCACGTCGCCCATCTCGGCGATGACCTTGTACGGGTCGTGCCGGTCGCCGTAGAGCAACTGGTTGACGCCCTGCTGCACGCGCCGGTGCAGTGGCGCGTACGCGATCGCGATGACCCCGGTGGTGACCAGCGAGATCGAGTCGGCCGAGGTGTTGCGCATGATCACCTCTCGCAGCACCGTGACGATCGCGACGAAGCCGATCACGACCAGCGCGGTCATGACCAGCCAGACCAGCGTGCGGTTGAGCACCCGGTCGAGGTCGTACAGCCCGTAGCGGACGATCGCGACGGTCATCCCGAGCGGCACCGCGACGGCGGCGAGCACGTACCCGCCGTCGAGGTTGAAGAACGTGAGCCCCCAGCCGAGCAGCAGCAGCACGACCGCGGGCAGCAGACAGGCGAGCTGCTGCCTGGTGTCGCTGTCGGCGCGGCGCCAGCGCGACCAGAGCGCGGCGAGCACGCCGAACCCGGCCAGCACCGTGAGGAACACCCCCACGGCGAAGATGCGGAGCGCGAGCTTCGTCGTCGGCGACGGCTCCACGTCGACGTTGCTGAGCAACGTCCGGGGCTCGTCGGTCGCGATCACGGCCAGTGCCACCGTGCTGAGCAGGGTGAGGGCCGCGAGCGCGATCGCCAGCCACCGCCAGCCGCGGCCCGGTAATCGCCCGTTGGGGAACAACAGCAACGCCAGGAAGAGCAGGCCATAAGCGGGCCACCAGGTCCACTGGCTGAGCCAGGCGACCGGTTCCCACCGGCTCCAGCTGACGGCCACCGCGCCGACCGCGGCACTGGCGCCGGCCGCCAGGAGCAGCCGGCCGACCAGATGCTTCGGCACGGCGATCAGGATGAGGACACCCATCGCCGTGCCGGAGATCGCCAGCGCGATGCTGATGCCCACCGGCCCCGTGTCCGCGTCGGTGCCGCCGTCGAGCTGCCCCAGCAGGATCGCCACGGCGACCACCCCGACGACGAGCAACCCCGCGACGTTGCGGGGGGTGAACCAGGACGGAGAGGGTGAGCGCATCGGGTGCCGTTCGTTCAGCTGATCTTGTGCATGAGGTTGTGGAACCAGTTGCCGGGGTCCTGCTGCCCGGCCTCGACCACGGCGGCGCCGTGGGTGACGCCGTTGAGTACCGCGATGCTGTCGGTGAGCGACTTGCCGTCCAGGGCGGGGAGCTCGCCGAGCGCCTCGTCGACGCTCAGGCCGTAGTCCTCGGAGATCTCGTCCGGGTGCGACGAGGTGTACTCGGCCAGATGCGCGAAGACCGCCGCGATCCGCGTCTGCACGGCCGCCGGGTCGGGCTTCTCGTTGGTCTTCACCAGGCCGCGCAGGGTCCAGGTCTCGTCGAACACCGGGGCCAGGCGCTGGCCGTCCTGGTCGAAGAAGTCGAGCCCGCGCGGCGGCTGGAGGTGCACGCCCTCGTGCGTCGCGAGTAAGTCGCTGACGTTGCCGAACAGGTGCGCGAAGCGGTCGTTGACGTCGATGACGAAGACGGTCTCCGTCGGGGTGGTCCCGTAATCCGAGATGGTCACCGGAAGCCCTTCACACTGTGGATGGAGCGGGTGCTCCGTCGATGGGTCAATGGTGGGGTATGCGGGGCGGTCGGCGCGCACGAGTGAGGGCCGAGATCCCCCTCGGATCCCGGCGCCCACCCGGAGGACGTCGTCCTCACCCGGCCCCCCAGCTCTCACGTCCGCCGGCCCGTGGAAGTTCGCGTCAACCGTCGGTGACGCGAACCCCCAGCAGCGACTGGACGGCGACGATGTTGTTCAACACGCTGACCCGGCCGGAGCCGGCGAACAGCAGGCCGACGGCGCCCTCGTCCGGGTCGGTGACGAGGCTGCCGGAATCGCCGCCGGCCGACATGTTCGTCGTGACGATCTGCTGACCGAACCGCGCGATCCGGCCCCGGTCGTAGTGCACGTCGACGGTCACGTTGACGTGGAGCACGTGGCCGGTGGTGAAGTTGGTGGTGCGGCCCCACTTCTGCACGGTGTCGTTGATGTTGGGCTTCGCGTTGAGCGTCGTCACCTCGCCCGCCCAGTAGACGCGGCGATCGGTGCCGTGCACGCCCTCGGCGATCGCGGCGTCGGCGAAGTTCACCGGCTTGGAACGCCCGTCGTGGAAGTGGATCGGGACGAACCGAACGAGCCGGCCGATCACGTCGGCCGGGTAGCGGCCCCCGTCGACCAGGGCCGGCTGGAGCACCGGGTCACCCGAGCGGCCCGCGTTGCAGTCGGCGAGCGCGTAGTTCGTGCTGAGGATGTAGTAGCGGCCGGCGCCGTCGGTGTGCGGCTGGGCGTCGAAGCACCCGGCTCCGAACGTGCCGGCGTTGCCGCGGAAGTGGCCGACGCTGACCCCGGCGAACGCGGGCCGCACCCGCTGGCCGAGCTGGAACGGCCCGACGCCGAGCGACGCCGTGGCGCTGCCCCGGTCGGCCCAGGGCTGCGGGCCACCGCCGGCCCGGATGAGCCCGACCTCCTGCACGTCGGTCGTGATGCCGTCGAGCTCCGCCGGCACGATCGCGGTCGGAGCGAGGTAGCGGGCGTCGACTTTCCGGTGGACCAGGACGGTGATGGCTCGTTCGCCGGTGTTGATGCCACCGCTGTACCGGTGGCCGAGGCCCACTCCGACGACGTTCGGGCGGCCCAGCAGGGCGTCCTGGTACTTGGTCTGGGTCTCGACCAGAGGAAGGAACTCTGTCCGGACGACCTGGGGAAGCATTGCGGTCCCTTCGGGGGGAGAACCGAATGGCGACTACGGTGCTCTCCACCTTGGTGGGTCCGCTGACCCGGTCGACAGAGACAGCAGTCCCGACTGCTCGGGCACCCTGCCCGGGCCGTCGGGACCCCGCTCGGTCGTCGGGGAAAACCTAACCCGCGAACGGGAACGGCGTCAGCCCCCGGACGCCGGGCCGGACGTGGAACAGCGCACCGGCCTGCGGCTCGGCGCCGTCGGGAAGGTTCTCGCGCGTCGTCGTGACGAACAGGTCCCGGTCGACGAAAGCGCAGGACGTCGGCTGGCTGACCGGCAGTTCGACGACGAGGTCGAGGCGCCCGGACGAGTCGTAGCGGTGTACGGCGCCGGCTCCGTAGAGCGCCACCCAGACCCCGCCGTCCGCGTCGATCGTGAGTCCGTCCGGCGTGCCCTGGTCGATCGCGACGAACTCGCGCCGCTCGTGCAGGTCCCCGGAGTCCGGGTCGACGTCGAACACGTCGACCCGCTTGGTCGGCGAGTCGACGAAGTACGCCCGGCTGCCGTCCGGCGTCCAGGACAGGCCGTTGGAGACCGTGAGGTCGGTGAGCACCACGTGGACGCGGCGATCCGGGTCGAGCCGGTAGAGCGTGCCCCGGCCGGGTTCCTGGCCGTAGGACATCGTGCCGCAGTAGAAGCGGCCGCGCGGGTCGGCTCCCCCGTCGTTCATCCGGATCCCGGGCTCGGTGAACGCTTCGATCCACACCGGCTCGGCCTCGTCGGGCGCGTCCAGGTCACCGGGGTCGAGCAGGGCGAAGCCGCGCTCGGTGGCCAGCACCCAGCCGCCGGCCCGACGGGGGCGCAGCGCCGCCGCGACGTCGGACACCGCGCGCCGGGTGACGCGGCTGGTGAAGGGGTCGTACGTGAGCACGGCACCCTTCATCAGGTCGACGAAGCGGAGAGTGCCCTGGCCTACGTCCCAGACCGGGCCCTCACCGTGCTCCGCGCACGCGTCGGTCACCTGCTCCGCTCGCACGTCCACCTCCTGTCGACGGGCTACCAGTACCCCGAGCGCCCGCCCTTATGCGGAGCGCATCATCACCCGTCGCAACGCGTTACGCGGCACCGCCGCCGCGATCGCTCCGGCCGCGGTGGTGAGCGCGGCCAGCGTGAAGGCCAGCGCGACGCCGGACTCCCGCTCGACCAGCACGCCGGCCACCGCCGCGCCCGCCGCCGAAGCGGCGAACACCACGGTCGCGACCCAGGTGTAAGCCTCGTTGACCATGCCGGCCGGCGCGATGCGCGAGACCAGCGTGTTCTCCACGGTCAGCGCCGGGGCCAGGGTGAGACCGGCGACCACCAGCACCACGGCCATGAAGCCCGCGGTCGGCACCAGCGCCATCGTGGCCAGACCGGCCGCGACCGCACCGAGCGCCACCGCCCACTGCGTCGGCAGCGAGCGCCGGAACTGCCGGGTGCCGTACCAGAGCCCACCGGTGACGCTCCCCACGCCCCACAGGCCGAGCAGCAGACCGGCCAGCCCGTCGGCGTCCGCGCCGGACCGCTCGGCGGCGAACGCCGGGATCGCGACCCCGACGACACCGAACGCGAACGCCAGGCCGGACGAGACCGCGAGCAGCAGCGGCATGCCGAGCGCGACCGCCGGGCCGAGGCCGCGGGCGGGTGCCCGACCGGGCTCCGGGCGCCAGGCGCGCGTGGCCCGACCGGCGGCCACCGCGAGCGTGCCCACGACCGCCAGCACCGCGGCGACGACCAGCGACACCGCGGGCTCGGTGACGATCGCCAGCGCGCCGACAACCATCGGGCCGAGCACGAACACCAGCTCGAACGCGGTGGTCTCCAGGGCCAGCGCGGCCTCGCGGAGGTGGCTCGCCCCGGGCGCGGCCGTGAGCTCGGCCCAGACGCTGCGCACGGTCGCGGTGAGCGGCGGCAGACTGGCGCCGAGCAGCGCGGAGACCGCCCACAGCACCCAGACCGCCGCCCCCGAACCGGTGGCGAGCAGCACCGCGGCCGTAGCGAGCGGCCACGCGATCGCCGTGCCCACCAGCACCGGCGCGGGACGGAACCGGTCGGCCAGCCGACCGAGCACCGGGCCGACGACCGCGGTCGCCACCGCGTACGCGGCGCTGGCGACGCCGGCCGCGGCGTACGAGCCGGTCGACTTCTCGACCAGCAGCACCAGCAGCAGCGGCGCCATCCCGACCGGGAGCCGGCCCAGGATGCTGCCGACGAGCAGCGTCCGGGCTCCTGGCAACCGCCACACCTCGGCGTAGCGGCGCATTCCGGCGGTCACGTAGTCACCTTCCTCGGATAAAGAGCGGGCATCGCGGCTACCGCCCAGGCGATTGCCGCGGCCAGCGCGGCGAGGAGAAGAGCGGCGGTCACGCCGCCGGGCCGGTCGACGAGCAGGCCGCCGATCGCGGTACCGGACGCCACCGCGGCGTACGTGATCGTGGACAGCCAGGTGAACGACTCGGTCAGCGAGCCGCGCGGCGCGAGCTCGGCCACCAGCGAGTTCTGCACGGTGATGGCCGGGGCGAACGCGGTTCCGCCGAGGAACAGCACGAGACCGATCAGCCAGGCGTTGCCGAGGAACGCGAGCGGGGCGAAGCCCACCGCGCACGCCGCGAGCGTCCACCGGTACTGACGCACGATCGGCACCGCGAAGCGCTGGGCGCCGAACCACAGACCACCGATCGCGCTGCCGACGCTCCACACCGCGAGCAGCACGCCGGAGAGCGCCGGGGTGCCGTGCGCGTCCGCGAACCCCGCGACCGCGGCCTCGATCGCGCCGGTGCCGAACAGCAGCGCGAACGCGACGACGAGGGCCGGGACCATGCCGCGGGCACGCAGCGGCGTGCGCCGGACGGTGCCCGGCTCGGTCGGCCGGGGCCGCCACCGACGGCTCGGCCGGCTCGCGGCGACGGCCAGCGACCCGATCAGCGCGGCGACACCGGCGCCGGTGAGCGCGATCACCGGCCCCCAGGTCGCCGACGTGAACGCGACGAACGTGGCGACGAGCACCGGCCCGATCATCCAGACCAGCTCGAGCGCGATCGCGTCGAGCGCGAACGCGGTCTGCCGCGTCGAGTCCGAGCCCGACAGGTCGGTCCAGATCGCGCGCAGCGTCGAGTTCAGCAGCGGAACCACGGTTCCGGCGAGCCCGGCGGCGAGGTACAGCGCGAGCACCGGCGCGTCGGACAGCGCGGTGACGACGAGGACGGCGACGGCGAGCGGATAGCCGACGCCGGTGCCGATCAGGACGGCGGTGAAGCCGCGCCGGTCGGCGAACCGGCCCAGCAGCGGGGCCACGGCCGCCGTGGCCAGCCCGTACACGCCGACCGCGATCCCGCCCACCCCGTACGAGCCGGTGCGGTCGGCCAGGAACAGCAGGATCGCCAGCGGGGCGATTCCTGCGGGTAACCGGCCGACGATCCCGGCGACGATCAGCAGCGGGGCCGACGGTAGGCGCCAGAGTTCTGCATAGCGGCGCATGACGCGTCGAACCTGCTTTCTCACTCAGACTGTTATGGGCATTAAGGCTTTAGCCCCCTACACTTGTTCCCGACACTACCTCTGGACGCGGTAGGTGGCCAAATGGAATACGACACTTACAACGCTGACGCGGTGCAGCTCGCGGTGGACCTCGCCAACCTCGCCTCGGTGGATGACGTGGCGGTGGCCGAACTCTCACCGGGCAGCGAAGAACTGCGGGCGGCGTGCGAAACGTTCGTCGCGGCGCACGTCGACTGGTTCAGCGAGCTCGCGGTCGTGCCGCTGACCGACGTCGACGTCGTCGAGATCGCCGAGCTCTCGCACTGCCTGCGTGACGTCGCCGCGGCCGACACCGACCAGCAGTCGGTCGACCGGCTCAACGCGCTGCTGCACCAGTGCAAGCCGGTGCCGCGCGCCACCGACCACGACGGGCGGATGCACCTGCACTACTCCGACGACGACGCTCCGCTGACCGAGCAGCTCGGCGCCACCGTGTCGATGGCGTTCGCCAACGTCATCGTCAGGCAGGGGCGGAATCGGATCGGAACGTGCGCCGCGACCGACTGCGCGAAGGTGTTCGTCGACACGTCACGCAACCGCTCCCGCCGCTACTGCTCCGAGACCTGCGCCTCGCGCACCACGGTCTCGGCGTACCGCAAGCGCCAGAAGGCCGGCGCGGCCAAGAGCGAGTGACACGCGAACGCCCGCCCGGAGACATCCGGGCGGGCGTCGGCGAACGGGATTACCGGCGGTAGTCGGTCGGGGCGCCCGGTGACGGCAGGTACTTGGCCATGTCCTCCAGGCGGGCGACGCGCTGCTCCATCGGCGGGTGGGTGCTGAACAGGTTCGCCACTCCGGCCTTGCGGAACGGGTTGTCGATCATCAGGTGGCTCGCCGACAGCAGCCGCGACTCCTGCGGCAACGGCAGCGTCTGCGTGCCCATGTGGATCTTGCGCAGCGCGCTGGCCAGCGCCAACGGGTCGCTGGAGAGCTTCGCGCCGTCGGCGTCGGCCTGGAACTCGCGGCTCCGGCTGATCGCCAGCTGAACCAGCGACGCCGCGATCGGACCCACGATCAGCGTCAGCAGGAGCACGGCCGGGTTCGGGGCGTCGTCGTCGTCACCCCCGCCGATCGGGATGAAGAACGCCAGGTTCGCGATCATCGTGATCATCGTGGCCAGCGCACCGGCCACCGACGAGATCAGGATGTCGCGGTTGTAGACGTGGGACAGCTCGTGCCCGATCACCGCACGCAGCTCACGCGGGGTGAGGATCTGCATGATCCCCTCGGTGACCGCGACCGCCGCGTTACGCGGGTTGCGTCCGGTCGCGAACGCGTTGGGTTGGTTGGTCGGGCTGACGTAGAGCCTCGGCATCGGCTGGCCGGCCACGGTCGCGAGTTCGCGGACCATCGCGTACAGCGCGGGCTGGTCGACCTCGCTCACCGGGTAGGCACGCATCGAGCGGAGGGCCAGCTTGTCGGAGTAGAAGTAGCTGAACCCGTTCATGCCGATGGCGATGACCCCGGCGATCAGGACGCCGGTGGAGCCGCCGAACGCGTATCCGACGGCCAGGATCAGGCCGCTGAGCACGCCGAGCAGTAGCGCAGTCTTCAGCCCGTTGAAGTGGTGGTGCACCCTTCCTCCAGGCGGTTGAGCTCGGAGCAGGAAAAAGCTCCGCAATCGGTAGAACGCGGGGTACAGCTTCGACGTTCCCGTCGTTAACCCAGCTCACACCCGACTACGGCGGGTCACACCAGAGCGTTCGCCACCCTCGCGGCGGCGTCGAACACCCACTGCGGCCACGCGCCGAGCACCACGCCCGCCGTCGCCGTCACCACCGCCGTGGCCCCGACGACCACCGGTACCGACGCCGTGCGCGCGCCGTCGGACGGCGCGAAGCAGGCGGCGGCGACCCGGGCGTAGTACGCGAGACCGATCACCGCGTTGAGCGCGATGACCACGGCGAGCCACCCCGCCGAGCCGTCGAGCGTGGCCTTGATCACCACGACCTTCGCGAACAGCCCGGCCAGCCCCGGCGGCAGCCCGGCGAGCCCGGCCAGGCCCAGCACGAGCGCGGCCGTGGCCAGGGGCGCCCGGCGCGCCGACCCGGCCAGGTCGTCGACCGTGCCGCCCTCCCCGGCGCCGCGCAGCGCCACCACCGCGGCGAACACCCCGGCGCTGGCCACCAGGTACAGGGCGGTGAAGCCGGCCACCCCCGCGACGGCGTCACCCAGGCCGTCTCCGCGCGCCACCGCCAGCGGCGCCAGCAGGTAGCCGGTCTGGGCCACCGACGACCAGGCCAGCAGCCGCAGCAACCGGCGCTGCCGCAGCGCGACCAGGTTGCCGACCGTCATCGTGCCGACCGCGACGACCGCGAGCACCGGCCCGACGACGTCGAGCAGCGGGCGCAGCGCGACACCGGTGGTGACCACGACCGCGACGGCTCCGCCGAGCTTGGAGGCGGTGCCCAGCCACGCCGCGACCGGCAGCGGTGCCCCGTCGTACGTGGCCGGCGCCCAGGCGTGGAACGGGGCGGCCGCCAGCTTGAACAGCAGGCCGGCGAGCACGAGCAGCGCCGCCGCGCCGACCAGCGGCAGGTCCCGGGCGTCGGGCCGGGCCGACAGCGCCGCCGCGACCCGGTCCAGGTGCACGGCCCCGACGACGCCGTAGAGCAGCCCGATGCCGAGCAGCGTGAACGTCGTCGCCACCACCGAGGTGACGAAGAACGTCACCGCGGCCTCGGCCGACGCCGGGCGACGCACCAGCCCGACCAGGACGTACACCGGCAGGGTCAACGTCTCCACCGCGACGAGCAGGGTCAGCAGATCGCGGGCCGAGGCGAGCACGACGAGCCCGGTCAGCGAACACAGCAGCAGGAACACGTACTCCCCGGGCGGCACGACCGCGTCGCGCACGACCGGCACCGACAGCCCGAGCACCACGAGCGCGAGTGCGGACCCGAGAACGGTGACGCCGACCGAAGCGCCGTCCACCACGAACGAGCACGACGGCCCGACCGTCACCCCGCCGGGCAACTCGCCACCGGGCGTACAGAACGTGCCCCGGTGGCCGGTGCCCACCACCACCGCGGCGACGATCGCGGCCACCGGACCCAGCGCGCCGACCACGAGCAGCACCGACCGCGGCCGGCCCGGCGCCAGCACCAGATCGACCAGCAACGCCAGCACGGCCGCCGCCACCACCGCGTAGACCGGGGCGAGCGCGGCGTGGTCGACACTTTGGACACTCACGGGTTCACCACCGCCACGAGCGCTTCGACCGGCGCCACCGTCAGCGAGAGCAACAGATCAGGCGCCAGCCCGAACACCAGGGCCAGCAGAACCAGCGGCGCCCACGCGGCCGCCTCGAACGCGTCGACACCCCGGGCGTCAGCGACCACGGCCGACCCCGGCGGCCCCACCGTCGTCCGGCGCAGCAGCCGGAGGAAGTACGCGGCGGCCAGCGCGGCACCCAGCGCGGCCACGACGCCGAGCCCGGTGAAGAAGCCACCCCGGTCGACGGCGGCGACCACCGCGAACGCCTCACCCCAGAACCCGGCGAGCCCCGGCAGGCCGAGGCTGCCGACGGCCGCGAACCCGAGCACCCCGGCGAGCAGCGGTGAGACGGTCGCGATGCCGCCCAGCCGGTCCAGCTCACCGGTGCCGTACCGGTCCTTGACCGCCCCGACGAGGAAGAACAACAAGCCGGTGAGGACGCCGTGCGCGATGTTGCCGAACAGCGCGGCCTGGATCCCGGGGACGCTGAGCGTGGCGATCCCGAGCAGCACGAAACCCATGTGCCCCACCGACGAGTACGCGATCAGGCGCTTGAGCTCGGTGGACGCGAGGCAGACGAGCCCGGCGACGACGATCGCGGCCACCGCGAGCGCACCCAGCACCGGCGCGAGCGCACGCGCACCCTCCGGAGCGGCCGGCAACGCGACCCGGACCAGGCCGTACGTGCCCATCTTCAGCAGGACGGCGGCCAGCACCACCGAACCGACCGTCGGCGCCTCGGTGTGGGCGTCGGGCAGCCAGCTGTGCAGCGGCCAGAGCGGGCTCTTCACCGCGAACGCGATCAGCAGGACGACAAACACCGCGATCTGACCGCGCCCGGACCACTCGGCCGGAGCCGCGGCCCACTCGAGCAGGTCGGCCGAGCCGCGGCTGATCATCGCCGCGACGACACCGACCAGCAGCAGCACCGAGCCGAACAGTGTGTACAGCAGGAATTGACGCGCGGCGGCCCGCCTGCCCGCCCCACCCCAGACCGCGATCACCGCGAACATCGGCAGCAGCGTGACCTCGAAGAATACGAAGAATACGACTGCATCCAACGCCATGAATACGCCGAATACACCGCATTCCAAGATGCTGAGCAGGGCCAGAAGTTTGCGCGGATTTCCCGGCTCCGGGGTGTGCCGGAGTGAATACAACGCGCACAGCAGGAAGGTCAGGCCGGTCAGCGCGACCAGCGGCCAGGAAATCCCGTCCACGCCCAGGTGCAGGCGCACGTCCAGGCTCGGTATCCAGGCGACGTCGACCTCGTGCCACGTCCCGTCGTCGCGTCGGCCGTTCAGCAGCACCAGCGTGAGCGTGAACACCGCCCCGCTGAGCGCCA
Source organism: Cryptosporangium japonicum (assembly GCF_039524755.1). Classification (NCBI taxonomy): domain Bacteria; kingdom Bacillati; phylum Actinomycetota; class Actinomycetes; order Cryptosporangiales; family Cryptosporangiaceae; genus Cryptosporangium; species Cryptosporangium japonicum. Next base: position 353,564 of record NZ_BAAAGX010000006.1, read on the forward strand.
CCGCGAACCAGCCCGCCGCCCGCTCGGCCCGCCCGGGCCACAGCGCCAGCGCCACCGCGCCCAGCGCGGGCAGCACCAGTACCGCTATCAGCACCGCGTTCACCAGCGGCTCCCCAGTACCGCGAGTACCGCCAGCACCACGCCCCCGGCCAGCGCGGTGGTGACGTAACCACCCAGGCCACGCGCGTGCGTGCCGGCCAGCACCCGCCCGAGGAGGAGCGCGCCCCGACCGGTGCCGAGCACCGCCCCGCCGATCGCCCTGGCGTCGAGCGTGCGCACCACACCGGCCAGCGCCGTCACCGGCCGCACCACCAGCACGCGCTGGACGGTGTCCAGGCCGAAGCCGGTCGCGTACAGGTCGGCCCCGGGCAGCGCCGGGTCCTTGCGCCGCCACCGCCACCACGTCACCCCGGCGCCGAGCAGCGTGAGCGTGGTGGCCCCGACCGCCAGCACCGGGTGCAACGTGAACGTGCCCGGCGGCTCGAGCCGGGCCAACTGGCCGCTCCCGACGTAGCCGAACCAGCCTGACTCGTCGGGCACGGTCCAGAGCACCACCGCACCACCCAGCGCCGCGGGCACCGCGAGCAGCACGACCGGCCAGCGCATCAACGCCGGCGGATCGTGCGGCGGTGCGCTCCCCTGGTACAGGCCGAAGAACGTGCGCAGCCACAGGCGCATCGCGTACGCGCCGGTCAGCGCGGTGGTGAGCAGGCCGGCCACGAGTACGACGCCACCCACCCAGGGCTCGACCCCGCCGTGCCCGGCCGCGGCCTCCTCCGCCGCGCCCAGCACGCCCTCTTTCGTCCAGAAGCCGGAGAACGGCGGGAGGCCGGTGAGCGCGGCCAGCCCGATCGTCATCGACCAGAACGTGACCGGCATCGAGCGACGCAGGCCGCCCATCGAGCCCATCGAGTTCGAGACGACCGCGTGGATCACCGCACCGGCCGCGAGGAACAGCAGCGCCTTGAACGCGGCGTGCGTGAGCAGGTGGTGCAGCGCGGCGCCGGAGCGCCCGACGGCCAGCGCGCCGGTCATGTACGCGAGCTGGCTCACCGTCGACCAGGCCAGCACCCGCTTGAGGTCGTCCTGGGCCAGCGCGGCGAACGCGGCGAGCACCATCGTCACCGCCGCGATCACCCCCAGCACCGCGAGCGCGGCCGGCGCCGCCGTATACAGCGGGTACAGCCGGAACACGACGTAGACGCCGGCCGCGACCATCGTCGCCGCGTGGATCAGCGCGCTGATCGGCGTCGGGCCGGCCATCGCGTCGGGCAGCCAGGTGTGCAGCGGGAACTGGGCCGACTTGCCGGCCACCCCCGCGAGCAGCAGCAGGCACGCGGCGAGCAGCGGCCCGCTCCCGATGTCGTCCGCGGCGGCCAACACGTCGGCGATGCGGAACGAGCCCACGTTCACGCCGAGGACGACGATGCCGAGCAGGAAGCCGACGTCACCGACCCGGGTGACCAGGAACGCCTTGACCGCGGCCCCGGGCGCCTCGGGCAGGCTGCGGTCGTGCCCGATCAGCAGGTACGAGCAGAGGCCCATCACCTCCCAGCCGACGAGCAGCAGGAACAGGTCGCCGCTGACCACCACGAGCAGCATCGCGGCGGTGAACAGGGACACCTGGGCGGCGTAGGGCCCGTACCGGTCGTCGTCGCGGAGGTAGGCGACCGAGTACACCTGCACCGCGAGCGCGACCAGGCACACCATCACCGCGACCACCGCGGCCGCGGTGTCGACCCGGAGGGCGAGCTGCACCTGCAGCGGCCCGAAGTCGGCCAGGCGGGCCGCGACGTCGACCGGCTGGGCCTGGTCGGGAAGGTAGTCCGCGTAGCGCCGTGGCATCGAGTTGTCGCTGACCAGGCGCCACCAGAGGGCCAGAGCGGCGAGCACGGCCGCGCCGGCGGCGGTGACCCCCAGCGCGGCGGCCGGGCGCCGACCCGCCGGACGCAGCAGCAGGCCGCCCAGCCCGGCGGCCCCGGTGAGCGCGGGCAGCGCCGCCGCGAGCGCAACGTCGGCGTTCACTCGCCGTCCTCCCCCGGAACGTCGACCCGGTCGACCGCGACCGTCTGGCGCAGCCGGTAGAGCTGCAGGATCAACGCGAGGCCGACGCCGACCTCGGCCGCCGCGAGCACGATGACGAACAGCGCGAACACGGCTCCGGAGCGCGGCACGCCGACGGTGGAGACGTCGGCCGTGACCAGCACCAGGTTCACGGCGTTGAGCAGCAGCTCGACCGCCATCAGCAGCAGGATCAGGTTGCGCCGGACCAGCACGCCGTAGAGCCCGATGCCGAACAGGAGCGCCGCCAGCACGTACGGAACGACCGGATGCATCAGACTCGATCCCTCCGCGCCGACACCACGATCGCGCCGACGAGCGCGGCCAGCAGCAACACCGAGAGCACCTCGAACGGCAGCACCCACTGCCGGAAGATCTCCGTGCCCACCTGCTCGGCGGTGCCGGCCGGCGCGTCGTCCAACTCGACTGTGGACCAGCGGTAGGCGTGGACCAGCAGGATGATCAACGCGGCGGCGGAGCCGCCACCGACCAGCAGCGCGGGCCAGCGGGCCCGGTCCAGGTCGGGGCTCGCCCCGATCGGCGCGCGGGTGAGCATCACCGCGAACAGCAGCAGCACGACGACCGCGCCCACGTAGACGAGCATCTGCACCCACGCGACGAGTTCCGCGGTGAGCACCAGGTAGACGCCGGCCAGCCCACCGAGCGCGACCACCAGCCACAGCCCGGCGCGAACCACGTGCGCGGTGGTGACGACCGCCAACGCGGCGCCCACCACGACGACGCCGAGCGCGGCGACGAGCCAGTCGGTGAGGGTCACCGGGGCATCCTGTCAGGCCCCACCGACAGGCGGGTGGTTAAAACTCCGGTCACTGCTCTTCGCGGACTGCCGCGGCTTCGTCGCGGGCGGCGTCGGCGGCGCGCTGGGCGGCCAGCGCGCGGTCGGCCGCGACGACCTCCTTGGCCGGTTCGCCGAGCGGGTCGTGCGCGGGCGGCGGCGGCACCGTCCACATCCACTCGCGGAGGCGGTCGGACTCGTGCAGCAGGTCCTTGATGTCGTACTCGGAGAACTCGAACTCCGGCGACCAGTAGAGCGCGTCGAACGGGCAGACCTCGATGCAGATGCCGCACCACATGCAGAGCGAGAAGTCGATCGCGAACCGGTCGAGCATGTTGCGCTGCCGGGCCCGCGCCGCGCCGGGCGTCTCGACGGTCTCCTTGTGGCTGTCGATGTAGATGCACCAGTCCGGGCACTCCCGGGCACAGAGCATGCACACCGTGCAGTTCTCCTCCAGCAGCGCGATCACGCCGCGGCTGCGCGGAGGCAGGTCCGGTTTGACGTCCGGGTACTGATGGGTGTGCGCGCGCCGGGACAGCGTCCGCAACGTCACCGCGAGACCTTTCACCAACCCCGAACCCGGAACACCCATCAGATGGCCACCTTCACTACCGCGGTGAGAACGAGCTGAGCCAACGCCACCGGTACGAGCACGAGCCAGCAGAACCGTTGCAGTTGATCCTCGCGCAGGCGTGGGAACGACACCCGCACCCAGATGACGACGAACGCGACCGCGAACACCTTGAGCAGCGTCCAGAGCCAACCGAAGTGCGCGTCGTCGAACGGGCCGCGCCAACCGCCCAGGAACAGCACGGTCGTCAGCCCGGAGATCACCACGATGCCCGCGTACTCGGCGAGCAGGAAGAACGCGAACCGCAGCCCGGTGTACTCGGTGAAGTAGCCGGCGACGAGCTCGGACTCGGCGATCGGCATGTCGAACGGCGGGCGGCGGATCTCGGCCAGCCCGGCCACGAAGAACACGAACGCCGCCGGAGCCTGCCAGAGCAGCCACCACGGGCTCCACGCGTCGACGATGCCCGGCAGGCTCAGCGTGCCCGCGGCCATCGCGACGCTCGCGGCCGACAGCACGAACGGCAACTCGTAGCCGAGCAGCTGCGCCGCGCCGCGCACGCCGCCGAGCAGCGCGTACTTGTTCGCCGACGCCCAGGCCGCCATCAGCACCCCGACCACGCCGACGCCCACGATCGCGAGCACCAGGAACAGCCCGATCTCCAGCGGCTGGGCGACCAGGCCGTTCGGGCCGAGCGGCAGCACGAGGAAGACGAACAGGTACGGGAGCAGGCTCACGGCCGGCGCGAGCCGGAAGACCGGGCGATCGGCGTTCGCCGGCACGATCTCTTCTTTCTGGACGAACTTCACGCCGTCGGCGACGAGCTGCGCCCACCCGTGGAACGCGCCGGCGTACATCGGGCCGAGCCGACCCTGCATGTGGGCCATCGCCTTGTGCTCGAGCTGCCCGACGAGCAGCGGCAACGTCAGGAACGCGGCGAGCGCGGCGACGACACGCAGCAGCACTTCGAGCCAGGCCGGCATCACTCGCCCCCGCTCTCGGGCGTCGCGCCCGGCCGCGGGCGGGCCGCCCGAGCGGGACGTTCGCGGCGGGCCGGTTCGGGTGGCAGCTGGCCTTTCTCGGGGCCCCACTCGTTCGGGTCGGGCACACCGGGCGGCCGGGCCCGGCGGCGGCTGGGCGCGCCGGTGTCGCTCTCCCCCGGTTCCTTCGCGCCGGGCCACGCCTTCGCCACCCGCGCCGCGAGCACGAAGTCCTTACGCAGCGGATGCCCCTCGAACTCGTCCGGCAGCAGCAGCTTCCCCGGGTTCGGGTGCCCGGCGAACGTGATGCCGAACATCTCCGTGGTCTCCCGCTCCGGCCACGAGGCCCCGGGGAACACGCCGGTCAGCGTGTCCAGCGTCGGAGCGTCCCGGGGCACGACCGTGCGCAGCAACACGCCGTACCGCCCGGGCAGCGACCACAGGTGCACGACGACCGCGAACCCCGCCTCACCCTCGTCGACGCCGGCGAGCCAGTCGAAGAACCGCAGGTCCAGCGAGTCGCGGGCGGTGCGGACCGCCTCCACCCAGGACCCCACCGGCACGGTGGCGCACGCGCGCGAGAACGCTCCGCCCGCCGACGGCGACACGTCAGCGGCCTCGCCGAGCACCTCGGCGAGCCGCGCCCCGATCTCCTCCGGCGTCACGTCGGCAGATCTTACGGTGAACAAAGTTTTGGACCGAACGTTCCAGTTCAGGTTACGGTGGGTCCATGCCACGTCCGAAGGGGTTCGACCCCGCGGCGGCGCTCGACGCCGCGATGCACGCGTTCTGCGCCCGCGGCTTCGAGGCGACCTCGGCCCAGGACCTCTGCGAATCCACCGGCCTGGGCCGTTCCAGCCTCTACAACACGTTCGACAGCAAAGAGGCGCTCTACTCGCAGTGCCTCGACCGCTTCGCCGAGCTCCAGACGCTCGGCCAGACCGAGATCCTCGACGGTCCGGGCACCGGGTACGAGCGCGTCCGCGCCCTCCTGCTGGCCACCGTCGACGACGAGGACCGCCCCGACGCCACCGGATGCCTGATCACCCGCACCGCGGTGGAGCGCGACGACGCGGCCACCACCGAAACCGTCAGACGCCTGATGGACACTTTCGTGGCCCGGATCACCGGCACGATCGCCGAGGGCCAGGCCGACGGCTCGATCACCACCCGGCAGAGCGCCACCGCGCTGGCCCGGTTCGTGCACGGCGCGATCAGCGGTCTGCGCGTCCAGGGCCGGGCCGCCGCCCCGCGCGACCTGCTCACCGACGTCGTCGAGGTCACCTGCGCCGCGCTGCGCGCCTGAGGAGGAACACCCGGTGCCCGTCGTCGTCTACGTGCTGGGGCTGAGCATCTTCGGTCTCGGCACCACGGAGTTCATGATCGCCGGCCTGTTACCGCTGATCGCCGACGATCTCGGCGTGAGCGTCCCGGCCGTCGGTGGCCTCATCTCCGCGTTCGCGATCGGCATGGTGATCGGGGCGCCCGTGCTCACCGTCGCCAGCCTCCGGCTCCCCCGCAAGACGACGCTCGTCGCCGCGCTCGGCCTCTTCATCGCCGGGCAGGTGCTCGGTGCCCTCGCGCCGTCCTACGCGTTGCTGCTGGTCGCGCGAGTCGTCACCGCGGTCGCGACCGGCGCGTTCTGGGGGGTGGCCGCGGTGACGGCCGTGCGTGCGGTGAGCCCCGACCGCACCGCCCGTGCCCTGTCGGTCCTACTCGGAGGGTTGACGGTCGCCAACGTGGTCGGCGTGCCGGCCGGCACCTGGATCGGCCAGTGGCTGGGCTGGCGGGCCACGTTCTGGGCGGTGGCCGTGGTCGCGCTGGTGTCGCTCGTCGGTGTGCTCGCCGCCGTGCCGCGGGAGGCCCGGGAGACCACCGTGCCGCGTCTGCGCGACGAACTCCGGTCGTTCCGCAGCGGCCGGCTCTGGGTGGCGCTGAGCACGATCGTGCTCTACGGCGGCGCGATCTTCGGCATCTTCAGCTACGCGGCGCCGCTGATCACCGACGTCGCGGGGGCGCCGGCGTCGGCGGTACCGGCGATCCTGTTCCTGTTCGGGCTGGGCGCGTTCGTCGGCAACGTCGCCGGGGGCCGGGTCGCCGATCGCGGCATCCTGCTCAACCTGCACGTCTCGTTCACCGCGCTGCTGGCCACGATGGTCGCGCTGGGCCTCGCCGCCGGGTCGGCGATCGCCGTCGTCGCGCTGCTGTTCACGATGGGCGTCACCGGCTACTCGGCGGCGGCCGCGCTCAACGGCCGGGTGTTCCTGCTGGCGGCCGCCGCCCCCACCCTGGCCAGCGCGGTCACCACGTCGGCGTTCAACGTGGGCAACACGATCGGCCCCTGGCTCGGCGGCGCCGCGATCAGCGCCGGCCTGGGCTTCCGCGCCCCGATCTGGGTCGGCGTGGCCCTGCTGCTCGGCGCGCTCGCCCTGACGTTCGTCTCCCGCGCCATGGACGCGTCCCTGCGGCCGGAGCAGCAGCTCAGGGGCGCACCAGTGGGGCGGTGAACTCACCCGCGCCGGGGCGGGCGCCGCCGCGGAGGGAGACGGTCTCGTCGGCGATCTTCTGCTGGAGCCGCAGGATCCCCTGCAGCAGCGCCTCCGGCCGGGGCGGGCATCCGGGCACGTAGACGTCCACCGGGATGATCTGGTCGACACCCTTGGTGACGCTGTACGAGTCCCAGTACGGCCCGCCGCAGTTCGCGCACGAGCCGAACGAGATCACGTACTTCGGTTCGGGCATCTGGTCGTAGAGCCGGCGCACGGCCGGCGCCATCTTGTCGGTGACCGTGCCCGACACCACCATCAGATCGGCCTGGCGCGGCCCGTTCGCGAACGGGATCACGCCGAAGCGGATGAAGTCGTGGCGCGCCATCGACGTCGCGATGAACTCGATCGCGCAACACGCGAGCCCGAAGTTGAACACCCAGAGCGAGTACTTCCGCCCCCAGTTCAGGACGAACTTGATCGGATCGGGGAGCGTCGGCCCCGCGCTCCGGTCCCGGTGGGCAGGCGTCGGCAGGTCGATGGCCACCTGCCGAGCCTACGACACCATTCCCCGGTCGCTCAGCGCGCCGAGATCACCAGCGGTCGTGCACGTGCGGTCGGACGAGCCGGTCGTAGACCTCGGCCACGGCCTCGTGCGCCTCGGCCGGCAGCGCAGGCAGATCACCCACGGCGGCGTTGCCGCGCGCCTGCTCCGGGTTGCGCGCACCCGGGATCACGGAGCTGACCTGCGGCTGGTCGATGATCCACCGCAGCGCCAGCTGGGCGGTGGTCCACCCCTCCGGCGCGACACCGCGCAGCTCGCGCACCGCGTCCAGCCCCACCTCGTAGGGGACGCCGGAGAACGTCTCGCCGACGTCGAACGCGGCGCCGTCGCGGTTGTAGTTGCGGTGGTCGTCGGCGCCGAACGTGGTGTGCTCGTCGTACTTGCCCGACAGCAGCCCGCTGGCCAGCGGAACCCGCGCGATGATGCCCACGCCCGCTTCGGCCGCGGCCGGCAGCACCCGCTCCAGCGGCTTGAGCCGGAACGCGTTCAGGATGATCTGGACGGTGGCCACGCCCGGCCGCGCGATCGAGGTGAGGGCCTCGTCCACGGTCTCCACGCTGACGCCGTACGCGGCGATCGCCTTCTCCGCGACCAGCGCGTCGAGCACGTCGAACACCCGGTCGTCGGAGTAGACCGGCGTCGGCGGGCAGTGCAGCTGCACCAGGTCGAGCGTGTCGACGCCCAGGTTCTGACGCGACCGGTCGATCCACGCACGCAGGTTCGCCTCGGTGTACTGCTCGGGCACGAACGGGTCGGCCCGGCGGCCGGCCTTCGTCGCCACCGTGATGCCCGGCACCGCCGCACCGCTCTCGAGGTACGAGCGGATCAGACGCTCGCTGCGCCCGTCGCCGTAGACGTCGGCGGTGTCGAAGAACGTGACCCCCGCGTCGGCCGCGGCGGCGAGGACACCGATCGCGTCCTGCTCGTCGACCTCACCCCAGTCGGCGCCCAGCTGCCAGCAGCCCAACCCGATCACGCTGACGTTGCGTCCGGTACGCCCCAGCTTTCGACTCTCCATGCCAATGAGCCTAGTCACTCCTCTAGCGCACAACCGCCCAGGTAATGCACCATGCCTATCGATCAGCTAGGCGAGGGGGAACCGATGGCTATCATGGAGAAGGCGGCCCCGGCCACCCGATGGCGTCGGCCGACCTCGGTTCTGCTGTCGATCGTCGTCCTGCTCGCCGTCTGGTGGGCGCTGGCCGCCGCCGAGATCTGGGACCCGATCTTCCTGCCGTCACCCGGCCGGGTGTGGGACGCGTTCGTCTACTCGGTGAGCGAGCACAACGGAACACCCGGCTACCAGGGCTACTACCTGTGGGAACACCTCTGGGCCAGCCTCTGGCGCATCCTGCGCGGGCTGTTCTGGGCGATCGTGTTCGGCGTTCCGCTCGGCGTGGTGCTGGCGACCGTCGCGCCGATCCGCGCCGTGATCGAGCCGTACGTCGACTTCCTGCGGGCACTGCCGCCGCTGGCGTACTTCAGCCTGCTGATCATCTGGTTCGGCATCGAGGACAGCTCGAAGATCTGGCTGCTGTTCATCGCGTCGTTCCCGCCGATCACGCTCGCGACGCTGGCCGGGGTGCGCCGCATCCCCGGTGAGTACCTGGAGTCGGCGCGCTCGCTCGGCGCGGGCCGCCTGCAGCTGGTGCTGCACACCGTGTTGCCCTCCGCGGTTCCCGACGTGCTGACCGGCATCCGGATCGCGATGGGCTTCGCCTGGACGACGATCGTCGCCGCCGAGACGTCGAACGGCATCCCCGGTATCGGTGGCCTGGCCTGGGCCACGAAGAAGGAACTGCTGACCGACGTCGCGATCGTGTGCGTCATCACGATCGGCCTCACCGCCCTCGCCCTCGACGCGGTCCTCCGCCTCGTCGAACGCGTTCTCGTGCCGTGGTCCGGCCGTCAGCCCTGAGAGGACACCCGATGTTCAGACGCGTACTCGCCGCCGCGGCGGCCGCCGCCCTGGTGCTCACCGCCGCCGCGTGCGGTGGGGACGACGACACCGCCGCCAGCGGGGGGAAGCCGAGCAAGATCGTCATCGGCTACCAGCAGATCCCGAACGGCGACCTGATCGTCAAGCACAACAAGTGGCTCGAGCAGGCCTTCGGTGACGGCACCACGATCGAGTGGAAGCTCTTCGACTCCGGCGGCTCGGTCAACGAGGCCATCCAGGCCGGCTCGGTCGACCTCGGGCTCGTCGGCTCGAGCCCGGCGTCACGCGGGATCTCGTCCGGCATCAAGTACCGGGTGCCGTGGATCTTCGACGTGATCGGCGAGGCCGAGGCCCTCGCGGTCAAGGGCGGCATCAGCGACGTCTCCCAGCTCAAGGGCAAGACGATCGCGACACCGTTCGCGTCGACCGCCCACTACAGCCTGCTCGCCGCCCTGCAGAAGGCCGGCCTCGACGCCAAGTCGGTGAAGGTCATCGACTCCGAGCCGGACGCGATCCTCGCCGCCTGGAAGCGCGGGGACGTCGACGGCGCCTACGTCTGGAACCCGGTGCTCGCCAAGCTGCTCGCCGACGGCGGAAAGACGCTGGTCACCAGCGCGGAGCTGGCCAAGGAGGGGAAGACCACCTACGACCTGGCCGTCGTCACCGACGAGTTCGCCGAGAAGTACCCGGACGCGGTGAAGACCTGGGTCGCGCAGCAGGACAAGGCCGTCAAGCAGATCAAGTCCAGCCCGGACGAGGCCGCCGCGGCCATCGCCGCCGAACTCTCGATCACCCCGGCCGAGGCGAAAGCCCAGATGGACGACCTGATCTTCGTCGACGCCGCCACCCAGGCCGGGGACGAGTACCTGGGCAAGGGCCTGCCGGACAACCTGTTCGCCACCGCGAAGTTCAACCAGGACGTCGGGCAGATCACGACCGTGCGTGACGAGAAGACCTACGCCGACGCCGTGGACAGTTCCTTTGTCAAGTGACCCCCGGATCCGCCTGAGCGGTGTCGAGCACACCTTCGAGGGCCGGAGCGGCCGGGTCCAGGCGCTCGACCGCATCGACCTGACGATCGAGCCCGGTGAGTTCGTGTCGGTGGTCGGCGCGTCCGGGTGCGGCAAGACGACGCTGCTGCGGCTGATCGCCGGGTTCGTGCACGCGTCGACCGGCACCGTCGAGGTCGACGGGGAGTGCGGGGTCGTCTTCCAGCGGCCCAGCCTCTACCCCTGGCTGTCGGTCGCCGGGAACGTCGAGTTCGGGTTGAAGATGCGACGCGTGCCGCGCAAGGAGCGCCGGGAGACCGCCCGGCGCTACCTCGACCTGGTCGGGCTGGGCGAATTCGCCGACGCCGCCCCGTACGAGCTGTCCGGCGGCATGCAGCAGCGCTGCCAGATCGCCCGGGTGCTGGCCACCGAGCCACCGACCGTGCTCATGGACGAGCCGTTCGGTGCGCTCGACGCCCTCACCCGGGAGAACCTCCAAGCCGAGCTGCGCCGGATCGCGAAGGAACGCACGGTGCTGTTCGTGACGCACAGCGTCGAGGAGGCCGTGCTGCTCTCGACGCGCGTGCTGGTGATGAGCCCGCGTCCGGGCAAGATCGTCCTGGACCTGCCGATCGAGACCGACCCGGCCCAGGACCTCGACACGCTACGCACCTCACCGGCGGTGCTGGCCGCGACCGAGAAGGTGCGGGATCACGTCCAGCGCAGGACGCCCTTGCGCCAGGCGTAGAGCAGGCCGAGCGCCAGCAGCCCGACGAAGATGCCCATCTCGACGAGCGTCACGACGCCGAACCCTGGGCGGTCGAACACGACCGCCCAGGGGAAGAGAAACACGCTCTCGACGGCGAACAGTACGTACAGGTACGCGTAGACGTAGTACCGGATCTGGGCCTGGGCCCAGTCGCCGCCCACCGGGTCGACGCCGCACTCGTACGTGCTCAGCTTCGCGGCGCTGGGCCGGTACGGCGCCAGCACCTTGTTCGCGCCGAACGACACCGCGACGAACCCGACGCCGACGATCAGCAGCAGCCCGAGGCTGGCGTACTGACCCAGGTACCCGTCCATGGACTCAGATTACGGCCATCGCGGTGACCAGGCCGATCGCGATGTTCGTGACGCCGAGCAGCACCGCGGCCGGCGAGACCGTCGGCTCGTGCACCAGGCGGCGCACGTCGATGCGCGCCAGGATGTTGAACACGAACGCGGCGACGACCTGCGAGACGATGCCGATCAGACCGAACACGGCCGTGGAGATCAGACCCTCGACCAGCCGGCCGCCCGACGACCAGATCGCCGCGACGATGATCAGCGCGACGCTGAACACGCCGCACGCCGCGAGCACTGTCGCGTTGATGTTCCGCTCGTCCCGGATGATCACCGACAGCCGGCCGGGCGTCGCCAGGTCGATCGCGTAGTAGCCGATGAGCAGCAGCACGAGCCCGAGAGCCGCGTACGCCACGATCGAGCCGGCTCCCCGGCCGACCGCGTTCCAGTACGTGCTGTCGATCGCCATAACTACGTCGGTGGCCATGCTGCCTCTCACTTGATTATCCGGTGCGGAACGTACGAGGACGTGTCGTCGGTGATCAGGCCGGTCGTCTCCCGGATGCCCAGCCCGGCGGCCTCGTCCTCGACCACCCAGGCGCCCAGCACCGGGCGCTGGTCGTCGAACTCCGGCAACGGCCAGAACTCCTGGTAGACGAAGCCTTCGGCACCGTACTGCCCGTGCGTGGCCTGCGTCCCGGACGGCGTGACGATCTGCATGCTCGCGCCCTCCCGTCCGAGCAGGGGCTTCTGGATGTAGTTGAGCAGCGGGCCCGGGGTGCGCAGGTAGGCGGGCAGCAGGTTGGGGTGGTTGGGGTACATCTCCCAGAGCACCGCGAGCAGCGCCTTGTTGGAGAGCAGCATCTTCCAGATCGGCTCGACCCAGGTCATCGTCGGCAACGCGTCGACGACGTTCTTGCCGAACAGGTCGTCGACCGCCCATTCCCACGGGTAGAGCTTGCAGACCGTGTTGATCTCCCGCTCGTCCAGGTCGACGAAACGCTTGCGCCCGTAGTGCCAGCCGATGTCCTCGACCGCGATCGAAATGCCGTCGAGCCCGGCCTGCTGCGCGGTCTCCTGCAGGTAGGCGATCGTCATGACTTCTTCGCCGGACTCGTCCTCGTTGGTCCAGGTGAAGTGGACCGGGCCGGACGGAGCGCGGGCCGCGACCTTGCGCCAGCCCTCGATCAGCCGCTCGTGCAGCGAGTTCCACTGGTCGTCGTCGGGATAGACGTCTTCTTTCCAATACCACTGGATGATCGACGTCTCGACCAGGCTGGTGGGGGTGTCGGCGTTGTACTCCAGCATCTTGGCCGGACCGGTGCCGTCGTAACGCAGGTCGAAGCGCCCGAACAGGTGCGGGTCGCGGCGCTGCCAGGACGCCTCGATCGAGGGCACGACCCAGCCCGGGATGCCGAAGTCCTGGTACCGCTTCGTGCCGATGACGTGCTCGACGGCTTCCAGGCACATCTGGTGCAGCGTCTCGACGTCGGCCTCGATCGAGAGCACTTCGTCCATCGTGAACGTGTAGTGCACCGACTCGTCCCAGTAAGGGCGGACGAGGTGCTCGGGGTGGCTCGTGCGATGGAACGCGAGGCCCTGCGTCTCGATCGTGTGTTCCCACCCCGGACGCGGGGTGGATTTCTCTCGGCGCACGGCGTCAGCTTCCGCTGGAGGAGCGGCTGCCGAACCCGCCGCGCTGGATCGTCTTGCCCTTGGTGGTGGTGATGTGGGCGTCCTTCGGCTTGACCGTGGTGCCCTTGTAGATCCGTGAGCCCCGGTGGGAGCCCCCGTAATACCAGAAGTAGCCGCCGTGGCTGCCGTGGTAGCCGTCGTCGTCGCAGTAGTCGTCGTCGATGACCCGGTACGAGCCGTCGCTCTGGTAGCTGTTCCGGTCGACGCAGTACGCGGTGACGTCGTCGTTGCTGCCGCACGCGGCGACCGTCAGCGAGAGCGCACCGATCATCCCGATGCGGACCTTGGCGGACCTCATGCGCCGGCCGGGGGGCTTCCGGGTGACCGTCGGAACGGGTCGGCTGGTGGGGATCTCGCGCTCGTCAGGGCCGGTGCCCACTGTCGGAACTCCATCCGTTTTCCACGACCAGATCGGCGACCGAGTGTAAGCGCATCTCACCAGTTCACACCCGTCTTGCGTCAACATCCGGACCTCGCGCCGCCGAGGTACTTCCGACGGTACGGCTTCCACTGCACGGGGTTACTAAACTGACCCCCATTCCACCGGTCCGGAGGCCCCCTTGCCGGTCACCTTCCTGATCAGCGCCGCCCCCGAGGATTCCGCCTGGGTCACCGCGATCGCCGGCGTCCTCGACGGCTCGGGGCTCCCCTGGCAACGAGTCGTCAGTAGCCACGATCTGGCGTTGAACCCGGTCTTGGACGGCCTGGGCAGCGACGAGTTCGCCGTCCTGGTCACGGTGTTCTCACCGGCCTTCTTCGTCGATCCGCACGGTCGGGATCTCTGGCCGGTCGCGGACACGATGGCCGGCCGCGGACGTCTCCGCCTGCTGCCGATCATGGTCGCGCCCACGCCGTTACCGCCGCCGCTGCGCGACTACCAGTACGTCGACCTGGCCACGACTCCCTTTCCGGCTGCCATCGAGGCGCTGCGCGCGACCTTCCGACAGGTCGCCGGGCAGACGCCGGCGGCGCCTCGCCGTCGGGTCGGGCCGTTGCGCGTGGCCGTGACGGACGGCCCCTACTCCGAGCGAATCCAGTCGGCCGTCCGTCGGCTTCCCGGAGTGCAGACGGCCCGGCTGACGGAGCCCGCGGACGTCGTTCTCCTGATACTCGGCCGGGATTCCATCGTCTCCGGGTACCCGGAATCCGACGAGTTCCTCCGCATAGCTGGTCACCAAGCGGCCGGTGTGACGGTGATCGTGCCGGTGTTGTGCGACCCGGTGGAGTGGGACCGCCTGCCCCTCGGCCACGCACCTGCCCTTCCTCGGGGCGGGAAACCGCTGAACTCCTGGGCGAGCCTCGACGACGGCGTCCGGAGCGTGGTCGACGGTGTACGCCTCATCTGCGAAGAGATGTTCCGACGCCGGGCGGGTTCGCTGGTGTTCGACAGCGTGCAGGAGCAGGAACGTGGGATCTCGGAGCGGGTGGCGTTCGCGGGGCAGTACGCGCTGGACGAGGTGTTCAAGCGGAACGGGACGCCGACGCTGACGTTCGTGGAGCCGCCGGACTACGCGCGGTTCGTCTCCGCGCTGCGCACGCCCGGGCGGGGCATCGTGCTGGAGGGACCGTCCGGCATCGGCAAGACCACGCTCCTCCAGCGCGCGATCGAGAACCTGGACGCGAAGCGGCGCCCGCTCGTGCTCTCCGGCCGGCGCCGCGCCGACCGGCCGCGGATCGAGAAGCTCCCGGACGGCCACCACGGCACCGTCGTCGTGGACGACGTCCACCGTCTACCGGCCGCGGTCCGCGCCGACCTCGTCGACTACCTCAAGCTCCTCGCGGACGAGGAGTCCGACGACAAGCTGGTGCTGATCGGCATCCCCGGCACCGGCGAGAGCCTGGTCGAACTCGCCCACGACATCGCCACCCGGATCGACGTGTTCCGCCTCCCCGCCGTCAGCGACGCCACGATCGACGAGATGGTCCGCAAGGGCGAGCAGGCCCTCAACGTCGAGTTCGCGCACCGCGCGCAGATCGCGCTCGCGGCCGCCGGCAGCCTGCTCACCGCCCAGATGCTGTGCTGGGAACTGGTCGCCGCCTACCGGATCGAGCGCACCCGGGCCGCCCGCACCCCGATCGGCACCGACGTCGGCGTCGCGCTCGCCGAAGTGCTGAAGGCGTGCGAGCTGAAGTACGGGCCCGCGTTACGGCGGTTCGCTGCCTTCGACGGCCCCACCGGCACCGGCTGCACGGAGCTGCTCGCCGCGCTCGGCGGCAGCGGCCGGACCGGCGCGGACGGCGTCGTCCGGGTGGAGCGCAGCGACCGGTCGCTCTGGCCGGGCTTCGCCACGCTCGCCGAGCGCTTCCCGAGCGGCTTCACCGACGACGAGCCGGACGTCGCCACCCACCTGCACTACGACCCGAACCCCGGCTACCTGATCGCCGAGGACCCCCAGCTGCTGTTCTACCTGCGTCGGCTGTCCGCCGAACGGCTCTACGAGACCGTCGGCAAGCGACGACCGCGGGTGCGGGACCAGGTGTTCGTCAGTTACTGCCACGCCGACCAGCAGTGGCTCGAGCGGCTCGAACGGCATCTCCGCCCGTTCGTCCGCGACCGCACGATCGACGTCTGGTCGGACCGGCGGATCGCGGCCGGCGACCGGTGGCGTGACGAGATCTCGGCCGCGCTGGACCAGGCCCGGGTGGCGATCCTGCTCGTCAGCAGCTCGTTCCTCGCCTCCGAGTTCATCGCCGGCACCGAACTCCCGGCGCTGCTGAGCGCGGCCGAGTCGGGCGGTTGCCGGATCATTCCGGTCATCGTCAACCCGTGCCTGTACGAGTACGTCCCGGAACTGGCCGAATTCCAGGCGGTGAACCCCGACGGGCGGCCGCTCACCGGCATGAGCGAGCACGAGCAGGACGAGGTTCTGGTGCGCGTCGCGGCCTCGTTGAAGGGCGCGTGAGCTGGCTCATCACGGTTTCGCCGCAACCCGGCGCCGGATGCGGACCCGGCTCGATCGACGACGTACGCTTACGCCGCGTCAATCCCTACCGTTCGAGTCGGAGATCCGAATGACCCGCGCCTCTCGGGCACTTGCCCTGGTTCTTTTCGCCGCACTGGCCGTGGCCGGCTGTGCGCCGGCCGACGAGGACACGGAGACCACCGCGAGCGCGTCGACGTCGTCGGACGCCTGCGCCCCGGGCGCGCTGCCCACGCTCACGTCGGGCACGTTGACGATCGGCACCGACAAGCCCGCCTACGAGCCCTGGTTCTCCGGCGACGACCCGACCAACGGCAAGGGCTACGAGTCCGCGACCGCCTACGCGGTGGCCGAGCAGCTCGGTTACCCGAAGGACAAGGTCAAGTGGGTGACGGTGCCGTTCAACAACGCGATCGCGCCGGGTAAGAAGACGTTCGACTTCGACATCAACCAGGTCAGCATCTCCGACGAGCGGAAGAACGCCGTCGACTTCTCGTCGGGCTACTACGACGTCCGGCAGGCGATCATCGCGCTGAAGAGCTCGCCCGCGGCGAAGGCCAAGTCGATCGCCGACCTGAAGGGCTACAAGATCGGCGCGCAGGTCGGCACGACCTCGCTCGACGTGATCCAGAACGTCATCAAGCCGTCCGCGAAGCCCTCGATCTACCAGAAGAACGACCTGGCCAAGACCGCGCTGAAGAACGGCCAGGTCGACGCGATCGTCGTCGACCTGCCGACCGCGTTCTACATCACCGGCGCCGAGGTGACCGACGCGGCGGTCGTCGGCCAGTTCGAGAACACCGTGGGCACGCCGGAGCAGTTCGGTCTCGTCCTGGACAAGGGCTCGAAGCTGACCGCGTGCGTGTCGAAGGCCGTGGACGCGATCAACGAGGACGGCACGATCGCCGGCATCGAGGACGAGTGGCTGTCGAAGGCGACGAACGCTCCCGTACTCAAGTGACCTATGTAAAAAGTGAGCGGCAACTCGCCCGGGAGCGCTACCGGCGCTCCCGGGCGTTCCGTTCCGCCGGTATCGCCGGGGCCAGCTCGCTGGTGGTCGTGGTCGCGCTCGTCGTCGGCGTCGTCAGTTCGCCCGGCTGGCAGCGCGTCCAGGAGACGTTCTTCAGCTGGAAGGACGCCAAAGCGGCGTTCCCCGACGTCCTCGAAGGGCTCTGGCTCAACGTCCGTCTGCTGCTGTTCTGCGGCGTGGTCATCCTCGCGTTCGGGCTGCTCCTGGCGCTCATGCGGACGCTGCGCGGGCCGGTGTTCTTCCCGCTGCGTGCCTTGGCCACGGTCTACACCGACCTGTTCCGCGGCATGCCGGTCATCATCACGTTGCTGCTGATGATCTACGGCGTACCGGCGCTGCGGCTGACCGGCGTCACGAACGATCCGATCTACCTCGGCGGCGCGGCGCTGGTGCTGACGTACTCGGCCTACGTCGCCGAGGTGTTCCGGGCCGGCATCGAGTCCGTGCATCCCTCGCAGCGGGCCGCGGCCCGGTCGCTCGGGCTGAACTGGCGTCAGACGATGCGGTTCGTCGTGTTGCCGCAGGCCGTGCGGCGGGTGGTTCCGCCGCTGCTCAACGACATGGTCTCGTTGCAGAAGGACACCGGGCTGGTGTCGATCGCGGGCGCGGTGGACGCGGTCTACGCGGCGCAGATCTACACCGGCCAGACGTTCAACTACACGTCGTACGTGGTGGCCGGGTTGTTGTTCGTGGCGCTGACGATCCCGATGACGCGGTTCACCGACTGGGTGACCGCGCGGATGAACCGGCGCCAGTCGCAGGGAGGAACGGTATGACCTCGGTCCTGCGTGCCGAGAGCGTCCGGAAGGTGTTCGGGTCGCACGTCGTGCTGGACGACGTCGACCTGGACGTGCCCCAGCACACCGTGACGGTGCTGATCGGGGCATCCGGCTCGGGCAAGTCGATGCTGCTGCGGTGCGCGAACCTGCTGGAGACGATCGACGACGGCGCGATCTTCCTCGAGGGCCGGGACATCACCGACCCGCGGGTGAACGCCGACGAGGTGCGGCAGCGGATCGGCGTGGTGTTCCAGGCCTACAACTTGTTCCCGCATCTGTCGGTGCTCGACAACATCACGCTGGCGCCGCGGCGGGTGCACCGGACCGCGCGCAGAGAGGCCGAGGACAAGGCGATGGCCCTGCTCGAACGGCTCGGGTTGGGCAAGAAGGCGGCCGACTACCCCGACCGGCTCTCCGGTGGCCAGCAGCAGCGGGTGGCGATCGTGCGCGCACTCGCCACCGACCCGACGCTGCTCCTGCTCGACGAGATCACCGCGGCGCTCGACCCCGAGCTGGTCGGCGAGGTGCTCGAGGTCGTGCGGTCGCTGAAGGACGACGGGATGACGATGGTGATCGCCACCCACGAGATGGGCTTCGCCCGCGAGGTCGCCGACCAGGTCTGCTTCCTGGCCGACGGCAAGGTCCACGAGCGCGGCACGTCGGCCGAGATCTTCGGCTCCCCGAAGGAGGAGCGCACCCAGCAGTTCCTCCGCCGGATCACCGAAGCCCACCGGCTCTGACCGATCAACCCGCGGAGATTCGCTCGTGCTTCAGTTGCGGCACGATCCGCGCAACCGTCTCGAAGTCCGCGTCCTCGTGCAGCACGGTCAGCTTCAAACGGATGGCGGTAGCCACCACCAGGTGATCAGCAACCGACAGCCCTTGATGCACGCTCTGCGTGGCGAGCTCTCGACGTACTGAGGTCACGATCTCCCATGCGTCGTCCGGTACCGGCACCCACGGATACGCGTCTCGAAGGCTTTCTTCGACGCGGAGATAGCTCTTCGCGTCCGCGATGGTCAGCGCTTCCGTGAGGACGGGATCGCAGATGGCCACCAGCCCACGAGTGATTCGCTCGTGCCATCTCTCGTCGACCTGTCGACGGATGATGCGCACCAATGCGCTGGTGTCGACGAGATAGTTCACTGGTCGAGTTCGTCGAGCCGGTCGAAGTCGAATCCACCCTCGTCGGCAACCTGCTGCAACTCCGTCAGTGCGCGTTCACGCCGCGCGCGCGACTCCTCAACCGCGAGCCGCAGCGCACTGTTCACGGTGTCTTTTTTGGTGGCAGTGCCCAGCGCCGTCGTCGCTTCGGCGAGCAGCTCTTCGTCGACATCAAGTAGTGTTTTCGCCATCGACCTAAACCCTCAGAGGATATCTAAGCGCTACACGTATATCCAAATATAGCAGGGCGATGAACCTACCGAACGCTCTTGATGGGCTGGACGGTAAGCGCGGCTATCAGGGCCGTGATCAGGGACAACGCGTAGAGCACCGGGTAGCCGAGGTCGTCGCGGCCGAAGAGGGAGAGGGCCGCGCCGCCCAGGGCGCCGGCGAAGACGTAGGGCAGGTTGTTGGCGATGTTGATCACGCCGAGGTCCTTGCCGCGGTCCTCGGCGCGCGGCAGCACCTGTGTGATCAGCGCCTGGTCCACCGCGGCGTAGCAGCCGAACCCGATCCCGAGCAGCAGCGACCCGATGATCGCCGCCCACGTCGTCGGCGAGGCCAGGTAGAAGATCGCGGCGACGCCCTGCAGCACCGACGACACGACGACGAGCATCTTCCGGCGCCCGGTGCGGTCGGACCACCGCCCACCCAGGATCGCCGCCACCACCGCGCCCGCGGTGTAGAGCACCACCAGGTACAGCGTCCACTCGTCGGGGTCCACCCCGATCCGGTCGCGCAGGTAGAACCAGAGGTAGACCTGCGCCAGCGCGTTCGACAACTGGATGAAGAACCGCCCGGTCCAGGCCCAGGCGAAGTCCGCGTGACGCAGCGGCGTCAGCGTCCCCGCGAGGATGGCCCGGAACGAGGTCGTCGGCCGCTCCGACACCTGTAGCGGCACCCCGCGGGTGAACAACGCGAACGGCAGCACCATGAAGACGGTGAACACCGCGAGCGCGAGGTACGCCGAGACCACCCCGGCGAAGACCGTGCTGACCAGCGCGATCCCGATCAGCGGCCCGGCTGCCGACGCGATGCCCCAGAGCGACGACGCCCGCGCCCGCTCGGTCACCGGCACCTCGTCCGGCAGCGCTGCGGTCAGCGCCGCGCTGATCGAGGAGAGCCCCACCTGCACCAGCGCCCAGATCACGACCATGCCGACGACGGTGTTCTGGTATCCCTGCGCGACCAGCCCGACGATGGTCACGACCGCGCCGAACAGCACCCAGATCTGCCTCCGCCCCCGAGCCGCGAGCGTCCGGTCGGAGTACGCGCCGACCAGCACGTTCACCACGATCGTCACGAGCGCAGCCACCAGCGTGACGACGCTGACCACGGTCTCCTTGTGGTCCGGCGAGATCGACTCGGCCTGCCGCGGCAGCACCACCTGGGCCGCCGCGAACATCACCATGAAGAACGCGAAATGGCCGAGCGTCCAGGACGTCAGCCAGCGGCCGCCGGGCGACCTGGTCGGCTCGTCGAGCGCGGAGCGACGAGCGGCCTGATCAGGGGAGCCAACGGCCATTGACCGTCCTCATTCAGCCGGGCGGAACGTGAGTGCGACTCATATTCGGAGCACCGGTCGGCCGTGTCAGCCGAATCCCAGAATTCGACTATTGAAATACCGCCAGCGCTTCGGCCACCGCAACGTACCGCTCGTAGCGTTCGTCGAGGTTTCGTCCGGGTTCGTGTCGCCGCACCACCCGTACACACGCGTCCACGGCCTCGCTCAGGTCGGCGTAGACCCCCACGCCCACGCCGGCCAGCATCGCGGCGCCGCGCGCACCGGCCTCGGTCGCGTCGGTGACCTCCACCGGCAGCGCCAGCGCGTCGGAGAGGAGCTGCGACCACTCCGGGCTGCGTGCGCCACCCCCGCACAGCCGGGCCGCCCCCACCAGTGGGAACGACGACCCGAGCGCGGAGACGTGCCACCGGTGGTTGAGCACGACGCCCTCGAGGACGGCCCGGAACACGTCGGCGCGGGTGTGCCAGCCACGCAGTCCGACCAGCCCGGCCCCGGACGACGGCACCGGCGCCCCGTACAGGAACGGCAGGTAGAACGGGTCGTCGGCGTGCGGCACCAGCGCGTCGTCCCGGGCCGAGGCGGCCGCGATCGCCTCCTGGTAGGTGCCGGAGAACTGCCGAACGGCCCACTCCAGGTTCGACGCCCCGCTGGGTGACGTCGACATGTGCAGCCACCGCGGCGACCCGCGGTCGGGGAAGAACGTGCGTGCCTGCCAGCGGGGATCGGCCACCGGCGCGTTGCCGACGACCTGGTTGATGCTGAACGTGCCGAGCACCAGGCTCAGCGCGCCGGTACCGATCGCGCCGATGCCCAGCGCGTTGGCGTCGACGTCGTGGCAGCCGGTCACCACCGGTGTGCCGACCCGCAGCCCGGTGCGGGCCGAAGCCTCCGCCGTCACCCCTCCGACGACGGCGGAGGAGGCACGCATCGGCGGGAGCAGGCGGGCGTACTCGTCCAGCCCGTACAACTCCAGCACCGCGGTGGACCACTCCTGCGTCCACAGGTCAGTGGCGAACGCGCTTCCGTCCGTGGGGTCGGTGGCGACCTCGCCCACCAGCCGCAGCCGCAGCCAGTCCTTGCAGTACAGCAGCGCGTCCGCCGCGTCGAGCGACGCCGGTTCGTGGTCACGCAGCCAGGCGAGCAGACCGGCCGGGTTCCAGGGCCAGGGCACCTGGCCGGTGAGCGTCAGCGCCTCGTCGCCGGCGAGCGTGCGCAGCGCGGCGGCCTCGGCGACCGCACGCGAGTCGGTCGCGAGGATGGCCGGCCGCACCGGTCGCCCGGCCGCGTCGACGAGGTGCGCGCCGTCGTTGTGGCCGGCCAGCCCCACCGCCAGCACCGCGGTCGGGTCGACGTCGGCGGCCTGCAGCGCCCGGTGCACCGCGTCGGCGGCGACGTCCCACGCCGCGTCCATGTCCCGCTCCTGCCAGTGCGGGTGCGGCGAGGAGATCGCGGTGGCGCCCTGCGCGACCGCGATCTCCGTTCCCGTGAGGTCGAACAGCGCCGCCTTGATGACGGTCTGCCCGGCGTCGATTCCG
This sequence comes from Cryptosporangium japonicum, assembly GCF_039524755.1. Taxonomy (NCBI): domain Bacteria; kingdom Bacillati; phylum Actinomycetota; class Actinomycetes; order Cryptosporangiales; family Cryptosporangiaceae; genus Cryptosporangium; species Cryptosporangium japonicum. The sequence goes on from NZ_BAAAGX010000006.1 coordinate 375,662, forward strand.
AGGAGCACTACGGGATGACCTCGATCTTGCGGCCCTTTCCGGCCGCGAACTGATCCAGGGCCGCCGCGTAGGAGTCCAGCGGCAGCCGGTCGGAGATGAAGACGTCCGGGTCGAGGACGCCGGTCGCGAACAGTTCGGCGGCACGCTCGAAGCTGTGCAGCACCGCCATCGAGCCGGTGATCGTGATCTCCTGGTTGTAGATCTTGTACGGCTCGATCGTCGCGCGGGCCGCGTAGTCCGAGACACCGAACTGCAGGAACGTGCCCGCTTTGCCGACGCGGCCGAGCCCGTCCTGGATCGCGTTGATGTTGCCGGTGGCGTCGATCACCAGCTCCCAGCCCCGCGGCCGGTCGAACTCGTCGGCGCTCGCGGCCGTGCCGGTCACGCCGAGCAGCTGCGCGGTCTTCAGCCGCTCCGGGTTGAGGTCGACGATCTCGACGCTGGCGGCGCCGACGCGCTTGGCCAGCTGCAGCATCATGAGGCCCATCGTGCCCGAGCCGTAGATCAAAATGTGTGCGCCGAGCTGCGACTTCAGCACGTCGTACCCGCGGACCGCGCACGACAGCGGCTCGATCAGCGCCGCGTCCTCGGTGCGGATGTGATCGGGCAGCTTCACGCAGTTGGCTACCGGCGCCACCGCGTACTCGGCGGCGCCACCGGACGTGGTGACGCCGATCGCGCCCCACCGCTCACACATGTTCTCTTTGCTCTGCCGGCAGTAGTAGCACTCGTGGCAGTAGAGCGACGGGTCCACCGCGACGCGGTCGCCGACACGCAGTTCGGTGACGTCCGAACCGACCTCGACGATGACCCCGGCGAACTCGTGGCCGGGGACGACCGGCAGCGTCGGCGCGAACTCGCCCTGCAGGATGTGCAGGTCGGTACCGCACAGGCCACAGGCGGCGACGTCGACGACGACGTCACGCGGGCCGGGCTTCGGGTCGTCGACGGTCGTCACCTCGACGGCACCGACTCCGGTGATGACGGCGGCTTTCATGGAGCATCTCCCCGAGTGATTATTTGACGGCACCGAGCGAAAGACCCTGGACCAGCTTGTCCTGGGCGGCGAACCCGGCGGCCAGCACCGGCAGCGAGATCACGGTCGCGGCCGCGCAGACCTTGGCCAAGAACAACCCCTGGCTGGTGACGAAGCTGGTCAGGAACACTGGAGCGGTCTGGGCCACGACGCCGGTGAGGACGCGGGCGAACAGCATCTCGTTCCAGCTGAAGATGAAGCAGATCAGTGCGGTGGCGGCGATACCCGGCATCGCGACCGGCACGATCACCCGGCGCAGCACGGTGATGAGCCCGGCGCCGTCGATCGCGGCGGCCTCCAGGATCTCGACCGGCACCTCGGCCAGGAACGAACGCATCATCCACACCGCGATCGGCAGGTTCATCGAGGTGTACAGGATGACCAGCGTCCAGACGTTGTCGAGCATCCCGGCCTGCTGCGCGATCAGGTAGATCGGGAGCAGGCCGGCGACGGCAGGCAGCATCTTCGTCGACAGGAAGAAGAACAGGACGTCGGTCCACTTCCGCACCGGCCGGATCGCCAGCGCGTAGGCGGCCGGGATCGAGAGCGCCAGCACGATGAGCGTCGAGAGGATCGACGCGGTCGCCGAGTTGATCAGCGGCGGCCACGGTGACGCGCCGCTGGTGGCGCCGAAGAACTCCCGGAAACCCTGGAGCGTCAGCTCGGCGGCGATCGACGGCGGGTTCGTGGCGGCGTCCTGCTCGCTGTGGAACGCGGTGAGCACCATCCAGGCCACCGGCAGGAAGAACGTGATCCCGATGATCCAGGCCAGCAGCCCCAGCAGCGGAGCGGACTTGCTGCGGCGGGGTCCCGCTTTGGTCGCGGTCGTCATGCCCGCCCCTCCTCTTCCTTGAACAGCGACGACACGACGCGCAGCGCGAACGTGGCGATCGCGATCGTTCCGATGACCACGACCACACCCGCAGCGGACGCGCGTCCGTAGTCGTGGGCCTGGTAGAAGGTCTGGTAGATCGTGTACGGCAGGTTGGCCGTGCCCAGCCCGCCCGACGTCAGCGTGAACACCGCGTCGAAGTTCTGGACGATGTAGATCGAGCCGAGCAGCGCACCCAGCTCCAGGTAGCGGCGCATGTGCGGCAGCGTCAGGTGGGTGAACGTCTGCCACGCGCTGGCCCCGTCGACCTTGGCGGCCTCGAGGGCGTCGAGCGGCTGGCTCTGCAGACCGGCCAGCAGGATCAGCATCATGAACGGCGTCCACTGCCACACCAGCGAAGCGATGACCGCCCAGAGCGGCGCTTCGGTGATCCAGTCCGGCTGCGGGGCGTCGTCGCCGAACAACCAGGTGAGGACGCCGTTGAGCAGGCCGTACTCCGGGTTGAAGAGCGCGTGCTTCCAGAGCAGCGCGGCGGCGACCGGCACCACGAGGAACGGCGCGATCATCAGCGTCCGCACCGCGCCGCGACCGCGGAACGAGCGGTTGAGCAGCAGCGCGATGCCCAACCCGAGCACGAGGCTGATCAGCACGACCGCGACGGTCAGCAGGATCGTCGTGACGACCGAGTCGCGCAGGGTCGCGTCGGTGAAGACGTCGGCGTAGTTGCCGACGCCGGCGAACCCGCGCTGGTCGGGGTAGAGCGAGTTCCAGTCCATGAACGAGATCACCAGCGTGGCCACGAACGGCAGCTGGGTGACGATGATCAGGAAGACCAGGGCGGGCAGGAGCGGCGCCCGGCGAGCCCAGTCCCCGGTGCGGCGGATCGCGGTCGGAGTGCGCTCCGGCCCGGTCGGAGTGGGCTTCTCTTCGGTCGGTGCGATGGCGGTCATCGGTATCCCCCTTCAGGGCGCCATCAGGGGTGTCGGGGGTCGGCGCC
>NZ_BAAAGX010000006.1:378548-573075 GCF_039524755.1 Cryptosporangium japonicum
GGGGGGGGGGGGGGGGGGGGGGCTTACTTGTACTTGTCGGCGACCTTCTGGGCCAGGTCCTGACCCTTGTCGAGGGCCTCCTTGACCGTCTGCCTACCGGCGATCGCGGCGCTCACTTCCTGCGAGACCTGCGTCCCGAGGTCCGTGAACTCCGGGATGCCGACGAACTGGATGCCGGGCGCCGGCCGCGGCTGCAGACCGGGGTTCTCCGGGTCGGCGTTCGTGATCGCCTGGTCGGTGACCTTGTAGAACGAGGCCGCGGCCTGCTGGTACTTCGGGTTGTCGTAGAGCGACTGGCGCTTGCCCGACGGCACCTTGGCCCAGCCGAGCTCGTTACCGACGAGCTCCTCGTACTTCTGGCTGGACGCCCAGGAGATGAACTTCCAGGCGTTGTCCTGGCGCTTGCTGGCCTTCTGGATCGCCCAGGCCCAGGTGTAGAGCCAGCCCGAGCTCTTGGTCTTGACGACCGGCGCCTCAACGTAGGCCAGCTTGCCCTTGACCGGCGAGTCGTCGGCCTCGAGCGAACCGGCGGCCGACGTGGCGTCGTACCACATCGCGGTCTTGCTCTGCTGCATGTTGTTCAGGCACTCGGTGAAGCCGGCCTGCGGAGCACCGGACTCGCCGTGCTTCGTCACCAGGTCCACGTAGAACTGCGTGGCCTGCTGGAACTCCGGCGCGTTGACCTTCGGGGTCCAGTCCTTCTCGAACCAGGTACCGCCGAACGTGTTGACGACGGTGGTCAGCGGCGCGAAGACCTCACCCCAGCCGGGCAGACCACGCAGGCAGATGCCACGCATGCCGGGCTGCGCGTTGTCGACCTTCGCGGCCAGGTCGGCGACCTGCTGCCAGGTCGGCTTCTCGGGCATCGTCAGGCCCTTGGCCTGGAAGACGTCCTTGCGGTACATGAGGAACGACGACTCACCGTAGAACGGCTCGGCGTAGAGCTTGCCGTCCTCGGCGGTCAGCGACTTCGTCATCGAGCCGAGGATGTCGTCCTGCTTGAACGCGGCGTCCTTGGAGACGTAGTCGTCGAGCGGGGCGAGCCACTGGTTCTTCGCGTACGACGGCACCTCGAAGTTCGAGATCGTCGCGACGTCGTACTGACCGGCCTGGCTGGAGAACTCCTGGCTGATCTTGTCGCGGACGTCGTTCTCCGGCAGCACCGTGTAGTTGACCTTGATGCCGGTCTCTTTGGTGAAGTTGTCCGCGGTCAGCTTCTGGATGTCGAGCATCTGCGGGTTGTTGACCATCAGGACGTTGACCGTGTTGCCGTCGCTCGACGTGCCACCGCCGCCGGCGCCGCTACAGGCGGACAGCGCCATCGACGCGAGGACAACAGCCGATACCGAAGCAACTACTCTGCGTAATGGCAATGCGCCTACGCGAGCCACGAGCGCCTCCGCTGGTGCAATAGGGGGTTGAGTACTACCGAGGGAATTACTGGGAGTCAGGGTCCGGTTGCGGGGACCCCGAGATCGAGGATCTGGACGCGCTGCGGGTCCGCCGTCGCCGCGACGTCACCCGCCGTGGACGCCAGGAGGCACGCGGCGGTGCCCCATGAGACCGCGGTGCGGAGTCTCAGCGCCGGGTCCGGGCCGCCGGCGAGCCAGCCGGCCAGGAGGGCGTCACCGGCCCCCGCCGTGTTCACCGGGGTCACCGGTGGAGCCACGCCGTGCAGTGCGTTCTCGGCGTCCACCCAGACCGCGCCGTCCGGCCCGAGGCTGACCAGGACGCCACCGCCGGTGTCGGCGGCCAGCGAGTGCGCGGCGTCGAGCGCGGCCCGGACGAGCGGCCGCCCGCCGGGCGGGAACGCGCGGGCGGTGAGCTCGGCGAGCTCCTCGACGTTCGGCGCGAGCAGGTCGGGGCCCGCCTCGGCCGCGGCGACCAGCGCCGCACCGGACGCGTCCACCGCGGTCTGCGCGCCGGAGCGGCGTCCGGCTTCGACGACGCGGCCGATCAGCTCGGCCGGGGTGCCCGGTGGGAGCGAGCCGCTGCAGACGACCCAGTCGGCGCCGAGCGCGAGGTTCTCGACGGCGGCGACCAGCGCGTCGGCGTCCGCGGGGGTGAGCGGATGGCCGGGCGCGTTGACCTTCGTGGTGCGGCCCGGTTCGAGCAGCGTCACGTTGGTGCGGACCGGGGTGCCGGTCGGGACGATCCGGTGCGTGAGACCCTCGGCGTCCAGCAGGGCGTTGAGCTGGGCGCCTTCCGGGCCGCCGGCGGGAAGGACCACACCCGTGCGGACGCCGGCCGCCAGCAGCGTCCGGGCGACGTTGACACCTTTGCCGCTGGCCTCGAGCGTGTCGGTGTCGGCGCGGTTGAGTTCGCCGAACCGGATACCCGCCAGCGCGTAGGTGCGGTCCAGGCTGGGGTTGGGCGTGACGGTGAGGATCATGCGCGGATCACCTGCGGCCCCAGCACGGAGTAGCGCTGCGCCTCCACCGCCGACAGGCCGGTGTCGGTGACGATCGTCTCGAAGTCGGCGACCGAGGCGAACCGGCAGAAGCTGTTCACGCCGAACTTGGTGTGCACGCCGGCGAAGACGCGCCGCCGGGACGCCCGGACCACCTGGGCCTTGACGTTCGCGACCGCGGGGTCGGGCGTGGTGAGCCCGTACCGGCGGGAGATGCCGTTCGCGCCGAGGTAGGCCAGGTCGATGACGAACCCGGAGAGCATCTGGGTGGCCCAGTGGTCGACGGTGGCCAGCGTGCGGCCCCGGACCCGGCCGCCGAGCAGGTAGACGGTCGTCTCCGGCTTCGTGGCGAGGTGGCTGGCGACCGGGATGCTGGCCGTGATGACGGTGAGCGGACGCCCCGGCGGTAACGCCTCCGCGACGAGCTGGGGTCCGAAGCCCTCGTCGATGAACACGGTCTCGGCGTCACCGAGGAGCTCCACGGCCGCGACCGCGATCCGGCGCTTCTCGGGCACCCGCAGCGTCGCGCGGTTGGCGAGGTTCGTCTCGAAGCCCGCGCTCTCCACGGGGTAGGCGCCGCCGTGCGTGCGGCGGACCAGACCGTGCTGCTCCAGCAGACGCAGGTCGCGGCGGACCGTCTCGGGCGCGACCGCCAGATCGGCGGCGATGTCGCTGACGTCGACCCGCCCGTCGCTCCGGGCACGGGCGAGGATGTGGTGTTGGCGTTCCTCAGCACGCATCCCCGGCCTCCTTTGGCGACTGCCCCGGCGGTCCGTTGCCGGGGCTGTTCTCGGTCTTGTGACCTGTTTAACACCTCCATTTAATGGCTCCAACAGGTTGAGTGGGCGGAATGCCGCCCGTTCCTGCCCGGATAACAGGATGGTCTCTTTGCTGGCCAGCCGCTGAGCAAGCGCTCTCAGGCGCCGGAGCGCCTGCCCGAGTCGGGGTTTTGTGATGCCCGTATGACGCCCGTCCGACTAAAACGGGCACCAGGCCGACCCGGGCACGATCACTCCCCGGTGATCGTTCCGCCCGCCGACCGCCCGGTGGACATCGAACCCATTCCGGCACTGGGTGACATTTCTCCGGCACCCCTCTCGAGCCTTCGCCGTAAGGTTTTCGGGAAGCACGTCGGAACGCTCGGTGTGACGGCGGTAACAAGGCTCTCGGCGCCGAACCGGAAGCCGAGAAGACTGACATACCGACGTAGCATCGGGAACAAAGTCCGGCAACAAGCTGCACCGCTCCCCGAGGTGTGGCAGAGGAGGACAGCCGAGTGAGCAAGCAGGTCCAGCGGTTGGACCGTGTGGTGATCCGGTTTGCCGGTGATTCCGGTGATGGGATGCAGTTGACCGGTGATCGGTTCACCTCGGAGACCGCGTCGTTCGGCAACGACTTGTCGACGCTGCCGAACTTCCCGGCCGAGATCCGGGCGCCGCAGGGCACGCTGCCGGGGGTGTCGTCGTTCCAGGTGCACTTCGCCGACCACGACATCATGACCCCCGGTGACCGGCCGGACGTGTTGGTGGCGATGAACCCGGCGGCGTTGAAAGCCAACCTGCCGGATCTGCCGCGCGGGGCGACGATCATCGTGGACACCCACGACTTCACCAAACGCGCCCTGGCCAAAGTCGGATACGCGGTCTCGCCGCTGGAGGACGGGTCGCTCGAGGCCTACCACGTGCACTCGCTGGAGCTGACCGACCTGACGTTGCAGGCCGTCGAGGGCCTGGGGCTCTCACGCAAGGACGCCGGGCGGGCGAAGAACATGTTCGCCCTCGGGTTGGTGTCCTGGCTGTATTCGCGGCCGGTCGAATCCACGGTGGGGTTCCTGGAGAAGAAGTTCGCCACCAAACCCGACGTCGCGCAAGCCAACGTGGCGGCGTTGAAGGCCGGCTGGAACTACGGGGAGACCACCGAGGACTTCTCGGTCACCTACGAGGTGAAACCGGCCCCGATGCCCTCGGGGACCTACCGCAACATCTCCGGCAACCTCGCCATGGCCTACGGGTTGCTGGCCGCCGGGCAGCGCGCCGGGCTGCCGTTGTTCCTGGGTGCCTACCCGATCACCCCCGCCTCCGACGTGCTGCACGAACTGTCGAAGCACAAGCGGTTCGGCGTGCGGGCGTTCCAGGCCGAAGACGAGATCGCCGCCATCGGCGCGGCCCTGGGTGCCTCGTTCGGCGGGGCGCTCGGGATCACCACCTCCTCGGGCCCGGGTGTCGCGCTCAAATCCGAGACCATCGGCCTGGCCGTCTCCCTGGAACTGCCGCTGGTGGTGGTCGACATTCAGCGCGGTGGCCCCTCCACGGGGTTGCCCACCAAGACCGAGCAGTCGGACCTGCTGCAGGCCATGTTCGGGCGTAACGGGGAGGCGCCGGTGCCGATCGTGGCGCCCCGCTCGCCCAGCGACTGTTTTGATGCCGCGATCGAGGCCGCCCGGATCGCGATCACCTACCGCACGCCGGTGTTCGTGCTCTCCGACGGGTATCTCGCCAACGGCTCCGAGCCGTGGCAGGTGCCGACCGTGGACGCGCTGCCGGATCTGGGCACGGAGTTCGCCACCGAGAAGAACCACGGCGAGGAGTTCTGGCCGTACCTGCGTGACCCGGAGACCCTGGCGCGGCCGTGGGCGATCCCGGGCACCCCGGGGCTGGAGCACCGTATCGGCGGCATCGAGAAGGCCGACGGGTCGGGCAACATCTCCTACGACCCGGCCAACCACGACCTGATGGTCCGCACCCGCCAGGCCAAGATCGACGGCATCGCCCGCTCGATCCCCGCCCTGGAGGTCGACGACCCGTCCGGCGACGCCGACGTGCTGGTGCTGGGCTGGGGCTCCACCTACGGCCCGATCGGCGCCGCGGCCCGCCGGGTCCGCAAAGCCGGGATGAAGATCGCGCAGGCCCACCTGCGCCACCTCAACCCGTTCCCGGCCAACCTCGGCGAAGTCCTGCGCGGCTACCAGCGCGTGGTCGTCCCGGAGATGAACCTCGGGCAGCTCGCGCTGCTGCTGAGGGCGAAGTACCTGGTCGACGTCGTCTCCTACAACCAGGTCCGCGGGCTCCCCTTCCGCGCCGAAGAACTGCAAGAAGTCCTCACCAACGTCATCACGCAGGCCGCCGGCACCACCGACACGGCCGATGAGATTGGGATCACCCGATGACCGAGCCCCAGCTGCCCTCCGAGCGGCAGGTGGACGAAGGCCGTGCCCCTGAGGCGCTGCAGTCCCCCAACCGTCGCGTACCGGCCGCCAAGGCCGGCACCGTCGCGCTGGACTTCCCGTCCCTGCGGCTGGTGCCCAAGACCGACACCCCGCAGAAAGCCGGCGACTTCAAAACCGACCAGGAAGTCCGCTGGTGCCCCGGCTGCGGCGACTACGCCATCCTGGCCGCCGTCCAATCCTTCATGCCCCAGCTCGGCCTCAAGCGCGAAAACATCGTGTTCGTCTCCGGAATCGGCTGCTCCAGCCGCTTCCCGTACTACATGAACACCTACGGGATGCACTCCATCCACGGGCGCGCCCCGGCGATCGCCACCGGCCTCTCCACCAGCCGCCCCGACCTCAGCGTCTGGGTCGTCACCGGCGACGGCGACGCGCTCTCCATCGGCGGCAACCACCTCATCCACGCCCTGCGCCGCAACGTCAACCTCAAGATCCTGCTCTTCAACAACCGCATCTACGGGTTGACCAAGGGCCAGTACTCCCCCACCTCCGAGGTCGGCAAGATCACCAAGTCCACCCCCATGGGCTCGCTGGACTACCCGTTCAACCCGGTCTCGCTGGCGTTGGGCGCGGAGGCCTCGTTCGTCGGGCGCGCGATCGACTCCGACCGCAAGCAGCTCACCAGCGTCCTGCAGGCCGCGGCCGAGCACGAGGGTTCGGCGCTGGTGGAGATCTACCAGAACTGCAACATCTTCAACGACGGCGCCTTCGAGCTGCTGAAGGACAACGCCACCAAGGACGACTGGACGATCCGCCTGGAACACGGCCAGCCGCTGCGGTTCGGCACGGAGAACGAGAAGGGCGTCGTCCGCGACGCCAACGGCAACTTCGAGATCGTCGACGTGACCCCGGACAACGAGAACACCCTCGTGGTCCACGACGCCCACGTCGACAACCCCGCCTACGCGTTCGCGCTCTCCCGCATCTCCACCCAGGACCTGCGTTACACGCCGGTCGGGGTGTTCCGCTCGGTCAAGCGCCCCACCTACGACGCCGAGATGGCCGCCCAGCTCGACACCGCCCAGGCACGCGGCGGCGCCGACCTCCAGCAGTTGCTCCACGGCAACGACACCTGGACCGTGGCGTAGAACTCACGTGATCGGGCGGTCGCAACCGCGACCGCCCGATTAACGTGGGATTACGTGACTGATCAGCGACGTGGGCTGCTCTTCGGAGTGGCCGCCTACGGTGCCTGGGGCATCTTCCCGCTCTACTTCCAGCTGTTGAAGCCGGCCGGTGCGCTGGAGATCCTCGCCCACCGCATCATCTGGTCGCTGGTCACCGTCGGCGTGCTGATCGTCCTGCTCCGCCGGTGGCGCTGGTTCCGCACCGCCGGTGCGCGGACGCTCGGCCTGCTGACGCTGGGCGCGGTGTTGATCGCGGCGAACTGGTACACGTACATCTACGGCGTCAACTCGTCCCGGGTGGTCGAGACCGCGCTGGGGTACTTCATCAACCCGCTGATCTCGGTGTTGCTCGGCGTCGCCGTGTTGCACGAGCGGCTCCGGCGGACGCAGTGGGTGGCGCTGGCGATCGGCGCGATCGCGGTCGTGGTACTCACCGTCGACTACGGGCGGCCGCCGTGGATCGCGATCACGCTCGCGTTCAGCTTCGGGATGTACGGGCTGATCAAGAAGATCGTCGGGGCACCGGCGGTGGAAGGGCTGGCGACCGAGTCGCTGGTGCTGCTGCTGCCGGCGCTCGGGTACGTCACGTGGCTGACCTGGCGGGGTGACGCCCAGTTCGGGCACGTCAGCGCCGGGCACACCGTGCTGATGGTGCTCTCGGGAGCGCTCACCGCCGGTCCGCTGCTGGCCTTCGCCGCGGCGGCGAACCTGGTGCCGCTCTCGACCATCGGGCTGCTCCAGTACCTGACGCCGACCCTGCAGTTCCTGCTCGGCGTCACGGTGCTCGGCGAGCACATGCCGCCGGCCCGCTGGGCGGGCTTCGCGCTGGTCTGGGTCGCCCTGATCGTGTTCAGCGCGGAGACGCTGGCCACCGCACGCCGAACGTCCGCCCGGCAGCGTGCCGCCGCGAAGGTCTAGCCGGCCAGCACGAGCTCCATGTTGAGGGCGGCCGCCACCGCTACTCCCTGTGCGGCCGCGGTGATCACCTGGGCCTGGAGGTCGGTGACGTTGCCGGCCAGCCACAGCCCGGGCACCGTGGTCGCACCCGTCGGCTCGGCCGGATAGGTCATACCCACCGCCTCGCCCATCGGATGCGCCACCGGCTTCAGTCCCAGGTCGTCCAGCACCGGCGACGAGGCCACCATCCGCGGGCCCACGACGATCGCGTCGCACCCGACCGACCGCCCGTCGGCCAGCCGCACGCCTCGCAACCGGTCGTCGTCGACCTCCAGCCGGTCGACGACGCCCGCGACCACCGCGATCCCGCGGCCGGTGAGCAGCGCCGCCTGCTCGGGCGCCGGAGCTTCGGTGGTGTGCGTCAGCAGGACGAGATCGTCGGTCCACTGCCGGAACAGAATCGCCTGGTGAACCCCCATCGGACCGCTGGCCAGCACCGCGATGCGCCGTCCGCGGATCTCCCAGCCGTGGCAGTACGGGCAGTGCACCACGTCCCGGCCGAACCGCTCGCGCAGTCCGGCGACGTCGGGCAGCTCGTCGGTGAGGCCGGTCGTGACCAGTAGGCGCCGGGCCTCGATCACGTCACCGTCGGCGAGCGTGACCTGGAACCCGTCCCCGCTCGTGCGTGCCGCTACCGCGCGGCCGGGCCGTACGGAACCGCCGTACCGGGTCACCTCGTCGCGTCCGGCCGCGAGCAGGTCGGCGGGGCTGACGCCGTCCCTGGTCAGGAAGTTGTGAACGCCCGCAGCCGGTGCGTTGCGCGGGTGGCCGTCGTCGATCACGACCACCGAGCGCAGCGAGCGGGCGAGCGTGGTCGCCGCACTCAACCCGGCCGGTCCGCCACCGATCACCACGACGTCGATTCGTCCATTGTGGGGCTGTGTCATGTAACCGATAGTGAGCGTGCTCTCGAGCGCCTTGCAAAGAATCTTGCCGATCGGGAAGGTGCGGGGATGAACGCGGACCCGGACGTCGGCGCACGGTTACGGAGCCTGCGGCGGGCACGGCAGCTCACGCTCGCCCGGCTCGCCGGGCTGACCGGGATCGCCGAGAGCACCCTGTCCCGCCTGGAGAACGGCCGTCTCCAGCCGACGCTGGCGCAGTTGCTGCCGCTGGCCCGGGTGTACGACCTCGGTCTGGACGAGCTGGTCGGGCTGCACCGGCCGCGGACCGAGGGGGTGATCCATCGCCACGGCGCGACGTTCGTGCCTCTCAGTAACCAGCGAGGTGGGATCCGCGCCTACAAGATGTTCTCCCCGGCCCGGGAGACCCTCCTCGAGCCCGATCCGCGCACCCACGAGGGTTTCGCCTGGGTGCACGTTCTGACCGGCCGGTTGCGGTTCGTCCTGGGCCGTGGGGACCTCGTACTGACCGCGGGCGAATCCGTCGAGTACGACACCAGCCTTCCGCACTGGATGGGGCACGCCGACCTCGACCCGATCGAGGCGCTGCTCCTGTTCGGGCCACAGGGCGAGCGCACCCGCCTACGAGCCCGCACCCGCACCTTGACGCGGCCCTAGGCCACCGCGTCGGCGTGGAGGGCCCGTTCGCGTTCGGTCTGGCCGGCGACCAGCGGGCCGACGTCGAGGATCAGGGCCACCTCGCCGTTGCCGAGTATCGTCGCGCCGCTGATGTACTTCGCCCGCGCGAACAGGGGCCCGAGCGGCTTGATCACGGTCTGGAACTCGCCCATCAGCGCGTCGACGACCAGCCCGGTGCGCTGACCGGACTGCTCGACCACGACGACGCTCTGCCGTCGCGCCGGCTGCCCGTCGATGTCGAACATCGACCGCAGCCGGATGAACGGCAGCACCTCCCCGCGCAGGTCCATGACGTTGCGGCCGGCCTCGGCGACCGGTAGTTCGACGCACTCGGTGACCCGGTCCAGCGGCACGATGAAGAACCGCGACCCCACCCCGACCAGGAACCCGTCGATGATCGCGAGCGTCAGCGGCAACCGGAGCCGCATCGTGGTGCCGACGCCGACCTCGGTCTCCACCTCGATCGTGCCGCGCAGCGCGGTGACGTTCTTCCGGACGACGTCCATGCCGACGCCCCGGCCGGACAGGTTCGACACCGCGGCCGCCGTGGAGAACCCCGGCTCGAAGATCAGCTCGTAGATCTCGGCGTCGGTCAGCGCGGCGCCCGGCTCCACCAGGCCCCGCTCGATCGCCCGCTCCAGGATGCGGTCCCGGTCGAGCCCCTTGCCGTCGTCGGCCACCTCGATCACGATGTTGCCGCCGTCGTGGAACGCGTTGAGGCGCAGCGTGCCGCGGGCCGGTTTGCCCCGCCGGAGACGCTCGGCCGGTGACTCGATGCCGTGGTCGAGCGAGTTGCGCACGAGGTGGACCAACGGGTCGCCGATGCGTTCGACGAGCGCCTTGTCGACCTCCGCGTCGCCGCCGGTCACGATCAGGCCGACTTCCTTGCCCAGCTCGTGGCTCACGTCGCGCACGACCCGCTCGAAGCGGCGGAACGTCGTCCCGATCGGCACCATACGCAGCGACAGCGCGCTGTCACGCACCTCCTCGACCAGGCGCATGACCTCGCTCTGCGCCTCCGCCATCCCCGCGCGGTCGTTGCCTTCGTCCAGGCACACGACGCCGGCGCTGGCCTGGGCGATCACGAGTTCGCCGACCAGGTTGATGAGCCGGTCCAGCCGCGCGGCGTCCACCCGGAGCGTCTGGGTGTCCTGCTGGGCGCGGGTCTCGCCGCTCCGGCGCTGCTTGCGCAGTGCGGCGTCGACGACCTGGCGCGGAACGATGTTGAGCTCGACGAGGATCTCGCCGAGCGGCACCATCGTGTTGCTGCCCCGGGAACGCTCCTGCTGGAGGTTCATCGCGTCGGTGATCTCGCGCTCGGTGGCGGCGCCGCTGCGGATCAGGATGTCGCCGATCCGGTCGCTCTCCGGCAGCGTCCCGATGAGCCGCACGTACGAGTCGACCTGGGCGTCGCCGGGCGTGATCCGGATGTCGCTGTCCTCGCGGACGAACTCGAAGACGCTCTCGATGTCGGCCTTGGGCACCGAGGTCTCGTACTCCACCTCGAAACCGAGGTAGCAGGTCTCCGGGTCCATCTCGTCGAGCGCCGGCAGGTCGTCGGAGACGACGGTCAGGTTGGTGATCGTGCCGACCGTGGACAGGTAGCGGATGAACGCGAGCGGGTCCATGCCGTTGCGGAGGCTGTCGGGGCCGAACCGGAGGCCGAGGTGCCAGGCTTTCTCCTCGTCGGCGAGCGGCTCCGGCGCGGGCGCGGGCGCCGCCGTCCCGGGAGCGTTCCCGGGCAGGAACGGCTCGAGGCGGCTCAGCAGCACCGCCCCGGTGCTCAGCTCCTCCGGTGTCGCGTCGGCCCGGCCGTGCGCGACCGCCTCGACCAGGCTCAGGATGTGGTCGCCGCACGGCAGCAGCGCGCTGACCAGGTCCGGGGTCACCGACAGCTCGCCCTGCCGCACCAGGTCGAGCAGCGTCTCGATGACGTGGGTGAACTGCACCATGTGGTCCAGGCCGAACAGGCCGGACGAGCCCTTCAGCGTGTGGATCGCCCGGAACAGCGAGTTGACGCTCTCGGCCTCGACCGGCGTCTCCTCCAGGCGCAGGATGCCTTCTTCGACGTCCTGCACGAGTTCCCGCGCCTCGGTGATGAAGATGTCCAGGGACTCGTCTTCGAAGCTCATCGCAGCTCCGCGTTCAATCGGGTGAATTCGAGCAGGTCGCGGACGACCGGGCTCGGGTCGGACAGCGTCGCGTCCGCCCGCCGGGCGGCCAGCAGCAGCTGCAGCCCAGCGGTGTCGACGTCGGACACCGCGGACAGGTCCAGCTCGAGACCGGTCCCGGCCTGCAGGTAGGGCATCAGCCGCTCGCGGGTCTCGGCGGCGGTGACGATCGTCAGTTCGTCGCCCAGTTCGAGCCTGGTCACGGCGCGATCAGCTTCTGCACGGCCGCCAGCATCTGCGGCGGCTGGAACGGCTTGGTGACCCAGGCCTTGGCGCCCGCGGCCTGCGCGGCCTTCTTCTTGTCCTCCTGCGACTCGGTGGTCAACATGATCACCGGCGTGAACTTGTACGCCGGGAGCTTCTTGACCTCCTGGACGAACGTGATGCCGTCCATGTTCGGCATGTTCACGTCGGAGATGATCAGGTGGACGCGCTGACCGGTCAGCTTGGAAAGCGCGTCCTTGCCGTCGACGCCGGCGATCACCTCGTACCCGGCGCCCTTCAGCGCGATCGTGACCACCTGCCGCACGGAGGCCGAGTCGTCGACTATCAGGATCGTCTTTGCCATGGCTGTGCCTCCTGGAGCTGGGCCCCCGTCAGAAGAACGTGATCTCGGATTCGCGCTGTACGACCGCACCGCCCGACTCGTGCGCCAGGCGCTCCTCCTCCATCGTGTAGTCGGCGGCCAGGGCGTCGAGCAGGCCTTGGGCGTCCAGCGGAAGCGGCTCACCGGACTCGGTCGTCGGGACGTCCGCGACGACCGTCGGTAGCTGCGCGATGTTGTCACGCAGGTGTTCGAGCACCTGGCAGAGCCGGTCCTGGAACTGGAGCTCGACGAGCGACGACGCGATCTGCGCGCGGATGCCGACGGCCGCGGACTCGAGTTCCCCCGACGACTGCTGGAATCCGGCCACCACCGAGTGCAGGTCCTCGAGCACCTCGTTGACGTCGCCGTTGGCCTGGCTGACGGCGAGGTCCTCCCGCTCGGCGCCGTCCTGGGCGTTGGTGATCACCGAGTCGATCGCGGCCCCGATGCCGGCGACCTTGTCGGTGATGCGGCTGCTGGTGTCGAGCGACCGCTCCGCCAGGTGGCGTACCTCGAGCGCGACGACCTCGAACGCGGCACCGGCCTCGCCGACGCGCACGGCCTCGATCGCGGCGTTCAGCGCCAGCAGGTGGGTCTGCGACGCGATCGCGGTGACCTCGTCGGCCATCTGCTTGAGCTCGCCGGTCAGGTCGTCGAGCGTCCGGAGCTCCTCCAGCGCCTGCCGCTTCATCGCCACCGCGTTGTCGAGCGTGTTGACGACGTCGCCGAGCCGCTCCCGGCTGCGGTCGAACACCGCGGCCGAGTCGCCGTGGAGCACTCCGGCGGACGAGTCGAGCACCGTGTCGAGGTTGTCGACGATGCCGGCGAACTGTTCGGTGACACCGCTGATCGCGGTCTCCATCTGGGCCCGCGACGTGTCCACCTGCGCCGACCAGACCGGGGCCACGGCACCGGCGAAGTCGACGACGCTGCGGTGGAACTCGTTCGCGGCGCTGGATGCGGGGGGCGCCTCCCGCGCGTTCAGCCGCTTCCCCACGGGTACGCCGACGCCCAGCCCGACGACGAGCGCGGCCAGCGCGATCAACCACTCAGCCATGTTTGTGGATCACCTCCGGGATCGCGGAGAGCGGTGCCTCCCGGTCGGCCGCGCCCAGCAGCACGGCCTCGTGCGGCATGCCGTACACCAAGCTGGTGGCCTCGTCCTGCGCCACCGTGTGCGCACCGGCGTGACGCATCTCCAGCAGGCCGCGGGCGCCGTCGTCGCCCATTCCGGTCATGATGATGCCGAGCGCGTTGCGTCCGGCGGCCTTCGCCACCGAGCGGAACAGCACGTCCACCGAGGGCCGGTGCCGGTTGACCAGCGGTCCGTCGAACACCCGGACGCGGTACTGCGCGCCGTCGCGACGCAACTCCATGTGCCGCCCGCCGGGGGCGACGAGGGCCCGCCCGGTGAGCACCCGGTCCCCGTCGACGGCCTCGGACACCTCGACGTCGCAGAGACCGTTGAGGCGGGCCGAGAACGCGGCCGTGAACTTCTCCGGCATGTGCTGCACGATCACGATCCCCGGGCAGGTCACGCGGAGGGCCGTGAGCACCACCTCGAGCGCCTGGGTGCCGCCGGTGGACGTGCCGATCGCCACGATCCGGTCCGTGGTCGTCGCGAGCGAGCCGGACGCCGCGGGCGGCGCTCCCACCGCGACCGGCTGGCGTACCGCACCGCGGACGTTGCTCGCGGCCGCCGCACGCACCGCCGCGACGATGTCGCCGCCCTCGTCCTGGATGAACTGCTTGAGCCCGCTGGTCGGTTTCGGGATCACGCTGACCGCCCCGGCCGCGAGCGCGTCCATCGTGGTCTCCGCGCCGCGGGTGGTCATCGTCGAGCAGATCACCACCGGCGTCGGGCGGGTGGCCATGATCTTCTTGAGGAACGTGATGCCGTCCATCCGGGGCATCTCGAGGTCGAGCACGACGACGTCCGGCCAGCTCTTGTTCATCCGTTCCAGCGCGAAGATCGGGTCGGAGGCCGCCCCGATGACGTCGATCTCGCCGCTCTCGGCCAGCCGCGCGGTCAGCGCCTGCCGCACGACGGCGGAATCGTCGACGATGAACACGCCGATCCGGGGCCTGCTCATGCCGTCACCTGGTCACCGACGGTGTGGGCGGAGTGCTTCATCCAGACGCCGCCGTCGGCGAGGTCGAACAGGATGTGACGCGCGCCGGTGCCGCCCAGATGCGTCGCCGTGACCTCGAAGCCGTGGTGCTCGAGCAGTTCCAGGCCGATGTCGATGTTCTGCTGGGGAATGTCCACCGCGCGCTGGCTGCGGGGGAACTGGTTGCCGCCGCCGAACATCTTGACCTGGTACTCGTGCGGCAGCGTGTTGGTGCGCCGCAGCTCGCGGAGGAACAGCTCGATCGCCTCGTCGGCGTAGCGGCCGGAGAGCTCGCCCGGCACCCGCGCCCGGCGGCGGGGATTCATGTAGTGGCACATGCCGCCGATGTGCAGCCGCGGGTGCCACATCGAGATCGAGATGCACGACCCGAGCAGCGTCCGGATCCGCGTGCCTTCGGACGCGAAGCAGAAGTCACCCGGATTGAGGATCACGTCGTCCGCTCTAAACATCGATGGGACGTCGGTAAACCGAGGGTTCGACCAGTTGGAGCCGCGACGTGACGCCCTTGAGCGTCTCGGACAGGCTGACGATCAGGTGCCCGCCCGGTTGGAGCATCGCCTCCAGCCGCTCCAGCAGCGCGATCTTCGTGTCGGCCCCGAAGTAGATCATCACGTTGCGCAGGAAGATCACGTCGAAGCGCCCCAGACCCTCCAGGTTGTCCATCAGGTTGGCGCGCACGAACGTCACCCGGGCCCGCAGCTCGGGGGCGATCGCCATCTGGCCGGTGTACTCCTCCCGGCCCTTGCGGCAGTACTTGCGCAGCAGCGGCAGCGGGATGCGCTCGGCCGCCGCGATCGGGTAGAGGCCCCGCTGCGCGCTGGCGACCACGCGCGCGGACACGTCGGTGCCGACGACCTCCCACGGCGTGCCCGGCAACGCGTCGGCCAGCACCATCGACGCGGTGTACGCCTCCTCGCCGCTGGAGCTGGCCGCGCTCCAGAGCCGGAACGGCCGGCCGGCCGGGTGCTGGGGCAGCACCTGCTCACGCAGGAAGTCGAAGTGGCGCGGCTCGCGGAAGAAGAACGTCTCGTTCGTGGTGAGCAGGTCGATGGCCTGGTGGATCTCCGGCTCCTCCGGCCGGGTCAGCAGGTCCAGGTACTCCCGGTACGACGAGAGGCCGAGCTGTCGCAGCCGCTTGTCGAGCCGGCCCATCACCAGCGTCTCCTTGCCCGATGACAGCCGGATGCCGGTGCGGCGCAGCAGCAGGTCGCTGATCTCCGCGAACTCGGCGCGGGTGATCGGCTTCGGACGGTTGTCGGTGAGCGTCATGACGCCTCGGCCACCGCGTTCTGCAAGTTCACCATGTCGGCGATCGACAGCACCCGGCTGACGTCGAGCACGATGACGAAGTCGTCGCCCGCGCCGTCGTCGCGCTTGGCCATGCCGCTGATGTAGTCGGCGCGGATGCCTGCCCCGAACGCGGGCGCCGGCTCGATCTCGTCGTCGGCGAGCCGGACGACCTTGTTGACGACGTCGACGAGCACGCCGATGTCCTGGGTGGACTCGGAGGCCTCGTCGTCGTCGGTGGCCGTCGGCGTCGGGATCCGCACGATGATGATGCAGGTCCGGCGCGCGATCGTGGTCACGCCGCGTCCGAAACGGATCGCCAGGTCGATGACCGGCACCACACGTCCGCGCAGGTTGATCACACCGCGGATGAAGTCGGGCATCATCGGCACCGGCGTGAGCTGGCGGTGCTCGAGGATCTCGGTGACGTTGAAGATGTTCAACGCGTACATCTCACCGTTGAGCGTGAACCTCAGGTAGCGGTCGGACCCGGCGGCGCTCGCCCCCGGACGCGGTTCGGTCTGCGTGCTGCTCACCGCTACCTCCGCTCAGAACCGGTCGAATTTGCTGTCGTCGACGTCGGAGGGCCCCGACCCGACCGGCAACGCACCCGCGGGGGTGAGCCGGGCACTGCCGGTGCTGCGCTTCGGCGTGGCGTAGGTGCCGCCGCCGTAGCTGACCACCGGTGGGCGGCGGCGCGCGTTCGACGTCTGGAAGAAGCCCATGACCTCCTGCAGCTGCGCGGTCTGGGCCGACATCTGCTCCGCGGTCGCGGCCAGCTCCTCGCTGGAGGACGCGTTCGTCTGGGTGATCTTGCTGATCTGGCTCATCGCGGTGTCGATCTGGCGGATGCCGGACGTCTGCTCGCTGCTGGCCGCCGCGATCTCCTGGACGAGGTCGGAGGTCCTGGTGATGCCGGGCAGGATCTCCTGGAGCAGCTGACCGGCGCGCTCGGCCGTGTGCACGCTGCCGGCCGCCAGTTCGCTGATCTCGGCCGCGGCGACCTGGCTGCGCTCGGCGAGCTTGCCGACCTCGGTCGCGACGACCGCGAAGCCCTTGCCGTGCTCACCGGCGCGGGCGGCTTCGATCGTCGCGTTGAGCGCCAGCATGTTGGTCTGGAACGCGATGTCGTCGATGATCGAGATCTTGCTGGCGATCTGCTTCATCGCGTCGACGGTCTGCAGCACCGCGCTGCCGCCCTCGGTGGCGTCGGCGGCGGCCTTGGTCGCGATGCCCTCGGTGACCCCGGCGTTCTCGCTGTTCTGGGAGATGCCCGCACCCATCTGCTGGATGCTCGCGGTGGTCTCCTCGACGCTCGCGGCCTGCTCGGTGGCGGCCTGCGACAGCGACTGCGACGCGCCGCTGATCTGGCTGGACGCGCTGTTGAGCTGGTCGGTGGACTCGATGACGGTGCCGACGGTCTCGGACAGCTTCTCCAGCGCGCTGTTGAGCGCACCGCCCATCTGTCCGACCTCGTCCCGGCTGTCGACCGCCAGCCGCTGGTCGAGGCGTCCGTCGGCCAGACCGTCGAGTACACGGACGGTCTCGCGCAGCGGGCGGGAGATCGAGCGGGTGATCAGCTGCACCACCAGGAACGTGGCGACGAGCGCGACGACGATCAGCCCGATCGTCAGTATCCGGGCGCTGGCGTAGGCGTCGGCGGACGCGTCGAGCTTGGCTTTCGCGTCGGCGTCCTGCAGCGCCACGAGCTCGTTCAACGCGGTGATGAGCGTGTTCGCCAGCGGGGTCGTCGTCGACTTCCGGTAGGCGAGGAACTCGGTGTACTGGTTCGCCGCGGCGAGCGGGATGGCCCGGTCGGTGAGCGCCTTCTGGTAGGCCTGCCAGGCGTTGACGAATGCCGCCCGTTCGTCGGCGCCGCTCCCGACCTCGGTCTCGGTGAAAGCGGCCCAGGCCGCGTTCACCTCGCCGAGCGACTTCTCGGTCGCGGCCTTCTGCTCCTGGGTGTCGGCGGGCGTCTGGGCCACGGCCAGGTTCAGGACGTCCCGGCGCACGTCGGCGACCTTCGTGTTCACCGTGTTGATCAGCTGGATGTTGCGCAGATTGTTGCTGTAGAGCGATTTGAGCCGGTCCTGGGTCTGGCCGAGCTGGACCAGCCCGTACAACCCGACCGCCAGGAGCAACACGCACACGAGCGCTGCGAGGGACCGCAGCTTCCATGCAACCGGAAGGTGCCGGAAAGCAAAGCCGCCCGAGCGGCGCGCTTCGACAGACGTCTCGGCCATTACTGAGCTCCTCCATCGTGATCCCGCGTCGCATCCCCCCATCGGCTCCGGTGTCAATCGCCTGAGTCGTTCGGAGCAGTTCGGGAGCAAAAACGTTGTCACCTCTCAGTAACATTGTTACTGTCGAACGCATGGACACTTGGACCGTGCTCGACGGCACCGCCACCGCCACCCTGCGTGCCTCGCTCGACGCCACCGGCACGCTGCGCGCCGACCCCGCGCAGGACGTGTTCGGCTGGCACCGGTCGGCGCCCGGCTGGTGCCGCGGGGACGCGTGCATCCCGAACTTCCGCGCCGCCGGGCTCGAGACCGGCGACGGGCTCGACGTCGCCGCGTTCGCCGAGCTGGCCGGGCTCGTGGTGGCCGTCGACCCGGCGGCGCGGGCCCTGGCGACCGCGCCGGACGCCGTGGCTCGCGGACGGGCGCTGACCGGCGCGTACGCACCGGAGCTCACCCTGCCGTCGGTCACCGGTGAGCGGGTGGCCCTGTCGTCGCTGCGGGGAACCAAGGTCGCGCTCGTGTTCTGGGCGTCGTGGTGCGGGTGCCGGTACGACCTCGGCGCCTGGCAGGAGCGGCACGCCGAACTGGCGCCGTACGGGTTCAGCGTCGTGACGATCGCACTCGACACCGACGTGGCGGCCACGGCACCGTGGCACGCCGAGGCCGGGACCACCCACCCGGCGCTCGTCGACGTCGACGGAGCGGCTGCCGACGCGTTCGACGTCGTCAACGTGCCGACCGCGGTGTGGCTCGACGAGGAGGGCCGGATCGTCCGCCCGCAGGACTCGCAGACCGCGACCGACACGTTCCGCGACTGGAACGGGTTGAGCGCGGAGGCGTCCGGGGAGGCGCTGCGCCGCTGGGTGCGCGACGGAGACGCCGGCCTCACCCCGGAGCAGGTCCGGGAGCACCTGCGGCTGCCGTCGCAGGCCGACCAGCGTGCCCGCGCGGAGACCCGGCTGGCCGGGTGGCTCGCCGCGAACGGGCACGCCGAGGCGGCCGAGCACCACTTCGCGCTGGCCGCGGAGGCCGCGCCGCACAACGTCGCCCTGCGCCGGGGCGCGATGCCGCAGCGGGGCGTCGACCCGTTCGGGGACGAGTACTTCCGACTGGCGGCCGCGCTGGCCGACGCCGGGGTCCCCCTCCACCGGCCCCTACCCTGATCGTGATGACCACGGACACGCCGTACCGGCGCGCACAGGCGGCCGGGCAGGAGGCGCTGCGCCGCACGGTGCTGGACGCGGCGAGTGCACTGCTCGTCGCCGAGGGGCCGCAGGCGCTCACCATGCGCCGCATCTCCGGCGAGATCGGCTGCTCGACGACGGTGCTCTACACGATGTTCGGCGGGAAGGACGGCCTCGCCGAGGCGCTGTACCGGGAGGGGTTCGCCCGGCTGCGGCGCCGGCTGGCCGAGGCCGTCGACGCCGCCGGCGACGACCCCGCGGACCGGTTGGCCGCCACCGGCCGGGCCTACCGGGAGAACGCGCTGGCCGAGCGCGCGTACTACGGCGTGATGTTCGGTCAGGCGATCCCGGGCTTCACCCCGTCCCCCGAGGCCGTCGCGGAGTCGAAGCACGCGTTCGACGTCCTCGCCGACGCGGTGGCGAGCCTCCGCGAGCGAACCGGCGCGGCCGACCTCGGGCCGGTGGACGCCACCGATCTGCTGTGGGCCACCGCGCACGGCGTCGTCAGTTTCGAACTGGCCGGTCACTACGCCGACGAGGCGACGGCCGCGGCCACCTACCGGGCCGCGCTCACCGCGGTGAGCACCCATCTCGGACTGCGGTGAGCTCACGGACGTATCGGTCCACTTTCACCGAACGACCAGATCGTTTCGCGTCCGGGCCTACCGTGTTCTGCGAAGGATGCCATCCACGGGAGGCGCATTGCGCGCGGGATCGGTGATGCGCCGCGGTTCGGAAAGCACCGGGCGCACGGAGTCACGGCGGCGCGGACGGCGCCGCCGTCAGGTGACGATCGCGATCGTCGCGGTCGCGGTGCTGCTGGCCGGGATCGCTGTCGTCCTGGTCCGGACGCTCGGCGACGAGACCGAGCGGCCGGCCGAACGCGCGTCGAAGCGGTACGGGTTCACCACCGACGACGGCGCGGCCTGGGCGCCCGAGGCCGGGCAGCTCACGATGACGAAGCGGGGCCGGGCGCACCAGATCGGGATCCGCTTCCGGTTCCGGACGGCCGCGGCGATCGAGCGGCTCGACGGCTACGGCCTGGAGCTGCGGCTCACGGTCCGCACGGTCGGACCGTGCGGGGCCGCGCAACGGTGGACGGGCGCGGACTCCTCGACGGGCGTCACCGGCTTACCGGACGACACCCAGCCCTACCTGGCTGTCGGCGAGGGACAGACCTGCACCGAGACGCTGGTGCGGATCGGCGCTCTGCACCCGGAGCACTTCTCCCCCGGCCGCGACTACGCGCTCACGGCCCTGGTGCCGGCCGGCTCGGCGGCGGCGAGCGGCGCGACGCTGACGATCGCCCGGCGCGACCGGGTGGAGTGCGCCGGCTCCGGGGAGGGCGTGGCCCCGGCCAACTGCGTGACCGGCACGGTCGCGTCCGACGGGGAGAACGTCGAGGAGCTGGTCAGCGCCGACCACGGCTGGGCGTTCGGCGGCTCGGGCTGCCGTCGCTGGTACACCGACGCCACGACGAGCTTCCCGTGCCTGCCCGACGAGGGCGCACGCATCATGACGCTCGGCGACAGCATCACCTCGGGCGCGATCGGCGACCACACCTGGCGGTACTGGGCCTGGCAGCGGCTCGACCCGGCGTCGCGGCCCACCTGGGTGGGCAGCAGGACCGAGACGTGGACCGGCGACTACGCGGTGCCGCACACGCAGTGGGGCAGCCGGCACGACTCGCAGGCCGGCGTCGCCGCGTCGACGGTCGTCGGCTGGGTGCCCGGCCTGATGCGGTCGGAGCGACCCGACCTCGTCCTGATCGACCTCGGCACGAACGACACGCTGGCGATCCAGGGCTCCACCGCCGCCGACGCCGCGGCCAGCCTGGACCGGATCGTCGCCGAGGTGCAGGAGGCCAACCCGCGGGCCCAGATCCTGCTGGGGCAGCCCGACGGGCACCGCGAAGTGGCGCCGAACGTCATGGCCGAGCTCGCGGTGCGCCTGGCCGGGGTGGCCCAGGCCCGCACGACGAGCGACTCGCTGGTCAGCGTCGTCGACCTGCGCTCGGGCTGGAAGCGTGACCTGCACACCTGGGACGGGACGCACCCGACGCAGGCCGGCGAGTTCTTCATCGCGAGCCGGTTCGTCAACCAGCTCGCGCACACGTACGCGTACGGGCGGGTGTTCGGGCCGGTCCCCGGGCCGCCGGTGCCGGCGACGCCGAAGGACGTCAAGGCACTGGCCCAGAACGGCGCCCTCCTGGTCGCCTGGCAGCGGGTGCCGCAGACCGCCGAGTACCGCGTCTACCTGCGCGACTCCACCGCGGGCGGAGAGTTCGAGCTGGCCGGACAGGGCTCGCGCGACCTGCAGTGGGGCCGCCAGGGGCTGATCCTGGGACACCAGTACGACTACTACGTCACGGCGGTGTCGTCCGGACGGGAGAGCCCGCCATCGACCATCGGATCGGTTCGGGCTGTGTGACCCAACACGTTGGTTAGCGCTTCGAACAATTCAGGTGTTCGCTGGGACGCGTGCCCGAACTGTCCCGTCGTCACCGACTCGCCGTCCTCGCGACGTGTTGTCTCGCCCTGTTCCTCGTCGGGCTGGACAACACGATCGTCAACGTCGCCCTGCCCTCGCTGGGCCAGGAGCTCGACGCGCCGCTCTCCGGCCTGCAGTGGACCGTCGACGCCTACCTGGTCGTGCTCGCGTCGCTGCTGCTGCTCGCCGGCTCGATGGGTGACCGGTTCGGTCGTCGCCGGGTGTTCCAGACCGGCCTGGTGCTGTTCACGCTCGGCTCGCTGCTCTGCAGCCTGGCCCCGAGCCTGGGCTGGCTGATCGTGTTCCGCGGCCT
Source organism: Cryptosporangium japonicum (assembly GCF_039524755.1). NCBI lineage: Bacteria > Bacillati > Actinomycetota > Actinomycetes > Cryptosporangiales > Cryptosporangiaceae > Cryptosporangium > Cryptosporangium japonicum. The sequence goes on from NZ_BAAAGX010000006.1 coordinate 400,216, forward strand.
GCAGGCGATCGGGGGCTCGATGCTCACGCCGGTCGCGATGTCGATCATCACGAACACGTTCACCGACGCACGCGAGCGCGCCCAGGCGATCGGCGCCTGGGGTTCGGTGGCCGGGATCAGCATGGCGCTCGGCCCGCTGGTGGGCGGCCTGCTCGTCGACACGATCGGCTGGCGGTCGATCTTCTGGATCAACGTGCCGGTGGGGCTGATCGGGGCGTTGCTGACGCACCTGATCGTGCCGGAGTCGAAAGCCGCCGTGCCGCGACGGTTCGACCCGGTCGGCCAGGTGCTGGTCGTGGTGGCGCTGGCGTCGGCGACGTACGGGCTGATCGAGGGCCCGACGACCGGGTGGGCGTCGGTCGAGATCCTCGGGCTGCTGTGCCTGGCCGCCGTGGCCGTCGCCGCGCTGGTGTTCTACGAGCGACGCCGTGAGCAGCCGCTGATCGACGTCCGGTTCTTCCGCAGCGTGCCGTTCGCCGGTGCGAGCGTCGTCGCTGTGCTGCACTTCGCGGCGCTGGCCGCGCTGCTCTTCCTGAACACGCTCTACCTGCAGCAGAACCGGGGCTACTCGGCGCTCGCGGCCGGTGCGCTGACGCTGCCGCTGGCGTTGGCCGCCGTGGTGGCCTCACCGCTGGCCGGACGGCTGGTCGGGCGGATCGGGGTGCGGGTGCCGATGATCCTGGCCGGCGCGGCGGTGCTGGTCGCCGGCGTGCTCCTGTCGTTCCTGAGCGGATCGACGCCGCTGGTGCTCCTCGCGGTCGCCTACGCGGTCTTCGGCCTCGGGCACGGGCTGGTGAACACGCCGATCACGAACACCGCCGTCTCGTCGATGCCGAAGGCGCAGGCCGGGGTCGCCTCGGCGACGACGTCGGCGGCCCGTCAGATCGGCCAGGTGCTCGGCGTCGCCGTGGCCGGGACGCTCACCGCCGGGGCCGCCGCCCAGGACCCGGGGTTCGCGGAGGCGACCCATCCGGCCTGGTGGCTGGTCGCGGTGATCGGCGCGGTCGTGGCCGGCACCGGGGTGCTCACGACGACCCGCTGGGCCTCGCGCACCGCGGCACCGGACGCTCCGGTGCCTATTGCGGCCTGACGTGCACCACGTCGCCGGCGGCCACCGCGGTGGTGCCCACGATCAGGCGACCTTCTTCGTCGATGTCGGTGGCGGTGCCTTCCAGCGTCTGCCCGGCCGGGAGCGAGACGCGTACCTCCTGCCCCAGCGTGTCGCAGTGCGCCCGGTAGGCGTCGCGCAGGCTGTCCCCGGCTCGCCACGCGTCATACCGCGCGGCCAGCTCGTCCAGGATCGCCGCGAGCAGCACCTCGCGGTCGAGCACCGGCGCGCCGGCGAGCGCCAGCGACGTCGTGTCGGGGCGGTCCGGCGGCAGCTCGTCGGCGGTGAGCGTCACGTTCAGCCCGATGCCCAGCACCACGGCATCCCCGGTGGCCTCGGCGAGGATGCCCGCGGCCTTCTTGCGGTCGGGGCCGACCAGCAGGTCGTTCGGCCACTTCAGGCGGGCCTCGACGCCCGGCAGGGCCGCGACGCACGCGACGCCGGCCAGCAGCGGCAGCCACCCCCACCGCTCCCGCGGCACCTCCATCGGCCGCAGCAGCACCGAGAACGTCAGCCCGGCGCCGGGCGGGGACGTCCACGTGCGCCCGATCCGGCCGCGCCCGGCGTCCTGCGCCTCGGCCACCAGCACCGTTCCCTCCGGCACCCCGCGGGCGGCGACCAGGTCCGCGTTCGTCGATCCGGTGCGTTCGACGACCTGCACGTCGCGCCAGAACGGAGCCCGAATACGTTCCCGCAACGTTGCACGATTCAGTGCGTTCCTACCGTTGTCCACACCACGCACCGTAAAGAGTGATCCACGCCTTACTTCACTCAACCACCGAAGAAACTGCTTTAGGCTCGCCAACGCGCCGCTGCGGAGGAGGGCACTCAACGATGACTCTCGAAGCCACCCAGTCGTCGGACCCGGTCGACGGTCCGGACATCCACACGACGGCCGGCAAACTCGCCGACCTGGAACGACGGGTGGACGAGGCGGTCCATTCCGGGTCCGCCCGCGCGGTCGAGAAGCAGCACGCCAAGGGAAAGAAAACCGCGCGCGAGCGCATCGACGCACTCCTCGACGAGGGTTCTTTCGTCGAACTCGACGAGTTCGCCCGGCACCGCTCCACCCAATTCGGCCTGGAGAAGAATCGCCCCTACGGCGACGGCGTGATCACCGGTTACGGCACGATCGACGGCCGCCAGGTGTGCGTGTTCAGCCAGGACGTCACCGTCTACGGCGGCGCGCTCGGCGAGGTCTACGGCGAGAAGATCGTCAAGGTGCAGGACCTCGCGATGAAGATCGGCTGCCCGATCATCGGCATCAACGAGGGCGGCGGCGCACGCATCCAGGAAGGTGTCGTCTCGCTCGGCCTGTACGGCGAGATCTTCCAGCGGCACGTGCTGGCCTCCGGCGTCATCCCGCAGATCTCGCTGATCATGGGCGCCACCGCCGGCGGGCACGTGTACGGCCCGGCGCTCACCGACTTCGTGATCATGGTCGACCAGACCTCGCACATGTTCATCACCGGTCCCGACGTGATCAAGACCGTCACCGGCGAGGAGGTCTCGTTCGAGGACCTCGGGGGCGCACGCACCCACAACACGAAGTCCGGCAACGCCCACCACATGGCGGCCGACGAGGACGACGCGCTGGAGTACGTCAAGTCGCTGCTGTCGTACCTGCCGAGCAACAACCTCGACGAGGCGCCCGCGTACGAGGACTCCGGCGCGCCGGACGGCGAATTCCTGGACGAGTTCATCCCCGACTCGGCCAACCAGCCGTACGACATGCACCGGGTGATCGAGGCGATCGTCGACGACTCGGAGTTCCTCGAGGTGCAGGCGCTGTTCGCGCCGAACATCCTGATCGGCTTCGGCCGGGTCGAGGGCCGTCCGGTCGGCATCGTGGCCAACCAGCCGATGCAGTTCGCGGGCACGCTCGACATCGACGCCTCCGAGAAGGCCGCGCGCTTCGTGCGGTTCTGCGACGCGTTCAACGTCCCGGTCATCACGCTCGTCGACGTCCCCGGTTTCCTGCCCGGCACCGGCCAGGAGTGGGACGGCATCATCCGCCGCGGAGCGAAGCTGATCTACGCCTACACCGAGGCCACGGTGCCGAAGGTCACGCTGATCACGCGCAAGGCGTTCGGCGGCGCGTACGACGTCATGGGCTCCAAGCACCTGCGTGCCGACCTCAACCTGGCCTGGCCCACCGCGCAGATCGCGGTGATGGGCGCCCAGGGTGCGGCGAACATCGTCTACCGGCGGGAACTGACGTCGATCGACGATCCCGAGGAGCAGGCCGTCCGCCGCCAGGAGCTGATCGCGGAGTACGAGGACACGCTCTTCAACCCCTACATCGCGGCCGAACGGGGCTACGTCGACCAGATCATCCGGCCGTCGACGACCCGCGTCCAGATCGCACGGGCACTGCGTATGCTGCGCGGGAAGCGGGACACGTTGCCTCCGAAGAAGCACGGCAACATTCCGCTGTAACGCTGTGCGCGCAGAACTTGCCGCATGGTTGCTCCGCACCGGACGATGGGGACGTGATGACCACCCAGGACGACGAGCCGGTTATCCGGGTCCTTCGAGGCGTGCCCACGGCTGAGGAACTCGCCGCGCTGGTCGGCGTGCTCGCGGCCCGGTCCACGGCGGTCGCCTCGCCTCCGCCGCGTCCGCGTGAGCTCTGGGGCAGACAGGAAGCACGGATCGGTGCGCCGCTCGTCGCGGGTCCGGGGGCGTGGCGCGCCTCCGGGCTCCCACGATGAGCCTTTCGATCCGACCACTCCGGCGGGACGACGTCGAGGGCTGCCTGCGGGTCATCGCGTCCCTGCCTCGCTTCTTCGCGGTCAGCGACAGCGCGGCGGCCTCGGCCGAGCCGCTCGACGTCGAGCCGGAGAAGGTGGGCGCGCACCGTCCCAAGGTCGGCGCGGCGCGGAGTTCGCACCGGGTCACCGCGTCCCATCCCGTCCGCCCGGCCCGCGGCCGGCACGGGATCCCCGACGAGGAGGACGAGCCGGCGCCCGGCGGTCGGAGCATCGCCCAGGCCGCACGGGACCTCGGTACGCAGGGTGGTCTGGTCGCGCTCGGCCCCGGCGGCGACGTGATCGCGTTCCTCACCTGGAAGCGGCACGGCGACAAGGCCGCGGAGATCACCTGGATGGCCGTCCACGCGGCGCTGCGGCACCGTGGGGTGGGTACGACGCTGGTGACCCGCCTGGAGCGTCTGCTCGCCGCGCAGGGGTTCCAGAACATCTCGGCGATCACGTCGGCGTCGTCGCACACGTACGAGCCCACCCGGCAGTTCTGGCGTGGCCGCGGGTACGCGCCGGTGCTGCAACTCGAGGACCTGTGGGAGACCGATGTGGCGCTCGTGCTCACGAAGTCGCTGACACCGTGACGCGCCTCGTCCTGGCGTCGCAGTCACCGGCCAGGCTCGCGTTGCTGCGCGCGGCCGGGTTCGCGCCCGAGGTCGTGGTGTCCGGTGTGGACGAGTCGGGCGCCACCGGAACGCCCACCGAGATCAGTCTCTCGCTGGCCCAGCTCAAGTGCCGCGCGGTCGTGGCCACGCTGTCCGCTCCGGACGCCGTCGTCGTCGGCTGCGACTCGGTGCTGGAGATCGACGGGGTGGCCTACGGCAAGCCCAAGGACGCCGCGGACGCGATCGCGCGCTGGCAGTTGATGGCCGGGCGCACCGGCGTGCTGCGCACCGGCCACTGTGTCGTCTTCGACGGCCGGGAAGTCTCCGCCGTGGCCTCGACGACGGTGCGGTTCGCCAGCCCGAGCGGGGACGAGATCGCGGCGTACGTCGCCAGCGGCGAGCCGCTGTACGTGGCCGGGGCGTTCACGATCGACGGACGGGGCTCGATCTTCGTCGACGGCATCGACGGGGACCACACGAACGTCGTGGGGCTCTCCCTGCCGCTGTTCCGCCGGCTGCTGGCCGAGCTGGGCCTCAGCGCGGTCGAGCTCTGGGGCTGATCACCACCACTCCGGCGATCGCAACCAGGAAGAGCGCGGGCACGACGAGGAACGCGCCGTGCGGGCCGACCAGGTCGGCCAACGCGCCCAGGGCGAACGGACCGCTGCCGACCGCCAGACCGGCCGCGTAGGACGCGTACCCGGCGGCGCGGTCGGGCTGGCCGTCCGACGCCTGCATCGCGAGATCCATCGCGAGCGGGTACGTGGGGCCGAGGCCGAAACCCAGGATCGCGAGGCCGACGATCGCGACGACCGGTGACGTCGTCACCCAGAAGACGGCCCCGCCGATCAGGGCGATGCCCAGCGCCGGGAGGAGCAGCACGGCGCCCGGGGCGCGGGCGGCCGAGACGGCGCCGACGATCCGCCCACCGCACATCCCGCCGACGACCGCCGTCACCGCGGCCGTGGCGAGCGCCGCCGTCGAGCCGGTGCGGTGCCGCAGCACATCGGACGCCCACAGGGTGGTCGCGAACTCGGCCGCGATGCAGCACAGCATGATCACCCACGTCACCCAGAACCGCCTCGGCAGTCGCGCTTTCCCGACGGCGGGAGTCTCGACGGCGGGGGTTCCGGCGGCGGGGGTTCCGGCGGCGGGGGTTCCGGCGGCGGGGGTTCCGGCGGCGGGGGTTCCGGCGGCGGGGCTTCCGGCGGCGGGGCTTCCGGCGGCGGGGCTTCCGGCGGCGGGGGGTGGCGGGCCGGGGTCGGGCGGTTGATCGGTGGCGGTGGGCAGGCCGGTGGCGGTCGCGCGGGCGAGCACGGCGATCACGGCGGCCAGCACGCTGGCCACGAGGAGGGCCGGCCGCCAGCCGAAGCCCTGGTCGAGGGAGAACCCGATCGCCAGCGGAGCCACCAGCCCCACACCGCAGGCGATCGCGTTGCCCTCGGTGAGCGCGGCGCCGGAGAACGCGGGCCCGTGGATGCTGAGCAGCGTCGGCGCGATGCTGTTGACCAGGATCGCGCCGACCGTGCCGATACCGAGCGTCGCCGCGATCGTCACCACCGGCACCGACGGCACCACCGCCAGCACGACGATGCCGAACGCCAGCCCACCGAGCGCCGTCCACAGCGTCCGCGCACGCCCGATCCGGCGGGTCAGGAACGGGTACAGTGCGCCGGCCGCGAGCGCACCGACGGCGAGCGCGGTGCCGTGCAGGCTCGCCACCGCCCGGCTGGTGCCCTGTTCGTCACGCAGCAGCGGCACCACCGGCCCGAAGCCGTAGATGAACCAGCCGTAGAACCCGAGGACGGCGTAGACGAGATAAGTAGCCCGGGTCCGCGTCACTGCACCCAGCCTACGGTGGTTCCATGACGCACCGAAACGAGTGGATGCCGGAGGAGTTGCACGACTACACGATCGCGATCGGTCCGCCGCTCGACGACGTGGCGCGGGACCTCATCGCCGAGACCGGCGAACGGTTCCCCGGTCCGGCCCAGATCCAGATCCCACCGGAGCAGTCCGGGTTCCTCACGCTCGTCACGCAGCTGGTCGGCGCGCGCTCGGCGCTCGAGGTCGGCACGTTCACCGGCTTCTCGTCACTGGCCATCGCCCGCGGCCTACCCGCCGACGGGCGCCTGCTCTGCCTCGACGTGAACGAGGAGTGGACGTCGGTGGCGCAGCGGTACTGGGAGCGGGCCGGGGTAGCCGACCGCATCGACCTGCGGATCGGCCCGGCGCTCGACTCCCTGCGCGCGCTACCGGCGGAGCCTTTCCTCGATCTGGTGTTCCTGGACGCCGACAAGGAGAACTACCTCGCGTACTGGGAGGAACTGGTGCCGCGGGTGCGCCCCGGCGGGGTGTTGCTCGTCGACAACGTGTTCTTCCACCTGTCGGTGCTCGAGGAGGCCCCGACGCGGCCCGGCGGAGCGGCGGTCAAGGCGTTCAACCGCCGGGTGCGCGACGACCCCCGGGTGACGCACGCCGTCCTGCCGCTGGGCGACGGCGTGACGATGGCAAGGCGCGTGTCTTCGGAGTAAGTGTCGGTACGTGTCGATACCGTAACTACATGCGGATCGCGCTGGGGTTGGTAGCGGTAGTCACCGTGCTGGCAGTGACGGGCAGCGGTCCGGGGCCGGCGCCGGTCCTGGCCGCTGACACCGAGGTCACCGCGGGCGCCACCGTCGAAACCGAACCGGTGGCGCACTCCGGCGACGCCGCTGACGACCCCGCGTTCTGGTTCGACCCGAACGATTCGTCGCGCTCGATGATCGTCGGCACCGACAAGAAGGGCGCGCTGGAAACCTACGACCTCGCCGGCAGGCGGCTCCAGCGCATCCCGAACGTGTTCCCGAACAACGTCGACGTGCGCGGCAACGTCGTGGTGGCCGCCGACGACGACACCGACGAGGGTGTGCTGCGCATCTACCTGGTCGATCCGGCCACCCGGCGCCTGTCGTCGGCCGCGGTCGTCCCCACCACCGTGACCGCGCACGGCGTGTGCATGTACCGCTCCCCCAAGACCGACAAGCTCTACGCGTTCCCGAACGCGGTGTCCGGCCGGGTCGAGCAGTGGGAACTGACCGTCCGCGGCTCGAAGGTCACGGCGAAGTCCGTGCGGTTGTTCAACCTCGGCCGGGCCGTGGAGGGCTGCGTCGCCGACGAGGCGTCCGGCGCCCTCTACATCGGTCAGGAGAAGGTCGGCATCTGGCGCTACGGCGCCGAGCCCGACGCCGGCCGCACCCGCACCCTCGTCGACGGCGCCCGCCCCGAACGCGACGGCCACATCCAGGCCGACGTCGAGGGCCTGGCCATCGCCGGTGACCGGCTGTACGCGTCCTCCCAGGGCAGCAGCGACTTCACCGTCTACGGCCGGATGGACAACAAGTACCTCGGGCGCTTCCGCGTAGCGAACAGCGGCGGCGTCGACGGCTGCCAGGACACCGACGGCATCGACGCCACCAGCCGCCCCCTGGGCCCGGCGTTCCCGACCGGCATGTTCGTCTGCCAGGACGGTTACAACGTGCAGGGGTCGTCGGTGCAGCGCCAGAACTTCAAGTTCGTGCCGCTCGACCGAGTGGTCCAACCCATCGGCGAACAACCGATCCCGTATCCCTGACCGTGGCCCCTGATACGCAAGTGATTAACCGTGGGTCACCGACTCCAGCTACTCCACTGTGTTGTTTCCACAAAGTCTGGCCAACCACCCTTCATTCCGCGTAGGTTACGCTAGCTTTAGGCGAATAGCGTGGTACGGAGGATCGCGAATGACCGAACCGCTCTCTGATTTCGACTCCGAACTGGTGGATGTTTCCGGGTTAGATCTAAGCCTCAACGGCCTGGAAGGTTCAGTACTGGACATCGCGCTGGCACGGCTAGATCGGGAAGCGATGCAGCGGGAGCAAGCGACGACAGGGTTCAACTCGAGCATCTGACGAGCTCGGGTACCGATCAGAGTCGGTAACGTTCCGGGGGCCGACGTATGCGCTCGATCGACAGCGAAGTACGCGCGCGGCCGGAATGGCCGCTCGATATCCTCGACGTTCGAGGCTTGATCCGGAACGGCTGGCGCCCGACTCCGATCACCCACTACGTGCTCAAGATCAACAGCCGCTGCAATCTCGCCTGTTCCTATTGTTACATCTACGAGAAGGGCGACGAGAGCTGGCGGGCACGCCCGCGGCGAATGTCGGAAGACACCTTGAGCGCCGCGGTAGCTCGAATCGCGGAACATACCGCCGAGCACTCCGTCGAGCGCGTGAACATCGTTTTTCACGGCGGCGAACCGCTCCTGTCCGGCGTCGAATACATCGGCTCCGCCGTCACTCGCGTGCGCGAGTCGCTTCCGTCCGGAACGACGCTCGCGGCGACCGTGCAGACCAATGGTGTGCTCCTCGACGAGGCGACCCTGGACGGTCTCCTGCGCCACGCGGTCCGAGTCGGGGTGAGCGTCGACGGAACCCCCGAGGCGCACGACCGGCAGCGACGTTTTGCGGATGGCCGCCCCAGTTCGACCGAGGTGGAGGCGGGCATCCGGCGCCTCGCCGCGCCGAGATACCGCGCGATCTACGGCGGTCTGCTCTGCGTCGTCGATCTTGCCGAAGACCCAATCGGCGTGTACAAGTACTTACGCTCGTTCGGCCCGCCGCGAATGGATTTCCTGCTGCCGCACGGCGACTGGCACAACCGCCCACCGGCACGCGCGGACGACGGTACCCACCCGTACTCGGACTGGCTCACGCGAATCTTCGACCACTGGTACGTGTCCGGGCCACCGCGGCCCGGTATCCGGCTTTTCGAGGAAATCATCCACCTCCTGCTCGGTGGGAACAGCCGCACCGAAGCCGTCGGTGTGTCACCGGCCGCCACGCTGGTGATCGAGACGGACGGCGCCATCGAGCAGGTCGACTCACTGCGCTCCGCCTATCCCGGCGCAGCCGCCACCGGTCTGCACATCCTCCGGGATCCCGTTGACGCGGCGCTCCTCCACGCCGGCGTGGCCGCCCGGCAGATCGGCGTCGACGCGTTGGCTGACGAATGTCGTCGATGTCTATTCGCGCGAATCTGCGGTGGTGGTTTTTACGGCCACCGGTATCGCGCCGGTCACGGCTTCCGAAATCCATCGGTCTACTGTCCCGACCTGTTCGCGTTGATCGATCACATCCGCACCCGGATCGACGTCGACCTCCACGCTCGTCGAAGGGCTCGGTGACGTGGTCTATCACCGACTACCGGCGCCGGTGTTCCGCAGCATCGCGCTCGGCGGCGCCGATGAGACCGGAGCACTGCCGGCCGGTCAGCTGAGCAAACGACTGCTCCTTCTGCACGCGGTGAGGCGTCGTCTCGAAACGCTCGATTCAGATGCTCTGCCGCCCGATGTTCTCGCGGCGAACTGGTCGGGGTTGACCCGTGCGCGGCACGCCGATTCCACCGAAGTGGACCGCCTGCTCCTGTATCCGCCGATCGGCACGTGGGGAATGCGTCTTCTCCACCGGCTACAGCGCTCCGAACCACTCGACGACTCAGACCTGGACGACATCGGCTATCTCGGAGGGCTGGCCACGGTCGCGTTGATGAGCGCTCAGTTGCCGGGCGAAACCGTGATCCGGGTTCGATCGGACGGCACCTCGAGCTTCCCGCGGCTGGGGCGGTTCGGGTCGCTCGGCGAGCCCCGCTGGTTGACGGCGACCGTCGTTCCCGACCGTGGCCTCGTGCGTCTTCGGGAGGAGAGGACCATCATCGCCGTCGCCGGCGACGACCCGCGCTGGTCGGCCGTCCGGCAGCTGCAGAGCAACAGTGCCGGACAAAGGCTGGTCGTCACCCTCGACGACATCGATCCTTACCGCTCACCCGAAGAGGTCCCCTCGGACGAGCGACTCGCCGACGTCGCGGTCGCACGCTGGCAAACGTGCCTCGACGAGGCCTGGAACATCCTCGTCAAACATCACCCGACGCGTGCGGCCGCGATCTCACGTGACATCACGTCGCTGACGCCGTTACGGTCCACCGCACGTGAACCGCAGCTGAGTGCCTCGTCCGGCGAAAGCTTCGGCGGCATCGCGCTGACGACGCCCCGCCACGGCGAGGGCATGGCCGAAGCACTGGTACACGAGCACCAACACATCAAGCTCTGGGCCCTGCTCGCGTTGGTGCCGCTCGTCGACTCGGCGGACGAACGGCTGTTCTACGCACCCTGGCGTGCCGATCCCCGCCCGGCCGGCGGGCTGCTGCAGGGCGCCTACGCGTTTTTCGGGCTCGTCGATTTCTGGGAGGTCGAACGGCACCGGCGGCGCGGGGTACTCGGGCGCATGGCCCATTTCGACTTCGCCCGCTGGCGCGGCGCCGTCGACGAAGCCCTGCGCACCCTCGAGGACGCCGGCGTGCTGACCGACACCGGACGTGTATTCGTGGCCGACATGAGATCGGCGCTGGCTCCGCTGCTCGCCGCTCCGGTTCCGACGCCGATGACGGAACTCGCCGAGGAGGCCGACCTGGAGGCCCGTCTCGGCTGGCGGCTGCGGAACCTCCCGGTGAGCCGGCGGGACCTCGACGCGCTGGTTCGTGCTTGGCGCGACGGCAGGTCGTGCCCACCCGACGCCGTCCGGTCCGGCGCTCCCCGCCCGGGGTCACGCGGAAGCCGGCCCACCGGTCGCCAGTGGCTCGCACGCGAACGCCTCATCGCCGACGACGAGACCTTCGACGACGTGCGGACGCCGTCGCCGGGCCCGCAACCGGCGGACTACGCGTTCGCCCGCGGCGATCACACCTTGGCCGCAAGGCTCTACGCGGAGTCGGTGAGCTCGCCCACTGCTCCGTTCGACTCGTGGACCGGCCTGGCCCTGGCGCACGCCCGTGCGCACTCGGCCGCGGCGGGGGCGCTCGTCACCTACCCGGAAGTCGTCCGAGCGCTGTGGGACGCCCTCCAGCCGGAGGCGCCACCGCCCGAGTCGCTGGCCGAGTGGGTGGCCAAGGGATTAGACCGGCGGCGGCTCGATCACTGACGACACCCGACCACCACGCGCCGCGGTGGCGACGTCGTAGTGATCGGTGCCGAGCACTTCAGCGAATCGTCGCAGTGCGTCGGAGCGCAGCGCCTCACCCTCGGCCTCCGCACCGGTCTTGCTCAGGTCCAGCCCCAGGTTGAGAGCCGCGCCGAGCGTGTGGGGATGATCGGACCCGAGGGCAGCCTGGAGCTGGGGCGCGATGAGTTCGCCGACTTCGCGGGCTTCCTCGGCTCGGCCCAGCTCGGCCAACGCGGTGGCGAGGTTGGTCAGGCAGATGAGCGTGTAGTGATGTCCACTTCCGACCGTCGCCTCCAGGCCGGCCCGGGCAGCTTCCAGGTAGTCGCGGGCAGCGTCGTAGTTCTCCAGCGAGAACTGGGCAATCGCGAGGTTGATGCGGGCGGCGTGCACGAACGGGTGGTTTTCCGTCCAGACGTCGCCGTACCTCGTCACCGTGCTGTTCAGCAGTTCCACCGCCTCGGTCAGGTCACCCGAGGGCAATCCCAACGAGCTGGCGAGGCGGAGCGCGTTGCCCAGGTTGATGCCGGCCGCGAGCGCGTCCGGGTGTTCTTCACCGAACGCGGAACTGCGATACTGGTTGTACGCGGCCCGGGCCTTCTCCAACGCCGGTTCGATCTTTCCGGCCAACCGCTCGACGATCGACACGTCGCGCGCGTGGAGCAGAACCCACGGGTGGTCGGCCGCCAGCGTCCGTTCCGAGACGAGCCGGCCGTAACGGTCCGACGCGAGCTTCGCACGCTCCAGGCCCTCGCCGTACCGGCCTTCGTGGCGAAGAGCACGCGAGATCGCGGCGAGCGAGACGACGACGCTCGGGTGGTCGTCACGACCGTAGAACGCCAGCCGCTCCTCATAGTTGGTCTCGTGGAGCTCGCGGGCGACCCGGTACCGACCGGTCAGCTCACTGTCGACCGCGAGGTTGTTCCGGACGTTGAACGTCAACCCGTCGTCCTCGCCGAAGACACGCAGGTGACGGTTTAGCAGGTCTTCATCCAGATTGAGCGCCGCCTGGAACTCGCCGCGCGCCCGGAGGTCGGCCCCGTAGGCGTTGGTGACGAAGAGCGTGTTCTCGTTGTCCTCAGGAAGCGCGACACGCATGATGTCCAGCGTCGCGCGACGCAGCTCGTAAGCGTCCTCGTAGCGGCCCAGACCCCAGAGGACGTCGGCCTTCTGCGCCTGCAGGATCAAGACATCGGGATCCTCCGGGCCGGAGTCCTCGCGCCAGCGGTCGAGCGCCTGGTCGATCAGGGCGTTGCACGCCTGATACTCACCGGTGGCGTACAGGTACTGCGCGACGTTGCGGACGAGGCGACGCACCTTCGCGTCGGCGGAGCCGGCCGCGTCCGACGGGGTGAGGTGCTGGTAGAGCTCCTGATACCGCGGCCAGCTCGAGAGCTGCAGCGGCGAGTCGGGGTCGCGTTCGGCGAGGAGCAGGTGGACCTCGTTCCGGATCTGGGCGGTCTGCTCGTTGGTGAGGCCCTCGCGTACCAGGCGTTGGATCAAGCGGTGGACCTGGACCGTGCGCCGGTTGTTGTCGATGCGCGCCAAGGCGTACCGGCCGAGCTCGCGCATCGCGCGGCTCACGATGATCGGGTCCTGGAGGTTTTCGCCGAAGGGGCCGGTGAGCACTCGCGCGCCGCGGCTGAGGAGGTCGCGCGGGATCGGCTCGGGGCCGAGCAGGGCACAACGCTGCAGGAGCTCCAGCGCGAACGGGTTCTGCCGGCTGACGTGACCCATCGAGAAGCTCAACGCGGCCGCCACCGGTACCGGGTAGTCCGTGGGCGGGTTCTCCGCGAGGACGCGCCCGGCCTCCTCCTGCAGGGTCTTCAGGTAGTCGTTCACCGGCAGGCCGGTTTCCACCATCAGAGCGCCGGCTTGCTCAAGAGCCAGTGGGAGATCGCCGAGTTCCTCGGCCAGTCGCTCGGCGTCCTCGTCGGCGATTCCCGGTACCCGACGGTGGAGGAACTCCAGACTCTCCGCCCGAGCGAACACGTCGACCTCGACCGTGTCGGCCACGCTCTGCCAGCGATGATTTCGAGAAGTCACCAACACGTGCCCATCAGCCTGCCCCTGGGGAAGGAGCTCCCGGAGATCTTCCGGCTGATCAGCATTGTCGAAAATCAGGAGCCACCGGGCGTAAGGCTCGCCGCGACGCAGTGCGTCCAAGACGGCGGTGACGGCTTCCTCCGTGCGGCCGAAAGCCAGTTCCTGCAACCCGAGGCGGGGCGCCAGCGCGGCCAGACCGGACCGGGCGATCGAGGGCTGGTCGGCGGAGATCCACCAAACCACTTGGTACCTATTGCTATTGCGATAGGCGTACTCGGCCGCAAGCTGCGTTTTTCCGACACCACCCAAGCCGTGGATGGCGTACGGAAGCACAGCCGCCTGCCTCAATTCGGTCAGCTGCGCGCGCAACTGATCGAGCAGGGCCTCGCGGCCGGTGAAATTCTTGTTTCGCTGCGGGACGTTTCCCCAGACCACAGGTATGTCACGCGCCGGCGCACTGGTCTCCGTCACCGAGTTCGTCCCATCACCTCGACCCCGCTTGCACACAGCGTACCCAAGCAGTGACAGGCTTCCGGCAACACCCGGGAATCTACCAGGAGGCGGTTACACGGGCCGAGCGTCGCGTGCATGACGTTGAGTGAATCGGTCTTCGATGGAGCAGGGTCTGCCACACTGGTGCGACCGGTGCCGGGATAGGCACGCCGTTGTCGTGTCCTCGTTCTGTGGCCCCCGAAGGGAGCGGTGTTGCCGGCGGTACAGGACTGGGACTGGGAACGGCTCGTGGAACAGCTACGAGAAGGCGAATGCATCCCGTTCATCGGCGCTGGAGCCTGCGCGGGAAGCCTGCCGACCGGAAGTGCGCTCGCGGCGAGATACGCCGATGAGTACGAGTATCCGTTTGCCGATCGACACGACCTAGCGAGAGTTACCGAGTACGCAGCCTACAAAGTAGGTGACGCCGTGGACCTCAAGCGCAGGGTCGCTCGTGACCTTGCCGCGTACCGGTCACCTGATTTCGACGACCTCGACACACCACACGGCTTACTCGCGCGCTATCCGATCCCGTTGTTCCTCACCACGAACTACGACACGTTCATGACCGAGGCACTGGACCGGCGGAGCAAAGCCGCCACCACCACGGTCTGCACCTGGCACCGGGAGTCCGCCGGCCGAGCCGCGGACCCCCGCCCCGACACGCCCGTGGTCTTCCACCTGCACGGGGCAATCACCGAGCCCGCGTCCATGGTGCTCACCCAGCACGACTACGCGCGATTTCTCCTGGCGCTCGCGGTCGACCAGGGGTTCGACAAAAAAGCGCTGGTGCCGACGAAGATCCGGCCGTTCCTCACCCACCGGCCGCTGCTCTTCATCGGCTACAGCCTGCGCGACTGGTCGTTCCAGGTGCTCTGGCGCGGGCTGACGCAACTGTTCGGCCGGGAGGAACAACGCCGGCACATCAGCATCCAACTCGTCGACGGTTTGCACGACGACAGCCCGGACACTCACCGACGGGCGCAGAGCTTTCTGGAGCACCAGCACGAAAAGCAGCAGATCTCGGTGTTCTGGGGCTCGACGTCCGAGTTCTGCCGCGAGCTCAACCGGCGACTGGGTAATCCTCATGGCCGCTGACCAGGACGACCCGTACATCGGCCTGCGCCCTTACGGCAGCGCTGACCGGGGCAAGTTCTTCGGACGCCAGGGCGAGGTCGACGACATCCGCGATCTCTGGTTGAGCAGCCGCTTGCTCGTTCTCTACGGCGAGTCGGGGGTCGGCAAGACGTCCTTGCTCAACGCCGGAGTAATTCCGTCGCTGATCGATCAGAACGCAAAGTTTCCCGTCGACATTCTTCCGGTCGGCCGAATTCTGCCGCCCGGCGTCGTGCTCCGGCCGGATCCCGGCGCCCCGAATCCGTACGTGGTGCGGTTGCTCTCGTCGTGGTCACCCGACCGGGCGCCTTCCCAACTCGTCGGGAAGTCGATCAAGCAATTCATCCTCGAGTGGCCGAAAACTTACGACAAGTACGATGTACAACTACCGATTCTCGCCGCCATCGATCAATTCGAACAGGTTTTCACCGACGAACGGGCCGACCTCGGCGCGGTCGAGGTCTTTCTCCGCGACCTGGCCGACGCCGCCCGCGCGGATCACCGGCTGCACATCCTGGTGTCAGTGAGAGCGGAACAGCTCGCTTCCCTCTTGGACCACGAGCGGGCCATCGCCGACCAGCGGACCCGCTATCGCGTGTTCCCCCTCAACCCGGACGCGGCCCTGGAGGCCGTCACCGAACCACTGCGTTCCACCAACCGGTCGTTCGCCCCGGGCGCGGCCGAGCACCTGGTGGAGGACCTCCGTACGACGACGACCACGACGTCGGTCGGGGAGACCGTCCGGATCCGCGGCGCGACCATCGAACCGGTCCACCTCCAGGTTGCGTGTTCTGGTCTGTGGAGGTCACTGCCTAACGAGGTCACCCGCATCACCACCGACTATCTCCAGTCCCAGGGTGGGGTCGACCACCTGCTCCGGGACTTCTGCGAGAACGCGGTGACCGCGGTCGCCACCGAATGTGGACTCACCCCGGGGGTGATCTGGAGCTGGCTGGCGCGCTACTTCGTCACCGATCGCGGAACTCGAGGTACGATTTCGGAAGGAATAGCCGAAACAGGCGACTTGCCCAATAAGGTGGCGCAGCGACTCGAGGCGCACCGGATCCTGAAGAGCGTCGAACAGTCCGGCGACCGTCGGTACGAGCTGGCGCACGACCGGCTACTCGCGGCCGTCGACGACCGAGCCCGGGACTGGTGGGGGCCGGAAAACAATCGGGCCGATCCCAGCGCTCGGGGCTACCTGCGCCAGGCGCGAGCAGCACTCGACGAGGGAAGGCAGACGCTGGCCGAGAACTCTGCGCTCGAAGCGGTCCGGCTCAGCGGCCCGTCGGCTCCGGCCGTCCGGGGGGAGGCACTGGCCGTGCTGGCCCGCGTCAAGGCCGCGGACGGCGAGGTGAACGAGGCCATCGCGCGGTACCGCGACGCGATCGACGTCTATCTCCAGCTGGCCGACGGCCCCGCCGTCGGACGTCTCCGGGCCGACCTCGGCCGACTGCTGCGCGACAGCGGGGACGAACTCGGCGCGATGGACGAGTTGCGCATCGCGGTCGAGCTCCTGCCCGCGGACATCTCGGCGAAGATCGATCTCGCCGGGGTGCTGCGCACGCTCGGTCAGTACGACGGCGCACTCGGCATGCTGACCGCCGCGCTCATCGTCGCCCCCGACCGGGTCGACGCGCTGCGCGAGCGCGGTCTGATCCACGCCGACCGCGGCGCCGCCCGCGAGGCGCTGGCCGACCTGCGGGCCGCCGTCCGGCTCGATCCGACGGTCGCCGACCGCGCTGACGTCCGTGCGGCACTCGCCCGATTCGAGGGGCAGTCCTAGCGCCACCCCGCGAGAATGGACCTGGGCTCCAACGGGGAGGCAACAGATGCGTGGGGTGGCTCGGCGGGTTTCGGCGGACATCGCTGCGCTCCGGCACCTCGACGCTTATGTCGTCTCCGCGCTCGCGTTGGTCTTTGCCGTCGTCACCGTCGTCAACGACGCGATTCCGGTCGACCTGCGCTGGGCCGTCGCCCTCGCCGGGCTCGGGGTGCTCGTCTACCGCACCACCGCCCCCAAACCCGCGATCACGATCGACCAGTTGCTCCAGGACCGTCGAGGGTTCGAGGCCACCCCGGCCGCCGCGCGGCTCCGGAGAGCTCGCGAGGTGTGGCTGTTCGCGCCGACCGGCATCAACTTTCTGTCCGAGGAGAACCTCGCGGCGTTACGCGAAGGGGTGCTCCGGCGGTCCGACGGGAGCCTCCGGGTCGTGGTGCTCGACCCGGCTAACGAGGCCGCGATGGCGCTCGCGGTTCGTCAGCTGGACAACTCGATCACGTATCCGCTGCAGGAGTTCGGGGCCTGCCACGAGCAGGTGATCCAGCGGCTGGAGACGATCGCCTCCACGTGGCCGAAGGCCGGCACGTTCGAGTACCGGTTCCTGGACTACAACCCCGGATTCAGCCTCGTGGCCGTTGATCCCACGGGTAAGGACGGCCGGGTCATCGTCGAATTCCACGGTTTCCGCAACGAGGCGACGTCCGGCCGAATGCATTTCGAGCTCACCGCCGCCGACAGCCGGAGATGGTTCCTGTACTGGACCAATCAGTTCGAGCAGATGTGGGCCGCGGCCCGCTCGCCTGACTGAACCGAATCAGACAAACGCGAGGAACGTCACCCTTATTCTCGACCGCTCGTGCGCCATGATTACCAGCGGGTACAACTATTCGGCTACCACACAGCCGCCACCGCAGGCGACGACGAGGGAGACGAGCGTGCACAAGGTTCTCATCGCCAACCGGGGTGAGATCGCGGTTCGCGTGGTTCGCGCCTGCCGTGATGCGGGGCTGGTCAGCGTGGCCGTCTACGCCGACTCCGACCGGGACGCGCTGCACGCGCGACTGGCCGACGAAGCGTACGCGCTGGGCGGCGACACCCCCGGCGACTCGTACCTGCGTATCGACAAGCTGATCGACGTCGCCACGCGGTCGGGGGCCGACGCGGTCCACCCCGGCTACGGCTTCCTCTCCGAGAACGCCGACTTCGCGCAGGCCGTGATCGACGCCGACCTCACCTGGATCGGCCCCACGCCGGACGCGATCCGCGCGCTCGGCGACAAGGTCGAGGCCCGGCACATCGCCACCGCGGCGGGTGCGCCGCTGGTTCCCGGCACGAAGGACCCGGTCGCCGGCGCGGACGAGGTCGTCAAGTTCGCCGAGGAGCACGGCCTCCCGGTCGCGATCAAAGCCGCGTTCGGCGGCGGCGGGCGCGGCCTCAAGGTGGCGCGGACGCTGGAGGAGATCCCGGAGCTGTTCGCCTCGGCCGTACGCGAGGCGGAAGCCGCGTTCGGGCGCGGCGAATGCTTCGTCGAGCGCTACCTGGACCACCCGCGTCACGTCGAGGCCCAGGTGCTGGCCGACCAGCACGGCACCGTGGTGGTCGTCGGCACCCGCGACTGCTCGCTCCAGCGGCGTCACCAGAAGCTGGTGGAAGAGGCACCGGCGCCGTTCCTGAACGACACGCAGCGCACGAACATCCACGACGCCGCCAAGGCCATCTGCAAGGCCGCCGGGTACCACGGCGCCGGCACGGTCGAGTTCCTGGTCGGGGTCGACGGCACGATCAGCTTCCTCGAAGTGAACACGCGCCTGCAGGTCGAGCACCCGGTCAGCGAGGAGACCGCGGGCGTCGACCTGGTTCGGGAGCAGTTCCGCATCGCCGACGGCGAGCCGCTGCGCTTCACCGAGGACCCCACGCCGCGCGGCCACTCGTTCGAGTTCCGCATCAACGGTGAGGATCCGGGCCGCAACTTCCTGCCCGCTCCCGGCGCGGTCAACTCGTTCGTGCTGCCCACCGGGCCGGGCGTCCGGGTCGACACCGGCGTCGAGCCGGGTTCGGTGATCGGGGGGAACTTCGACTCGCTGCTGGCCAAGCTGATCGTCACCGGTTCCACCCGGCAGGAGGCGCTCGAGCGTTCCCGGCGAGCCCTGGACGAGATGCAGGTCGACGGCATCGCGACCGTGCTGCCGTTCCACCGCGTCGTGGTGCGCGACCCGGCGTTCGCGCCGGCGGACGCGAACGAGCCGTTCAGCGTCCACACACGATGGATCGAGACCGAGTTCGACAACCAGATCCCGCCGTACTCCGGGGGCGCCCCGGAGATCGCGGAGGACGCCGAACGCGAGACCGTCGTCGTCGAGGTCGGGGGCAAGCGGCTGGAGGTGTCGCTGCCGGCCGGGCTCGGGGTGTCGGCGAGCACGCCGGCGGCGAAGAAGCCCAAGAAGCGCGCCGGCGGGGCCAAGTCCGGCGCGGCCGCGAGCGGCGACTCCGTGGTCTCCCCGATGCAGGGCACGATCGTGAAGATCGCGGTCGCCGACGGGGACGAGGTCGCCGAAGGTGACTTGGTCGTCGTCCTCGAGGCGATGAAGATGGAGCAGCCGCTCACCGCTCACAAGGCCGGCACCGTCTCGGGCCTGTCGGCCTCGGTGGGTGACGTCATCGCGAGCGGCGCAGCGGTCTGCGAGATCACATAGTCAGTCGGTGTACTCGGTGATGCTCTCGACGAGCGTGGCGAGGAACTCCTTCGGCTTCTCGATGTGGGGCGCGTGCCCGGTGTCGCTGATCACCAGTTCCTCGTAACGCCCGCCGGCGAGCACGTACCGGTCGAGCACGTGCCGGGTCTGCGACACCATCGGCTGCGGTGGCGCCACCTCGTCACCGGGCCACCCCGGCACCGCGCCGATCTTCCCCAGGTAGGCCAGGTCGAACAGCGAGGTGTCGGACACGATCACGTCCGAGTCACCGCGGATCCAGTAGATCGGCGGCTTCGGCTCGATCACGTCCAGGTCGTCGACCCGGAAGAACGTCGGCGCCATCGTGTTGAGCACCCCGCGTGTCCCCGGCAGCGCGCCGGGCCACTCGGGCGTGACCTCGGCCGTGCCCGGGTAGTTGTCGTCGCCGGTGCGGGTGCTGAGCATGGAACTCACCCAGCGGTCGGCGTCGTCGGGCTCGGGCGTGAAACCCGACTTGACGTAGCTGCTGAGCAGCACCGACCGCGGGGAGACCGCCGCGTCCGCGGTGCGGTCACCGGTGGCGAGACGCTGGACGAACTCACCGTTCGCGCTGCCGGCCCCGGAGCCCAGCCCCGGCGGGTCGAGGTGCGTGCCGTCGACGCCTTTCGTGCCGCCGAACCCGTACGGCGAGACCGGGTTGACGAGCGTCGCCGTGCGGACGACCGCCGGGTGCTCGCGCAGGATGTGCAGCACCACGCCGCCGCCCATGCTCCACCCGACCAGGTGCACGCGGTCCAGTTCCAGCGCGGCCAGCAGCCCGAGCACGTCGTCGCTGAAGTCACGCAGGCCGCGGGTGGCGTCGACCGGGAGTTGGTCGGTGTCGCCGAAACCGCGCAGGTCCACGGCGATCGGCCGGAACGTAGCCGGGAGGTCACGCATCGCGTACTGCCAGAACAGCGACGACGACACGTTCCCGTGGACGAAGACGACCGGCTCGCCGTCGGTGCGGTGCTCGACCTCGAGGACGTTGACCGTCAACCGCTCGGTCGGAACCCGGCGGGTGGTGATCCCGGGCAGCAACAAGTCCATCACTGCGCTCCGTTCTGGATGGCGACGGCGACCGCTTCCGCATACTGCGGCGCGAACAGAATCGTGTAGTGGTTGCTCCCCGGCAAGCGCTCGACCGTGATGTGGTACGTCATCGGGCGCGCCAGCCGGCTTCGAGCGCCAGCGCTTTCGAGAGGCCTTCCGGCCCGTGTTTCGCCGCGGCCGTGGCCAGCGCCTCCGCACAGGCGAGCCCGATGCCACTGGCAGCTCCGGTGACCAGCGCGGTCTTACCGGCCAAACTCATGGGCGCTCCCGCGAGAACCGAACTCCATGTCGGTTTTCACACTCACACCACCGGTCCGGCCCGTCAACGGGCCGTACGTCCTACTCGAACTCGTGTTGCATGAGTTGCCGGGCCGCCTCGGTGAGGGAGCCGGAGAGCGACGGGTAGATCGAGATCGTCTGGGCGATCTGGTCGACCGTGAGGTGGTTCTGCACCGCCATCGCGACCGGCAGGATGAGCTCGCTCGCCCGCGGCGCGACGACCACGCCACCGATCACCAGGCCGGACGCCGGGCGGCAGAACAGCTTCACGAAGCCGTCGGTGAGCCCCTGCATCTTCGCCCTGGGGTTGGTGCCGAGCGGCAGCGTGACCGTGCGCGCCGGCACTTCACCGGCCTCCATCGTCGTCTGGCCGAACCCGACCGTGGAGATCTCCGGGTCGGTGAACACGTTCGCGGCGACCGTGCGCAGCCGCAGCGGTTGCACGGCCTCGCCGAGCGCGTGCGCCATCGCGATCCGGCCCTGGGCGGCGGCCACCGACGCGAGCATCAGGACCCCGGTGACGTCACCGGCGGCGTAGATACCGGGGACGTTGGTGCGCGACACCCGGTCGACGGTGACGAACCCGCCGCCCCCGGTCTCGACGTTGCTCTCCTTCAGCCCGAGATCGGAGGTGTTCGGCACCGAACCGATCGTCATCAGCGCGTGGCTGCCCTCGACCGTGCGGCCGTCGGTGAGCCGGACCACGATTCCGTCGGCCGTACGTTCGACCCGATCCGCGCGGGCTTTATAGAGAATCGTCATCCCGCGCCGGGCGAACACCTGCTCGATCAGGTTGGCCGCGTCGGAGTCCTCGTGCGGCATCACCCGGTCACGGCTGGAGACGAGCGTGACCTGGACGCCCATCGCGAGGTACGCGCTGGCGAACTCGGCGCCGGTCACACCCGATCCGACCACCACCAGGTGGGTCGGCAACTCCGGCAGGTCGTAGACGTCACGCCAGGTCAGGATGCGCTCACCGTCGGGCTCGGCGCCCGGGATGATGCGCGGCGTGGCGCCGGTGGCGAGCAGGACGTTGTCGGCCTCGACCTGGTACGGCGTGCCGCCGGACGGCTCGATCGTGACGACGTGACGCAGCTCGACGCGGCCGTCGAGCCGGGCGAACCCGGTGACCACCTCGACGCCGGCCGCGGCGACCGTGCTGCGGATGTCGGCCGACTGCGCCAGCGCCAGGCCCTTGACCCGGCCGTGCACGGCGGCGGCGTTGACCTTCACGTCCTCGGGTTCGCAGGCCATGACGCCCACCGAGTCACCGTGCCGGAACGCGTTCGCGGCATCGGAGGAGGCGATGAACGTCTTGCTGGGCACGCAGTCGTAGAGCACGCACGCGCCGCCGAGCCCGTCGCGTTCGACGAGCGTCACCTCGGCACCCAGCCGGGCAGCGACGAGCGCCGCCTCATATCCGGCGGGACCGCCACCAATGATCACGATGCGCGAGGACACGACAAAAACCTTAGTCGACGTCAGTCGGGGAACAGCCGCCCCACCGTCCCGGTTAGAGTGCCCACCCATGGGCCTCTACGCCGCCTACGGGACGAACATGCACCCGAGCCAGATGCAGGAGCGCTGCCCGCGCTCCCCGAGCGCCGGAATCGGCTGGCTCGAGGGATGGCGGCTGACGTTCGGTGGTGAGGAGCTCGGCTGGGAGGGAGCGCTCGCCACGATCGTCGAGGCTCCGGACGAGCGGGTGTTCGTCGCGCTGTACGACGTCAGCGAGTTCGACGAGCCGACGCTCGACGCCTGGGAGGGCGCCGACCGCGGCCTCTACCGGAAGCTCAAGGTGCGTGTGCACACGCTCGAGGGCGAGGCGCTGGCCTGGCTGCATGTGCTCGACTCGTTCGAGGGTGGCCTCCCGTCGGCGCGGTACCTCGGTCTGATCGCCGAGGCCGCCCAGGCGGCCGGCGCCCCCGACGACTACGTGAGCGCCCTCCGCGCACGCCCCTGCAACTCAACCGAGCTCTAGCACCCAGTGCTCGGCCAGCCCGTTCGGGTCCAGTGAGTCCTCCCGGCTCGTGCGGTCGAGCGTGAAGCCGGTCTTCGCGTAGATCGCCCTGGCCGCGGTGAGCGCGTCCTGCGTGTGCAGCACCAGGCGCGCGTGCCCCGCGGCGCGCGCGTACGCCACGCACTCCTCCACCAGGCGGACGCCGAGCCGCTGACCACGCGCGGCCGGCTCCACCAGGAGGAGCCGCAGCCGCGCGGTGCCGGCGTCCTCCGCCACGTACGCGATCGACCCCACCAGCCGCCCGGCGCGCTCGGCCACCCAGACGCGTGACTGCTCCGAGCGCCCGAGCAGGTCGGCGACGATCGCCGCGACCGCCGCCTCGAAGCCCGGCCAGCCGTACTCCGCCTCGTAGATCTCGGCGTGCCGGGTCAGCACCCAGCCGAGCTCGCCGATCCGCGCGGTACGGATCGTGACCTCGGGCTCGGACTCGCGGAAGAGCAGGCCGACGACGGTGTCGAGCGCGGTCACCAGCGCGCCCCGGTCGGCCGGCCCGAGCGGATCGAGCAACTCCGCGACCTGCGAATCGGCCCGGGAGGCCAGTTGCGCGGCGACCTCGCGCCCGGCGTCGGTGACCGCGACGAGCTGACGGCGCCGGTCGTCCGGATCAACCGTGCGGGTGAGCAGCCCCCGCTCCGCGAGCCGGTCCAGCAGACGGGTGGTGTAGCCCGGGTCGAGCTGCAGCCGGCCGCGGAGCTCCACCACCGGCTGCGGGGAGCGCTGGGTGATCTCGTAGACCAGCCGGGCCTCCGGGAGCGTCAGGCCCGAGTGCAGGTAACTGTCGTCGAGGAGCGCGGTCACCTCGGTCCACGATCGGTTGAACCGCCGGATGCTCGCGATCTGGGTTGCCGTCATGACCGGATCATCGCGCATTCTTTGACGGAGTCAAAGGTTATCGGTGATAAAGAAGAACCGTGGCCGAGAAGGACCGGCTGGCGCGCTACCGGGCGATGCGCTCCGCCGACCGCACGCCCGAGCCCGTGCCGGACGATGCTCCGGCGCCGAGCGTTGGAACGAGATTCGTCATCCAGGAGCACCACGCGCGCTCGCTGCACTGGGACTTCCGCCTCGAACGCGACGGCGTCCTCGTCTCGTGGGCGATCCCGAAGGGCCTGCCACCCGACCCGAAGCAGAACCACCTCGCGGTGCACACCGAGGACCACCCGCTCGACTACGCGAGCTTCGAGGGCGCGATCCCGGCCGGCGAGTACGGCGGCGGCAACGTCACGGTCTGGGACCACGGCACGTACGACCTGGAGAAGTGGACCGAGCGGGAGGTGAAGGTCGTTCTCCACGGGACACGCTCGAACGGGCGATATGTCCTGTTCAAAACCGGGAAAGACTGGATGATCCACCGCATGGATCCGGTTCCGGAAGGGTGGCAGCCGCTCCCCGAGCTGGTGCCACCGATGCTCGCCACGCTCGGCGCACTGCCCGGCGACGACGCCGAGTGGGCCTACGAGATGAAGTGGGACGGCGTCCGACTCGTGCTGTACATCTCCGGTGGACGGGTCAAAGCACTCACCCGCAACCACCGTGACGTCACCAGCAACTATCCGGAGCTGCACCAGCTCGCCGCGTCGGTCGGCATCCGGCAGATGGTGGTGGACGGCGAGGTCGTCGCCACCGACGCGAACGGGCGGATCAGTTTCGGCGCGCTGCAGAACCGCATGCACGTCTCGCGACCGACCAAGAAGCTGCTGGCCGACTCACCGGTCACGTTCCTGGCCTTCGACCTGCTCCACCTCGACGGCGAGCCGCTGCTCGAGCGGCCCTACGCCGAGCGAAGAGCACTCCTCACCGAGCAGGGGCTCAAGGGCGCGCACTGGTCCACCCCGCCGCACTTCGCCGGCGGTGGGGCCGACGCGGTGGCCACCAGCCGCGCGCAGGGCCTCGAAGGGATCGTGGCCAAGCGGCTCACGAGCAAGTACCTGCCCGGCAAACGCACCAGGGACTGGGTGAAGGTCAAGAACATCCGCACCCAGGAGGTCGTCGTCGGCGGCTGGCGTCCCGGCGCCGGACGCCGGGAGGGGCGGGTCGGCTCGCTGTTGCTCGGCATCCCCGGGCCGGACGGGCTGGAGTACGTCGGGCACGTCGGCACCGGCTTCACCGACGCGGTGCTCGACGACCTGACCCGGCGCCTGCTGCGCACCGAACGCAAGACGAGCCCGTTCGCGAACCCGCTCCCCCGCCCGCACGCGAAGGACGCGCGGTGGGTGACGCCGAATTTGGTGGGCGAGGTGGCGTTCGGCGAGTGGACCGGCGAGGGCCTGCTCCGCCACCCGGCGTGGCGCGGCCTGAGATCGGACAAGAAGCCCGGCGACGTCCGCCTAGAGGGCGCGTTCCCGGAGCGCGATCAGCGCGGTGTTGACCAGTAGGCGAACGCCGATACCGATCGCTTTCTCGTCGACGTCGAACGAACCCTGGTGCAGGTCGAGCGCCTCGCCCGGCCGGCCGACGCCGAGCCGCGCCATCGCACCCCAGGAGTGCTCGAGGTACCAGGAGAAGTCCTCGCCGCCCATGCTCTGCTGGGTGTCGACGAGCGCTTCCGGGCCGAGCGTCTCGAGCGTCGCCTCGCTGAGCACGCCGGCCGAGTGCGCGTGGTTGACCACCGGCGGCATGCCGCGGTTGTACTCGACGTGGGCGACCGCACCGGTGGGCGCGACGACCTGGTGCACGAGCTGCTCGATCAGCTTCGGCGCCAGCTCCCAGGCCGCGTGGTCGAGGCAGCGCACCGAACCGCTCACGGTGCCGCTCTGCGGGATCGCGTTCGGCGCCACCCCGCTGTGCACGGCCCCGAACACCAACGACAACGCCGAGCGGACGTCCACCCGGCGGGCCAGCAGCGCCGGCACGTCGGTGACCACCCGGGCCAGCGCGGTGACCAGGTCGACGGTGAGGTGCGGGCGGGCGGTGTGGCCACCGGGCCCGGACAGGTCCACCTTCACGAAGTCGGCCGCGGCGGTGATCGCGCCGGTGCGGAGTCCGACCTGGCCGGTCAGCGTCCGTGGGTCGCAGTGGAGCGCGAAGATCTCCTCGACGCCCGCCATCCGCCCGGCGTTGATCACGTCGAGCGACCCGGACGGCAGCGCCTCCTCGGCCGGCTGGAACAGCAGCCGCACCCGCCCCGGCAGCGCATCCCCCAGCGACGCCAGCGCCAGCCCCGCGCCCAGCACGACAGTGGTGTGGACGTCGTGCCCGCACGCGTGGCACACACCCTCCACCGTCGAGCGGTACGGCACGTCCTTCACGTCGGGCAGCGGCAGCGCGTCGAGATCAGCACGGAGAGCGACCATGTGCTCACCCGAACCGATGTCGCAGGAGAGCCCGTTGCCCTTGGGCAACATCACCGGGTGCAGGCCGGCCTCGGCGAGCCGTTCGGCGACGAGCGCGGCGGTGGGCTGCTCGGTGTTCGACAGGTCAGGATGTGCGTGCACATGCCGCCGGAAGCGGATGAGCTCGTCTTCGTGCGCTGCGACCCAGGCGTCCAGGTTCACCGGGAAGGGCCGTCTGCAGTCGCCGTTGGGCCGCTTGGCATCGGCAGAGTGTACCTCCCTGTTCCAACACGGGGTGTGACCGGTCGGTTCCGACTTCATCACCCGACTGATACGGGTTCTGAACTGCGCGAACAGGGCTTTCGTGTAGGTAAGCGACGGCGACTGTGCCCTACCGCACTTGCCCCACGCCGTCTGGTCCGAGACCCTTCAAGGACGGTGATCGGGTCCGGGCTGGCACGATTGGACCCGAGCGCTAGGACGGGCGAGTAGAAAAGGTGAGCGTGGACGCACCCACCCCGGTAGACGGCACCTCGGCCGCGAACGCGCCCGACGGCCGAACCGTCGGCAGACGCTACACCCTGCGATCTTCCGTGGGGTCCGGTGGCATGGGTACCGTCTGGCGCGCCTTCGACGAGTTGCTGCGCCGCGAGGTCGCGGTCAAGGAAGTGCTGCTCCCGGCGGGTATCCCGGCTCCGGAGCGCGCGGTCCTGTGCGAGCGGACGCTGCGCGAGGCGCGTGCCGCCGCGGCCCTCAACCACCCGGCGGTGATCCGGGTCTACGACGTCGTCAACGACGGCGACCGGCCGTGGATCGTGATGGAGCTGCTCGACGCCGCGAGCCTGGCCGACACCCTGCGCGACGAGGGCCCGCTGCCCTACGACCGGGTCGCCGAGATCGGACTGGCCGTGCTCGGCGCGCTCGAAGCCGCGCACCGGGTCGGGGTGCTGCACCGCGACGTGAAGCCCGGCAACGTGCTGCTCGGCATCGACGGCCGGGTGACGCTCACCGACTTCGGCGTCGCGCGGTCACCGAACGAGTCGCCGCTCACCAGCACCGGCCTGCTGCTCGGCTCGCCCCAGTACATCGCGCCGGAGCGGGCCCGCGGGCGCTCGTTCGGCCCGCCGAGCGACCTGTTCTCGCTCGGCGCCACGCTCTACACCGCGGTCGAAGGCCGGCCCCCGTTCGACCGCGGCGACCCGCTGCCGACGATGACCGCGGTCGTCGTCGAACCGCCGGACCAGATGGCGTTCGCCGGGCCGCTGGCGCCGGTGCTGCTCGGCCTGCTCGAGAAGGACCCCGAGCAGCGCTGGGACTCGATCAAGACACGTAACGCGCTGCGTACCGTGCTGTCCGGCGGGCGCATCACGTCGCTCGACGGCGGCGGTGGACGCGCGCCCCGCCAGCCGGCCGGCCCGGCCGACCGGGCACAGCAGCAGCCGCAAGGACCCGCTCGCCGCCGCCCGGACGCGCCGAGCCCGAGCTCCGGCGCGCCCGGCATGCCGCCTCCGCCGCCGCCCGGTGGTGCGGCGTCGAACCGGCCCGCTCCCCCGGCGCCTCCGGGTGCTCCGCCCGCGCCGCCCGGCGCGAAGCCGGCCGCCGCCGCGGACGGCACCCCCGGCCAGCGCGGCACCGCCGAGGGCACCGCGGCGATGGCCGTCAACCCGTTCACCACCGACGGGGTCCCGTCACTGCCACCGCCCCAGTCCGACGACGCCGCCGCGAAGGCGGCGGACCACCGGCCGGGGACGCACGGGCAGGCGGCCCGGCCCGGCGCCGGGCGGGCGACCGTGCGCGGCAGCGTGTCGGTGCCCGGCCAGCAGGCGCCGCAGCCCGGTCAGCAGGCACCGGCCCAGCAGGCCCCGGGGCAGCCGCCGGCTTCGGGGTACGCGCGGGTGCCCGGGGTGGCACCGGCACCGCCGCACGGGCAGCCGCCGGGCCCGCACCCGCAGAGCGCCGGCTACGGGCCGTCGACCTACGGCGCCCCGTACGGTGGTTCGACCGGGTACGGCGAACCACCACCGCCGCAGAACTCCACGGCTCCGCTCCCGTCGGCGCCGCCGTCGGCCAACCCCCGCCGCTCGGCGTACATGGGTGGGCACACGATGGTGTCGCCGTCGCCGGGCCTTCCCGATCACCACGCCCCCGACGGCCGGCGCCGCACGATGCTCGTCGTCGCCGCGATCGTCGTCGCGGTGATCCTGATCGGCCTGATCAGCTACCTGGTGAGCGTGATGGCCTCGGGCGACGACAACGCCTCGGCGGGCAAGTCGACGACCTCGGCCACCGCGGGCGCCACCGTGCCGCTCAAGTCCTACGACTACCCCGACCGCGGTTTCACGCTGAAAGCTCCGGCCGACTGGTCGGAGAAGAAGGCCGAGACCTACGTCGACTACGACGGTCCCCAGGGCGACAAGCTGCGCGCGCTGATCGAGAGCGGCTCCTCACCGGAGCAGCACCTCAAGAGCGCGGAGAACTACCAGAAGCAGCGGCTCTCCAAGGGCCAGATCACCGCGTTCGAGACCGTGTACCAGCGGGAGAGCACCAAGAAGCTCGGTGGACGGGACACCTGGGAGTGGGAGTTCACCTACACCGAGAGCAACGTACGCAAGCACCGGGTCTGGCGGGTCGCCGTCGTCGACGGCAAGGCCTACAACCTGTACCTGACCACCGCTGACGGCGACTTCTCCGAGCGCTTGCCGCTGTACGACCAGATCACCGCGTCGTTCACGTTCGACCGCCCCTGAGGTGCGCCGACCTCGCAACGGGTAGCGTGCTCTGGCGTGACGACGACGACCGATCCTTCCAGCCCCGAGTTCCTCGCGACCTCCGCGGCCACCGCGCTCGGCGAGGCCACCGGCGTGCGCAAGCACGACGTCGCGCTGGTGCTCGGTTCGGGGTGGGCCCCCGCCGCCGACCAGATCGGCGCGGCCGACTCCGAGGTCCCGCTCGACCGCCTCGTCGGGTTCGCCCCGCCGACCGCGCTCGGGCACGTCGGCTCGGTGCGCTCGCTGACCGTCGGCGAGAAGAAGGTGCTGATCTTCCTCGGCCGCACCCACCTGTACGAGGGGCGTGGGGTGGAGCCGGTCGTGCACGGCGTGCGGGTGGCCGCCGCGGCGGGCTGCGGGACGATCGTCCTCACCAACGCCGCCGGTGGGCTGCGTGCCGGGATGTCGGTCGGTCAGCCGGTGCTGATCAGCGACCACCTCAACCTGACCGGCCGCTCCCCGCTGGTCGGGGCCACGTTCGTGGACCTCAC
This sequence comes from Cryptosporangium japonicum, assembly GCF_039524755.1. Classification (NCBI taxonomy): domain Bacteria; kingdom Bacillati; phylum Actinomycetota; class Actinomycetes; order Cryptosporangiales; family Cryptosporangiaceae; genus Cryptosporangium; species Cryptosporangium japonicum. Next base: position 429,735 of record NZ_BAAAGX010000006.1, read on the forward strand.
CGACCTGTACTCGCCGCGCCTGCGTGCGCTGGCCAAGGAGATCGACCCGTCGTTGGAGGAGGGCGTCTACGCCGCGCTCCCCGGGCCGCACTACGAGACGCCGGCCGAGATCCGGATGCTCGGCACGATCGGCGCCGACCTGGTCGGCATGTCGACCGCGCTGGAGGCCATCGCGGCCCGTGCGGCCGGCGCCGAGGTGTTCGGCCTGTCGCTGGTGACGAACCTGGCCGCGGGGCTGGCCGGCAAGCCGCTCTCCCACACCGAGGTCATCGAGGCCGGCCAGGCGTCCGCCACCCGGATGGGCAAGCTCCTGGGCGAGCTCATCGCGCGGGCCTAGTCCAGCTAGTCCAGGTCGGGGAAATCCTCCTCGCGGTACTCGTGGGGACGGCGGTGGTCGCCGCGTTCACGTTTGCGCAGTTCGATGCGGCGCACCTTGCCGGAGAGCGTGCGGGGTAGCGGCCCGAACTCGAGGCGCCGGACACGCTGGTACGGCGGCAGGTGCGAGCGGGCGTAACGCAGGATCTCGCGCGCGGTCTCCGGGCCGGGCCGGTACCCGTCGGCGAGGTCGATGTACGCCTTCGGCAGCGCGTCGGCGGCCTCGGGCGTCGGCACCACCGCTGCCTCACCGACCGCCTCGTGCTCGGCCAGCACCCCTTCGAGCTCGACCGGCGAGATCCGGTGCCGTCCGTGCGTGAACACGTCCTCGACCCGGCCGAGATACCGCAGGTACCCGCACTCGTCGGCGACCGCGACGTCGCCGGTGCGGTAGTACCGGCCCCGGGTGACGGGCGCCCGGCCCGCGACGGCCGGCTCCACGGCGTCGAAATAGTGCGACATCAGCCCCAGCGGACGCCGGGTCAGGTCGAGGCAGATCTCGCCCTCCTCGCCCGGCGCGGCCGGGTAGCCGCTCAACGGGTCGACGAGCACGACGGGGCAGCCGGGCAGCGGGCGGCCCATCGCGCCGAGCGTCACCGGCTGCCCCGGCGTGTGCGCCACCAGCGCGGTCGCCTCGGACTGCCCGTAGCCCTCCCGGATCGTGAGCTTCCAGGCCTGCCGGACCCGGTCGACGACACCGACCCCGACCGGCTCGCTGATCGTGACCAGCTCACGCAGGCGCGGCAGCCGATCGCGCCACTCGGCCAGGTCGGCGGCCGCGGCCAGCGTCCGCCAGATCTTCGGCGGCGCGCACATCGTCGTCACCCCGTACTGCTCCAGCAGCGCGAACAGGGTTTCGGGAGCGGGCGTCGGCGCCGCGTGCACCAGGACACAGGCCCCGGCGTTCCAGGGCGCGAACACGTTTCCGCACAGGTGCTTCGTCCAGCCGGGCGAGGAGATGCTCAGGTGGACGTCGCCGGGGCGCAGGCCCGCCCAGTACATCGTCGTCAGATGCCCCACCGGGTACGAGACGTGGGTGTGGACGATCGCTTTCGCCCACCCGGTGGTGCCCGGGGTGAACAGGATGAGCAGCGGATCGTCGGCGCGGGTCGGTCCGTCCGGAGCGAAGTCGCCGGTCTCGGCGTAGCAGTCGTCGTAGCCGAGCCAGCCCTCCACCGGCTCGCCCACCGCGATCCGGGTGCCCGCGGCGGGCAGCCCCGCGGCGCGGTCGGAGCGCACGATCAGGTGGGCGACGTCGGCCCTGGCCATGCGTCCGGCGACTTCGGACGGCGCCAGCAGCGGCGAGGTGGGCACCGCGACCGCACCCAGCTTCATCAGCGCGAGCAGCGATTCCCACAGCTCCACCTGGTTACCGAGCTGCACCAGCACCCGGTCACCCCGGCGAACCCCGCGCCGGCGCAGCCAGCAGGCGAGCCGGTCGGAGCGCCACGACAGCTCGCCGAACGTCAGGCATTCGTCGTTCCCGCTCGCGTCGACGATCCACAGCGCCCGGTCGTCGGCGTGCCGGGTGGCCAGGTATCCGTCGAACCAATCCAGCGCCCAGTTGAACTCGCTGAAATCCGGCCACTCGAACCGGCGGATCGCCGCCGGGTAGTCGGCGGCGGTCTCCATGAGCAGATCTCGGGCAACCCGGAACGCCCAGCCCGGATCGGTCGGTGTCACTGGCCGCTGCCTGACCTTTCTGGCCTCTGAACAGGGGTCAACCTCGGGCCAGGGTAAACGTCGGAAGGATTGCCCGCGGCCCCGCGACACCGGCGTGCGTCCGGGCGTCTCAATGAGTAACGATGGGCGCATGACCGAAACGTCCAGCTGGACCGGCCCCGAAGTCGCGGCACTGCGTCATCGCACCGAAGAGTGGATCGCCGACGACCCCGATCCGGTGACCCGCGCCGAGCTCCAGGCCGTGCTGGCCGGGCTACCGGGCAGCCTGGACGACCTCGCCGACCGGTTCGCCGGACCGCTCACGTTCGGCACCGCCGGCCTGCGCGGCCCGGTGCGTGCCGGGCCCAACGGCATGAACCGGGCGGTGGTGCGCGCGGCCGCCGCGGGCCTGTGCGCCTATCTGGACGACCAGGGCTCCAGCGGGCCGGTGGTCATCGGGTACGACGCCCGGCGCGGCAGCGCGGACTTCGCCGCCGAGACGGCCGCGGTCGTGACCGGAACCGGCCGGGCCGCGCTGCTGCTGCCCCGACCGCTGCCGACGCCCGTGCTGGCCTACGCCGTGCGCCGGCTCGACGCCGCCGCCGGCGTGATGGTGACCGCGAGCCACAACCCGCCCGCCGACAACGGCTACAAGGTCTACCTCGGCGACGGCGCGCAGATCGTCCCGCCCGCCGACCGGGAGATCGAGGCGCGGATCCGCGCGGTCTCGCAGCTGGCCGCGGTGCCGCTCGGCACGGCCGCCCAGTCGGTCGACGAGCACGTCGTCGAGGAGTACGTCGCCACCACCGTGCAGGCCGTGATCCGTACCGACCCCGGTGCCGACGCCCGGCGCGCGGCCCTGCGTGTCGCGTACACACCGCTGCACGGCGTCGGGCGGGTGCTGGCCGAGCAGGCGTTCGCCGTCGCGGGGTTCGCGGCGCCGCACGTCGTGGCCTCGCAGGCCGAACCGGACCCGGCGTTCCCGACGGTCGCTTTCCCCAACCCCGAGGAGCCGGGCGCGGTGGACGAGCTGCTCGCGCTGGCCTCGTCGGTCGACGCGGACATCGCGATCGCCAACGACCCGGACGCCGACCGGTGCGCGGTGGCGGTCCCCTCCGGTTCGTCCTGGCGGTTGTTGCACGGCGACGAGGTGGGCGCGCTGCTCGCCGACGCGCTGCTGCGCAACGGCGTCAAAGGCACCTACGCGACGACGATCGTGTCGTCGTCGCTGCTCTCGACGCTGGCGCCGGCCCGCGGTGCCCGGGCGGCCGAGACGCTCACCGGGTTCAAGTGGATCGTCCGGGCCGCCGACGACCTGGCCTTCGGGTACGAGGAGGCGCTCGGGTACGCGGTCGCGCCGGGCGTCGTCCGGGACAAGGACGGCATCTCCGCCGCCATCGCGATCGCCGACCTGGCCGCCGCGCTCAAGGCCGACGGCAAGTCGCTCGGCGACCGGCTGGACGAGCTCGCGATGGAGTTCGGGCTGCACGCGACGTCGCAGCTGTCGGTGCGGGTGTCCGACCTGCGGGAGATCGCGGCGCTGATGGCGCGTATGCGGTCGGCGCCGCCGTCGTCGCTGCTCGGGCGGGCGGTGACCGAGGTGCACGACCGGCTCCCCGACGCGGACGTGCTGACGCTGCGCGCGCCCGGCGTTCGGGTGGTGGTCCGCCCGTCGGGCACCGAGCCCAAGCTCAAGGCCTACCTCGAGGTGGTCGTGCCGGTTTCGTCCGGGGTCGCGACCGCGCGGGAAGCCGCGGCCGAGCACCTGGCCGCGCTGCGCGACGAGGTGGCCCTGGCGCTCGGGGTGTGACCCGACATCGAAGTGGGGTGATTCCGCGGCGGAATCACCCCACTTCGATGTCGGTCGCGTCAGACCGAGCCGAACTGGCGGTCGCCGGCGTCGCCGAGGCCGGGGACGATGTAGGCGCTGTCGTTGAGGCGCTCGTCGATGCTGGCGGTGACCACGCGGATCGGGAGGTCGGCCTCCTCCAGGCGGCGGATGCCCTCCGGGGCGGCGAGCGCGCAGATCACCGTCACGTCGGTGGCTCCGCGCTGGGTGAGCAGGCCCACGCAGTGCTGCAGGGAGCCGCCGGTGGCCAGCATCGGGTCGAGCACGAACACCGGGCGGCCGGTGAGGTCCTCCGGCAGCGACTCCATGTACGCGCGGGGCTGGAACGTCTCCTCGTCGCGGGCGAGGCCGACGAAGCCCATCGACGCCTCCGGGAGCAGCCCGAACGCGGCCTCGGCCATGCCCAGGCCGGCACGCAGCACCGGGACGAGCAGCGGCGGGTTGCCGAGACGGATGCCGGTGGTGCGCGCGACCGGCGTGTGGATCGGGAACCGCTCGATCTCGATCTCGCGAGTGGCCTCGTAGACGAGCATGAGCGTCAGCTCACGGAGCGCGGCACGGAAGACGGACGGCTCGGTGCGCGCGTCACGCATCGTGGTGAGCCGGGCACTGGCGAGCGGGTGATCCACAACTAGCGTCTGCACGTCGCGACGGTACCGCCCCAGGTCAGGCTGTGGCTCGCAGGGTCTTCAGGCGATGGCCCGCAACGGTGTCGGGGTGCGCTTTCCGGCGCGGGCGCGGTGGTAGACGGCCTCGATCGCGGCGCCGTACGCGTCGGGGGTGTGGCGCAGCGCGGCGGCCCGGCACGCGGTGGCGGTGGCGGCGGCGAGGGCGGGGTCGATGAGCAGCGCGGCGATCGCGGCCGCGAACCCGTCGCCGGAGGCGCAGACCGCGGCACCGGCCAGCGGGCCGTGGGCGTGCAGGACGGTGTCGCTGAGCACGACCGGCAGCCCGGCCAGCGCGGCCTCCTGCAGCACCAGGCCCTGGGTGTCGGTGAGCGACGGGAACGCGAACACGTCGGCGGCGGCGTAGGCCTCGGCCACGTCGGCCGCCGGGAGCTGCCCGGTGGTCACCACCCGGTCGCCGACGCCGTGCGTACGCAGCAGGCCGGCGAGCCACCGCGGCTCGTACACCGCCCCGACCAACGCGACCCGCACGTCCGGGAGCGACGAGGCCAGCGTCGCGGTCGCGGCGAGCAGCGCGTCGACGTTCTTCTCCCGGTTCACCCGGCCGACGAACAGCACCAGCGGGGCGTCGCCGGGGATGCCGTAGCGGTCGCGGAACGCGGCCCTCGCTCCGGCGGGCGCCGGACGTTCACGCACGCCGGTCGGCACCTGGACGACCCGCGCCGGGTCGATCGGGAGCGGCGAGCGCCGGAGCACGGCCGCGGTCGGCACGACGACGACGTCGGTGCCGCCGAAGAACGCCGCGTTCGCCGCGTCGAGCAGCCCGCACCGGGTGGCCGACCGGCGCTCCGACCGCCAGGCCCCCGCGGCCCCACGCACCACCCGCAACGCCGCCCGCCGCCGCTCCGGCGTCCGCGCGCCCACCAGGAACGTCCCCGACGCCGTCCCGGCGGGCGGCCGGTCGGTGTCGCCGAACGGTGACGGCCCGGCGAGGCGGCGGGCGTAGGCGGCCCGGATCACGCGGAGTGCGGTGGTGGGGATCTTGTACGCCTCCAGGTAGGCGTGCAGATCGGTGTGATAGGTCTGCACCAGCGGCAACCCCAGCTTCGCCGCCGCCAGCACCCCGAGCAGCCCGGCCGGCCCCGGCGTGTGCACGTGCACCACGTCGGGCGAGACGGCCGCCACCCGCGCCACCTGACGCGACCGCGGCCAGGTGGCCAGCCGCAGGTCGGCGACACCGCACGGCACCGAGGGCAGCCCGACGACCGGGAACCCCACCGGGGTCCGCGCGGGGTACTCCGGCGCGAACAGCACGCTCTCGTGCCCGCGCTCGGCCAGCGCGCCCGCCAGCGTGCGGATCGACGTGATGACGCCGTCCCGTCGGGGCAGGAACGTGTCCGAGAAGTGCGCGATGCGCAGGCCCGTCATGGCGACCGAACGTAGGGGCCGCGGGCGGCTAACGGCAGAAGTTGCCGTGACCGGGGCGGTAACGCGCTGCGTAGGATCGTCGTCATGTCAGTCACCCCGGTGCTGGATATTGGCCAGTCCGAAGCGTCGTTGCGCCGGTTCCTGCACGGCCTGCCCGGCGTCGACGAGGTCGGCGCGAAGGCCAGGGCCGCGCGCCTCGGCACCCGCTCGATCAAGACGTCGGCCAAGGCGTACGCGCTCGACCTGACGATCCGCATGATCGACCTCACCACGCTGGAGGGCGCCGACACGCCGGGCAAGGTCAAGGCGCTCTGCGCCAAGGGCCGCCACCCGGGCGACGACGCCCCGCCGGTCGCGGCGATCTGCGTCTACGGCGACATGGTCCCGTCGGCGGCGGAGGCGCTGGCCGGGTCCGGCATCCACATCGCCGCGGTCGCCACCGCGTTCCCGTCCGGCCGGGCGCCGCGAGAGGTCAAGCTCGCCGACACGAAGGCGGCCGTCGCCGCCGGGGCCGACGAGATCGACATGGTCATCGACCGGGGCGCGTTCCTCTCCGGCCGCTACGGCCAGGTGTTCGAGGAGATCGTCGCGGTCAAGGAGGCCTGCGGCGACGCCCACCTCAAGGTGATCCTGGAGACCGGCGAGCTGGTCACGTTCGACAACGTGCGCCGGGCGTCCTGGCTGGCGATGCTGGCCGGCGCCGACTTCATCAAGACCTCCACCGGCAAGGTCTCCCCCGCCGCGACGCTGCCGGTGACGCTGGTGATGCTGGAGGCGTGCCGCGACTTCCGCGACACGCACGGCCGCCAGGTGGGCATGAAGCCCGCCGGTGGCATCCGCACCGCCAAGGACGCGATCAAGTACCTGGTGATGGTCAACGAGATCACCGGCCCGGACTGGCTCGACCCGGACTGGTTCCGCTTCGGTGCGTCCAGCCTGCTCAACGACGTCCTGCTGCAGCGCCGGAAGATGGCCACCGGTCATTACGCCGGCTCCGACCACGTGACCCTGGACTGAGGCATGACCTTCGAATACGCGCCCGCACCCGAGTCGCGGAACGTCGTCGCGCTGAAGAACTCCTACGGCCTGTTCATCAACGGCGAGTTCACCGACGGCAGCGGCGTCTTCAAGACCGTGAACCCGGCCGACGAGGAGGTGCTGGCCGAGGTCGCCGAGGCCGGCGCCGCCGACGTGGATCGGGCGGTCTCCGCGGCCCGCACCGCGTTCGAGCAGGTCTGGGGCCCGATGCCCGGCCGCGAACGGGGCAAGTACCTGTTCCGGATCGCCCGCATCCTGCAGGAACGGGCCCGCGAGTTCGCGGTGCTGGAGTCGCTCGACAACGGCAAGCCGATCCGGGAGACCCGGGACATCGACCTGCCGCTCGTCGCCGCGCACTTCTTCTACTACGCGGGTTGGGCCGACAAGCTGTCGTACGCCGGCCTCGGCGCGGCGCGGCCGCTGGGCGTCGCGGGCCAGGTCATCCCGTGGAACTTCCCGCTGCTGATGCTGGCCTGGAAGATCGCACCGGCGCTGGCCACCGGCAACACCGTCGTGCTCAAGCCGGCCGAGACGACGCCGCTGAGCGCGCTGCTGTTCGCCGAGGTGTGCCAGCAGGCCGAGCTGCCGCCGGGCGTCGTCAACATCGTGACCGGTGCGGGCGAGACCGGGCGGGCGCTCGTCGCGCACCCGGGGATCGACAAGGTCGCCTTCACCGGGTCCACCGACGTGGGCCGGGAGATCGCGAAGGCGGTCGCGGGCTCGTCGAAGCGGCTCACGCTGGAGCTCGGCGGCAAGGCCGCGAACATCGTGTTCGACGACGCCCCGGTGGACCAGGCGGTCGAGGGCATCGTCGACGGGATCTTCTTCAACCAGGGGCACGTGTGCTGCGCCGGGTCGCGGCTGCTCGTCCAGGAGTCGGTGGCCGACGAGGTGCTGGCGGCGCTGCGCCGTCGGATGGCGACGCTGCGGGTCGGCGATCCGCTGGACAAGAACACCGACGTCGGGGCGATCAACTCGTCCGCGCAGCTCACGAAGATCCAGGAGCTGGCCGCGGCGGGCGAGGAGGAGGGCGCGGAGCGCTGGTCGCCGCCGTGCGAGCTGCCCGACCGGGGCTACTGGTTCGTGCCGACGCTGTTCACCGGCGTCTCGCAGGCGCACCGCATCGCCCGGGAGGAGATCTTCGGGCCGGTGCTGTCGGTGTTGACGTTCCGGACGCCCGCGGAGGCCGTCGAGAAGGCCAACAACACGCCGTACGGCCTGTCCGCCGGCATCTGGACGGAGAAGGGCTCGCGGATCCTCTGGATGGCCGAGAAGCTGCGCGCGGGCGTGGTGTGGGCCAACACGTTCAACCAGTTCGACCCGGCGTCGCCGTTCGGCGGGTACAAGGAGTCCGGTTACGGCCGTGAGGGCGGTCGCCACGGCTTGGAGGCCTACGTCCGATGAGCCGGTTGACCGTTCGCAAGACCTACAAGCTGTACATCGGGGGCGCGTTCCCGCGCAGCGAGTCCGGGCGCACGTTCCCGGTGACCGACTCGGAAGGAGCGTTCGTGGCGAACGTGGCGCGCGCATCCCGGAAGGACGTGCGTGACGCGGTCGTCGCGGCCTCCAAGGCGTCGGCCGGGTGGGCGGCACGCACCGGCTACAACCGCGGCCAGATCCTCTACCGGGCCGCGGAGATGCTCGAGGCGCGCCGGTCGGAGTTCGGCGCCGACGTCGACGCCGCGATCGACCGCTGGGTGTTCTACGCCGGCTGGGCCGACAAGTACGCCCAGGTCGTCGGCGCGACGAACCCGGTGTCCGGTCCGTACCTGAACCTGTCGACGCCGGAGCCCACCGGCGTGGTCGGGGTGTTCGCGCCGACGGGTTCGCCGCTGCTCGGGCTGGTGAGCGTCGTCGCGCCGGTGATCACGACCGGCAACACGTGCGTGGTGGTGGCCACCGACCCGGTCGCGGCGATCACGCTCGCCGAGGTGCTGGCCACGTCCGACCTGCCCGGCGGTGTGGTCAACGTGCTGACCGGTGACGCGGCCGAGCTCGGCTCGTGGCTGGCCGCGCACGAGGAGGTCCGCGGCATCGACCTGACCGGGGCGTCCCCCGAGCAGGCCGCGGAGTGGGAAGGGCTGGCCGCGGGCACCCTCAAGCGGGTGCGCCGGCCGGACCCGGCGGAGGACTGGGCGGCCGATCCGGCGCTCTCCCGCCTGACCACGTTCACCGAGACGAAGACCGTCTGGCACCCGGTCGGGATCTAGGCTTCAGCGCAGCCCGGCGGCTCCCAGGTGGGAGCCGCCGGTGGCGTCGATCACCTGGCCGGTGATCCAGCGGGCGGCCGGGGAGGCCAGGAACGCGACCACGTCGGCGATGTCGTCGGGTTCGCCGACGCGGTCGAACGCGGAGTAGCTCGCCGCGTGGGCGCGGGCTTCGCCGTGCAGCCACGCCGCATTGGTGTCGGTGTCGGTGATGCCCGGCGCCACCGCGTTCACCGTGATGCCCCTGGCGCCGAGTTCGTGCGCCAGCGTGAAGCTGAACGTGTTCAGCGCGCCCTTCGTCATCGAGTACGCCAGGGTCTCCGGTAGCGCGATCCGGGTGACGCCGGAGGACACGTTGATGATCCGGCCGTCGTCGCGGATGCGGTCGAGGCCGCGCTGGACGAGGAAGAACGGCGCCTTGACGTTGACCGCGAACACCCGGTCGAAGGCCTCGGGCGTGGTCGTCGCGAGCGGCTCGGAACTTCCGATCGCCGCGTTGTTGACGAGGACGTCGAGGGTGGCGCCGGGCCCGAGTGCCTCGTCGAACGCCGCCCAGAGGCGCTCGACGTCGCCGGGGACGCCGAGTTCGGCGCCGATCGCGAACGCGTCGCCACCGGCGCCGCGGATCTCGTCCACCGTCGCCGCGGCGGCGTCGGCGTTGGTGCCGTAGTGCACGGCCACGCGGGACCCTTCGGCGGCCAGGCGGCGCGCGATGGCCCGCCCGATCCCCCGGCCGGCGCCGGTGACGAGGCTCGTCGTTCCGTGGAGCATGTCGGTCACTTTCTCTAGCGGTCGCTACAGAATCACCCTAACCACACTTCTCTAGCGAGCGCTATAGAATGTGCGGGTGACGACGAAGCGAGGCCGGCCGCGGTCGTTCGATCGCGACGCGGCCCTGGAGATCGCGCTCCGGGAGTTCTGGGCCCGCGGGTACGAACCGACGCCGGTTTCCGTACTCGCGAAGGCGATGGGGATCGGGATTCCGTCGCTCTACGCGGCCTTCGGAGATAAAAAAGCGCTGTTTCGAGAAGTGGTCGACGTGTACTCCCGGACATACGGCGCTTTCACTGAGCGAGCGCTCGCCGCAGAGTCGTCTGCACGTGCAGGCGTGGCGCGGATGTTGCGCGAGGCCGCCGCCGAATACACGACTCCGGATCGTCCGAACGGTTGTCTGGTAATTAGTGCGGCAACGAACTGCGGCCCGGATTCAGCCGATATCGAAGAACTGCTGCGTACCCGACGGAATGCGAATATCGCCGCGATCGAACAACGCGTCCGGTCCGACGTCGAAGCAGGCATTCTGCCCCCGGAGACGAACCCCGCCGCACTGGCCCGCCTGACCGCCGTAACGATTCAAGGCATGAGCCAGCAAGCACGAGACGGCGCCACCCGATCCGACCTCGAAGGCGTAGCCGAGCTGGCCATGAGCGCTTGGCCGAACGCGTGAGCGCGAGTGCTCTGACCTGGAGCCCGCTCAGAACGGCGCTGCCGCTCGGGCGCGAATCCGCCGCGTATGGGTGATACTCAAGGGTTCGCGCCCGCGCGGCAGCGCCGTCCTGAGCGGGCCGCCCACCTACAAAAGCCTTACGCGGTGGGATAGGGGGCCAATGCCTGCCCTGTCCCACCGCGCTTCGGCTGCGTCCGGCGCCCGGGGGGTCGGCGTCGGTTCGCGTGGTGTCTGACAACTGGAACGTTACGTTGGCGGATTGATCACCGGGAAGGCCCTTGAGGTTTCGTTAAGGTCTGTCTGAACGCGAGTTAACCCGCGTCTTCCGCATCGCTCGTAATGCGCCGACGGCGCGATGCAGCGGCCGGTAATCACCAGCACCACGAGGCACATCTGGCCACGTGCGATCGGAATCATCACGTTCCGGCATCGTTCCGCCGCCACGCGCCATGTTGCGGAACACAGCCGGATCGAGCATCGCGAGATCGACCCGAATTCGTGCGCCGCCCATCGGACTGGTGTCGATTCGAATCGATCCGCCCGCGGTCTCCGCGACTTTTCGAACGATGTCGAGTCCGAGCCCGGTGGAGCCGCCGCCGCTGTTTCCGCGCCGCACGGCCATCCGGGGGTGCCGGATGCCGGTGCCGGCGTCTTCGATGACGAGCGCGGCGACCGGGCCGCGCAGCACGAGCACGCTCACCGCGAACGCCACTCCGGGCGCGGTGTGCCGGAACACGTTGCCCAGCAGGACGTCGACGCAGGAGACCAGTTCGGTGCGGGAGACCGAGACCGGCACCCGCCGTCCGACGCCGGCCAGCCGGCAGTCGCGGTGTTCGTCCTCGGCGAGCGCGCCCCAGAACTCCACCCGCTCGGAGACGACTTCGGCCAGGTCGCACCATTCGGGCCCGCGCTCGGACAGCGGCCGGCGCGCGGTCTGGATGATGACGTCGACCTCGCGCTCGAGCGTCGCGACGGCGTCGCGGATGCGGGCGGCGTCCACGCCGTCGTCGAGCGCCTCGGCGTCCAGCCGCAGGGCGGTCAGTGGGGTGCGCAGGCGGTGCGAGAGGTCCGCGGCGAGTTCGCGTTCGGCGTCGAGGGTGGCGACGACGCGGTCGGCCATCGTGTTGAACGAGGCGCCGGCTTCGGACAGTTCGCGCGGGCCGGACGGCTCCACCCGGGCTTCCAGGTTGCCGTCGCCGAACGCGCGCGCGACCGCCGCGAGGTTGCGGGTGGCGCCGACGACCTTCGCGGCCAGCCGGTCGGCGACGACCACCGACCCGATGACCAGGCCCAGCGCCACCGCGATGAGCGCCGCGGACGCACCGGCGACACCGCGGGTCAGTGCGTCCGAGGGCACGAACACTTCGATGACCGCGACCTGGCCGGACGAGATCTTCGTGGGCTGCAGGTAGACGACGCCGCCGTCGACGTCGGAGGTGATCGACTTGTCCTCGCTGGCCCGGACCGTCTTGATGTCGGTCGGTTTGGCGCGGGTGGTGCCGATCACCGGGGTCTGCCCGTCGGGCAGGTAGATCGCCAGGCCGTCGGAGTTCCAGGCCGGGATCGTGCTGATCGCGTCCTCGATGACTTTGACGTCGTTCGTCGCCGCCAGCAGGGAGACCGCCTGGTTCGCCTGACGCTGCGCGTCACCGATCGCGCGCTCGCGGGCGATCTGGTGCACGACCAGCAACAACGGCACGACGAAGGCCAGCGAGACCATCGCCGTGGTCGCGAGCGCCACGAGCGCCAGAGCACGCCTCATCGGTGACCCGACCTCATGTGGTGGGATCCACGAGCTTCACACCTACCCCACGAACCGTCCGGAGGTACCGCGGAGCCGCCGCGGTCTCTCCTAGCTTGCGGCGTAACCAGGACAGGTGGACATCGATCGTCTGGTCACCTCCGACCGCCGGCTGGCGCCACACGGCCTCCACGAGTTCGCGGCGGCTGACCACGGTGCCGGGCCGGGCCGCGAGGTAGGCGAGCAGGTCGAACTCGCGCCGGGCGAGGTCGAGCGGGGCGCCGTCGAGCACGGCTTCGCGGCGGTTCAGGTCGATCCGGAGGCCACCGACGGTGAGCGTGGGGTCACGCCGGACCTCGCCCGGGCTGCTGCGCCGGAGCACCGCGGTCATCCGCGCGGTCAGGTGCTCGAACGAGAACGGCTTGACGAGGTAGTCGTCGGCGCCGGAGTTCAGCAGACGAACGATTTCCCGTTCGTTGTCACGGGCGGTCGCAACCACCACAGGAACATCACAAACGCCACGCAACATGCGTAAAGCGTCCGCTCCGTCCAAATCGGGTAGTCCTAGGTCCAGGATCACTACGTCGGGACGCGCAGAGGTGACTTCACGCAGTGCGTCCAGCGCGGTTCCCACAGCACGGACCACGTGGCCCGCCTTTGACAGAGAACGTACAAGGGCACTACGGATCGTGGGGTCGTCCTCGACGAGCAACACGGTCGGCATGTCCGGCACGGTAGCCGGATGAAAGGATGGACGGTATGCCTCGTGCCGTACGGCTCACCTTGCTGTGGCTCGGCACCACCGCCTTAGCTGTGACCGTTTCGTGGTTCGGCGTTCGACTCGTCCTTTATGCAGCCGTCCCAGATCGGTCGAAACTACTCTCAGTGTCGGACTTAAAAAGTGCGTCACCGAGAGCGACCAGGCCACCGCCGGCCGCGGGCGTGACACGCAGTCCGTCACCCACCGTCGAGACGAGCAACGATCCCGCACCGGTGCCGCAGCGGTGGGAGGACGACGAAGGGCTGGTCAACTACACCAGCACGGTGCCGACGGACGGCGGCTGGGCCAAGCTCCAGTGGAACGCCGACAAAGTGATCGTCATCGACATCCTCGCTGAATCCGGCTACAAATCGACGGTTCAGCAGGAAAGCGACACGAGAGTCAGCATCTCGTTCGAGTCGGCCGCGAGAACGACTCTGATCACGGCCTGGTGGGACGACGACCGGCCCCAGCTGGACGTCGACAACGGCAACGGATGAGTCGCGGGGGTGGCGCCCGCCACTCCGATGCGGGACGGCCCTAAGGTAGACGCGACGAAACGGCCGTACCCAGGAGGAGCTGTGGCGGGCAGGCACCCGGAAGACGTCGAGCCGCTCGAGGACGAGCTGTCCGACGATGCCGAGGCCGCCGAGGAGGACTCCTCCGACGAGGTCGAGGACGGCGAGCGCTCGGAGCGAGTGGTCGAATACTGGGCTGCGCTCGGTATCGACCCGGTCGAGATCGCGCTGCCGCGTGGTGGCGTCGGCCTGACGCTGCGCCAGTACCGCGTGGTCGAGGAACAGCTCGTCGAGGACGAGCCCGACGAGGACGACGACCCGGTCGACGGCGACGAGCCCGAGGCGCTCGAGGTGGTCACCGAGGACGCGGACGACGCCGAGCCGGCGCGCGACACCGCGAAGAAGACCGCGGACGACGACGAGGACGAGCCGGCCGCGGCCACCGACGAAGCCGACGAAGCCGACGACGAGGACGAGGACGACGCGAAGCCGTCCGCGCGAAGCCGTCGGGCGCAGAAGTACAGCGACGAGGCCCTCGCCGAGCGTTTCAACCGCGAGTACGAGGACGACTCGGACGACGAACCCGAGGACGAGGACGTCGACGAGGAGGAGGCCGGCCGGGCCCGCGTCGCCGCCGGCGAAGAGGAAGCCGTCTTCCTCGCCACCGACGGCAAGCTGCACCTCTTCCGCGACGCCGCCTCGCTCGTCGCGTTCGTGAAGTCGCCCGCCGTCCACGACCTGCTGGGCGGCGACACCTGGGCCGAGCTGGTCGAGACGATCACGCCCGACCTGGTCGTCCCGGACGACGAGGACCGCTACGAGCTCGACCTGGTCGTCGAGAACCTGCGTGGCGGGCGCGACGTCTGGGAGGGCGACCTCATCGTCGGAGCGGGCGAGCTGGCCCGGGACCTGGCCTACGCGCTCGACCTCCCCGAGGTCGACGCCAGCCTCGCACCCGGCTCCCCGCTGGACGACCTGGACGAGGCCCTGCGTGCGAAGGGCTTCTTCGCCCGGCGGAAGCTGCGTCGGATCGGCGCCGAGCAGGCCGCGCTGGCCTGGCGGAGCGTCATCGGTCGGATCTCGTCGTCGGTCGAGTGGCACGACTGACCCGAGCATGAGCCGGATGGGCCGGGACGCGGAGCTGATCGACGCGGCCGATCCGGCGGCCCTCCGCGCGGAGATCGTGCGGAGGGCGCTGCCCGGCGTCGAGGACGTGGTGCCGGGCGCGCGCACCGTGCTGGTGCGGTTCCGCCCGGGAACCCGCGCCGACCTGAGCTGGGCCGCGTCGTGGCGTGCACCGGAAGCCGCTGAGCGGGCCGGACACGAGGTGGAGATCCCCGTCCACTACGACGGACCCGATCTCGCCGAAGTGGCCGCCTACGCCGATCTCACACCCGGTGACGTCGTCGCCCGGCATTCGGGTGCGGTCTACACGGTCGCGTTCACCGGTTTCGCGCCCGGTTTCGGCTATTTGACCGGGTTGCCGGAGCCGCTGCGGGTTCCGCGCCGGAGCACCCCGCGCACCCGGGTGCCGACCGGCGCGGTGGGGCTGGCCGGGGAGTTCACCGGGGTGTACCCACGTCCGTCGCCGGGCGGCTGGCAGTTGATCGGGCACACCGACCGGACGCTCTGGGACCTCGCCGCCGACCCGCCCGCGCTGCTCACACCGGGTGACCGCGTGCGTTTCGTGCCGTGCTGAGAGTCCGCACCGCCGGGCCGCTGACCACGGTGCAGGACCTCGGAAGGGCCGGGTGGGCGCATCTCGGCGTTCCCCGGTCGGGCGCGCTCGACGTGCCGGCGCTCCGGCGGGCGAACACGCTCGTCGGCAACGACGGGTCGGCGGCGGCGCTGGAGATCACGCTGGGCGGCCTGGTGGTCACGTTCTCCGCCGACGCCGTGGTGGCGCTGACCGGAGCCCGGTGCCCGCTCACGGTGGACGGGGTCCCGGCCGCGCACGGAGCCGCGGTGGGAGTGCCGGCCGGCGCGGAGCTCCGAGTGAACGCCGCGAGCACGGGGGTGCGCGCCTACCTGGCCGTCGCGGGCGGTGTCGCCGCCGAGGAGGTGCTCGGCAGCCGCAGCACCGACACCCTCTCCGGCCTCGGTCCGCCGCGCCTGCGCGACGGCGACACGCTCCCGATCGGCCGCCAGGCCCGGAGCGAGGCCCCGATCCCGGCGGACCCGTGGTCGGCGGCCGCGGAGCTCGACGTGGCCGCGGTCCGGGCCGGGTACGCCGCCCGGTGCGTCGTCGAGCCGGCGATCGCGGCGGAGCCGGTGCTGCGGGTGTTCCCCGGCCCGCGCGAGGACTGGTTCGCCGCGGACGCGATCGAGGCGCTCTACGCGTCGCCCTGGACCGTCACGTCCGAGAGCGACCGGGTCGGCGCCCGGCTCGACGGACCGACGCTGCCCCGCCTGGTCACCGGCGAGCTCCCGAGCGAGGGCATGGTCGCCGGTGCGCTGCAGGTGCCGCCGTCCGGCCCGGTGCTGTTCCTCGCCGATCACCCGGTCACCGGCGGGTATCCGGTGATCGGCGTCGTCCATCCCGACGACCTCTGGGGGGCCGCGCAGGCCGCTCCCGGCACGACGGTTCACTTTCGACGCGAAAATACGTGAGCCGAGGCTCCTTTTCGTACGTGAGTCAGCCGAGGAGCCCGGGATTTCACGGCGCTTCATGGGACTTCACGGGCGACACCACGTGGTAAAAGGGCACACTTACGGGTGTCGGGTCCGAAAACGACGGTTACGGAGCAGCGATGCCCACTTTGGCCAACGGCAAGCTCGCCTATCTCGAGATCCCGGCCGTCGACGTGCGGCAGTCCGCCGACTTCTACAGCCGGGTGTTCGGCTGGGCACTACGTCGGCGTGGTGACGGCGCGCTGGCTTTCGACGACGCGGTGGGCGAGGTCAGCGGCGTCTGGGTGACCGGCCGACCGCCGGCCTCCGAGCCCGGGCTGCTGATCTACATCATGGTCGACGACGTCGAGAAGACGATCACGTCGCTCGTGCAGCACGGCGGCGAGCTGATCCAGCCGGTGGGGGGCGAGCCGCCGGAGGTCACCGCCCGGTTCCGCGATCCGGCCGGCAACGTGTTCGGCATTTTTGAGCAGTAACCCTGAGACGACAGGTCAGGGCGAGTCCCGATGGTGGCGGGACCGATCGGGGCGCACCGTTGATATCGACCCAGTCGAGCAAACGAAAGGTGCTCCCGATGTCCTCGGTGTCCTACGGCCGTCGCCTCGCCCGCCCGCGCAACGACCGGTGGATCGCCGGTGTCTGCGCGGCCATCGGCCGGCGCTTCGGTCTTTCCTCGAACACCGTCCGCCTGCTCTTCCTCCTGTCCTGCCTGCTCCCCGGGCCGCAGTTCCTGATCTACCTGATCGCGTGGTTCATGATCCCGACCGAGTGACGCCTAGCGGATGACCAGGTCGGCCACGATCGCGCGGTGGTCGGAGCCCGCGATCGTGTAGGCGTCGAACCGGGAAGCGTCGGCGCGGGAGTCGACGAGCACGTGGTCGAGCGTCACCGGCGGCGCGTTGTTGCCGTTCATCGGCCAGGTCGGTACGAGCCCCTTACCGACCTCGGCCGCGGCGTCCACGTAGCCGGTCCCGACGAGCTTCCGGAACGGTGAATGGTCGAGCGAGGCGTTGAAGTCGCCGGCCATCACCCGAACCGGGCCGCTCTTCGACGCCGAGGGCAACCGCGAGAGGTCCCCGACCCAGCGCGAGGTCGATCCCCACTCCGCGGCCCGGAAGATCGGCGGGCGCGGGTGCGCGCTCACCACCTCGTACACCCGGTCGTCGGAGACGCGCAGCTGCGCGTCCGTCTGGTCGAACCCCGACTTCGGATCGACGGTGCGGTTGTCGGTCAGCGGGTACCGGGCCCAGATCCCGGTTCCGGACGCACCGGGGAGCGCGCGCAGCGCCGAGTACGGGAACAGCCGCAGCGCCGCGAACTCGGCCGCCCACTCCGGCGTCAGCTCCTGCACGGTCAGCACGTCCGGTTTCTCCCGCCGGACCAGCGCCGCCAGTTCGGCCACCGAACCGGCGCCGATCTTCGTGTTGAACGCCATCACACGCAGCCGGTCACCGTCGGACGGCGCGCCCGACGGGACCGCCCGCGGCACCACGAACGCGCCGAACGCCACCACGACGACGCCGGCCGCCACCGCGACCAGCCAGCGCCGGGTGACCAGCGCGGCCACCAGCGGCACGAGCGAGAACGCGGCCACGTAGGGCGTGAACGAGACCAGCTGCGCGAACGGCGTCCGGTGGTCGTACCCGACGCCCCGGACAAGCAGCCACCCCGCCAGCCCGGCCAGGGTCAGCCAGAGGGCCGCGCTCCACACCCGCACCGCGGCCCGGCGGGCCACCCGTGCCGGGGCGGTCATTTCGAGAGCAGCTCTTCGTAGCCGGGTTTGATGACGTCCTCGATCAGCCGCAGCCGCTCGTCGAACGGCAGGAACGCGCTCTTCATCGCGTTGACGGTGAACCAGCGCAGGTCCGCCCAGCCGTACCCGAACGCCTCCGACAGCAGCGCGAACTCCTTCGACATCGACGTGCCGCTCATCAGGCGGTTGTCGGTGTTCACCGTGACCCGGAAGCGCAGGTCACGCAGGAGCCCGATCGGGTGCTCGGCGATCGACGTCGCCGCGCCGGTCTGGATGTTCGACGACGGGCACATCTCGAGCGGGATCCGCTTGTCACGCACGTACGCGGCCAGCCGCCCGAGCCGGGCCTCGCCCGGCTCCGCGTCGCCCGTCTCGATGTCGTCCACGATCCGGACGCCGTGGCCCAGCCGGTCGGCACCGCACCACTGCAGCGCCTCCCAGATGCTCGGCAGGCCGAACGCCTCACCGGCGTGGATCGTGAAATGCCCGTTCTCCCGCTTGATGTACTGGAACGCGTCCAGGTGGCGGGTGGGCGGGAACCCGGCCTCGGCGCCGGCGATGTCGAACCCGGCGACGCCGGCGTCCCGGTAGGCCACGGCCAGCTCCGCGATCTCACGCGAGCGCGCCGCGTGCCGCATCGCGGTGAGCAGCGTACCCATCCGGATCGAGTGCCCCTCGGCCGCGGCCTGGGCCGCACCGGCCTCGAAACCGTGCAGGACGCTGTCGACGACCTCGGTGAGCGCGAGGCCCTGCTCGATGTGGAGCTCCGGCGCGAACCGCACCTCGGCGTAGACCACGCCGTCGAGCGCGAGGTCGTAGGCGCACTCGGCGGCGACGCGGCTCAGCGCGTCCTTCGTCTGCATGACGCCGACGGTGTGGCTGAAAGTCTCCAGGTAGCGCACCAGCGACCCGGAGTCCGCCTGCACCCGGAACCACTCGCCGAGCTCGTCGGCGTCGGTGGTGGGCAGGTCGCGGTACCCGGTCTCGGCGGCCAGCTCGACGACGGTGCGTGGCCGGAGCCCGCCGTCGAGGTGATCGTGCAGCAGAACTTTCGGGGCCCGAACGATGTCGGGGTAGGCCAACGGATCACTCATGCCCGCAGAGGTTATCCCAGTCCGACACCGGGATTTTCATCGCATTGACCAGCAACGATGTCGTTGCGGGTTTGTTGCGCGACTAACCGTAGGAGTTCACCGGGGCGATACCTAGGTATTAGGGGTCGTCGTCAGGGACTAATCAGGGGGCCTACCTGATGCCCCTCCGTGCCGCACGACGAGAAAGTGAGCCCCGTCGACGTGCCCGACGGGGGTGCGGGCGCACGGAGGGGTACACCGATGTTCGGTCGGTTGAGCCAATTCTGTTTCCGGCACCGCCTGTTGGTGGTGGCCGTGTGGGTCGTGGCGGTCGCCGGTGGCGTCTTCGCCAGCGGCCCGGTGTTCGACTCCCTGGACAAGAAGTCGAACGAGGTGGAGTTCGAGTCGGCCACCGGTGACGACGTCCTCGACGCCGCTCGGACCGAAGGCGGCACGGTCATCGCGGTGATCGACCGCGTCGACCCGAACGCCGCGGCGACCAGGACCGCGGTCGACGCCGCCGCGGCCGACCTGAAGACCGAGCCCGGCGTCGTCGGGGTCGACACCCCCTACTCGGCCGGGCCCGCGCTGGTGTCCCAGGACAAGCGCGCGTTGATGGTCATCGTCCACTACCAGAAAGACCTCGCGGACGACGTCGAGGACAGCTCGGTGGAGGCCGCCCGGAAGCGGCTCGACGCGATCGACCTCCCCGGCGCGACGATCGAACTCGGCGGCGACCAGCTCCTCGGCCGTGAGATCAACGCCCAGGTGCAGAAGGACCTGTCGACGGCCGAGATGATCTCGCTGCCGCTGACCCTGCTGTTCATGGTGCTCGTGTTCGGTGGGTTCATCGCCGCCGGGCTGCCGGTGCTCGGCGCGGTCGCGTCGGTGGCGACCGCGATGGTGACGCTGTGGGGCTTCTCGAAGTTCGTCGGGTTGGGCAGTGACACGGTCACCGTCGTCACGCTGCTCGGGCTCGGGCTCTCGATCGACTACGGGCTGCTCGTCGTCTCCCGGTACCGCGAGGAACTGGCCGCGCTGGTGGCCACGGCCGGCCCGGACCTGATGCCGAAGAAGGTGCGTGTCGGCCGGCCGATCCTCCCGCTCGCGCTCCGCGAGGAGGCCGTGCGCCGCGCCGGTGCGACGTCCGGGCGGACGGTCGCGTTCTCCGCGCTCACGGTCGTGGCGTCGTTCGCCGGCCTGGTCGTCGTCCAGATGCCGTTCCTGCAGGCCATCGGCGCGGCCGGTATCTCGATCGCGCTGGTCACGATGCTCACCGCGGTCACGCTGATCCCGGCGCTGCTGCGGCTGGTGGGTCGCCGGATCACACCGGCCGGTACGAAGCGCTTCCGCCAGGCCCGTGCCACCGACCCGAACCGGGGGCTGTTCGCCGGCATCGCCCGGGGCGTGCAGCGGCGCCCGGTGGTCGTCCTGATCGGTTCGCTCGCCGTGCTGCTCGTCGCCGCGGTGCCGGTGCTGTCCACGACGATCAGCTCGCCGGGCATCGGCGAGATCCCGACGTCGATCGAGTCGCGCCGGGTGCTCGACACGCTGGACAACCGGTTCGGCCGCCAGGAGGCGCCGGCGATCTCGGTGGTGGCGCGGACCGACGCCGCCGCACTCGACCAGTGGGCCGCCGGTTTCGCCGACGACCCGGAGGTCCGCCGGATCGGTGCCGCCGAGCAGGTGCGACCGGGTACGTCGGTGGTCTCGATCGACGTCGAGGGCGACGCCAACGGGTCCGAGGCCCGCGAACTCGTGGAGCGGCTCCGTGCCGACCGCCCGGACGGCGGTCAGTCCTGGGTGACCGGTCAGGCCGCGTTCTTCCACGACGAACTGACGCTTTACCAGCGGGACCTGCCGCTGGCCGCCGGCGTCATCGCGGTCGCGATGTTCGTGCTGCTGTTCCTGATGACCGGTTCGGTGGTCGTGCCGATCAAGGCGCTGCTGATGAACCTGGTGTCGATGGGCGCCACGTTCGGCGCGATGGTCGCGGCGTTCAAGTGGGGCTGGGGCGCCGGCCCGCTGGACCTGCTGGTCAACCCCGGTCTCGACCCGGCCGTGCTGATGGTGATCTTCGTCTTCGCGTTCGGGCTCTCGATGGACTACGAGACGTTCCTCCTGGCCCGGGTGAAGGAGGAGTACGACAAGGGCCTGTCGAACGACGCCGCGGTGCGGACCGGTCTGCAGCGCACCGGGCGGATCATCACGTCGGCGGCGATCGCGATGGTGATCGTGTTCTCCTGCTTCGTGATGGGTGACATCGGCACCGTCGAGCAGATCGGGTTCGGCCTGGTGGTGGCGGTGCTGGTCGACGCGACGATCGTCCGGTGCCTGCTGGTGCCGGCCACGATGACGCTCCTCGGCCGGGCGAACTGGTGGGCGCCGCGTCCGCTGAAGCGGGTGTACGACCGGTTCGGTCTCAAGGAAGCGCCCTCGGCGCCGGAGCCGGTGTCCACTCCGGACGAGCCGGCGCTGGCCTCCAAATAGGGGCACGAACTTCTGGGTCGGCTCGTCAGTCGACCCAGAAGTTCGACCGTTCGGCGCGAATCGGGTTAACGGTCCTGCACGGAGAGTCCCACCCAGGGCAGGATGTGCCGGGTGACAACGTCGACGTACGACCTCCCCGCCGCCGTCGCGAACGTCCCCCTGGCTCAGGATCGGCTCGCCAACACGCTCAGCGCGCTCACCGACGCCGAGATCCGGGAGCCGTCGGTGCTCCCCGGGTGGACCAGGGGCCACGTCATCGCCCATCTGGCGCGCCACGCCGAAGCGATGGTCCGGCTCATCGACGGCGTGCTGACCGGGCGGCCGGCCCAGGCCTATCCGGGCGGCCCCACCGTTCGTGAGGCCGAGATCGAGCTCGGCGCCCGCAGCAGCGCGGACGAGCTGGCCGACGAGGTCTACTCCACGAACATCGCGATAGTGCACGCGTTCGCCCGGATGACCACGCCCACCTGGGGCCGTCAGGTGCAGTTCCCGAGCGGCTCGTTCCCGGCGTCCCGGTGCGCGTGGGCGCGCTGGCGCGAGGTCGAGATCCACCACGTCGACCTGGGGCTGGACGTCTACACGATCGAGTCGTGGCCGGAGGAGTTCGTCTCCACCCACCTGCCGCACGAGCTGGCGAAGCTGCCGAACCGGCTGCCCCCCGGCACGGCCGTGCAGGTGGGGCCGAGCCGGTTCGGCTCCGGCGAGGTCGTCGCCTCGATCGACGGCCCGGACGCGGCCCTCCTGGCCTGGCTGTTCGGCCGCGTCGGCCTGGCCGCGCCGTCGCTGACCATCACCGGCTCGGTCGAACTCCCACCCTGGAGCTAGCTAGGCCTTCGGCAGGGGCGACCAGGTTTTGCCGTCGGCGCTCACCCAGTTGCCCTTGGCGCCGTAGACGAGCACCTGGGCCCCCAGGTCGTAGACGGCGCCGCTCACCTCGGACACCGGGGTGAGCTCGCCGCCCGGCGACACCACGGCGACCCGGCCGTCGGACGCGATCACCGCGTCGCCGGAGTCGGTGACACCGATGCCGCTGCCGGTGTTGAGACGGTACTTCTCCGGCAGCTTGACGCTCTCGAACGAGCCACCGGAGTTCGTGCTGTAGAGCAGCGACTGGCGGGTGCGGCGGCCGGTCTCGGACGGCGCGGTGCCACCGGTGCCCCCGGAGACGCCCGGTTCGGCGAGCGACAACGCCCACGCCACCTCACCCGCGCCCGCGAGGTCGACCGACGACGCGGACGGCGCGGGCACCCGGTTGATCGTCCAGTTCCGGCCGTCGTCGCGGCTCACCGCCAGCACGATCCGCCCGACACCGTCCCGGCCCTGCACCCACAGCGAGCCCTCGGCCACCCGCGTCGCGCTGACGGTCTCGGTGAGCTGGGGCGGCGGCGGCCCGAACGACTTCGACGTGCCGTTGGGACCGATCACCCGGAGGAACGGTTCGGCGCAGTCGGCGTCCTGCGAACACCAGCCGACGAGCGCCGAGTTGGACGGCACCACGTTCGTGACGCCCAGCGGCTGGGCGCTGTGCTCCGGCCAGGTCTTGCCGTCGGTGGTGAGCCGGGCCGGACGGTCGGCGCCGACCTGGATCTCGGTGACGACCTGCCCACCCGGAAGTACCGCGGCGTAGGCGTCGTCGAGCGGCGTGCTCGTCACCGGCTCACCGGGCACTGTGGACGCCGTCCAGCTCTGCCCGCCGTCGGAGGTGCGCAGCAGCTGGTAGGAGCAGCTGTCCGCGGTGCACTTGGCGCGGACCAGCGCGCCGTTCTCGGCGTCGCGGAACCGGCCGCCGATCGGCAGGCCGTCGTACGCGACCAGGCTGGAGCTCAACGTTTCGTCGTTGCCCGTCGGCGACGCGGTGCTCTCGCTGTCGGCGGCGGAGCGGTCACCACAGGCGCCCAGCAGGAGCACGGTGGCGGCGAACAGGGCCAGGAACGCGTGGCGCTCCGTCACGGTCGAATCCCTCCGTCAACTTCCGGCACGGAGGTCCCGGGAGCATCCCGCGCCGCTTTGCCACTCTAGAGAGGCAAGGTCACGCTTCGGAGGGTTTTCAACTGGCCAGATCAACCTCATCCCAGCGTGGTGGAGCCTGATGGTACGGCCCGCGGAAGGTTACCGCCCATTCCAGCGCCCACCGTCGCTGACCGATCACGTACGGTAGCGTCACGCCGGGTGGTGGTTCGTCGTTCATCAACGCTTGGACGTGGCCCCAGTCGAGGCAGTAGTGGAGGTCGAGCAGGGCCGCCACCTCCGCCGCCGGGCGCGGGTGCGCACCGGCCCGCTGCTGCCAGTCCGTGAACGACTCATCGGAGCCGATGTCGGGCAGCCACGCCGCGAGGCCCTCGCCGCAGTAGCGGCCCGGGTCGAGGTCCTCCCCCACTCCGAGCACCCAGGCGAACGCCCAGAGCGCCTCGACGTGCAACCCGTACAGATCTCCCGAGCCCTTGCGCTCGGACAGGAACGCCCGCTCCGGCTCGGTGACCGCGTCGACCAGGCCGTTGCGCTCCAGCCAGCCGAACGTGAGCTCGGACGGGGCGCCGAACACCCCGGCGAGCACCGCGTTGAGCACCGCGCACCGGGCGAGGATCTCGACCGTCGGGCGCAACGCGACCGCGTCGCCGGGCTCCCAGACCAGCGGATACCCGTCCGGCGGTGGCGGGAAGCCGAGCTCTTCCAGGTCGGCCAGCGTGCCGTTGCGGATCATCACCGGGTCGGGCGCCGGAGTCTCCTCGCCCGGTGCGGGCTCGTCCGGCTCGGCCCCGGCCCGCCGCCTCGCCCGCGACGCACCGGTGGCCCCGTCGGCCCGCAACGGCGCCGCGACCGGCGGAGCGGACCCCGCACGGTTACGAGCCCGCCCAGCGGCCCCCGCGCTCTGGACCGCGGGGTCCGGGGCGAGGTCGGGTGGGGTCAGCACGCCGGCCTCCGGGTCGGGATCGTTCGCCATGGTCACCCCCGTCCGGGGCGGCACGGGGGCACGATCAGCCGCCGATCCGGCCGAGTACGAGCGGCCCACCGGTCACGGCCGAATCCGCCGGGCCGACGACCACGCCACCGGAGAGCGCGTCGAGCGCGGACGGGATGCGGTCGGCGTCCTCGGTGCGCAGTTCCAGGATCGGGTCACCGGCGGCGACCTCGTCGCCCTCCCGGCGGTGCAGCAGGATGCCTGCCGACGCGGAGACCGCGTCCTCTTTGCGCGCCCGCCCGGCCCCGAGGCGCCAGGCCGCGACACCGACCGCGAACGCGTCCAGCCGGCTGACGACACCGGCCTGCTCGGCCCGCACGACCTCGGTGACCGGCGCGACCGGCAGCGGCGCGGACGGGTCGCCGCCCTGGGCGCTGATCATCGCGCGCCACGTGTCCATCGCTTTCCCGGACGCGAGCACGTCGGCCGGGTCGACGTCCAGGCCCGCCGCCGACACCATCTCGCGGGCCAGCGCGACGGTCAGCTCGACGACGTCGGCCGGGCCCCCGCCGGCCAGCACCGCGACGCTCTCCTCGACCTCGACGGCGTTCCCGACCGCGTAACCGAGCGGGGTGTCCATCGCGGTGAGCAGTGCGACGGTGCGCACCCCGCGGTCGGTGCCGATCGCGACCATCGTCTCGGCCAGCTCCCGAGCCTGCGCTTCGGTCTTCATGAAAGCGCCGGTACCCACCTTGACGTCGAGTACTAGCGCCGACGCCCCTTCGGCGAGTTTCTTGCTCATGATCGACGACGCGATCAGCGGAATCGACTCGACCGTGCCGGTGACGTCACGCAGCGCGTACAGCTTGCGGTCGGCCGGCGCGAGCGTGTCGTTCGCGGCGCAGACCACGGCGCCGACCCGGTCGAGCTGGGCGAGGTACTCGGCCGTGGTGAGGCGCGCGCGCCAGCCGGGGATCGACTCGAGCTTGTCGAGCGTGCCGCCGGTGTGGCCGAGACCGCGCCCGGACAACTGCGGCACGGCGGCACCGCACGCCGCCACCAGCGGAGCCAGCGGAAGCGTGATCTTGTCGCCGACCCCACCGGTGGAGTGCTTGTCGACGGTGGGGCGCGGGACGGCGCTCAGGTCCATCTGCTCGCCGCTGTCGATCATCGCCGCGGTCCAGCGGGTGATCTCCCGCCGCTCCATCCCCCGCAGCAGGATCGCCATCGCGAGCGCCGCCATCTGTTCCTCGGCCACCCGGCCGTGGGTGTAGGCGTCGACCACCCAGTCGATCTGGGCATCGGTGAGGGCAGCGCCGTCACGCTTCGCCCGGATCACATCGACTGCCGTGAAGTGCACGCCTACCTCCTGCTCAAGACCCGGCCCACGATCGTACGCGTGAGTCGTCGCCCGATTTCCGCCCAGGAGCGTCGCGCCACATCTGTATGGCGTTTACCGGGTGACGAGATCCTCCGGCCCGAACGCGTCGGGCAGCACGTCACGCATCGGTTTGACGCCGGACACCGTGTCCAGCAGGCAGTCGGGGCCGCCGAACTCCCAGATCAGCTGCCGGCACCGTCCGCACGGCATCAGCCGGTTCCCGGACCGGTCGACGCACGCCACCGCGACCAGGCGGCCCCCACCGGAGGCCGCCAGCGCCGAGACCATGCCGCACTCGGCGCACAGCCCGATGCCGTACGACGCGTTCTCCACGTTGCACCCGACGACGATCCGCCCGTCGTCGACCAACCCGGCGACGCCGACCGGGAACTTGGAGTACGGCGCGTACGCCTTCTCCATCGCGGCGGTGGCCGCCGCACGCAGAGCGTCCCAGTCCGGCGTCATCCTTCACCTCGGCGATAGGGCAGACCGTCGGCCGCCGGCATCCGCAATCGCTGGGTGGCGAACGCGAGCACCAGCAGCGTGGCGATGTTGGGCGTGACGCCGACGAACTGGTTCGGCACTTCGAACCCGGTCAGGGTCAGGACACCGAGCACCACCGCGGTCGGGAGGTAGAGCGTCAGCGGACCGGCTTCGGTGGTGCGGCCCAGCCGGACACCGAGGTAGCCGATCGCGGCCGCGACCAGCAGGCCGAGAGTCACGATGCCGGTCGTGCCCCAGCCGTCGGCGACCGAGACGCCCAGCGCGACGAACCCGGCGAACACGCCGACCGCGACGAGCCAGACTCCGCTCGGAGCCAGCCGGCGCACGAGCCCGCCCGGCCCGTCGGTCTGGTAGATGCGCCACATCTGGCGGACCGCCAGGAAGATCAGCGCGACCGCGGCGAACGCGAGCAGCGCCGGCACCGACGAGTTGTCCGAGCGCAGGCGCAGCGCGTCGGTGTAGCCGAACAGCAGCGCACCGGCGAACGTGCCGCCGGGCGTCCAGTTGCCGAAGATCATCGCGGCGAGGCCGATGAAGCCGCGGCCACCGGTCTGGCCCTCCAGATAGGTGCCGCTGGAGACCGTGACCAGGTAGACGCCGCCGAGGCCGGCGAACGCGCCCGAGATGACGACCGCGAGGAACTTCGTGCGGTAGACGTTGACCCCCAGCGTCTCGGCCGCGGTGGGGTTCTCACCGCAGGAGCGCAGGCGCAGGCCGAAGCTGGTGCGCCACAGGATCAGCCAGCTCAGCGGAACCAGCGCGATCGCCAGCACGGTGAGGGGCGAGAGTCCGACGAACACGCCACGCAGGATGCCCGCGAGGTCCGACAGGATCACCCAGTGCTTGCTCTCGAGCGTGCCGAGCGGGCCGTCGATACCGGGGATCGACCAGGTGCCCATGTCGGGGATCGGCGGTGACTGCCGCTCGCTGGCCGACTCCTTGCCCTCGAAGAACACCTTGCCGAGCACGCCGCCGACGCCGAGCGCGAGGATGTTGATCGCGACGCCGGAGACGATCTGGTCGACCGCGAACACGACGGTGGCGATCGCGTGCAGGGCGCCGACGAGCGCACCGGCGATCAGGCCGGCCAGTACGCCGGTCCACGGGCCCCACTGGTAACCGGCCCACGCGCCGAACAGCGTGCCGACGATGAGCATGCCCTCGAGGCCGATGTTCGTGACGCCGGCACGCTCGGTCCAGACGCCGCCCAGGCCGGCCAGGCCGATCGGCACCGCGAGCTGCAGCGCCGCGCGGATCGCACCGGCGGACGTGAGGTCGTCGGCGCCGAGCAGCGCACGGACGACGAAGAACGCGATCAGCACCGCGGCCAGCACGTAGTAGAGCCGCACCCGGCTCACCCGGGAGGTCTTCCCCGGCTCGGCGGGCGCCGGAGCGGTCCCCGCATCGATCAGGCTCATCGCCCCTCCTCCCGATCGTCGGTACGGGCCGAGTCGGTCTTTTCGGCCCCGACCGCGGCCGGTTCCGGGGTCTCGGTCGACAGGTCGTGGCCGGAGGCGAGTTCGCGGGCCACCTGGCGCGCCTCCTGCGCCTTGGTCCAGCGGTTGACGACCACGTACGCGATGACGACGCAGAACACGATCAGCGCCTGGACGATGTACGCGACCTTGTCCGACGTGTCGTTCGGCGGGTCCAGGATCGCCAGCGAGCGGGTCGTGACGTCGACCCAGCCCCACAGCAGCGCGGCCAGCGCCATCCCGATCGGGTTGTTGCGCCCGAGCAGCGCGACCGCGATACCGGTGAACCCGATACCGCTGGGGAAGTTCAGCGAGTAGTTGTGCCCGCGACCTTCGAGCAGCTCCGGCATGCCGATCAGCCCGGCGACCGCGCCGGAGAGCAGCATGCTGATCAGGATCATCTTCTTCGTGCTGACGCCGCTGGCCACCGCCGCCGTCGGCGACTTGCCGCTGGCCCGCAGGTCGAAGCCGAACCGCGTGCGGTCGACGAGCACCGCGTACAGGATGCCGAGGAGCACGGCGACCAGCAGGAAGCCGTAGACCTCCTTGGAGGCCGGCAGCTTCGGGCTCTTCACGGTGTCGGTGTCCAACAGACCGGAGCTGCTCAGCGCCTCGATGATCGGCCGCGCGATCGGGTCGAGCGACGGGAACCAGCCCGACTCCGGGATCGGCTTCGTGCTGACCTCGTTGCCGCTGTCGGAGAGCACCCCGAGGATGCCGTCACGCAGCAGGAACGCGATCACCGCGGTGGCGATCGCGTTCAGCATGATCGTGGAGAGCACCTCGCTGACGCCCCGCGTCACCTTGAGGATCGCCGCGATCCCGGCCCAGGCCGCGCCGACCACCATGCCGACGATCAGGATCAGGCCGATGTGCAGCGGCCCCGGCAACGCGACCGCGCCACCGACCGCCGCGGCCAGGAACGCCGCGAGGCGGTACTGGCCGTCGACACCGATGTTGAACAGGTTCATCCGGAACCCGATCGCGACCGCGAGCGCCGCGATGTACAGGAACGTCGCCCGGTTGACGATGTCAACGATGTTCGCGGGCCGTTTGCCCGACTGCACCATCGCGTCCAGGACGACGCCCGGCTCCTTGCCCAGCGCCAGCAGCAGCACGGTGACCAGCAGCGAGGCCAGCACGAGCGCCAGCACCGGTGCGGCCAGCATCAGGCCGACGCGCCGCAGCCGCAACGCGAGAGTCATGCCGCTTCTCCCGCTCCGGTCATCGCGGCACCGAGTTCCTCGGGGGTCACGTTGTGGGGGTCGACCTGGGCCACGATGCGGCCGCGCAGGATCACGTAGAGGGTGTCGGACATACCGATCAGTTCGTCGAGGTCGGCGGAGATCAGGAGGGTGGCGAGGCCGGCCGCGCGGGCCCGGCGCAACTCGTCCCAGATCGCGGCCTGGGCGCCGACGTCGACACCCCGGGTGGGGTGGGCGGCGATCAGCGCCTTCGGCTCGTGGCTCATCTCCCGGCCGATGATCAGCTTCTGCTGGTTGCCACCGGAGAGCGAGGACGCGGTGACGTCGACGCTCGGCGTGCGGACGTCGTACTCGCGGACGATGCGCTCGGTGTCCTCCCGGGCGCCCTTCCGGTTGATGAACGCGCCCCGGACGTTCGGCGCCTGCGTCTGGTGGCCGAGGATGCGGTTCTCCCAGAGCGGCGCGTCGAGCAGCAGCCCGTGGCGGTGCCGGTCCTCCGGGATGTAACCGATGCCGGCCTCGCGGCGCTCGCGGGTGCCCCAGGCGCTGATGTCCTGGTCGCCGAGCCGCACCACACCGGTGGACTCGCGCATGCCCATGATCGCCTCGACCAGCTCGGCCTGCCCGTTGCCCTCGACGCCGGCCAGGCCGACGACCTCGCCGGCGTGCAGCGCCAGGTCGACGCCGTCCACCACCGGTCGCCCGGCGGCGGTGAGCACGGTCAGCTGCGAGACGCCGAGCACGACCCGGTCGGTGACCGTCGACCCGCGCAGCTCCGGCTCGGGCAGCTCGCTGCCGACCATCAGCTGGGCCAGGTCGCGGGCGGTGACCTCGGTCGGGAGGACGGTGCGGACGGTGGTGCCGCGGCGGATGACCGTGATCCGGTCGGCGACCGCGCGCACCTCGTCGAGTTTGTGGGAGATGAACAGCACGGTCAGGCCCTCGGCCTTGAGCTCGCGCAGGTTGCCGAACAGCTCGTCGACCTCCTGCGGCACGAGCACCGCGGTCGGCTCGTCGAGGATCAGGATCCGGGCGCCGCGGTAGAGCACCTTGAGGATCTCGACCCGCTGGCGGTCACCGACGCCGAGTTCCTCGACCAGCGCGTCCGGGTCGACGTCGAGGTGGTAGGCCGCGGCGAGTTCCCTGACCTTCGTGCGGGCGCGCCGCCGGTCCAGGAGACCGAACCGGGTGGGCTCGCTGCCGAGCACGATGTTCTCGAGCACGGTGAGGTTGTCGGCCAGCATGAAGTGCTGGTGCACCATGCCGACGCCGGCCTTGATCGCGTCCGACGGCGAGGAGAATCCGATTGGTTGTCCGTCTATCCGGATCTCGCCCTCGTCGGGTTTGTGCAGGCCGTAGAGGGTCTTCATCAGCGTCGACTTGCCGGCGCCGTTCTCCCCGACGATCGCGTGCACCTCACCGCGGTTGGCCGAGAGGTTGACGTCGGAGTTGGCGACGACGCCGGGAAAGCGCTTGGTGATGCCACGCAATTCGACGGCGGGGGCGGGCGTCTCGGAGATGGCCGTCTCCTGTTCTGGGTCGTGCGGGGTTGCCGGAACATGACCCGGCCGGTCCTACCCCCGCCTGGGGGGTAGAACCGGCCGGGTGAGGATCACAGCTTGTCAGGCACCGTGATCGTGCCGGCGATGATGTCGGCCTTGGCCTTGTCGACCTGCGTCGCGTACGTCTTGAACTGCTCGTTGTTGATGACGTAACCGACGCCGTTCTCCTTGAGACCCAGCACCGTGTTCCCGGCCTTGAACTTGTCGTCCTCGACCGACTTGATGAAGTCGTACACGGCGGTGTCGACGCCCTTGAGCGCGGAACCGATGATGTACTCCTTCACCGCGGCGTCGGCGCTCTGGTACTGGTCGGAGTCGGTACCGATGGCCCACTTCTTGCTGGCCGCGGCCGCCTCGAAGACACCGTTGTTCGACAGACCGGCGGCGGCGTAGATGACGTCCGCGCCCCGCTCGTAGAGACCGGTGGCGGCGACCTTGCCCTTGTCGGGCGCGGCGAAGCCACTGAAGTCCGGCGGCTGCGAGATGTAGGTCGACAGCACCTTGATGCCCGGCTTGGCGGCCGTGGCGCCCGCCTTGAAGCCCGCCTCGAACTTCTGGATCAGCGGGTTGTTCACACCACCGACGAAGCCGACGGTGCCGGTCTTGCTGCCCAGCGCGGCGAGCGTGCCGACCAGGTACGCAGCCTCGTTCTCCTTGAACGTGTACGAGGACACGTTGTCGGCGGTGACGCTGCTGTCGTCGATGATCTGGAACTTCACGTCCGGGTAGTCCGGCGCGACGGTCTTCAGGGCGTTCGCGTACGCGAAGCCGACCGCGACGATCGAGTTGTAGCCGGCGTCGGCGAGCTCCTTGAGCCGCGCCTCCTTGTCGGCGTCGACCTCGTCGGCCTTGGCCGCGAGCTCCTTGTTCTCGAGCTTGAACTCCTTGGCGGCCTTGTCGAAGCCGGCCGCGGCAGCGTCGTTGAAGGACTTGTCGCCCCGCCCGCCGATGTCGTAGGCGAGCCCGATCTTCAGCGTCTGGGCGGAGGCGGACGAGTCAGAGCTCGTCGAGTTCCCGTCGTCGCTCCCGCCGCAGGCGGTGAGCGCCATCGCCAAGACCGCGGCCATCGCCGCGAATTTCATCCCACGCGGGTAGCGCAAGACAGTCTCCTTCCCCTGTGCACAGGCCCCGGTCTGCATCCGTAGGTGCAGAACAGAGGGAGCGTAGGCGCAGGTAGACGTGGATTGAAGTGGAGCGGGCAGTCGTCACCGGAACGTGACTGAACTGGGATCACCGCAGCGGGACCTTAACGGGCGTTACGTAACCGTCCGATGAAACAGATGTTGCGTCAGCGTCACCCGAGAATTGGTCGGCAAGATTTGCCGGATATAGCGTTCTATTCTGGTAATTTTGACGCTGGTTTTCTGTATCGTTTCGGGACCCGTATCCCATGTGAGAGTGGCCACTCACCAGGTCGGACACATCACACCCTCATGGGGGTGTCCGGATCCTGGGAATAGCATGCGAAGACGCGGGGATGTCTGCTTCCTGACAGTCCCGTCAACCGGAAACAGCCAGCACGCTGCTTCCGGACCCACCTGTCACCACGGAGGCGTGTGTCGGATGCCCAGCGCCGCACCCACCGCCCGTCGCCTTCCGGCGGGCACGCTCTACCGGGGTCGTGAGGGGATGTGGTCGTGGGTCGCCCACCGGGTGACCGGCGTCCTGATCTTCTTCTTCCTCTTCGTCCACGTACTCGACACCGCGTTGATCCGGGTGTCGCCCGACGCTTACAACGACGTCATCGCGTCGTACAAGCACCCGATCATGAGCGTGATGGAGCTCGGCCTGACGGCCGCGATCGCCTTCCACGCCCTGAACGGGATCCGGATCGTGCTTGTCGACTTCTGGTCGAAGGGCACCAAGTACCAGGCCGTGATGCTGCGAGTGATCGTCGTGCTGTGGGTGGCCCTGATGGTGCCCAGCGCGTACTACCTCCTCAAGCACGCGTTCCTCGAAGTGTTCGGGAGCTGAGCGATGGTCACCATTGAGGCCCCCCGGTCTCCGCGGCGCCGCGCCGCGAACCGCACGAACTTCGAGATGTACGCCTGGGTGTTCATGCGCCTCTCGGGCCTGCTGCTCGTCGTGCTGGTCTTCACCCACCTGTTCGTGAACGCGTTCATCGACGGCGGTGTGCAGCGGATCAGCTTCGCGTTCGTGGCCGGCAAGTACGCCAGCCCGTTCTGGCAGGTGTTCGACCTCGCGCTGCTCTGGCTGGCGCAGCTGCACGGCACCAACGGCCTGCGCGTGATCATCAACGACTACGCGGAGCGCGACGGCACCCGGTTCTGGCTGAAGATGCTGCTCTACGTGACGACGACGCTGATCATCGCGCTCGGCACGCTGGTCATCTTCACCTTCGACCCGACGATTTCCTGAGGCGGGAGCGCACATGCAGTTCCACCGGTACGACACCGTCATCGTCGGGGCCGGCGGCGCGGGTATGCGAGCCGCTCTCGAAGCGGGCCAGCGTTGCCGCACCGCCGTTCTGACCAAGCTCTACCCCACCCGCTCCCACACCGGCGCGGCGCAGGGCGGCATGTGTGCCGCGCTGGCCAACGTCGAGGAGGACAACTGGGAGTGGCACACCTTCGACACGATCAAGGGCGGCGACTACCTGGTCGACCAGGACGCCGCCGAGATCATGGCGAAGGAAGCGATCGACGCGGTCCTCGACCTCGAGAAGATGGGGCTGCCGTTCAACCGCACCCCCGAGGGCCGCATCGACCAGCGCCGCTTCGGCGGGCACACCCGTAACCACGGCGAGGCCGCCGTGCGCCGGGCCTGCTACGCGGCCGACCGCACCGGCCACATGATCCTGCAGACGCTCTACCAGCAGTGCGTCAAGCACGGGATCGAGTTCTACAACGAGTTCTACGTCCTCGACGTGGTGATGACCGAGACGCCCGACGGCCCGGTCTGCACCGGCGCGGTCGCGTACGAGCTGGCCACCGGCGAGATCCACGTCTTCCACGCCAAGGCGGTCGTGTTCGCCACCGGCGGCTTCGGCAAGGTCTTCAAGACGACGTCGAACGCGCACACGCTCACCGGCGACGGCATGGGCATCGTCTGGCGCAAGGGCCTCCCGCTGGAGGACATGGAGTTCTACCAGTTCCACCCGACCGGCCTGGCCGGCCTGGGCATCCTGCTCACCGAGGGCGCGCGGGCCGAGGGCGGCATCCTGCGCAACGACGCCGGCGAGCGGTTCATGGAGCGGTACGCGCCGACGATCAAGGACCTCGCGCCGCGCGACATCGTCGCCCGCGCGATGGCCACCGAGGTGCGCGAAGGTCGCGGCGCCGGTCCGCACAAGGACTACGTCTACCTCGACCTCACGCACCTGCCGCCGGAGCAGCTCGACGCGAAGCTCCCGGACATCACCGAGTTCGCACGCACCTACCTGGGTGTCGAGCCCTACACCGACCCGGTGCCGGTGTACCCCACCGCGCACTACGCGATGGGCGGCATCCCGACCAACATCCACGGCGAGGCGCTGCGCGACTCCGAGCACGTCATCCCCGGCCTCTACGCCGCGGGTGAGGTCGCCTGCGTGTCCGTGCACGGCGCGAACCGGCTCGGCACGAACTCGCTGCTCGACATCAACGTGTTCGGCCGCCGCGCGGGTATCTCGGCCGCCGAGTACGCGCTGGCGCACGAGCACGTCGAGATGCCGGGCGACCCGGAGAAGGTCGTCGTCGAGCTCGTCGAGGGGCTGCGCAGCTCCACCGGCGAGGAGCGGGTGGCCGACATCCGCCGCGAGCTGCAGAACACGATGGACCTCAACGCGGCCGTGTACCGCACCGAGGGCTCCCTCAAGCAGGCGCTGGACGACATCGCCGGCCTCAAGGAGCGCTACGCCCGGATCTCGATCATGGACAAGGGCCAGCGGTACAACTCCGACCTGCTCGAAGCGGTGGAGCTGGGCTTCCTGCTCGACCTGGCCGAGGTGCTCGTCTACTGCGCGGAGGCCCGCAAGGAGTCGCGCGGCGGTCACTCCCGGGAGGACTACACCACCCGGGACGACGAGAACTACATGAAGCACACGATGGCGTACCGGCAGCCGAACGGCGACATCAAGCTCGGCACGAAGCCCGTCGTCGTCACCCGCTACCAGCCGATGGAGCGCAAGTACTGATGGCTTCCACGATGGAGATCACCCGCGAAGCGACCGACGAGGAGCTGGTCGAGAAGACCGTCTCCGGCACGGTCATCCGCACCGTCAACCTCAAGATCCGGCGCTACAACCCGGAGACCGACACCGAGCCGCACTGGGAGACCTACGAGGTCCCGGTCACCCCGGGCGACCGGCTGCTCAACTCGCTCGGCCACGTCAAGGGCTACCTGGACGGCACGCTGACCTACCGCCGGTCGTGCGCGCACGGCATCTGCGGTTCGGACGCGATGCGCATCAACGGCGTCAACCGGCTGGCGTGCAAGGTGCTGCTCAAGGACCTGCTGACCCGCGACGGCGAAGAAGTGACGATCGAGCCGATCAAGGGCCTGCCGGTCCTGAAGGACCTGATCGTCGACATGGAGCCGTTCTTCGCCGCGTACCGCGCGGTGCAGCCGTTCCTGATCTCGTACGGCAACGAGCCGACGAAGGAGCGCCTGCAGTCGGCGGAGGACCGCGCCCGGTTCGACGACACGACCAAGTGCATCCTGTGCGCGGCGTGCACGTCGTCGTGCCCGGTGTTCTGGAACGACGGTCAGTACTTCGGGCCGGCGGCGATCGTCAACGCGCACCGGTTCATCTTCGACTCGCGTGACGAGGGCGCGGAGGAGCGGCTGGAGATCCTCAACGACGCCGAGGGTGTCTGGCGGTGCCGGACGACGTTCAACTGCACCGACGCCTGCCCCCGCGGCATCGAGGTCACCAAGGCGATCCAGGAAGTGAAGCGCGCGCTACTGTTCCGCCGCGTCTGACGTCTGCAGTTCGGGAGCCCCGCCCATGTGGCGGGGCTTCCGTGCGTTCCGGAGTCCTTTGAGGCCCAGGTAGGCGATGACGGTGCCGATGATGAGCGCCGTCACTATGAGTACGGCGTGGACGATGAGGAACGACGTCGGCGAGCCGTCGTTCCAAGCCCGCGGATCGTCCCAAATCGCTTTCGCGAAGCGCGGCCAGATAAGCCAGTTCCACCCACCGGCTACCAAAAGGAATGCTGCCCAGCGACGCGTTAGGACCACGCCGTTTAGTATGCACCGCTACTCTGGGTTTGCCCCGCGGCCGGACGAGGTACGGCCCGGGAGGTACCCGAAGTCGACCCGGAGGCGCTAACCGTGTCCGAGCCACTGCCGGGTGATGTCGTGCCCTCCGACCCGGAGGAGGTCCACACCGAGGCTGAACTCGAGGCGTTAGCCGAGATCATGCCCTCGCTCGAGGACACTTCGGAATCGGCGGCAGACGCATCGTCCTGGCCCCGCGAGGTCCTCGACCCGGAGGAACCACTCTCCGGGCAGATCTCTCCACCCGCCAACCAAGCCGCCCGGCAGGGCGCGGCCACCGCCACGGTGGTGAGAGCCGCCGGCATCCGCAACGGCGGCTCGGTGATCCGCCCCTCCACCGGTGCGAGCGTCCGCTGGACGCCGATCGAGGCCGTCGCGGACGAGTACGACGACGTCCAGCGCCTGGCGAACCGGGGTTACCGCTGTCTCGGCGTGATCGGCAACGCCTCCCACTTACGCGGCTCCGGCGGCCACACGCCCTGGTGCTCCGAAGGCTGGAACGGGCGCGCGTGCCGGTTCGGCAAGGTGTACGCAATCGACCTCACGGCCCCCAACATGTCGGGGCTCGAACGTTGGCTGGTCCCCCGGCTGCGTAACGGCGCGTACAAGTGGGTCTACTACATCAACATCAACGGCCACCAGTACACCCGCAAGGACTCGTTCCGCGGTACGTACTCGTCGGCCGACCATCACCTGCACCTGTCCGGCCTCGCCGGTCACGAGTCCGACAACTCGTCGATCATGCGGGACTGGGAGAACTTTCGGACCAGCGGAGGAGAAGACATGGCCCAGGTGCCGCAGGCGCAGTGGGATCGGGTGCGCAAGCAGCTCGACGCGATCGACGACACGGTCCACGGCGGCAAGGGTGGCGCGTACCGCGAGTCGGTGCTGCGCAAGGACCACTCCGACCAGGTCACCGAGCTGAAGGAGTACGTCGACCAGCGGTTCGACGCGATCGAGAAGAAGCTCGACGCGTTACTGGAGAGCACCTCCACCACGCCACCCGTGGTGTGAAACACGGCGGCGCGCCCGGGCCCGGGTAGCGTTCGCCCGGTGAAGCCGGTTCGACTCGCAGCAGCGGCGCTCGCGGTGGTGTGCTCCGTCAGTTTTCCCGGAGCCCGGCCGGCCGCCGCGGCTGACGACAAACCCTGCCCGATCGCCAAGGCGTCACCGCCGGTCAGCGCGCCGCCGCGGCCGACGCCGCCGGAGCAGGAGGACACCGACGACCCGGTCGGCGGCGAGCGGATGGGCAGCACCGGGCTGGTGCTGCCCGACGGTGTCACGGCCCCGCTCCCGAAAGGGCTGAACGCGCACTCGTGGGTGCTGGCCGACCTCGACAGCGGTGAGGTGCTCGCGGCCTGCGCCCCGCACGCGCTGCACCAGCCGGCCAGCACGCTCAAACTGCTCACCGCGCTCACCGCGCTGCCCAAGGTGAAGCCCGACCAGGTCGTCACGGTCACGTCGGCCGACCTGGCGTTCGAGTCCGGCAGCTCGGCGGTGGGGCTGGTCGAGGGCGGCCGGTACAAGGTGGAGACGATCCTGCTGGGGCTGATGCTCGTCTCCGGCAACGACGCCGCGAACGTGCTGGCGCGCCTGGCCGGCGGGGAGAACGGCGTCAAAGGCGGGCTGGCCGCGATGAACGAGACCGCGGAGAAGCTCGGCGCACGCGACACCCACGCGGCGACACCGTCCGGGCTCGACGGGCCGGGCCAGTGGACCAGCGCGTACGACCTGGCGCTGATCGCGAAGGCCGACTTCGCCCGCGCCGACTTCCGCAAGTACACCGCGACGAAGTCGGCGCAGATCCCCGGCCAGAAGCCGAACGTGCAGCCGCCGCGCACCTACGCCGGTTTCCAGATCCAGAACGACAACAAACTGCTCTACAACTACGACGGCGCGATCGGCGGCAAGACCGGCTACACCGACACCGCCCGGCACACCTACGTGGGCGCGGCCAGCCGCAACGGGCGGCGTCTGGTCGTCACGATGCTCGACGGCGAGCACCGGCCGCAGCCGCTCTGGCAGCAGGCGGCCGGCCTGCTCGACTGGGGCTTCGCACTGCCGTCGACGACGGAGTCGGTGGGCCGCCTGGTCAGCGACGCCGACGACGCGAAAGCCACCGCCCCGGAGAAGGCACCGGAAGCGTCCCGGACGGAGGCCGTGGTTCCCGACGGCACCGCGGAGGGGCCGTCGCCATACTTCGTGGGCGCCGGGGTGACCGGGATCAGCCTGCTGGTGCTCGGGATCGGGCTGCTCAGGGCTCGACAGGTGCGCGCCCGGGCACGGCGACGTCGGTCGGCGCGGCTACCGCATCCGGTCGGTCCCGGCGGGGCGCCCCGGACCCAGCGTCGCGAACCGGATCGGGGTCCGTCGGGTCCTCGACCGCGGGCGGCCGGTCGTCCTCCGCAGCGATATAGCTCACCTTCGGCTCGGCGGCCGACTGACCCTCGTCGGCAGGAGGGGCCTCGATGACCGCGACCACCTCCACGCAGTCGCCGTCCTCCGGGGAGGCGTTGCGGTCGATGACCACACCACCGCGCGCGGCCACCGCGGTGAGCGCGGCGCAGTAGAGCAGCAACTGGTCGAACAGGTTCAGGAAGACGAGGAGCCCGACCGTGCCGGCCACCACCGTGTAGGCCGGGTTGGACTCGGTCGTCCTGATGTACACCCGGCCGACGGTCTTGAGCAGCTCCAGGCCCACCGCGCCGAGCAGCGCCGGGCCGATCACCCGTCGGAACGACATCCGCAGCCGGGGCAGCCCGGCCAGGAACCCGACGAACGCGACGACGTTGACGACCAGCCCGGCGACGAAGGCCAACACACCCAGCGTGGTGTCCCCGACGCCGTGGCCGTCCTGCCCGGCCGCGCCGAGCAGCCACTCCGCGCCGCTGTTGAGCACGACCGTGACGCCGACCGAGAGCAGCAGGGCGGCACCGAGCCCGAGCAGCGCCGCCAGGTCGCTGAACGTGCGCAGGAACCAGTTGCTCGGGTACTCGTTGCGCCGCCAGACGGCGCGCACCGACGTGCGGACGCAGTCGACCCAGCGCCACCCGGCGAACAGGAAACCGATGACGCCGATGACGCCCGCGGTGTTGCGCGCGTCGGCGATCGCGGTGACCGGCAGGCCCGGGATGTTCTGCCGCAGGAACGTCTCGACGCGCAGCGTCAGCACGGCGTCGTCGGAGAGCAGGAACCCGAGCACGGAGAACGACAGCAGCAGGAGCGGGAAGACCGCCAGGAACGCGTAGTAGCTCATCGCCGCCGCGAGGCGACCGCCGTTGACCTGGTCGAACCGGACGGCGGCCCGGATCATCGTGTCGAACCACCGGTGGCGTTGCCGGGCACGGCGCACCGGACCGACGACGCGGGCCGGAATCCCGGGGAACGCGACGAACCTGTCAGTCATGCCGCGCCCCCCTCGGCCCCCTACGTGGAGAAGGGGAAATCCTGCTGCGGACGCCATCGCCCGTCGACGCCGTGCTCGAACAACGTAAATCCCGGTACCCGGAATCGCGCTTCGAAATGCGCGAGCTGCGCGTAGACGCGGTCCAGCGTGTCGTCGTCGAGGTCGTGCGCGACGGTCACGTGCGGGTGGTACGGGTAGAGCCGTTCGCGGTCGAGCGGACCGGTACGGACGTCCTTCTCCAGCATCTCGCACTCGCTGATGCCGCTCGCGACGGCCACGAACACCACCGCGGTGATCGGCCGGAACGTGCCGCTGCCCCGCAGGTGCAGGTCGAACGACGTGTGCCGGGTGGCCGCCACGCGCAGGTGCTCGACGACGGCGGGCACCTCGTCGTCGGCCAGCGCCGTCGGCCCGAGCAGCGTGACGTGCGCCGGGACGAACTCCGCCATCGGATCGCCGGCGGCCCGCCGGAACTCGTCCAGCTGGCCGCCGTACGGGGCGGGAATCGGCAGCGCGACGCCGATGGTGCGCGTCACGGCACGGCCGGGAGGAACCCGATGCGGTCGTACGCGGCGGCCAGCGTCGCGCTCGCGACCTCGCGGGCCTTCCCGGCTCCGATCGCGAGCACCCGGTCGAGCTCGGCCGGGTCGTCGAGGTAACCCTGGGTGGCCTTCTGGATCGGCGCGAGCGCGTCCGACACCACCACCGCGAGGTCCTTCTTCAGGTCGCCGTAGCCCTTGCCATCGTAGGCACCGGTCAGGTCCTCGATAGTGCGTCCGGAGAGGGCCGCGTAGATCGTCAGCAGGTTGCTGACGCCGGGCTTGTTCTCCGGGTCGAACACGATCTCGCGGCCGGTGTCGGTGACCGCGGACCGGATCTTCTTCGCGGTGCGGTTCGGCTCGTCGAGCAGGTCGATGATGCCGGCCGGCGACGAGGCCGACTTGCTCATCTTCGCGGTCGGGTCCTGCAGGTCGTAGATCTTCGCGGTCTCTTTGACGATGTACGGCTTCGGCACCGTGAAGACCGGCCCGAACGTGTTGTTGAACCGCTGCGAGAGGTCGCGGGACAGCTCGACGTGCTGCCGCTGGTCCTCGCCCACCGGAACCGCGTCGGCCTGGTACAGCACGATGTCGGCGACCTGCAGGATCGGGTACGTGAACAGGCCGACGCTCGACCGGTCGACGCCGCCCTTGGCCGACTTGTCCTTGAACTGGGTCATCCGGCTGGCCTCACCGAACCCGGTGATGCAGCTGAACACCCAGGCCAGCTGCGCGTGCTCGGGCACGTGGCTCTGCACGAACAGGGTGGATTCCTGCGGGTCGATGCCGACCGCGAGCAGCTGCGCCGCGCTCACCCGGGTGCGGCGCCGGAGCGTCTCCGGGTCGTGGCCCGCGGTGATCGCGTGCAGATCGACGACGCAGTAGAAGCAGTCGTGGGTCTGCTGCATCGACACCCAGTTGCGCAGGGCCCCGAGATAGTTGCCGAGATGGAACGAGTCGCTGGTGGGCTGAATGCCGGACAGCACCCGGGGACGTGTCTCACCCATGGCCAGCATTCTGTCAGGGTTGACCGCCCGGACGCTTCCCAGGCTTGATCGCTACGATCTGTGACATCCGGGGCAGTAACGAGGAGCTGACATGAAACTGCTGGTGACGGGCGGCGCGGGCTACATCGGCGGGGTGGTGGTGCGGCTACTGGTCGACGCCGGTCACGACGTCACAGTGCTCGACGACCTCTCCACCGGCCACGCCGACGTCGTTCCGGACGGGGTGACGCTGCATGAGATGTCGGTGCACGACGTGGGTTCCGTGCTCGACTCCAGCTTCGACGGCGTGCTCCACTTCGCGGCCAAGATCGCCGCCGGCGAGTCGGTGCAGTTCCCGGAGCGGCACTACCACACGAACGTCATCGGTTCGCTGGCCCTCCTCGACGCCGTGCGCGCGGCCCGGGTGCCCCGGCTGGTGTTCAGCTCCACCGCGGCGGTCTACGGCAACCCGCAGGAGGTGCCGATCACCGAGGACGCGGTGAAAGCCCCCACCAACCCCTACGGCTGGACGAAGCTCTCGGTCGACGCGGCGATCGGGGCCGAGTGCACCGCGCACGGCCTCGGTGCGATCAGCCTGCGGTACTTCAACGTGGCCGGTGCGTACATCCCGGCCGCTGGCGACGCCCTGGGTGAGCGGCACGACCCCGAGACGCACCTGATCCCGATCGCGCTCGACGTCGCGGCGGGCAAGCGCGAGAAGCTCCAGCTCTTCGGCGACGACTACCCGACGCCCGACGGCACCTGCGTCCGCGACTACATCCACGTCGCCGACCTGGCCGCCGCGCACCTCCTCGCGCTCGACGCGGTGGAGCCTTCGCGTCACAAGGTCTACAACCTGGGCAACGGCAACGGCTTCAGCAACCGCCAGGTCGTGGACGTCGTGCGCGAGGTGACCGGGCGCACGGTGCCGGTGGAGATGGCGGAGCGCCGCGCCGGCGACCCGGCCGAGCTGGTCGCGTCCAGCGCGCGGGCCGCCAGTGAGCTCGGCTGGGTGCCCCAGCGCCCCGATCTGCACTCGATCGTCGCCGACGCGTGGACGTTCTACCAATCACGCGGGTGAACTTTTCTGTTCGCCGCAAACGTGTGGGAAAGACGTGATCGTCGACAGTGTGGTCGGCGTCGCGAACGGGGAGACCGATATCCGACTGACCCGTGACGGCCGGTAGCGGACGATGCCGTCAACGGGGTGTGCAGACCAGTTGGTTGGCACACAGAACGGCTGGCATCGGGCGTGTACGGTCAGGCGGGAGTCAATGGGACAGGGCGGGAACCTCGAAGTGGAAGACCAGGCGGCACCTGTGGCACCTCCGGTACCTCCGGCTCCCCGGCATCGGCGGCCCCAACGGATTGGCACACCGCTGATCATCGGGCTCGCGGTCGTCGTCGCTCTCGTGGCTTGCGGGCTGACGATCATGTTGACCTCGGGCGGCTCCGACGACGAACCGCTGACCTCGAAGCCGACGGCCAAAACCGACCCGGACAACCCGTTGTCCGGCAAGAAGTTCTACGTCAACCCCCAGAACCCGGCGTCGCAGAACGTCGCCCAGCTCGAGGCCGACGGGAACAAGGCCGACGCGGAGCAGATCAAGAAGATCGCCTCCCGGCCGGTCGCGACCTGGCTGGCCGCGGGGAACGGCGGCACGACCGACGAGGTGTCGGCGCTCACCGACGCCGCGCACAAGGCCGGCCAGGAGGCGGTGATGACCGTCTACAACGTTCCGCACCGTGACTGCGGCCAGTATTCGTCCGGCGGCGCCTCCGACGCCGCGGCCTACAAGGCCTACATCGACGAGATCGCCGCCGGCCTCAAAACCCACGGCGGCGTGATCATCCTCGAACCCGACGCGATCCCGCACACCCTCGACGGCTGCATCTCCGACGAGGGCCAGATCGCCGAGCGCTACGAGCTGCTGGCCTACGCGATCACCACGCTCAAGACGAACCCGCAGACCCACGTGTACGTGGACGCCGGCAACGCGTCGTGGATCAAGGACTTCTCGCGCATGGTGGACGCGCTGAAGAAGGTCGGCGTCAACAAAGCCGACGGGTTCGCGCTGAACGTGTCGAACTTCGAGACGACCGACGCGAGCGTCGAGTACGGCAACAAGCTGTCGGAGGC
This sequence comes from Cryptosporangium japonicum, assembly GCF_039524755.1. Taxonomy (NCBI): domain Bacteria; kingdom Bacillati; phylum Actinomycetota; class Actinomycetes; order Cryptosporangiales; family Cryptosporangiaceae; genus Cryptosporangium; species Cryptosporangium japonicum. The sequence goes on from NZ_BAAAGX010000006.1 coordinate 472,653, forward strand.
GCTCGAAGGTGAGCACTTCGTCATCGACACCAGCCGGAACGGCAACGGCCCGTACACGGAGACCTCGGACGATTTGAAGTGGTGCAACCCGCCGGGGCGGGCGCTGGGCACCCCGCCGACCAGCGACACCGGCATCCCGGGCGTGGACGCTTTCCTCTGGGTGAAGCAGCCCGGCGACTCCGACGGCGCCTGCCGCGACGGAGCCCCCCAGGCGGGCCAGTGGTGGACGGAGTATGCGCTGCAGCTGGCGAAGGCGTCCACGTAGCGCTGAGAGCCGTTTAAGGCTTATTACGTTCACTTGAGTGAGCCCCGGCCGAGTGGTCGGGGCTCACTGCTTTTCCGGGCGTCGAGGGCGGCACCCGCCGACCAGAGAGGCGCAGGGCAGGGCAGGGCAGGGCAGGGCAGGGCAGGGCAGGGCAGAGCAGGGCAGAGCCGCGCAGGGCAGAGCCGCGCAGGGCAGAGCCGCGCAGGGCAGAGCCGCGCAGGGCAGAGCCGCGCAGGGCAGAGCCGCGCAGGGCAGAGCGGATCAGGGCAGAGCGGATCAGCGCGAGGCAGCGCAGCGCAGCGCGGGGCAGCGCAGCGCGGGGCAGCGCAGCGCGGGGCAGCGCAGCGCGGGGCAGCGCAGCGCGGGGCAGCGCAGCGCGGGGCAGCGCAGCGCGGGGCATGGGCACCGGACGGCTGCGGGGCACTTGCCACATGGAGCACGGGGCGGGCGGCAGAACAGCACGCGGCGGCGCGGGCGACACAGGACGCGGCCGACACAGGGGGCGCGACGTCATTGCGGGGTGACACGGCGGAGCACGTAGAACGGCACGGTGCACAGCGGTACGGCGAAGAGCGGCGCGGGAGCAGACGGAGATCCCGGAACGGGCACGACCCCGGACGGCTGCAAGGCATCTGGAGGGGAGTGCGCGAACCGGGGCGCTCGGTGCGTGGTGCGTGGTGCGGGACGCGTGGCGCCAGGCGCGTGAGCGGGACGCCTGGTGCCAGGCGCGTGAGCGAGGCACCTGCTGCCAGGCGCGTGAGCGAGGCGCCTGGTGCCAGGCGCGTGAGCGAGGCGCGCGGTACGAGGCGCGAGATGCGAGGCGCGCGGTGCGAGGCGCGAGATGCGAGGCGCGAGATGCGAGGCGCGCGATGCGAGGCGCGAGGCGCGCGATGCGAGGCGCGCGATGCGAGGCGCGTGGCACGAGATGCGAGGCGCGCGGTGCCAGCGCGAGATGCGAGGCGCGCGATGCGAGGCGCGCGATGCGAGGCGCGTGGCACGAGATGCGAGGCGCGCGGTGCGAGCGCGAGATGCGAGGCGCGCGATGCGAGGCGCGTGGCGCGAGATGCGTGGTGCGAGGCGCGTGGCGAGATGCGTGGTGCGAGGCGCGAGTCGCGGGCGCGGGCGCGAGGGAGGCGGGTCGCGGGAATGCGGAGCACAGCGCGAGCGAGGTAGGGCGCCGGCGGCGCGGAGCGTAGGCGAGGCGTTAGGTAGGGCCTGGGCACTGTGGGGTGAGCGGGGCAGGTGAATGGGAGTGTGCGAGCAGGCTTGGGCCTGGAGGTGGGCGCGGGCGGACTCGCCGGGGCGCCGTTCCACCGCATGGGGCGCAGGTTCGCCCGCTAGAAGAAGTTGGCCGTCGCTGAGCCCGCGTTGGCGCCCGCTGGTGTGAGCCCAACGCACAGGGCGGAGAGGCGGCGCGCGTGGATGGCCTGCCTGCCGCTGAATATCGGCGACCAGCGCTTCGCGCAGTCCCCACGCCTCGAGGCGATAGCGCGGGACGCCGGTGCGCGGACGTGCCCAAGGGTCGCCCCGCAGCGTGCACGGTCGATGCTCAAGGCCGCCAAGGTATTCGCGCCACGGCAGCAGCGGCGCGGCGCGTAGGGCGAGCGGGACCGCGGCGCGTTCGGCGAGTACAGAGCGAGCGGAAGCACCTGGAAGCGCATGGCAAACAGGAGCGGAAGCTTCAGCACAGCAGCACAGCACAGGCGCACAGCAGCGCAGCACAGCACGGGCGCACAGCAGCGCATAGGCGGGGCGCAGGCCGGGCGAATGCGGGCGCGAACGGGCTCGAGGCCGTTGAGGGGCGCGGGCGGGGCGTGGAGAGGGCCAGCAGAGCGGGACGGTGGCGGCCCCAGCACCTGGCGCAGTGCACGCGCCTCCGAGTGGCGGTGGGGAACGTCGATCTGGGAGGTACACGCGGGGTCGACGGCCACGCTGATCGGGCATCTAGGCCGCTGGTGCGGTGTCGCCGCTGGAGTCGCGGAGCGGATGCGCTGCTCGGGTTGCCAGTCCGGCCCGCGCATGCCGGCACCCGGAGAGTGAACGGCTGACCGAGTTCTCGCACAGCGCTCCCGCAGGCCACTCCCCCACGCCGAACCGTGCGGACCCGACCAACCGCGTAGAGCGGCAAACCAGCCGAAACGCGAGCCGCTACCAACCGGCACCTCGACGGCAAGCGGCAGCCTCGATGCGGCCCCAGCGATCCGAGCCCAACGCCCAGCGATCCGAGCACCGCACCCCCCGGCACCCCGAGCACCCCGGGAAACGAAACAGCGGGCCACCCCCCGTAAGGGATGGCCCGCCGTATCAAGAACGACTACTGCACCTGCACGAACTTCGCCACCGACGGGGTTCCGTCCCCGTTGGTCACGAACAGCATGTACCAACCCGACGGCACCAGGCCCCGCTCCTTCGGGATCGTCACGCCGATCCCGTCCGCGGTCTTGGTGAGGTCCAGCGCGATCGAGCGCTGCTCCACGTCGGTTGAGTGGGTCACCGTGCTCGGTCGCATCAGGCGCGCGGTCGCGATGTTGCCGGCGTCCGGCGTCGCGAACGTGTAGCTGCCGCCGCGCTTCACGGACTTGGGTCCGTCGGTGATCGTCGGCCGGTCACCGTGGTACAGGTACGCCGGCGTGAAGATCTCGATCCGCTTCTCGAACGTGCCCGGGTTCTTGTCGGACTTGTCGTACAGCGGGTCGGAGCCCAGCGTGATGACGCGGCCGTCGGGCAGCAGCATCGACTCGGCGTGGTAGTTCCGGCCGACGGTCGGGTCGGCCGCCTTGGTGAACTTGTTGGTGTCCGGGTGGTAGATCTGCGCGGTCAGGTGGTCGCTGTTGCCCTTACCGCGGTAACCCGACGAACCGTGCCCGGTGTAGAGCGTGTCGTCCGGCAGCAGCACCGTGCCCAGGTAGCGGGTCGGGGCCGGCAGGTCGGGGCCCGGCTTGAAGGTCGGCGTGGCTTCCTTCAGGTCGATGATGTCGGTGCGTGCCGTCGACTTCGGGTCCTCACCGACGCCACCGCCGCCGAGGACCATGACCTTCTGGTCCTGCGCCGGGGCGAGCAGCACCGAGGCGCTGGTCTCGTTCATCTCCGGCTGACGCAGCCCGGCGACCTTCTGGAAGGTGTTCTTCTTCAGGTCCCAGATGCCCGGGTCCCGGCCTTCCTCGGCCGGGCCGTAGCCGGCGTTGGAGCCCGAGTAGAACAGCTTCTCGTTCTGCATCAGGAACACCGACGGGTACGTCGGGAAGTACCGGTTGAGCTTGGGCTGGAACTCCCACTTCTTCGTGGTCTCGTTGTAGACCTCGGTCTTGCCGGTGTCGATCCGGCCGAACTGGTCGAGGCCGGAGAGCGCCAGCACCTTGTTGTCGGCGGTCGGAATGAGCGTCGGGTACCACCGCGGCTCGTTCAGGTTGCCGGTCCGCTCGTACTTCTCGGTGAACGGGTTGAACTCGTAGGAGTACTCCGCGCCGGTGTACTCCTGCTTCTCCATCGTCAGCTTCTCGGCGATGCCGTACATCGTCATCTTGTCGTCACCGGTGAGACCCGCGATGTCGAACTGCGTGGGGGTCGGGATGACCGAGCCCTTGCCCGCGTTCACGGCCTCGACCCAGACCTCGACCTCGCTCGGCGTGATCGTGGTGTCGGCGTGGACGCTGACCTTCTTCGCGGCGGGCACCTTCACGTCGGACGTGAGCTTGTACTTCACCCCGGTCTTCGACGTGACGATCGTGCCCTTGTCGAGCTCGGTGACGCCGCTGTCCGGCGACTCCTGCTTGATCTTCAGGACACCCGCGGCCTTCTTCACCTTGTTCTCGAGCACCTCGTACTTCTTGGTGCCGCCGGCGACCAGCAGGTTGCCGTTGGTGAGGAACGCGTGACCGGCGCAGAAGATGTCGGTCGGCGTCGTGACGATCTTGAAGTGGTTCGTGGCCGGGTCCCAGATCAGCGTCTTGAACGTGCCCGCCTTGAACTGGTCTTCCTTGTTGCCCGAGCCCGCGATGATCAGCACCTTGCCGGTCGGCAGCAAGGCCGCGTGGATCGCGTTGACCTTGAAGTTCGACGGCACGGGAAGCATGTCCCAGTGGCCGTACTCGGACTTGTACGAAGCCCGGTTGATCTGGAACTGGTGGTACTGCTCCTGGCCGAAGGCGACCATCGGCCGGTTCACGATCGCGAGGATCGCGATCACTCCGGCGGACGTCACGAGCGTGACGAGGCGGCGGCCTAACGACGGCTTTTTCCGGGGACTCATGCAGCGGTCTCCAGGTGCTGGTTGCGTGCGGACTGCGGATGGGCGGCGGCGGCCTTACGTGCCTGACGGCGACGCAGCGGGGTCTCGTAGCGCCAGATGATCACGGGCAGCAGACAGACGAAGCAGTTCAGCAACGGCCAGATCCAGAGCGGACCCCAGGCATGCCCGAGTGGGATGGAAACGATGACCAGGGCGGCGAAGAACGCGGCCCAGGCGAGGTGGAGGCTGAACGTCCGCATGCGGTCGGGGCTCGCCGAGTCGCCCTTGGGCGTGACGACGAAACCGCTCTTGCGGCCCAGCAGGGCACCGACGAACGACGAGACGTAGATCGGCGCCGACATCGTGGACATCAGCATGCCCACCGCGCCGGACGAACCGGCGCTCTCGTGCGGGCTGACGTTGTGCCGCCGGTTCCAGAGGTACAGCCCGACCTGCAGCACCGCGGCGTCCACGTAGAGCATCAGCCAGACCTGCAGCGGAACCTGCACGCCCTTCGTGCCGAGGAGGACCGAGAGAGCACAGGTGGCCGCGCCGAGCATCCAGGCGACCGCGGTCAGCGGGTAGAAGGACATCAGCAGCATGTAGTGCAGCATCCGGCGCGGGCCGAGCTTCCAGCCGCGCTTCCAGAACGAGCGCATGAGCACCTCGTCGGTGCCACGCGACCAGCGGTGCTGCTGGGTGAAGAAGTCGGTCCAGGACGCGGGGCCCTCACCGACGGCGAGCACGTCGGGCGTGTAGACCGAACGCCACTTCTTGCCGGTCGCCGGGTTCTTCGTGGTGTGGGCGACGATGCTCGTCGCCATGTCCTCGGTGATCGAGTCCTGCAGGCCGCGGATCGACAGCAGCGCGTCGATGCGGACCGCGTTGTTGGTGCCGACCAGCATCGGGATGCCGAGCCGGTTGCCGGCCCGCTGCAGCACCGAGTGGAACAGGTACTGCTGCGACTCGGCCCACCGGGTCACGAAGTTGTCGTAGTTGCCGTAGACCTGCGGCCCGATCACGAAGCCGACGTTCGGGTCGCGGAAGTACCCGAGCATCCGCTCGCAGTAGTTCGGCAGCGGCGCGTGGTCGGGGTCGACCGAGACGAACGCGTCGTACTCGCGCGCGTGGCTGATGATCCAGGCGTTGTAGTTGCCGTGCTTGGTACGCGCCTTGTGCGGACCGTGCTTGGTGTTCCACTGCGGCACGTGACGGCGGGTGAAGTGCCGGACGCCGAGCTCGGCGCACATGGCCTTGACCTCGTCGTCGTCACCTTCGTCGAGCAGCCAGACGTCGAACGGGCCGTCGTGGCGGATGTGCTTCGCGGCGATCAGCGTGCGCCGGACGACGTCCACCGGCTCGCGGCCGGGGACGATCGTGGTGAGGAACGCGACCCGCATGCCCGAGGGCGGTGCGACCGGGATCGGGTCCCGGACGCTCAGCGTCATGATGCACAGCGTCAGGACGTTGATCAGGCGGAAGAGCTCCACCAGCGCCGTACACACGATCACGAAGATCGTGGCGGCGTAGAGCGCCTGGTGGCCCTCGACCTTCGGCATCTTGCCGGCGATCAACAGCCAGGCGAAGAACGTCACTTCGACGACGAGCGCGAGCAGCGTGACGAGCGCGGTGCGCAGCGGGCGGCGGCGGAACAGCCGGCGCATCTGCACCCGGTACTCACCCTGCGGCGCGGCCTGGATCGGGCCGGCCAGCGTGCTGTAGCCCTCGTAGTCGTAGGTCTCACGGGGGCCGTGGATGCGCTCGATGCCGAACTGGCCGGTCTTGTCCAGTTCGAACGCGGCGTCGAGGCCCGTCTCGGGAACCTCTTCGCGCGCGTCGGGGCGCGAGAAGACCGGAACCGTGGCGCGGCCGATCGCGACCATGCGCGGGGCCGGGCCGAACGGCTCGTGGACGATGTTGAGCAGCGCCGTCTCTTCCGCGCTCGGCGCCGGCATCGGCGGAGCGTCGATGAAGATCGGGCGGATGTACTCGCCGCTGTCCTCGTAGCCGTGGCCGCCCCGGGTGGCGGGCTGCCGGTACTGACCGTCGGGCTGCGGGCGGGTGTCGTACTGCTGCGGAAGCGGGCCGCTCGGCGGCGGCGGCGCCTGGTGCGGCTGCTGCTGCGGCGGGGCCGACTGCGGGCGGGCCGTGCCGTAGGCGGACGGCTGGTCGTACCCCTGGTCGTAGCCCCGCTGGTCGTAGCTCTGGTCGTAACCGGGCTGGGATAAGTAGCCCTGGTCGGCGTCCGGCTCGGGGCGGGCCACCGGGATCCGGGCCCGGCCCGACGCCTCGTTGGACGGCCCGGCCCAGTCGCGGGGCTCCGGCGGAGGCGGCACGGAGGCACGACCCGGCTGCGACGGCACCGACGCGCGGCCGCGGCCGTCGTCGTCCCGGCCGGCCGGTGGCGGCACCGGGACGCTCGCGCGCCCGGAGGAACCCGGCACCGACGCAGCGCCACTGACGGGAGCACCGCTCACCGACGCGGAGCCGCTGACGGACGCGGACCCGGAGGCCGGCGCTCCGTACGCCGGGGCGCCGCTCACGGACGCGGAGCCGCTGACGGAGGCAGAGCCACTCACCGACGCGCGACCGGACGCCTCGGGCGGCCTGCCCGCGGCGTCGTTACGGTCCTCGGCGCGATCGGAACCGCCTGCCGATCCCTCGGAATCGGCGGCCGGGCGCGCCGAGGGGACGCGCACCCGGCCAACTGCCGAGTTTTGGGCTGACGAGTCGTCTTCGCTCGTCGCAGCCCGGTTCGGCGCGGTCATTGCAGCCCTCCTCCGACAGGGGCGCGCCCCTGACTGACACGGACGTGGAAATTTCCGGTGTGGCGATGGGTGACGATGGCCGACCGCTCCGTCAGCGGGCCGAAAAACTTGGATGTAACGACCACGGCGTTATTCACGCACCGTGACTCGGCAGGTCCCCTCCATGCCGTCCATCCAAGAATCGCCCTGCATTGCACGCATCTACCCTTATGTCCAACTTACTTGGCTCGGAAGCAAACGGTGCCTCCGAAGGACCGATCATAAGCAACATGCGCACTCTCATGTGAAGGTGCGGTCAAAACTTCATGTCGCTTTGTCAATCGCCGCCCAAAGCGTAGAGCAATTTCGGATTGATGACTGAAAGTCCGTTTCGGCGATCGTCAGCGATCAGTTGAAGTTGCAACGATAGAACGGAAAGTGTTGAAGGTCCGAGTTGTGCGGAAGCACTTATGTCCAGCTTTGGGGGTTCTGTAAAAGTTCTCAGGAACAGTCTCTCCCCTGGGCTGCGTGAGCGTTGTCAACCTTGCGACGGAACGGCCGCCGCTTAGAGTGTCAGAAACCTGACAGCGATAAAACGCCGGGTCCCCGTAACACTCGCCACGATTTTCTCGGGACAGTCAACGGAAACGTCGATCCGTACCGGATAAATAACGCAGAGTTAATTCATTACTCGATGTCCGCCGAGTCGGAAAACTGACGGCCCGCACGGATCATCCGGGCGGGCCGTCGCTAATAGTGATGAGCGTTTAACCGAGAGTCGCTATTCGGCGAATCGCTCGGCGGTTTCGACTACGTTCGCCAGCAACATCGCCCGCGTCATCGGGCCGACCCCGCCCGGCATCGGAGCGAGGAAACCCGCGACCTCGGCGACCGCCGGGTCGACGTCGCCGGCGAGGCCGAGCTCGGTCCGCGTGATGCCGACGTCGAGCACCGCGGCGCCCGGCTTCACCATCTCCGGCGTCAGCATGTGTGCGTGACCCGTCGCCACCACGACGATGTCCGCCGCCAGGGTGTGCTCGGTGAGGTTGCGGGTGCCGGTGTGGCACAAGGTCACGGTGGAGTTCTCAGTGCGCCGCGTGAGCAGGAGACCCAGCGGCCGGCCGACCGTCAGGCCGCGGCCGACGACGACCACCTCCGCCCCGTCGAGTTTCACGCCGTACCGCCGCAGCAACTCGACGATTCCGCGCGGTGTGCAGGGCAGGGGCGCGGGCACACCCAGCACGAGCCGGCCGAGGTTGGTCGGGTGCAGGCCGTCGGCGTCCTTGTCCGGGTCCATCAGCTCCAGCACCCGGTTCGCGTCCAGCCCGCGGGGCAGCGGCAGCTGGACGATGTACCCGGTGCAGGCCGGGTCCGCGTTCAGCCGGGCCACCGCGCCTTCGACGTCCTGCTGGGTGGCGTCGGCGGGCAGGTCCACCCGGATGCTCTCGATGCCGACCTCGGCGCAGTCGCGGTGCTTGCCGGCCACGTAGGCACGCGACCCCGGGTCGTCGCCGACGAGCACGGTGCCCAGCCCCGGCGCCACCCCGCGCTTGCGCAGCGCGGCCACCCGGTCGCGTAGCTCGGCCCGAACCAGGGCCGCCGTTGCCTTACCGTCCAGGAGAGTCGCGGTCACGCCCTCATCTAACCCGAAGTGGTTCAGACCGGCAGGACCCGACTGATCACTTGGGTGAGCTGATCGGCGTTACGGCACTCGTACATGTTCACCAGCGTGCGGTAGGCCTCGGTCGCCGAGTCGCCGCTGCCCCACGAGGCGCGCGGCTCGGGGTTGAGCCAGTACGTCCGCTTCGCGCGGTCGACGATCTGGCGCAGGTCACCCAGGTTCGGGTCGCCGCCGTTCGTCCGGGCGTCGCCGAGGACGAGCACGGACGTCCGCGGACCGATCGCGTCCAGCGAGTCGGTGACGAAGTCGCGCAGCGCCCGCCCGTAGTTGCTGTGCCCGTCCCACCGCACCACGCCGGACTCGGACAGGATGCGCTCCACCAGCCGTGCCGGATCGGCGTCGTTGTCGGCGACCAGCTCGGTCACCTCCGCCGTCGAGTCGACGAACGCGAACGCACGCACCAGGCTGAACTGGTCGTGCATCGCTTCGACGAGCATCAACGTGAAGTGCGCGAACCCGGCCACCGAGCCGGAGACGTCACAGAGCAGCACGATCTCCGGCCGCCCCGGACGCGGCTTCCGGAACGCCGGGCGCATCGCGACCCCGCCGGTCGAGAGCGACCGGCGGAACGTCCGCCGCAGGTCCAGCGCGCCTCTTCTGGCGTGACGCCGACGCGCCGCGAGCCGCGTCGCGAGCCGCCGGGACAGCGGCTGAACCGTGCGGCGCAGTGCCGCGAGCTGCTCGCGGTTCGCGGTGACGAAGTCGCGGTGGTCGGCGGCCTTCGGGATCGAGTACCGGGCGATCCGGTCACGGCCACGCAGCTCGGCGACCCGGCGCCGGGCCTCGGCCGCGACCAGCTTCTCGAACCCGGCGACCCGCTGCCGTGCCTCGTCGCGCGCCAGCCGGTCGGCGAACTCCCCCGCCGCCATCCGCTCGGCGACCGCCGCGATCAGCGTCTGCGGGCGAAGCCGCTCCATCGCCTGGTGGGCGGACCAGCCGCCGGAGCCGGGTGCGCCTTCGCCGCCCGAGCCGACCTGCCCGTACGCGCCGAGCTGCGCGACGGCCTCGGCCGCGAGCTGGGCCAGCAGTGCCTGGTCGCCGCTGACCAGCGCGTCGGCGAGGCGGGCGCGGAGCTCGTCCAGGCTCTGCGGCTCCCCGTCGGCGCGGGTGGCTTCCGGCGCGCCGGTGGCGACCGGGAAGTAGAGGTCGAACACCGCGTCGAACACGGCCTCGTGGCCGGAACGGCGCAGCAGCGTGGCCGCCAGGCCGTGCCGGAGCTGCTCGCGGTCGTCGAACCCGAGCGCGTCGACGGCACCGGCCGCGTCGATCGTCTCCCCCGGCCCGATCTGCAGGCCGTGCTCGCGCAGCGCCTGCACGAACTCGACGAGCCGGCCCGGCACCGTCATCGGAGGACCGTGTCCAGCCGCAGTCGCTTGGTCGCGTGCACCACGTCGGCCTGGTGCTTGAGCAGGACACCGAGGCTGTCGGTGACCACCTGCTCGTCGAGCGTTTCGGCGCCGAGCGCGAGCAGCGTGCGGGCCCAGTCGATGGTCTCGGCGACCGAGGGTGCTTTGCGCAGCTCCATCGTGCGCAGCGCGTTGACGACGCGGACGACTGAGTTCGCGAGTGCCTCGTCCAGGCCGGGGACGCGGAGCCGGACGATGCGCTCCTCGAGTGCGGCGTCCGGGAAGTCGATGTGCAGGAACAGGCACCGGCGACGCAGGGCCTCGGAGAGTTCGCGGGTGGCGTTCGAGGTGAGGACGACGAACGGGGCGCGGGTCGCGGTGATCGTGCCCAGTTCCGGCACGGTGATCTGGAAGTCGCCGAGCACCTCGAGCAGCAGGCCCTCGATCTCGACGTCGGCCTTGTCGGTCTCGTCGATGAGCAGGACGGTGGGCTCGTCGCCCTGGATCGCGGTCAGCAGCGGACGCGGGAGCAGGAACTCTTCGCTGAAGACGTCCGCCTTGGTCTCTTCCCAGCTCTCGTCCTGGCCGGCGGTGATGCGCAGGAGCTGCTTGGCGTGGTTCCACTCGTAGAGCGCGCGTGACTCGTCGACGCCCTCGTAACACTGCAGCCGCACCAGCCGCGCCCCACCCGCGGCCGCGACCGCTTTGGAGAGCTCGGTCTTCCCGACCCCCGCCGGCCCTTCGACGAGTAACGGCTTCTCCAGCCGATCAGCCAGGAAGACGGTAGTGGCCACGGCCGGGGACGCGAGGTACCCGGCCGTGGCCAGCTTGTCGGTGACGTCGGCAACCGACGTGAAGAACGCCATACTTACTGACGATAAACGTCAGTGGTAGAAGTGACGCGTCCCTGTGAAGTAAAGCGCGATTCCCGCTTTCTGGGCCGCGGCGATGACCTCGTCGTCGCGGACGCTGCCGCCCGGCTCGACGATCGCCTTGATACCGGCCTCGGTGAGCACCTCGAGCCCGTCCGCGAACGGGAAGAACGCGTCCGACGCCGCGACCGAACCGGCGGCCCGGTCACCCGCACGCGACACCGCGAGCCGCGCCGAGTCGACCCGGTTCACCTGCCCCATGCCGACGCCGACCGTCGCGGTGTCGGCGGCGAGCAGGATCGCGTTGCTCTTCACCGCACGCACGGCCCGCCACGCGAACTGCAGGTCGGCGAGCGTCGCCGCGTCCGCCTGCTCGCCGGTGACCAGCTTCCAGCCGCTGACGTCGTCGCCCGGCGCGTCCACGCCGTCGACGGTCTGCACCAGCCCGCCGCCGGAGACCTGCCGGAACTCGACCCCACCGCGAGCACGCTCGGGCGCGGTCAGCAGCCGGATCGACGGCTTCTTCGACAGGATCTCGACCGCGCCGTCCTCGTAGGAGGGCGCCACCACGACCTCGGTGAAGATCTCCGCCACCTGCTGCGCCATCGCCACGCTCACCGGCCGGTTCACGGCGATGACCCCACCGAACGCGCTCACCGGGTCGCAGGCGTGCGCCTTGCGGTGCGCCTCGGCGATGTCGCCGGCCGACGCGATCCCGCACGGGTTCGCGTGTTTGATGATCGCGACCGTGGGCTCGGTGAAGTCGTAGGCGGCGCGGTACGCCGCGTCGGCGTCGACGTAGTTGTTGTAGGACATCGGCTTGCCGTGCAGCTGCTCGGCCTGCGCGATGCCGGCCACCGCGTCGTGGTCGACGTAGAGCGCCGCGGCCTGGTGCGGGTTCTCGCCGTACCGCAGCACTTCGGCGCGCTCGAGCGCGATGCCCGCGAACGCCGGCCACGCGACGTCACCGGCTTCGTCGACCAGCTCGCGCGCGGTCCAGCCGGCCACCGCGACGTCGTACGCGGCGGTGTGCGCGAACGCACGCGCGGCCAGCTGACGACGGGTCGCGAGGTCGAAGCCACCGGCGCGGGCGGCCTCGAGCACCAGCGGGTACGCACCCGGCTCCACCACGATCGCGACGTTCGCGTGGTTCTTCGCCGCCGCGCGGACCATCGACGGGCCGCCGATGTCGATCTGCTCGACGACCTCGTCGTGCCCGGCTCCGGACGCGACGGTCTCGCGGAACGGGTAGAGGTTGGAGATGACCAGCTCGAACGGCGTGATGTCGAGCTCGGCGAGCTGCTGGACGTGCGCGGGGTTGCGCAGGTCGGCGAGCAGACCGGCGTGGATGTGCGGGTGCAGCGTCTTGACCCGGCCGTCGAGCGTCTCCGGGAAGCCGGTGACCTCGGCGACCTGGGTGACCGCGACCCCGGCGGCGGCGATGCGTGCCGCGGTCGAGCCGGTGGAGACGATCTCGACGCCGAGCTCGGCCAGACCGACGGCGAGCTCTTCGATCCCGGTCTTGTCGTACACGCTGATCAACGCGCGCCGGATGGGCTTCCGGTCGGGTTGCGCCTGCGTCATGGGATCGAGACCTTCCTTCCAGTGACGGTCCAGCCCTCGCGGGCCAGCCGGCCGATCGAGTCGACGAGCATCTCCCGCTCGGCGACCTTGATGCGTTCGTGCAGCTGACCGACGTCGTCGGTGGACAGCACCGGGACGACGCGCTGGTCGATGATCGGGCCGGTGTCGACGCCGGCATCGACGAAGAACAGCGTGCAGCCGGTGACCTTGACCCCGTAGTCGAGCGCGTCGCGGGGGCCGTGCATGCCGGGGAACGACGGCAGCAGAGCCGGGTGGCTGTTGACCATGCGGTTCTGGAACCGGCCGAGGAACGTGGGCCCGACGAGCTTCATGAAGCCGGCCGAGACGACGAGGTGCGGGTCGTGGGCGGCGACGTCCTCGGTGAGGGCGGCGTCCCAGGCTTCCCGGGACTCGTGGTCCGACACGCGCCGGACGAACGTCGGCACGCCGAGCTTCTCGGCCCGGGTGAGGCCCTCGATGCCGTCCCGGTCGGCCCCGACCGCGACGACGTCAGCGCCGTACGCCGGATCCGCGGCGGCGTCCAGCAACGCCTGCAGCGTGGTGCCTGACCCCGATACGAGGACCACGACTCGGGCGGTCACGACGCTCCTAACCTCCGGCTGACGCCCCGAGCCTAACCCGTGGGCCCCCGCGCCGGGCACCGCGCCTACCGCACCTGACCCCGCGGTGTGAGTCGCCGCACGGACCCGGCGCGGCCCGGTCAGCCTTCGCCGGTGCGGCGGTGCGGCTGGGGCGCGCTGTCGGCGGTGGGTTCGGGCTCGCGGGGCTCCCGCGGCGGCGGGGCGGCCCGGTCGGCGGCGTCCGGCCCGGAGAACAGACCGACCACGAGCCGGCGGGCCCCGAACGGCAGGCGGTTCGCCCACGGCGGCGCGGCGGCCCCGGTGGCGTCCGGCGACCAGCGGCGGGTGGCCGACCACGCGGCCCAGGACGCCGCGGTGCGGGCGACCGTGGCACCGACCAGCGCGGCCACGGCCACCTCGACGGCGAGCACGATGCCGACGTGCCACGGCGACGGGCCGAGTTCGGAGAGCCGCCCGTCGCCGAGCGGCCCGCGTGACGCCGCCGCGGCCAGCGCGACCAGCACACCGGCCACCGGCCCGGCGATCAGCGCACCGCCGAGCGCGATGCGCCAGCGCGGCAGGGCGGCGTCCTCGGTGCGGGGCGGGCGGGCGGTGACGGCCCCGGCCAGCAGCCCGGCGATCAGCGGCGCCGCCAGCGTCAGGCTGACCATCGCCGACGCCGGCCCGGTCGGAACGGCCGCCAGCAGCGGGAACGACGGCAGTGGCGCGAGCTGCACGGTGCTGGCGTCCACCGCGGTGCCGGTGCCGACCGCGAACCCGGGCCCCACCAGGTAGGCGGTGGCCCAGACCGCCGCGGTCGGCGCGTAGAGGACGCAGAGCGCGGTGATCGCGACGCCGCCCACCACACCGGCACGCAACGAGCCGAAGACGCTGCGGAACTCCTCGTGGGTGACGACCATCTGCGCACCGGCCGCGAGCACACCCGCGGTGAGCACGGCCGCGGCCGCGACACCACCGGCCGAGGCACCGCGGCGGACGACGTCGGGCAACCCGAACGCCATCGCCGCTCCGAGGCCGACCGCCCTAGCCGCACCCCAACCGGCGCCGAACCCGGCGAGCAGGCCGGTGACGACACCGGCCGACGCCGGATCCGCCCGGACCCCGGAGGTGGCGCCGAGCAGCGCGGCGACCATGCCGAAGAACCCGTACGCGAGCCCGACCGCCACCGCCACCCGGATCACCCCGAGCCAGGACACCGCCCCGGTGGCGAGCGCGCTGTTGCGCCCGGCCCGGTAGAGCTGGCGCAGCACCACGAGGCTCAGCAGCAGGGGCGTCAGCCCGAACGGCCCGCTCGGCGTCTGGAGCCGGACGCCGTGCGCCAGCAACCAGCCGTCCGCGGCGAGCCGGAGCGCGTCACCCGCCGGCGCGCCGGACTGGTTCTCCGCCACCCAGACGACGAGCCCCACCGCGGCCATCGGCACGAGCACCACCAGCGCGGCCCAGCCGGCCGTGGTCAGCGCCGCTGCGGGCAGGGCCACCCGGGCAGGCGATGAGGGAGGAGCGCCGGGGGACACCGCCTTACTGTGACAGGCGAGTACCAAGCGGGCCTATTCGCGTCCCCCGGCGTGTCGTCCCCGGACACGACGGAGCCGGGCCCCGTCAGACGGGACCCGGCTCCGGAAAAACTCAGGCGGTGACGATCTCGCGCATGAGACGCGCGGTCTCGGACGGCGTCTTGCCGACCTTGACCCCGACGGCCTCGAGCGCTTCCTTCTTGGCCTGCGCGGTGCCGGCCGAGCCGGAGATGATCGCGCCGGCGTGACCCATCGTCTTGCCCTCGGGGGCGGTGAAGCCCGCGACGTACGCGACGACCGGCTTCGTGACGTGCTCGGAGATGTAGGCCGCGGCCCGCTCCTCGGCGTCGCCACCGATCTCACCGATCATCACGATCGCGGTGGTCTCCGGGTCGGCCTCGAAGGCCTCCAGGCAGTCGATGTGCGTGGTGCCGATGACCGGGTCACCGCCGATGCCCACCGCGGTGGAGAAACCGATGTCACGCAGCTCGTACATCATCTGGTAGGTCAGCGTGCCGGACTTGCTGACCAGCCCGATCTTGCCGGACTTGGTGATGTCGGCCGGGATGATGCCCGCGTTCGACGCCCCGGGCGAGATCAGCCCCGGGCAGTTCGGGCCGATGATGCGGGTCTGGCCGCCCTCGGCGCGCTTCTTCTGCGCGTAGTCCCAGGCCCAGGTGGTGTCGTGCACCGGGATGCCCTCGGTGATGACCACCGCGAGGCCGATGTTGGCGTCGACGGCCTCGATGATCGCGGCCTTCGCGCCGGCCGGCGGCACGAAGATGACGCTGACGTCGGCGCCGGTCTCCTTGATCGCCTCGGCGACGCTGCCGAACACCGGTACCTCGGTTCCACCCTCGAACTCGACGGTGGTGCCGGCCTTCTTCGGGTTGACGCCGCCCACGATCTGGGTGCCCGAACGGAGCATGCGCTGCGTGTGCTTGCGCCCCTCCGACCCGGTCATGCCCTGGACGATGACCTTGCTCTTCTCGGTCAGGAAGATCGACATTTCTCTCGGCGTCCCTTACTTCGCAGCCAGCTCGGCGGCGCGGCGGGCGGCGCCATCCATGGTGTCCACCTGCTCGACCAGCGGGTGGTTCGCGTCGGTGAGGATCTGCCGACCGAGCTCGGCGTTGTTGCCGTCCAAGCGGACGACCAGCGGCTTGGTGACCTCGTCGCCGCGCTCGGCGAGCAGCGCCAGCGCCTGCACGATGCCGTTGGCGACCGCGTCGCAGGCGGTGATGCCGCCGAAGACGTTGACGAAGACGCTCTTGACCGACGGGTCGGAGAGGATGATCTCCAGCCCGTTCGCCATCACCTCGGCGGAGGCGCCACCGCCGATGTCGAGGAAGTTGGCCGGCTTCTTGCCGCCGAACTCCTCACCCGCGTACGCGACGACGTCGAGCGTCGACATGACCAGGCCCGCGCCGTTGCCGATGATGCCGACCTCGCCGTCGAGCTTGACGTAGTTGAGGTTCTTGGCCTTGGCCGCCTGCTCCAGCGGGTCGACCGCGGAGACGTCCTCGAGCTCGTCGTGCCCGGGCTGCCGGAACCCGGCGTTGGCGTCGAACGTGACCTTGCCGTCGAGCGCGATGATCCGGCCACCGGGGGCCTTGACCAGCGGGTTGACCTCGACGAGCGTCGCGTCCTCACCCACGAAGACGTCCCAGAGCGCGACGACGGCCTTGGCCGCCTCGTCGAGGGTGTCCTCGGGGAACTTGCCGGCGACCAGGATCTCGCGGGCCTTCGCCTCGTCGACCCCGTCGACCGCGCTGACCGGGATCTTCGCGAGCGCGTCGGGGTTGTCGACCGCGACCTGCTCGATCTCGACGCCACCCTCCCGGCTGGCCATCGCGAGGAACGTGCGGTTGGCCCGGTCGAGCAGGAAGGAGAAGTAGTACTCCTCCTCGATGTCGCTCGCCTCGGCGACCAGCACCCGGTGGGCGATGTGGCCCTTGATGTCCATGCCCAGGATGTCGGTGGCGCGGGCCTCGGCCTCGTCCGGGTTCTCGGCGAGCTTGACGCCGCCGGCCTTGCCGCGGCCGCCGACCTTCACCTGTGCCTTGACGACCACCTGCTTGCCGACCTTCTCGGCAATGCTGCGCGCCTCGGCCGGGGTGTCGGCCACCGAGCCGGCCAGCACGGGAACCCCGTGCTTGGCGAAGATGTCCCTCGCCTGATATTCGAACAGGTCCACTGCCGCGTCCGTCCTCGCTCGTTTCGACGCGGGTCGAAGCCGCCGCTCGGCCCGCTGTCGCTGCCTCGTCGCATGGTGCCGAAGTGCATCCGTCGGTCGCGGAGCGGCCGGGCCGGCCGAGCCGGTGGCACGACGATGACGGGTATCCGACACCTCTCGCCGCAGGCTATCGGGGCCGACACGGGCCGTGCGTCTCCGCGCCGGTGTGTTACCTCACAAGCACGACGATACGAACATCACGTGTCCGGTCGGACACCGGGATGGCTCCAGGTCACGGCGGTATCACTGACCTCACGAGCCCCGGATGTGACATCCGCCCCCGTGGCCCCGTTACCGCGGGCGCGGCCACGCGTTGTTCACTGCGACCGCCCACCGGCAACGGTCGGGTGAGCGGTCGGGGTCGGGCGTTCGAGGGGTGCGCCCGACCCCTCCGCTCAATCTCACCCTCCGTAAGCGTGATCGGGTCCCGTCCCGCCCGCCGAGCGACGCTCAGCCATTCGGGGGATCAGCGTCGGCCGTCCCGCTACGTGTGACCCAGACCGTCTTTAGCTAGGTTTAAGGGAGCGTTCCGCGCCCGGTACGGCCGGGTATCGCCCAGTTCGACCCCATGCACGGAAGAGCACCAGCGAAACCAGCGATAACAAATGGTGCGGTTTCAACTACTGGTAGCGCTGATTTTTACGCGCACAAAAGGGATTCGAAGGGCGGAAAGCCACCAGTTCCTTGGTCGTTCTTGCTCCGGCCGCCCGGGGCTGGCATCGTGACGCCTTGTGTCGGAAACCGGTCTGCCGTTTCCGACCGACTCCGGACTCGATCCGAATGTGAACGCACTCGCGGCGCCACACGTGGATCGAACAGGGAGCAGGTAGGCCGTCGAAAGGCAGTTAGTGCAAGAGAGCGGGAATGTCCGGCACGTCGGACGCCATCGCGCACCGACAGCACCACGCGCCGGATACGCCATGGCTGTTACGACCGCAGTGGTCGGCGTCAGTGTCGCCGCCCTGGCGGTCGGCTCGGCGCTTCCGGCGGCCGACACGGCATCCGCCTCCGCCGCACTCGGCCAACAGGTCGACGCGGGCAAGCTCTCGTCGCAGTCGAGCGACGTCGGCAACACCACCCAGAAGGAAATCCGCAGCGGCGATACGCGCGCCTCGCGATCACTCAAGCGCAGCGGCGTCGGTGAGCCGGAACAGCTCCCCGTCTGGGTCAAGCCGGCCAGTGGGCCGCTCAGCTCGCTCTACGCCGCCCGCTGGGGCACGTTCCACTACGGCATCGACTTCGCCGCCGCCTACGGCTCGACCGTCAAAGCGGCGAGCGCGGGCACGGTCATCCGCGCGGGCTGGTACGGCGGGTACGGCCAGATCGTCATCATCGACCACGGCGACGGGGTGACGACCCGCTACGGGCACAACTCGGAGCTGCTCGTCTCGGTGGGTGACCACGTCGAAGCCGGCGACGCGATCTCCAAGGTGGGCAGCACCGGCCAGTCAACGGGCCCGCACTGCCACTTCGAGGTTCGCATCAACGACGTGCCGGAGGACCCCCTCAGCTGGCTCGAGGACCACGACGTCTCGGTGACGAGCGTCAACACCGGCCTCTGAGAAACCGGGGCGATACGCCTCGAGCACGACCCGGCCGGTGGACGGCCGCGCCGACGCCGCCGACCGCACCGTCGGAGCCGCGCAGTACCGCGCCCGACGAACCATCACGACCGCGCCATTCGTGGTCTCGCTCATCCCCGCACCACCCTCACCGTTCGACTCATCGTTCGAACATATGTTCGATTGTATCGGTAGAACGACCGTATAGCCAGCCGTTCGGTGGATCAGTTTGCGCCCGCGGACCACATCGGACTGTGGACCACTTCGGACTGTTGTGACGGACGCGACCTAGAGCTTCTCTAGTGGTGCGTAGCGAAGGAGGAACCAGCGGGGCTTGCCGTCTCCGAAGTCGACGGCCGCCTGGGCCCGGTCGCCGTCGCCCCGCTTCTCCACGACGCGGCCCAGCCCGTGCGCGTCGTGGGTGACCCGATCGCCGACCTCCAGCGAGATCGCCGGACGGTTGCCCGCTCCGGCCGCACGGGACGCGGGCCGCGCGGCCGACGCGTACTGCTGGGCGAGCCGCTCCTGGGCCGAGCCGGTGCCGCTCCACTTCGAGAGCGTCTCCTTCGGCGCCGGAGCCTGCCGCTCCCAGCTGAGCAACCCGGTGGGCACCTCGTCGAGGAAGCGCGAGGGCGGGTTGTACTGGGGCTGGCCCCAGGCGCTGCGCGTGATCGCCCGCGACAGGTACAGGCGCTCCCGCGCCCGCGTGATGCCGACGTAGGCCAGCCGGCGCTCCTCCTCCAGCTCCTTGGGATCGCCCAGGGACCGCAGGTGCGGGAAGACACCGTCCTCCAGCCCGGTGAGGAACACGACCGGGAACTCCAGGCCCTTCGCCGTGTGCAGCGTCATCAGCGTGACCTGACCCTGCTGGGCGGCCTGGTCGGCCCCCTCGGCGTCGTCGGGGGCCGGCGGGACGCTGTCGGCGTCGGCGACCAGCGCCACCTGCTCGAGGAACTCGACCAGCCCGGCCTCGGTCTCGGCGGCCGCCGCGCGCTCCTCGAACTCGCGAGCGACGCTCACCAGCTCCTGCAGGTTCTCGACCCGCCCCTCGTCCTGCGGATCGGTGCTCTCCTCCAGCTCGGCGAGGTAGCCGGTGCGCGAGAGCACCTCCTCCAGGACGATGCTCGGCGGCTCGGTCTCGGCCAGCTGGCGCAGCGAGGCCATCAACGTGGTGAAGTCACCGATCGACTTGACCGCGCGGCTGCCGATGCCGGGGGCCTCCCCCGCCCGTTCGAGCGCGGCACCGAAGCCGATGCGCTCGCGCGAGGACAGCGCCTCGACACAGGCCTCGGCACGGTCGCCGATGCCCCGCCGGGGCGTGTTCAGCACCCGGCGGACGCTCACGGTGTCGTCGGGGTTCGCGATGGCGCGCAGGTACGCCAACGCGTCACGCACTTCCTTGCGCTCGTAGAAGCGGACGCCGCCGACGACCTTGTACGGCAGGCCGACCCGGATGAAGATCTCCTCGAACACCCGGGACTGGGCGTTCGTGCGGTAGAACACCGCGACATCGCCCGGGCGGTGCGTGCCCGAATCGGTGAGCCGATCGACCTCGCCGGCGACCCAGGCGGCCTCGTCGTGCTCGTTGTCGGCCACGTACGCGGTCAGCGGGTGCCCGTCGCCGGCCTGCGACCAGAGGTTCTTGGGCCGCCGGTCGGGGTTGCGGGCGATCACCGCGTTGGCGGCGCTCAGGATCGTCTGGGTGGAGCGGTAGTTCTGTTCGAGCAGGATCGTGGTGGCCTGCGGGTAGTCACGCTCGAACTCGAGGATGTTGCGGATACTGGCGCCGCGGAACGCGTAGATCGACTGGTCGGCGTCGCCGACGACGCACAGCTCCGCCGGCGGCGGGTCGCCCTCGGCGTCGGTGCCCACCAGCTCGCGGACCAGCGCGTACTGGGCGTGGTTGGTGTCCTGGTACTCGTCGACCAGGACGTGGCGGAAACGCCGCCGGTAGTGCTCGGCCACGGCCGGGAACGCCCGGAGGAGGTTCACCGTGGTCATGATGATGTCGTCGAAGTCGAGCGCCTGGGCCTCGCGGAGGCGCCGCTGGTAGAGCGCGTACGCCTCGGCCAGCATGCGCTCGGCCGTACCGGACGCCCGGGAGGAGAACTCCTCCTCGTCGACCAATTCGTTCTTGAGGTTGCTGACCTGGGCCAGCAGCGAGCGGGCCGGGTACCGCTTGGGGTCCAGATCGAGCTCGCGGGCGACGAGCGTCATCAGGCGCCGGGAATCGTCGGCGTCGTAGATCGAGAAC
This sequence comes from Cryptosporangium japonicum, assembly GCF_039524755.1. Taxonomy (NCBI): domain Bacteria; kingdom Bacillati; phylum Actinomycetota; class Actinomycetes; order Cryptosporangiales; family Cryptosporangiaceae; genus Cryptosporangium; species Cryptosporangium japonicum. The sequence goes on from NZ_BAAAGX010000006.1 coordinate 493,544, forward strand.
TGGGACTTGAGCCCCGCGGTCTTCGCCTCGGCCCGCAGGATGCGGATGCAGGCGGAGTGGAACGTGGACACCCACATCGACCGGGCGCGGTTGCCGATGAGCTCGGTGACCCGCTCCTTCATCTCGCCCGCGGCCTTGTTGGTGAACGTGATCGCGAGGATCTCGCCCGGCTGGGCACCGCGTTTCGCCAGGATCCACGCGACCCGGTGGGTGAGCACCCTGGTCTTGCCGGAGCCGGCCCCGGCGACGATCAACAGGGGCGTGCCCTCGTGGACCACGGCCGCCCGCTGCTGGTCGTTGAGCCCCTCGAGCAGCGCGGACGGGTCGACCTTGAGGTGGACGGGCCGACGGGCATTGGGGATGTCGAAGAGGGTGCTCATCGCCTCGCGACATTACTCCGGAGCACCGACAGTTCCGACCGCCGCTGGCCGAACGGCGCCCCTCGTGCAACACTGTTCGCGTGGTTCGACTGACGGCACGATTTTTTTACGGCTCCGGGCATCCGGCAGCCGTCTTCGTCGTCTGAACCCAGACCACTTCGACGCCCCGGGGCCCGGCCCCGGGGCGTTTTTTGTGCGCCCCGACGGACGGGTGCCCACCCGAAACCCTTGGAGAGCACGCCATGACCGCACCGACCACCACCACCGAGCAGGCGAACGACGAGATCGCCGCGCTCCGAGAACGCATCAACGCCGCGGACGACGAGCTGATCCGCATCTGGCGCGAGCGCGCCGAGCTCAGCCGGCAGGTGGGCGCCGCCCGGATGGCCGCCGGCGGTACCCGGCTCGTCCTCTCCCGGGAGCAGGCCATCGTCGACAAGTTCCGCCGCGAGCTCGGCACCGACGGCGCCCAGCTGGCCATGCTCGTTCTCCGGGCCGGGCGCGGACCGCTGTAGTCTCGCTGGAGTGAGTTTTCCGCCTTCGGTGAGCCCCATCGACGACGTCCAGCGCGTCCTGGTCGTCACCGCGCATCCCGACGACGTCGACTTCGGTTCGGGTGGCACCATCGCCACCTGGACGAAGGCCGGCATCGAAGTCGCCTACGTGATCGCCACCAGCGGTGACGCCGGCGGCTTCGACGAGTCGACCCCGCGCGACTCGATAGCGGGCATCCGCGAGGCCGAGCAGCGCGCCGCGGCCGCGGTCGTCGGCGTCACCGACGTCACGTTCCTCGGGTACCCCGACGGCGCGCTCTACGTCACGAACGAGCTGCGCCGGGACATCGCCCGGCAGATCCGGCGCGTCCGGCCCGACCGGGTGCTCACCACGTCGCCGGTCCGCGACTGGGCACGCACCCCCGCGGCCCACGGGGACCACGTCCGGATCGGCGAGGCGACGTTCGACGCGGTGTACCCGGACGCACGCAACCCGTTCGCCCACCCGACGCTGCTGCGCGACGAGGGCCTCCAGCCGTGGACGGTCCGGGAGATGTGGTTCTCCGGTACGCCCACCGCCGACCACGCCGTCGACATCACCGACGTCTTCGAGCAGAAGATCTCCGCGCTGCGCGAGCACGTCAGCCAGCTGCCCGGCGAGCTCGACGCGATGCGGACGCGGATCGAACAGTGGAACGGCGCCAACGCCGCGAAAGCCGGCCTCCCGGAGGGCCGGCTCGCCGAGCTGTACTCGGTGATCAGCACGGCATAGGTGCGCCGCGCATCGGGGTCTGATCGCGGGAGAAGGGGCCGCCTCCCGGCGGCCCTTTCTCAGCGGCCCGACTGGCTCGGGCCGAGCAGGAACTGGGTGTAGCGCACGCTCATCCGCGCCATGCCCTTGGTGACCCAGGCCGACACCCACAGCAGCACCAGCCCGACGCCGACCCACGGCATCGCCGACGCGAAGCTGTCGACGACGAACGGGTTGCTGCCGTCCCAGACGCCGAACAGGTAGATCTTGTCGTCGGGCATGGCCCAGTACCAGGTCCACAGCGTCATCGACCCCAGCGACGCCGCCCAGAACGCGAGCGAGACCGCCGCGGCCGTCAACGTCACCGGGAAGACGAACAGGTGGTGGAGCAGGTCACGCCAGGTCGACGGGGCGGCCAGCCACTGCCTGATCCGCTGCAGCAGCGTTCCGCTGACCACCGGGTAGGGCAGTGCGACCGGGGCACCGAGCAGGATCGAGGCCCGGCGCCGTTCCACTTCGGCCATCCCCCGGCTGACCGCGAACGCGGCCAACAGCACCGGCACCCCGACGACGAGCGCGGAGAACGTGGCGCCGAACGTCACGACGAGGATGAACGTGATCAGGCCGAGGATGCCGGTGAGGAAGCCGACGGCGAGATAACCGGCCGAACGCGCGGTCTCCCCGTCGAACGCGCGGGCAATCGGGTTCGGGACTGGCCGGGCAACGGCGGTCGCGGTCATCGGAACGTCCTCTCTCGGTTTCGACACCTCTGAACCTAGGGATCGGCGACGTCCGGCGAATCACCGTCATTAGCCACACCTGACCTAGCTCTCAGGTACTACTGGCCGGATGAGGTTCACGGTGAGCACCCCGCCGTCGCCGCCCCTGCCACCCGTGAGCGCCCTGCTGGCCGGCGCGGCCGAGGTCGATCTCACGCCGCCGCCGGGCCTCCCGAAGGCCGGCTATTCACGCAACGCGCGCACCGGTGTCGGTTTCCGCGGCCGGTTACGCGCCCGCGTGCTGCACCTGCGTGCCGGCACGGCGTCGGTGGTGATCGTCGCCTGCGATCTGCTCGGCGGCTCCGCGGTGGTGCAGCGCCAGGTGGCCGCACGCACCGGGGTGCCGCTCGCGGGGCTGTTCCTGGGCGCCACCCACACCCACGGCGCACCGGGCCAGTTCCTCGGCACCGACCTCTACAACGGCTTCGCGTCGAACCGGCCGGGCTTCGACCCGGTCTGGACCGAGTTCCTGGTGCGCCGGATCAGCGCCGGAGTGGAACGGGCGGTGGCTTCCCGGCGCCCGGCGGCGGCCGCGTGGGGCTCCACCGACGTGTGGGGGCTGACCCGGAACCGGTCGCTGGCCGCTCACGTCCGGAACGCCGACCGGGACGACCGGCGGATCGCGCCCCACCGCACGTACGCGTCGGTGGATCCGCGCCTGCGCGTACTGCGGGTGGACGGCACCGACGGGGACCCGATCGCGGCGCTCGCGGTGTTCGGCGTCCACGGCACCGGTATCCCGATGCGCAACAGCGTCTACAACGCCGATCTGTGGGCGTACGTCTACGAGGAGATGCGCGGCTGCGCCCCGGTCGTCGGCGCGCTGCAGGGAACGCACGCCGACGTCGCGCCCGCGCTGCGTCCGGGGCGGGCCGGTGACGTCGAGGCGGCCCGGGTGGGGCGGGGCATCGGCCGGGCCGCCGCCGCCCTCCACGCCGCGCTGACCCCGACCACCGACGTCGAGCTCGGAGCCGGGCTGCGTGAGGTCGACCTGACGGCGTCACGCACCTACGACGGGATCACGCTGCCGGAGCGCCCGGCGCTGGGGGCGGCGTTGATCGCCGGGGCCTACGAGAACGAGACACCGGTCGTGCACCGCATCCCGCCGTTCCGAGCGGGGGTGCCGAAGCCGCACGCGCCGGGCGATCCGCACGGAGCCAAGTGGGTGATCGGCTCCCGGTGGTTGCAGCCGGCCGTCGTCCCGCTGCGCCACTTCCCCCGGGTGATCCCGGTGCACGTGCTGCGTATCGGTTCCGCGCTGCTGGTCGGAGCGCCGTTCGAGATCACCGTCGACGCCGGGCGCCGGGTCGCGGCGGCGGCCGGGCCGGGTGACGTGATCGTGTCGTCGGTGGCGAACGAGTACGCCGGCTACTGCACGACCGCGGAGGAGTACACCAGGCAGCACTACGAGGGCGGCCACACGCTCTACGGACCGAACACGGCCGCGTTCCTGGCCGCCCACGCGGCCTCACTGGCGGCCGCGGTGACGCCGGGCGCCATGGTGACCGAGGCACCGCCCGAGCGGACGTTCGACCTCCGCGCCCACCGGTACTGGCCTCCCCGCGGGCCCGGAGGCAGCCCCCGGCGGGCCGGGACGGCACGGTTCGTCGACGTCACCGCCGAACAGGACGCCTACTGGGAGCAGGGCTGGTTCGACGCCGCCCCCGGCGACCTGGTCTGGCACGAACCGATCGCCCGGGTCGAGTGGCGGTCACCCGACGGCTGGCGACCGCTCGTCGACGATTCGTCCTGCGCCGTCGAGGTGCGGCACCACGGTGACGACCGCTACCTCGTGCGGTGGCACGACCCCGACCTGCGGCCCGGCCGCACCTACCGGTTCGTCGTGCGCGGCCTGGCCCTGGAGCCCTTTAACTAGTCCGGTCGACCACGTAGTACGTCAGCGACTCCAGCGCGTTGCGCGCGGGCACGTCCGGCAGCGTCGCCAGCAGATCGCGGGCGCGCTGGGCGTAGGCCGCCAGCGTGTCCCGGGCGCTGACCATCGCCGGCGACCCGCGCAGCAGCCCGAGCGCCTCCGCCACCTCGTCGTCGTCGGTGATCGGCCGGGAGATCAGCTCACGCATCCGTGCCTCGCCCGGATCGTCGCCGGCCAGCGCGTGCAGCACGGCCAGCGTCGGGACGCCCTCACGCAGGTCGGTGCCGGGCGTCTTGCCCGACTCCGCCGACGTGGACGCGATGTCGAGCAGGTCGTCGGAGAGCTGGAACGCCACCCCGATCTCCTCGCCGTACGCGGTGAGCGTCTCGGTGATCGCCGGACCGCAGCCGGAGAACATCGCCCCGAACCGCGCCGACGTCGCGATCAGCGAACCGGTCTTCTCGGCCAGCACGTGGAGGTGGAACTCCACCGCGTCGTCGCCGTCGGCCGGACCGGCGGTCTCCCGGATCTGGCCGGTGACCAGCCGGGCGAACGTGCGTGCCTGCAGCCGCACGGCGTCCGGGCCGAGGTCGGCGACCAGGTCCGACGCCCGGGCGAACAGGTAGTCGCCGGTGAGGATCGCGATCGTGTTCGTCCAGCGCGCGTTCGCACTGGGTGCGCCGCGCCGCACGGGCGCCTCGTCCATGACGTCGTCGTGGTAGAGCGTCGCCAGGTGGGTCAGCTCGGCCACCACTGCCGCCTGCACGACGGCGTCGGCCCCGGCGTTGCCGAAGTGTGCCGCCGACAACGCCAGCAGCGGCCGGAACCGCTTGCCGCCGGCCTCGACCAGGTGGCGGGCCGCGCTGTGCACCAACGGGTCGGCGTCCGACACCGCGGTGCGTAGCGCGTCTTCCACCTGGGCCAGGCCGGCGCGGACGGAAGCGGCGAACTCAGGCTCGATGGCCTCGATGCCGAGCAGACCTGTGCCGGTAGGTGCCACGTCCATCCCTGCTGTGCGCGTGTTCATCGAACAAATTGTGCCGCCTGCCCTGCGAGGTCGAGCAGTTGAGTCGGCACAACGCCCAGGGCGAGTGTGGCGAGCACCCCGATCGTCAGGGCAGCCGCGGTGAAACCACCCGGAACCGAAACGGTCGGACCATCCTCAGCAGGGTCAGACAGGTACATGAGCACAATTACCCGAAGATACGGGAAAGCGAGCACCATGCTCGCGATGACACCGACGATGACGAGTGACACCGCATCACCGTCGATCGCGGCCGCGAAGACCGCGAACTTCGAGATGAACCCGCTGGTCAGCGGCAGACCCGCGAACGCCAGCAGGAACAGCGTCATCACGCCGGCGTAGAGCGGCGAGCGGCGCCCGAGCCCGGCCCAGCGGGAAAGGTGCGTCGCCTCGCCGTCGGCGTCACGGACGAGCATGACGACGGCGAACGCGCCGATCGTCGTGAAGCCGTAGGCCGCCAGGTAGAACAGCGTCGAGGACACGCCCCGGTCGTTGAGCGCGACCACACCGGTGAGGATGAAGCCCGCGTTCGCGATCGAGGAGTAGGCCAGCAGGCGCTTGATGTCGGTCTGGGTCACCGCGAGCACGGCGCCGACCACCATCGTCAGCATCGCGATGCCGATCAGCACCGGACGCCAGTCCCACTTGGTCGACTGGAAGGCCACGTAGAACACCCGCAGGATCGCGCCGAACGCCGCGACCTTGGTGCAGGCGGCCATCAGCGCGGTCACCGGCGTCGGAGCGCCCTGGTAGACGTCCGGCGTCCAGGAGTGGAACGGCACCACACCGGCCTTGAACAGCAGGCCGATCAGCAGCATCGCCAGGCCGATGAAGAGCAGCGCGTCGTTCGCCGCCGAGCCGTTCACCGCGTCGTGGATCGCGGCCAGGTCGACCGCACCCGCGTAGCCGTAGATCAGCGCGACGCCGTACAGGAAGAACGCCGAGGCGAACGCACCGAGCAGGAAGTACTTGACCGCGGCCTCCTGGCTGAGGAGGCGACGGCGACGGGCCAGCGCGCACAGCAGGTAGAGCGGCAGCGAGAGCACTTCCAGGCCGATGAACATGATCAGCAGGTCGTTCGACGAGACGAACACCAGCATGCCCGCGAGCGCGAACATCGCCAGCGGGAACGCCTCGGTGTGCGACGTCGGCTCGCTGGCCAGACGCCGGTCGGGCGGGGAGCCCGCGACGACCGCGGCCTGCGCCACGAACGAGCCACCGGCGTCGAGCGAGCGCTCGGCCATCAGCAGGACGCTGATCGCGCCGAGCACGATGATGCTGCCGGACAGGAACAGCGCCGGCCCGTCGATGACGATGGCACCGCCGGCCGTGATCACCTCGCGCTGGGCCACGAGCACCACCGCCACGAACGCGGCCGCGAGCCCCACCAGCGAGAGCACCACCTGGACGAAGTGCCGGGCCCGGCGGGGCACGAACGCCTCGATGAGGATGCCGACGCAGGCCGCGCCGAGCAGGATCAGGATCGGCGAGAGCGCCGCGTAGTCGAGCTTCGGCGCCTGGATGTCGGCGGCCAGCACGTCAACAGCCGTGCTCATCGGTTTCCTCCGGCCACTTCACTGGGTTGCGGGTCTTGCTGGCCCACGTCGGTGAGCGTGGCCTTCACTGCCGGATTGATGACGTCGAGCAGCGGCTTCGGGTACACGCCCAGGCCGATGATCAGCACCAGCAGCGGGGCGATGACCCAGGCCTCGCGGCGGCTCAGGTCACGCCACTTCGGCGAGCCCTCCTCGAGCAGCTTCGGGTTGGTGGGCCCGTGCATCGTGCGCTGGATCATCCAGAGCACGTACAAAGCCGCCACCACGATGCCGAGCGTCGCGACGACACCGGCCACCGGGTTGCGCGAGAAGACGCCGAGCAGCACCAGGAACTCGCTGACGAACGAGTTGGTCATCGGCAGCGCCAGCGACGCCATACCGGTGACGAAGAACGCGCCGTAGATCCACGGCACGAGCCGGCCGACGCCCCCGTAGTCGGCGATCAGCGCCGAACCGCGGCGAGCGATCAGGAAGCCGACGACCAGGAACAGCGCGCCGGTGGCGATGCCGTGGTTGACCATGTAGAGCACCGCGCCGGAGCCGCCCTGCGTGGTGAACGCGAAGACGCCGATCGCGATGAACCCGAAGTGGGCCACCGAGGTGTAGGACACCAGGCGCTTCATGTCGTTCTGGCCGATCGCCAGCAGCGCGGCGTACAGGATGCCGATGATGCCGAGCACGATCACCAGCGGTGCGAAGAACCGCGAGGCCTCGGGGAAGAGCGGCAGGTTGTACCGCAGGAAGCCGAACGTCCCGACCTTGTCGAGCACGCCGACGAGCAGCACGGCCGCACCGATCGGGGCCTGGCCACCGGCGTCGGGCAGCCAGGTGTGGAACGGGAACAGCGGCGCCTTCACCGCGAACGCGACGAAGAACCCGAGCCAGATCCAGCGCCCGGCCGTGGTCGACATGTCCATTCCGGCGAGCTTGTCGAAGGCGAACGTGCCCTCGCCCAGCTCACGGACGCTCACCACGTAGAGCGCGATGACGCTGGCCAGCATGAACAGACCGCCGACCAGGGAGTACAGGAAGAACTTCACCGCCGCGTACTGCCGCTTCGGGCCGCCGTAGGACCCGATCAGGAAGTACATCGGGACGAGCATCGCCTCGAAGAAGACGTAGAAGAAGAACACGTCGGTGGCGACGAACACGCCGATCATGCAGGTCTGGAGCGCGAGCATCAGCGCGTAGTACGTCTTGACCGAGCGCCGGCCCTGCCCCGACTCGTGCCAGGACGCGAGCAGGACGATCGGCGTCAGCACCGCGATCAGCGCCAGCATCACCAGCGCGATGCCGTCCACACCGAACGCGAGCCGGGTGCCGAACTGCGGGATCCAGGTGTACGACGTGACGAACTGGAACCGGTCGCCGTCGGGGTCGAAGTTGGCGCAGACGACGATCGTCAGCACCAGCACCACGAGCGACCAGCCGAGGGCCAGCAGCTTCGCGAGCCGGTCGGCGCCCTTCGGGAGGAACGCCAGAACGATCGCGCCGACCAGCGGCAGCGCGGTCAGTACGGGGAGCCAGGGACCGTTCATCCGAGCCGCACCACCAGCAGCGACGCCAGCACCACGACCGCACCTCCGAGCATCGTCAGGGCATACGACCGGACGAATCCGGTCTGCAGGCGGCGGAGGCGGCCGGAGCCACCGCCCACCGCGGCGGACAGGCCGTTGACCAGGCCGTCCACCCCACGGCTGTCGACGTACACCAGCGCCCGGGTGAGCCACTGGCCGGGCCGCATGAAGACGGCCTCGTTGAACGCGTCCGCGTACAGGTTGCGCCGGGCGGCGACCACGAGCTGGTTGGCCGGCTGCTCGGCCTTGGCCGTGCCACCGCGGAAGAGCAGGTAGGCCAGCCCGGCGCCGACGAGCGAGAACACGATCACCAGCGCGGTGATCACGATCGGCTCCAGCTTGTGCGCGGCCTCGGGCGCCTCCGCCCCCCGCACCAGCACCGGCTCGAGCCAGTGCGACGTGCGGTCTCCCTGGGTGAGCAGGAAACCACCGGCCACCGATCCGACCGCCAGCACCATCATCGGCACGGTCATCGAGAGCGGCGACTCGTGCGGGTGGGGCTTCCCACCCTCTTCCTCGGTGGTCCAGCGCGGCTTGCCCAGGAACGTCAGCACGAACAGCCGCGTCATGTAGAACGCGGTGAGGCCGGCACCCAGCAGGGCCGCGCCGCCGAACAGCCAGCCCGACCAGCCGGGCCGGTCGAAGGCGTGCTCGATGATCGGGTCCTTGGAGAAGAAGCCGGAGAGCGGCGGGATGCCGATGATCGCCAGCCAGCCGAGCCCGAACGTCACCGTGGTGATCGGCATGTACTTCGCCAGCCCACCGAACCGCCGGATGTCGACCTGGTCGTTCATGCCGTGCATGACCGAGCCGGCGCCGAGGAACAGCCCGGCCTTGAAGAAACCGTGGGCGAGCAGGTGGATGATGCCGAGCGCGTAGGCCTCGCCGCCGAGCCCGACGGCCAGGAACATGTAGCCGATCTGGCTGACCGTGGAGTACGCCAGCACCTTCTTGATGTCGTCCTTGGCGCAGCCGATGACGCACCCGATGAGCAGCGTCAGCGCACCGATGACGCAGACCACCGTGCGGCCGGTCTCGGTCAGGTCGTAGATCGGCGCGGACCGGGCGATCAGGTAGACGCCCGCGGTGACCATCGTCGCGGCGTGGATGAGCGCGGAGACCGGCGTGGGGCCGGCCATCGCGTCCGGGAGCCAGGCCTGGAGCGGGAACTGGCCGGACTTGCCGCAGGCGCCCAGCAGCAGGAGCAGCGCCACGATCGTGACCGTCGTCGACGAGAGCTGGTCGACGTTGCTGAACACGCCCTCGAACGACGTGTCGCCGAGCGTCGCGAACAGCAGGAAGATGCCCAGCGCCAGGCCGACGTCGCCGACCCGGTTCATGATGAACGCCTTCTTCGCCGCGGTGGCGGCCTCCGGGCGCGTGTACCAGAACGCGATCAGCAGGTACGACGCCAGACCGACGCCCTCCCAGCCGACGTAGAGCGCGACGAAGCTGTTGCCGAGTACCAGCAGCAGCATCGCGGCCACGAACAGGTTCAGCATCGCGAAGAAGCGCCGCCGGCCCTCGTCGTGCGACATGTACCCGATCGAGTACACGTGGATGAGAAACCCGACGCCGGTGATCAGCAGCACGAACAGCGCCGACAGCGGGTCGTAGAGCAGCCCGGCGTCGACCTTCAGCCCGCCCACGTCGATGAACGTGAACAGGTGCTGGGAGATCTGCCGGCCCTCCTCACCCAGGCCGCGCAACTCGAAGAACTGGATCACGCCCAGGACGAACGCGACGCCGACCGTCGCGCACCCGAGCAGGTGCCCCCAGGCGTTCGCGCGGCGCCCGAGCAGGAACAGCACGAGCGCTCCGGCCAGCGGCAGCGCGATCAGCAACCAGAGCAGGGAAAGAGACCCCGTCGGCTCTGCATACTCCACGGCGCTTTATCCCCTCAGTACTTCAGCAGGTTCGCGTCGTCGACCGAGGCCGACTTACGGGTGCGGAAGATCGACATGATGATCGCGAGCCCGACGACGACTTCCGCGGCGGCGACCACCATGACGAAGAACGCCATGATCTGGCCGTCGAGCGTGCCGTTGATCCGGGAGAACGTGACCAGCGTGAGGTTGGCCGCGTTGAGCATCAGCTCGATGCACATGAACACGACGATCGCGTTGCGCCGCACGAGCACGCCGACCGCGCCGATCGTGAACAGCGCCGCGGACAGCAGCAGGTAGTAGGTAGGAGTCACGCCCTCAGCCCTTCGGGGTGGTCAGGCCACTGTCGAGTTCGCGTCGCTCCACCGAGGGCGCGACGCTGCCTTCGGCGGGCGTGCCGTCGGGGAGCAGGCCCGGGGTGGCCACCGAGTCCGACAGCGCGTAGACGCCGGGACCGGGCTTGGGAGCCGGGTGGTTGCCCTTCCGGAACCGGGCGATCGACCGCTCGCGCTGCGTCGGTACGCCGCCCTTGTCGCGCTCGACGTGGGCCAGGATCATCGCGCCGACCGCGGCGGTGATCAGCAGTGCGCTGGTGGTCTCGAACGCGAACACGTAGCGGGTGAACAGCACCGCCGCGAGCGAGTCGACGTTCCCGCCGCCGGCCTCATTGGTGCGGGCCAGGCCGACGGCCGACACCTCACCGAGCGCCCGGTAGAGGCCGGTCGTGACCAGCGCCGCCAGCCCGATGCCGAGCAGCACGGCGGCGAGGCGCTGCCCGCGTAGCGTCTCGACGATCGAGTCCGACGAGTCGCGGCCGACGAGCATCAGCACGAACAGGAACAGGATCATGATCGCGCCGGTGTAGACGATGACCTGCACGACGCCGATGAACGGCGCGGCCTGCAGGACGTAGAACACGCCGAGGCTGAACATCGTGCACACCAGGAACAACGCCGAGTGGATCGCGTTGCGGGCCAGCACCATGCCGAGCGCGCCGCCCAGCGCGACCGGCGCGAGCACCCAGAACGCGACCTTCTCGCCGGTCGGCGGGTCACCCGGTGCGGCGGCGGCCAGCACATCGAGAGCAACGCTCACCGGACGACCTCCTTCGATTCCCGCTCCGGACGCTCGGCACCGGCCGAGGCACCCGGGTTGGTGGGGCCCTGCACGTAGTAGTCGGTCTCGTTCTCGCCGAGCCGCATCGCGTGCGGCGGCAGCTCCATACCGGGCAGCAGCGGCGCGAGCAGCTGCTCCTTGGTGTAGATCAGGTCGGCCCGGCTGTCGCTGGCCAGCTCGTAGGTGTTCGACATGGTCAGCGACCGCGTCGGGCACGCCTCGATGCAGAGCCCGCAGAAGATGCACCGGGCGTAGTTGATCTGGTACACCGCGCCGTACCGCTCACCGGGCGAGTAGCGCTCGTCCTCGGTGTTGTCGCCGCCCTCGACGTAGATCGCGTCGGCCGGGCAGGCCCAGGCGCACAGCTCGCACCCGACGCACTTCTCCAGCCCGTCGGGGTGCCGGTTGAGCACGTGCCGACCGTGGTACCGGGGCGCCGCGGGGTGCGGCACGTCCGGGTACTTGATCGTCACCCGCTTCTTGAACATGGTCGAGAAGGTGAGCCCGAAGCCCTTGACCGAGTCGAGCACGTCAGTCCTCCTTCTCTTCGGTGGGCGGCTGTTCGTCCGCGCCCACCTTCGCGGGAACCTGCGGCTTGAGCCGCGGGGACGGCGGGACGACCAGGTCCATCGGCGGCACCGGGAAGTCGGACTGCGGGTTCGGGTCCCGGGCGTCGACTTCCTTCTTGGCGCGTTCGGGCACCAGCAGGCTGAGCGCGACGACGACCAGCAGCACGACCGCGAGACCGATCAGGACGTTGCGCGTGGAGAGGTCGTACTCGCGGCTGATCGTGCGCATCGCGGCGACGAGCAGCAGCCAGACCAGGCTGACCGGGACCAGGACCTTCCAGCCGAAGTGCATGAACTGGTCGTAGCGGAGCCGGGGCAGCGTGCCGCGGAGCCAGATGAACACGAACAGGGCCGCGACGACCTTGAGCAGGAACCAGAGGATCGGCCACCAGTTCTCGTTGGCGCCCGGCCAGATCGTCCCGATGCCGAACGGCGCGCGCCAGCCGCCCAGGAACAGCGTCGCGCAGAGCGCCGACACCGTGACCATGTTGATGTACTCGCCGAGGAAGAACATCGCGAACTTCAGCGAGGAGTACTCGGTGTGGAAGCCGCCGACCAGCTCGCTCTCGGCCTCGGGCAGGTCGAACGGGGCCCGGTTGGTCTCACCGACCGCCGAGATCGCGTAGACGACGAAGCTCGGCAGCAGCGTGAACACGAACCAGGTGTTCTCCTGCGCCCCGATGATCTCGCTGGTGGACAACGAACCCGCGGTGAGCAGCACCGGCACGATCGAGAGGCCCATCGCGATCTCGTACGAGATCATCTGCGCCGCCGACCGCATACCGCCCAGCAGCGGGTAGGTGGAGCCGGACGCCCAGCCGGCCAGCACGATGCCGTACACACCCAGCGACGAGCAGGCCAGGATGTACAGCACGCCGACCGGCAGGTCGGTGAGCTGTAGCGCGGTGACGTGCCCGAAGACCGAGACGTTCGGCCCCAGCGGGATCACCGCGAACGCGACGATCGCCACGATCGCCGAGATGATCGGCGCCAGGATGAAAACGGCCTTGTCGGCCGCCGCCGGGACGATGTCTTCCTTGAACGCGAGCTTGATGCCGTCGGCGAGGCTCTGGAGCAGACCCCAGGGCCCGACGCGGTTCGGACCCGGGCGCACCTGCATGTACCCGATGACCTTGCGCTCGCCCACGATCGTGAACAGGACGAGCAGCACGAGGATGGCGAAGATCGCGACGATCTTCACCAGGATCAGCCACCACGGGTCGTTGCCGACCGCGGCCGGTTCCGTGGCCGCCAGCACAGCGCTGGTGCTCATCAGGCCTCCCCCTCGGTGTCGACCGCCGGCCGGCCACCGTCAGCCGGGTCACCGCCGTCGCTGGTGGCGCGGGCCTCGACGTCGCCGAGGCCACCGTCGGCCGGAACACTGCCAGGGGCCCCCGACAGAACCGGGCCCGAGGCCGACCCTGCCGTAACCCGGACCACATCGCCCGCACCCACGCCGAGCGTCGGGCGCACCCGGGAGTCGACCGAGTTCGTCGGCACCCAGACCACCCGGTCGGGCATCTCGGTGACCGCGACCGGCAGCTGGATCGCGCCCCGGTCGGTCGAGACCAGGATGTGCGCGCCGGGCCGGACGCCGAGCTCGGCGGCCGTGCCCGGCGAGAGGTGCGCGAACGCGGGCTTCGCGGTGCCGGCCAGGTGCTCCTCGCCGTCCTGCAGCGTGCCCAGGTCGAGCAGGTGGTGCCAGGTGGCCAGCACGGCCTCGCCGTCACCGGGGCTCACCCGGGGCGCGGCCGGCTCCATCGGGGACGGCGGTGGGTCGGCCTCCGCGCCCGCGGTTCCGAGCGCGGTGGCCTCGGCCAGGATCGCCTCCGGCGTCGCGGCGCCCAGGTAGGCGCCCAGCTCCGAGGCGAGCGTGTCGAGCACCCGGGCGTCGCTCAGCGCGCCGGTGCCCTGGAGGGTGAGCCCGAACGGGCGGACCCGGCCCTCCCAGTTGATGAAGCTGCCGGCCTTCTCGGGCGCCGGAGCGACCGGGAACACGACGTCGGCGTACTCGGCGACCGCCGAGGAACGCAGCTCCAGGCTCACCACGAACGGCGCCGCCGCCAGCGCGGCGCGTGCCGCCACCGGGTCGGGCAGGTCGTCGGGGTCGACGCCGCCGACCACCAGGCCACCGAGCGTGCCGTCGGCCGCGGCCGCGAGGATCCCGGAGACCGAGCGGCCCGGCGCCTCGGGCACCGACGCACCCCAGGCGGCCTCCACCGCCGACCGACCGGCCGCCGAGGACACCTGGCGCCCGCCGGGCAGCAGGTTCGGCAGCGCACCGGCCTCGACCGCGCCGCGCTCACCGGCGCGACGCGGCACCCAGCCGAGCTTCGCGCCGGTGGACAGCGCCAGCAGCGAGGCCGCCGAGTACGCACCGCGGATGCTCGCCGCGCGCTCACCGACCAGGATCACCGCGCCCGGTGTGCGCAGGGCGTCGGAGAGCGAGGTCAGGTCGGGCAGCTCGCCGCCGCGCAGCGCGTCGAGCACCTTCGGCTCGGCGCCCGGCGTCGCCTGGATCAGCGTGCCGCCGAGCTTGTCCAGGCCGCGGGTGGCCAGCGGGGCCACCGACCAGACCTTCGCACCGCGCTTGCGCCAGGCCTTGCGCAGGCGGAGGAAGACGATCGGCGACTCCTCCTCCGGCTCGAACGCGACGAGCAGCACGGCCGGCGCGTTCTCCAGGTCGGCGTAGGTGACGTCGAGCGGACGCCCGGCCACGTGCGCGCCGAGGAACAGCGACTCCTCGTCGGAGTGCGGGCGGGCCCGGAAGTCCACGTCGTTGGTGCCGAGGGCGACCCGCGCGAACTTCGCGTACGCGTAGGCGTCCTCGTAGGCGAGACGGCCACCGGGCAGCACGCCGACGCCGCCGTTCTCCTTCGCGGCCTCGAGGCCACGGGCCGCGGCCTCGAACGCCTCGGTCCAGGAGACGGGTTCGAGCGTGCCCGCCGCGTTACGCACCAGCGGCTGCGTCAGCCGGGCCTTGCCGGTGGCGTAGGTGAACGCCCACCGGCCCTTGTCGCAGTTCCACTCCTCGTTGACCTCGGGGTCCTCGCCGGCCAGCCGGCGGAGCACCTTGCCGCGCCGCCAGTCGGTGCGCAGCGAACAGCCGCTGGCGCAGTGCTCGCAGACACTCGGCGTGCTGACCAGGTCGAACGGGCGGGCCCGGAACCGGTAGGCGGCGCCGGTGAGCGCACCGACCGGGCAGATCTGCACCGTGTTGCCGGAGAAGTAGGACTGGAACGGCTCGTCGGACGCGATGCCGACCTGCTCCAGCGCGGAGCGCTCCAGCAGCTCGATGAACGGGTCACCGGCGACCTGCTTGGAGAAGCGTGTGCAGCGGGCGCAGAGCACGCAGCGCTCGCGGTCGAGCAGCACCTGCGACGAGATCGCCAGCGGCTTCGGGTAGGTGCGCTTGACGTCACGGAACCGCGACTCGGCGGCGCCGTTGCTCATCGCCTGGTTCTGCAGCGGGCACTCGCCGCCCTTGTCGCAGACCGGGCAGTCCAGCGGGTGGTTGATCAGCAGCAGCTCGAGCGTGCCCCGCTGCGCCTTCTCGGCGACCGGGCTGGA
Organism: Cryptosporangium japonicum; assembly: GCF_039524755.1. Taxonomy (NCBI): domain Bacteria; kingdom Bacillati; phylum Actinomycetota; class Actinomycetes; order Cryptosporangiales; family Cryptosporangiaceae; genus Cryptosporangium; species Cryptosporangium japonicum. Next base: position 509,119 of record NZ_BAAAGX010000006.1, read on the forward strand.
GAGCTGCGTCTTGACCACCATGTCGGGCGTGACCGTGGCCGTGCAGCTCGCGACCGGCTTGCGCTGGCCGTCCACCTCCACGATGCACTGCCGGCAGGCACCGACCGGCTCGAGCAGCGGGTGGTCGCAGAACCGCGGGATCTGGATGCCCAGCTCCTCGGCGGCCCGGATGATCAGCGTGCCCTTCGGCACGGTGACGCTCAGGCCGTCGATCGTCAGCGTGACGGTGTCGACTTGCTCAGGTGCAACGGTCATCAGTGCGCTCCGGCGAGTGCGGCCTGCTCGGCCGAGAAGTACGGCGCCTTGCGGCCCTCGATGTAGTCGAGGTAGTCGTCGCGGAAGTACTTGAGCGACGACGTCACCGGGCTGGTCGCGCCGTCACCGAGCGCGCAGAACGACCGGCCGAAGATGTTGTCGCAGGTGTCGAGCAGCGTGTCGAGGTCGGCCTTGGTGCCCTGGCCGGACAGGATCCGGCGGAGCACCTGCACCATCCAGTAGTTGCCCTCGCGGCACGGCGTGCACTTGCCGCAGGACTCGTGCGCGTAGAACGCGATCCAGCGGTAGGTCGCGTACACCACGTCGTCCTGGTCGCTGAACACCTGCACGGCGGTCGTCCCGAGCATCGACCCGGCGGCCGCGGCGCCTTCGAAGTCCAGCGGGACGTCGAGGTGCTCGGCGGTGAACAGCGGCGTGGACGAACCACCCGGCGTCCAGAACTTCAGCTGGTGGCCGTCCTTCATGCCACCGGCCAGCTCCAGCAGCTCGCGCAGCGTGATGCCGAGGTGGCACTCGTACTGGCCCGGACGGTTGACCCGCCCGGAGATCGAGAAGATCTTCGGGCCCGGCGACTTCTCGGTGCCCATCGTCTTCCACCACTCGGAGCCACCGAGCACGATGTACGGGACGCTCGCGATCGTCTCGACGTTGTTCACGACCGTGGGGCCGCCGTAGAGACCGGCCACCGCGGGGAACGGCGGCTTGAGGCGCGGCTGGCCGCGGTAACCCTCGAGCGAGTCGAGCAGCGCGGTCTCCTCGCCGCAGATGTAGGCGCCGGCGCCGGAGTGGACGACCAGCTCCAGGTCGAAGCCGCTGCCGAGGATGTTGCGGCCGAGGTAACCGCGGGCGTAGGCCTCGTCGACCGCGTTGCGCAGGCGACGGGCGGCGTGCACGGCCTCACCGCGGATGTAGATCGCGGCGAAGTTGGCCCGGATCGCGTACGAGGCGATCACGATGCCCTCGATCAGGCCGTGCGGGTCGGCCATCATGTACGGCAGGTCCTTGCAGGTGCCGGGCTCGCCCTCGTCGGCGTTGACCACGAGGTAGTGCGGCTTGCCGTCGCCCTGGGGGATGAAGCCCCACTTCAGACCGGTCGGGAAGCCGGCGCCGCCGCGGCCGCGCAGGCCGGAGTCCTTGACCAGCTGGATCAGGTCGTCCGGGTGGGCCTTCATCGCCTTGCGCAGCCCCGAGTAGCCGTCGAGCCGCTCGTAGACCGAGATCTTCCAGGCCTCGGGCGAGAGCCAGCGCTTGGTGAGTACCGGGGTGAGGACTTCGCGCTCGCTCATTTCTGCCCCTCGTTCTGGTTCCTGGGGTCGGCCGGGGGTGCGTCACCGGCCGGCTTGGAGTCGGCGGCCGGCTCGGGCACGGTCGGGGAGGTCTCGGCCGGGTTCTCCGGGGTCTCGACGTCCTTGACCTGCGGGTCGGTCGTGGCCTGGGCCGGCTGCGCCGGAGCCTGGGCGACCGCCGGGGCCGAGCGCTCGGTTCCCGGGGTGCGCTTGGCCGGCCGACGCTTCGCCGGGTCCGCCGTCGCCGACACGAGCGGGCCGCTGCTGCGGCGCCGAGGGGTCTTGGGCGCGGCCGCGTCACCGGCCGGTTCGGCCGTCTTCGGGCCCTCGTCCGAGGTGGTCGCCGCCGCGGCCTTCGCCGCGGGCGAGGCCGCCGCCTCCGCCGGCGCGGCGGCCGGAGCAGCAGCCGCGGGAGCCGGTGCGGCGGCCGCCGGAGCGGCCTTCGCGGGGGCGGCCTTCGCCGGTGCGGACTTGGCGTCCTGGTCGGCCTTCTTCGGGATGGGCGTGTTCGGGTAGTAGCCCGGGACGCTCACTCGGCGCTCCTCCGCCACCCGGTTACCGGCGACGGTCGGTTCGATCCCGTTCATCGGGTCCGCGACCGCGCTGCGGTCGTCGCTGAACCCGGCGAGTTCCCGCGAGATCTGCTTGAACGAGCAGAGCCGCGCGCCGCGCGACGGCACCGGACGCTCCCCGTCCTGCAGCTGCTTCACCAGCGTGAGCGCCGAGTCGGCGTCGATCTGGTCGAAGTACTCGTAGTTGACGGTCATCACCGGCGCGTAGTCGCACGCCGCGAGGCACTCGGCGTGCTCGAGCGTGATCCGGCCGTCCTCGGTGGTCTGGTCGTGCCCCACCTCGAGGTACTCCGAGAGTGCCTCGTAGGCCTTGTCGCCGCCGAGCACCCCGCACATCGTGTTGGTGCAGACGCTCACCAGGTACTCGCCGGTGGGACGGCGCTTGTACATCGTGTAGAACGTCGCGACCGCGGCCACCTCGGCCTTGGTGATGCCGAGCTGCTCGGCGCAGAACGCGATGCCCGCCGGGCTCACGTACCCGTCGACCGACTGCACCAGGTGCAGCATCGGCAGCAGCGCCGAGCGCGAACGCCCCTCGGGGTAGCGCGCGACGATCGTCGCGGCCTGCTCGACCAGGTCGGCCCTGACCGTCTCGTCGGTCAGCTCAGTCATCGATCCACTCCACCCATAACGGGATCCAGCGAGGCGCCGGACGCGATCGCGTCGGCGATCGGGGCACCCTCGACCATCGCGGGGAACGCCTGCAGGTTCACGAAGCTGGGTTCGCGCACGTGGACGCGGTACGGCCGGGTGCCGCCGTCGCTGACGACGTGGAAGCCGAGCTCGCCGCGGGGCGACTCGACCGCCGTGTAGACCTGGCCGGGCGGAACCCGGAAGCCCTCGGTGACCAGCTTGAAGTGGTGGATCAGGGCCTCCATCGACTGGCCCATGATCTGCCGGACGTGCTCCAGCGAGTTGCCCATGCCGTCCTTGCCGAGCGCGAGCTGCGCCGGCCAGGCGATCTTCTTGTCGGCCACCATGACCGGGCCGGGAGCCAGCCGGTCGAGCGCCTGCTCGACGATGCGCAGCGACTCACGCATCTCGTTGACCCGCACCAGGTAGCGACCCCACACGTCGCCGGTGGTCTCGGTGATCACGTCGAAGTCGTAGTTCTCGTAGCCGCAGTACGGCATCGTCTTGCGCAGGTCCCACGGGAGGCCGGCCGAGCGCAGCACGGGCCCGGTGACGCCGAGCGCGAGGCACCCGGTGACGTCCAGGAAGCCGACGTTCTTCGTGCGGGCCTTCCACACCGGCTGACCGGTGAGCAGCCGCTCGTAGTCGTCGATCTTGGACCGCATGTACGGGATGAACTCGCGGATCTTGTCGACCGCACCGACCGGCAGGTCCTGCGCCAGCCCACCCGGCCGGACGAACGCCATGTTCATCCGCAGACCGGTGATGTCCTCGAACAGGTCGAGCACGTGCTCCCGCTCGCGGAAGCCGTAGATCATCATCGTCGTGGAGCCGAGCTCCATGCCGGTGGTGGCCAGCCAGACCAGGTGCGAGCTGATCCGGTTGAGCTCCATCAGCAGGACGCGCAACGTCGTCGCGCGCTCCGGCACCTCGACGCCGAGCAGCTTCTCCACCGCGAGGCAGTAGCCGGTCTCGTTGAAGATCGGCGCGAGGTAGTCCATCCGGGTGACGAACGTGGTGCCCTGCGTCCACGTGCGGTACTCGGTGTTCTTCTCGATGCCGGTGTGCAGGTAGCCGATGACCGAGCGCGCCTCGGTGATCGTCTCGCCCTCGAGCTCGAGGACGAGGCGCAGCACGCCGTGCGTCGACGGGTGCTGCGGACCCATGTTGACGACGATGCGCTCGCTGGCCAGCGGGTCCTCGGCCTGGATGGAGTCCCAGTCGCCGCCGGTGACCGTGTAGACGCGTCCCTCGGTCGTCTGCCGGGAATCGGCGTAGGGGTCGGTTGCCTGTGTCATGTCACGACCTCCTCTACCGGTAGGCCCGGCGGGTGTCGGGCGGCGGGATCTCCGCGCCCTTGTACTCGACCGGTACTCCACCGAGCGGGTAGTCCTTGCGCTGCGGGTGGCCGTCCCAGTCGTCCGGCATGAGGATCCGGGTCAGCCCGGGGTGGCCGTCGAACAGCACGCCGAACATGTCCCAGGTCTCGCGCTCCTGCCAGTCGGCGGTCGGGTAGACCGAGGTGACCGACGGAACGTGCGGGTCCTCCACGCTGACCGCGACCTCGAGCCGGATCCGGCGCCGGAAGGTCATGCTCGTCAGGTGGTAGACGACGTGCAGGCGGGCGGCCTGCTCGTCCGCGTCGTTGCCCTGCGGCGCGTCCAGGTAGTCGACGGCGGACACCGAGCTGCAGAGCTCGAAGCGCAGGCCCTCGTCGTCGCGGAGCAGCCGGCAGACCTCGACGATGCGCTCGCGCCGCACGTGCAGCGTCAGCTCGCCGCGGTCGACCACGACGCGGGTGACCGCCTCCTCGAAGCCGACGTCGGCCTTGGCCAGCCCTTCGCCGAGCAGGTCGGCGACCTCGTCGAAGTAGCCGCCGTACGGGCGCGGGGTGGAGCGCGGGTCGGCGACGTTGCGGACCAGGCCACCGAACCCGGACGTGTCGCCGGAGCCGGAGACCCCGAACATGCCTTTCTGGGCGGCGTCGTCAGTGCTCACTTGCGTGCCACTCCCGATTCGGTCTGCTTCGCGGCGACCTCGAGCCGGAGCTGCTCGGTGCGGCCCTCGGCTTCGGCCTGCTCCCACTCCTTGCGGAGCGTCTTGTCGTACCGGAACGAGGACGGCATCGTGCCGTAGCGCTTGAGCGTGCCCTCGGACCTGGCCTGCTCGAGCTCGGCCCGGCGCTTGGGCCCGAGCGGCTCGTGCATGACCTTCTCGTGCAGTTTCAGGACGGCGTCCAGCAGCATTTCCGGCCGCGGCGGACACCCGGGGAGGTACATGTCGACCGGCACCACGTGATCGACGCCCTGGACGATCGCGTAGTTGTTGAACATGCCGCCCGAACTCGCGCAGACGCCCATCGAGAGCACCCATTTCGGGTCGGGCATCTGGTCGTAGATCTGACGCAGCACCGGCGCCATCTTCTGGCTCACCCGGCCGGCGACGATCATCAGGTCGGCCTGGCGCGGAGTGGCGGCGAACCGCTCCATTCCGAAACGGGCGAAGTCGTACCGGGCGGCGCCGGTCGTCATCATTTCAATGGCGCAGCAGGCCAGGCCGAACGTGGCCGGCCACATCGACGACTTCCGGCTCCAGTTGACGAGCTTCTCGACGGTGGTCACCAGAACCCCGCCGGGGAGTTTTTCTTCGAGCCCCATCGCACGGACCCCTTTCGAAAGAGAACGGGCTGGTCGGGGACGACTCAATCCCAGTCGAGGCCGCCGCGACGCCACACGTACGCGTAGGCGATGAACACGGTGAGGATGAACAGCACCATCTCCACCAGCCCGAACATGCCGAGCGCCTCGTTGGCGACCGCCCACGGGTACGTGAAGATGATCTCGATGTCGAAGATGATGAAGAGCATCGCGGTCAAGTAGAACTTGACCGGGAATCGCCCACCGCCGGATGCCTGCGGTGACGGCTCGATACCGCATTCGTAGGCTTCGAGCTTGGCTTTGTTGTAGCGCTTGGGCCCGACCACGGCCGCCGCACCCACGCTGCCTACCGCGAAGACAGCAGCGAGCACGAAAAGGCCGACGATCGGCGCGAAAAGCGCGAGTGAACCACCGGTGTCCATCGGTTCCCTTCCCTGACGTCGGTGTGCAGCGAGGAGGTGCCGTAGAGCTTTATTACTGGGGGTTACGCTGTCTTCGGGGTAGCGGGACAGTTAACGGAAAGCAGCTGTCCACGGTTAAGTCGGACGTACTCAATCACACTGCGGGCGCGAGCTTGGACAGGCCGTTGATGACTCGGTCCATGGCGTCCCCACCACGCGGATCGGTGAGGTTCGCCAGCAGCTTCAACACGAATCGCATGAGGAGCGGGTGCGGCAGACCGTGCCGCGTCGCGACCTTCATGATCTCGGGGTTGCTGATCAGCTTCACGAACACCCCGCCGAGGCGGTAGTAGCCGCCGTACCGCTCGGTGAGCAGCGTCGGGTAGGCACGCAGCGCCCGCTCCCGGCTCGGGCCGGCGGAGCGCGCGAGCGCCTGCACGGCGACCTCGGCGGCGATCTCGCCGGACTCCATCGCGTACGCGATGCCCTCGCCGTTGAACGGGTTGACCATGCCGCCGGCGTCACCGACGAGCATCAGGCCCCGGGTGTAGTGCGGCTTGCGGTTGAAGCCCATCGGGAGCGCCGCGCCGCGGATCGGGCCGTCGGCGTTCTCCTCGCGGAAACCCCACTCCTCCGGGGTGCCGTTCATCCACGTCTTGAGCAGCTGGCGGTAGTTGACGTCCTTGAACGCCGCCGAGCTGTTGAGGATGCCGAGGCCCACGTTGGACCGCCCGTCACCGAGCCCGAAGATCCAGCCGTAGCCCGGGAGGAGCCGGTCGCGACCGTCGACCTTGTCCCACAGCTCCAACCACGACTCCAGGTAGTCGTCCTCGTGGCGAGGGCTCTGGTAGTAGCGGCGCACCGCGACGCCCATCGGCCGGGCCTCGTTGCGGGCCAGCCCCAGCGCCAGCGCGAACCGGCCGGAGACGCCGTCGGCGGCGATCACCAGCGGGGCGCGGAAAGTGGCCTTGGTCTTCTCCGGACCGAGCTCGGCCTCGACGCCGACCACGCGGCCGGCGGTGGAGAGCACCGGGCCGGTGACCGTGGTGGACGTACGCAGCTGGGCACCGGCCTTCACGGCCGCCTTCGCGAGCATGTCGTCGAAGTCCATGCGGGTGCGGGTGAGGCCGTAGTTCGGGTAGGCCGCGAGCTCGGGCCAGGGCAGCTCCATCCGGACGCCGCCGCCGATGACCCGCAGCCCCTTGTTGTGCAGCCAGCCGTTCTCGGTGGACACGTCGATGCCCATCGAGATCAGCGACCGGACCGCACGCGGGGTCAGCCCGTCGCCGCAGACCTTCTCGCGCGGGAACTCGGTCTTCTCCAGCAGGAGGACGTCGAGCCCGGCCGAGGCGAGGTGGTAGGCCGCCGCGGATCCGGCCGGGCCGGCACCCACGACGATGACATCAGCATCCGACCCGCCGGCGACGCCGGGCAGGCTCAGGGAACTGCTATCGGCGGCGGTGTCGACCACGGGGGGCTCGGCACCGCGGGGAGCGGGCTCGGTGGTCACGGCAGCCTCTCGAAGGGGCCTGGGGGCAGGGCTTTCGTGCGCTTGTGAAAATGTTCACGAACTCACGGTCGGCAGTCTATGCCGCTCATCACATGCCTGGGTACTAAGGCTCACCTAACCCGGATTGCGCCGGTGCACGGGGTCACCGCCACCCACAGGTTCCAACCCCGGGGACGACCACTGTTTACGTGGTTTTGCCCGCGTTCACTGCCGCCTCGGCGATTGTTCCCGGGGTCACAAAAAATCGACGCACCGAGTAGCGTGCCCCTCACGCGGTATATGTACATATCCGTACTTAGCCTGATCATTACCGCAGGGGGACACGTGATTCGCCGGACCGCAGGATTCGTCGTCGTAACCGCCGCATTGCTGGCCGCTGCCGCCTGTGGTGGCGCGGAGCGGCAGAGCACGTCGGAGACCGCGACCTCGGGCGCGATCGAGGCGACCCAGCCGACCGTCGCCGAGGGAACGTTCGCCCCGTACTCCCCCAGCGCCACGGCGATCGCCTACGACCCGAAGCTGATCCCGTCCGGCGCCTCGGCCCACCTCACGATCGCCGAGATCGTCGACACCACGACCGTGACGCTCGACGTCCGGGGCCTGCTGCCGAACCGGGTCTACGGCGCGCACCTGCACACCCAGCCGTGCGGCCCCACCGGCACCGCGGCCGGCCCGCACTACCAGCACCGGCCCGACCCGGCCCTGTCCGCGTCGGCGCCGTCGGTGGACCAGCTCTACGCCAACCCGCAGAACGAGGTCTGGCTCGACGTGACGACCGACTCACAGGGCACCGGCACGAGCAAGAGCACCCAGCAGTGGCGCTTCATCACCAAACCGAAGTCACTGGTCATCCACGCCAAGAAGACCGAGACCGAGGACGGCAAGGCGGGCATGGCCGGCGACCGGCTGGCGTGCCTCACGGTGAACCGCTGATCCGTGTTGTCCGGCTAACAAAGTTCGACATTTCCGGCCAGTACCGTCTCGGGGCGTTGACACCTTCCCGAAAGGCGGGGAAATGTACCGATCAGCTGGATTACTCGTCGTCACCGCCACGGCCACGGCTCTGTTCGTCGCCGGATGCGCCGACCCGGAGCCGGAGACGTCCACACCGGAGAGTTCCGCGTCGACCGCGGTGAAACCGGCGTCGGCGACCAAGGGGACGTTCGGCCCGTACTCGTCGAGCGCCCGGGCGGTGACGTACGACCCCGCGGTGGTGCCACCGGGAGCCACCGCGGAGGTGACGATCACCGAGTCCGACGGCGCCACCGTGGTGACGCTGACCGCCCAGGGCCTGCTCGCCGACCGGGTCTACGGCGCCCACCTGCACACCAAGCCGTGCGGGGAGACGGGCAAGGCGGCCGGGCCGCACTACCAGCACGAACACGACCCGGCCGCGAAGGCCTCACCGCCGTCGGTGGACCCGAGCTACGCCAACCCGCGCAACGAGGTGTGGCTCGACCTCACCACCGACGCGCAGGGCGCGGGCACCAGCCGGAGCACCCAGGAGTGGACGTTCACCGCGAAGCCCCAGTCGCTGGTCATCCACGCCAAGAAGACCGAGACCGCCCCGGGCAAGGCGGGCACGGCCGGCGACCGGGTGGCCTGCCTGACGATCTAACTCTTGATGGCGTGGTGCAGGGCGACGATTCCGCCGGTCAGATTGCGCCAGCGCACCGATCCCCAGCCGTTCGCCGCGATCAGCCCGGCCAGGCCCGCCTGGTCGGGCCAGGCACGGATCGACTCGGCCAGGTACACGTAGGCGTCCGGCGCGCTGCTCACCGTGCGGGCCACCTGCGGAAGCGCCCGCATGAGGTATTCGGTGTAGACGGTCCGGAAGGGCGCCCACGTCGGGCTACTGAACTCGAGCACGACGAGACGGCCGCCCGGTTTCGTGACCCGTGCCATCTCGGCCAGCCCGGCGGCCGTGTCGGCGACGTTCCGCAGCCCGAGCGAAATCGTCACGGCGTCGAAGGCCGCGTCGGGGAACGGCAGGTGCATCGCGTCGCCCGCGACGAGCGGGACGCCCCGATCGAGGCCTTCGCGGAGCATGCCCAGCGAGAAGTCGCAGGCGATGACCTCCGCGCCGGAGTGGGCGAGCTCGGCGGTGGAGACCGCGGTGCCGGCCGCCAGGTCGAGGCACCGCTCGCCCGGGCGGAGGTCGAGCACGTCGGCGGTGAGCGCGCGCCACCGACGGTCCTGGCCGAACGAGATCACCGTGTTCGTCAGGTCGTACCGGCGTGCGACCTGGTCGAACATTGCCGCTACTTCGTTCGGTCGCTTCTCCAGTGATGCGCGCGTCATGCCGCTCAGACTAATCGGCGAGTTGACCGAAAGCCTGGCCCGACTGTTTAACTCGGGAGTAACCTACTGGCGCGTTAAATACCGACCCGAGGGAGCCCGCCGTGTCGTCCTTCGACATCGACCCGAAAACGATCAGCACCGAGGAGTTCCGAGCGCTGCTCTCCCGGGCCGACACCCTGGAGGGGTTGGACGACGTCGACCCGGCCGTTTTCGCCCGCCTGATCGGACGCGCCCGGCGCGACCAGCTCGAGGCCGTGATGAGCAGCCCGGCCCGGACGGTCGTCCTCGACCAGATCCTCCGCCGGTTCACCGAGCACTACCGGGCCGGCGAGAAGCGTCCGCCGAAGGTCATCCACTGGAAGGTCACCGGCCGTCCCGACGGTGGTCAGGACGAGTTCGAACTCGTCCTGCACGGCGACCGCTGCGAGGTCAACACGGTTGCCGAGCACGGTGCCGACACGACGATCATCCTCGGCGGCCCGGAGTTCCTGCTGCTGACGTCGGGCAACGGCAGGCCCACGACGATGTTCATGACCGGCAAGCTCAAGGTCCGCGGCGACCTGGGCCTGGCGGCCGTGCTGGCCAAGATCTTCGTCGTGCCGACGGCGGCCTGACGTGTACGCGACCCAGCTGGCCACCACGCTGGTCAAAGCCGGTGTCGTCGCGCCGGGGCGCCCCGACCGCATCACCAGGCAACTCGTCGCGCTGAAGAGCTGGGGGCTGAGCCTGGCCGGTGGCTACACCAGCGCCGCGGCCCGCGACCCCGAACGGATCGCGCTGATCGACGAACGGCGCCAGGTGACGTTCGCCGAGCTCGTCGACCGCGCCACCCGGATCTCCCAGGGCCTGGCCGCGCTGGGCGTCCGCGGGAAGAGCCGGGTCGCCGTGCTCTGCCGCAACCACGCCGGGCTGATCGAAGCGCTGGTGGCGTCGGCGACGCTGGGCGCCGACACCGTGCTGGTGAACACCGGCCTGTCCGCGGCCCAGCTCGAGACCGTGCTGCGTGAACAGAGCGCCGAGCTCGTCATCGCCGACGAGGAGTTCCTGCCGCTGATCGGCGAGCCGGGCGTCCCGGTGATCGTGGCCTGGGCCGAGCAGCACCCCGGACGGACCACTCTCGACGACCTCGTCGCGCGGAATCCCGGCGGTAGGGCCGCGCCGCCCGAGGTGGTCGGGCGCACGATCGTCCTCACGTCCGGCACCACCGGCGCACCGAAGGGCGCCCGGCGGCCGCCGCCGCACGGGCTCGGTGCGCTGGCCTCGATCCTGTCGAAGATCCCGCTGAAAGTGCGGAACACGGTCGCGATCCCGGCACCGCTGTTCCACACCTGGGGATTCGCCGGGCTGCAGGTCGGCATGGGGTTGCGGGCCACGCTGGTGCTGCGGCGACGGTTCGAGCCCGAGGCGCTGCTGAACGACGTCGCCACCCACCGGGTGAACGGGGTGTTCGTCGTCCCGATCATGATGCAGCGGATGCTGGAGCTGGCCCCGGAGGCGCGGGCGACGTACGACCTGAGCACGGTCCGCGCGATCGCCAGCAGCGGATCGGCGCTGATCGGCGACTTCGCGGTCCACTTCATGGACGCGTTCGGCGACGTCCTCTACAACCTCTACGGCTCGACCGAGGTGTCCTGGGCGACGATCGCGACGCCGTCCGACCTGCGCCGGGAGCCCCGGACGGCCGGTCAGGCGCCGCTGGGCACCCGGCTGGCCATCCTGGACGAGAACGGCAACGACCTGCCCGCCGGGACGCCGGGCCGCATCTTCGTCGCGAACGGGATGCTGTTCGAGGGATACACGAACGGGGCGTCGAAGGAGGTCCGCCGGGGCTTCATGAGCACCGGCGACGTCGGCCACCTCGACGCGACCGGCCTGCTGTTCGTGGACGGGCGGGACGACGACATGATCGTGTCCGGCGGCGAGAACGTGTTCCCCCGCGAAGTGGAGAACATCCTCACCGAAGCCGAGTGCGTGCGCGAGGTGGCCGTGATCGGGGTGCCGGACGACGACTTCGGCCAGCGGCTGGCGGCCTACGTCGTGCTGCACGAGGGCCACCCGGCCGACGCGGACACGATCCGGGACCTGGTGAAGGCGAAGGCGGCCCGCTACTCCGTGCCCCGGGACGTCCACTTCCTGGACGAGCTCCCGAGGAACGCGACGGGCAAGGTGGTTCCCCGCCTCCTCCGCGGTTAGGCCCTCCGGTCCACGGCGGCGATCGCGAGGGTGCGCAGGGCTTCGCGGCCCTCGGTCGTGAGCGGCGCGTGCTCCAGCACCGCGAGCGCGTGGGTGCAGCGCTCCGCGATCATCTTCTCGACGCGGTCACGCGCACCGCAGTCGACGATCAGCTCACGCAGCGCGGTGACGCCGGCCTCGTCCAGGCCGGGATCGCCGAGGCGCTCCACGAGCAGCGCCCGACCGGCCTCGGTGGCCTGCTCCCGGGTGGCCGCGATCAACACGGTCTGCTTGCCCTCGCGCAGGTCCTCACCGGAGGGTTTCCCGGTCACCTCGCTGTCACCGAACACGCCGAGCAGGTCGTCGCGCAGCTGGAACGCCTCGCCGATCGGGAGCGCGAACGCGGTGTAGGCGTCGATCACCGCCGCCGGTGCCCCCGCGACCGCGGCACCGAGGTGCAGCGGCGCCTCCACGGTGTACTTGCCGCTCTTGTACTGCGCGATCCGCAGCGCCCGCTCCAGCGGCACGCCGCCGCGCGTCGGGGCCGAGATGTCGAGGTACTGGCCCGCCATGAGCTCCAGGCGCATCGTCGCGAACACGTCACGCGTGCGCAGGGCGGCGGGTGCGGACAGCCCGGCCGTGGCGAGCATCTGCTCCGAGAGCACCAGCAGCAGGTCACCGAGGAGGATCGCGGCCGCCGAGCCGTAGCGGTCCGGGTCGCCGTGGCGCCCGGCCACCCGGTGCGCCGAGGCCAGCGCCCGGTGCGCCGACGGGCGGCCGCGACGCAGGTCGGAGCCGTCCATCACGTCGTCGTGGATCAACGCGAACGCGTGCAGGAGTTCCAGCGACGCGGCCGCCCGGATCAGCGGCTCGTCGTCCGGAGCGCCGGCCGCTCTGGCGCCCCAGTAGGCGAACAGCGGACGCAGCCGCTTGCCCCCGGCCAGCACCGAGGCCTGCAGCGGCGCCTCCAGGTCGGAGAGCTCCTCGCCGACCCGGCCCAGCACCGCGACGTAGTCGGCGAGGAAGTTCTCCAGCGCCAGACCGACGCGCGCACGCACGTCGACGCTCGTGACCTTCATCCGCGAAACCGGTCGAGCTGTGCTCTGGACCTGCGTGCTCATCTCGACCTCGTCCTGTCGGCGGTGCATCGGTTGTGCATCGATTCCTACCGCGAGGCGCGGCGGCCCGCATCTCGAGATGACACCGGCCCACCCAACGCGGCCAGTACACCCTCTACGGCTTCCACCAGCGAAGTCGGCAACGCAACGCCGGGCGGCATGCGGCGCCGGGCCGGCCCCGACCACCCCGGGCCCCCGGCGATCAGCCGGATCGGACGGCCGAGCGCCGCCAGTTTCGTGAACACCGTCGGGTCGGCGGTGTCCGGGATCTGCGACCACAGCACGACGACGGCCGGGCCGGTACGCCGCACCGCCTCCACCATCGCGTCGGCGGGCACCCTGGCGCCGAGGATGCGGGTGCCTCGGCGCGCTTCACGCAGAGCCGCCGCGAGCGCTTCGAGCGGCAGCGTGTGCTGCTCCTCGTCCACCGACGCGAGCAGCGTGCGTGACGGAGCCAGCGCGGGCACCGGCTCGTCGTCGGCCCGCGCGCGCCGCGGCCCGGCCGGACCGGGTACGACCATCCGCAGTTCGGTGGAGATGTGCCAGGACAACAAATGCTCGATCTCGACGACGCTGTGCCCGGCCTGCCAGCGCTGGCCCAGCGCGCTGAGCACCGGAACCAGCACCTCGGTCCAGGTCAGCACCGTGCCGTACGTGCGCAGACAGCTCCGGATCTCCTCGGCGATCGCGTCGCCGTCCATGCTTCCGGCGGCGCGCGCGATGCCCCGGGCCGCGGCCTGGGCCTGACCGACCGGCATCACCCGGCGCCCGGTGGAGCGGGCGGCCGCGACCCGCGGAGCCGGCTCGGCCAGCTCACCCGGTTCGGCGGCCAGCGCGGTGCGGGCGGCGTCGGCCGGGGAGACCCCCTGGAACGTCAGCCGGCGCATCATCTCCAGGCGGCGGACGTCCTCGGTGGTGTAACGCCGATGGCGCCCGGCTTCGTGCTCGCTGGGACCGAGCCCGTACCGCTGGTCCCAGGTGCGCAACGTGGTGACCGCGACGCCGAGCCGCCGGGCCACCGCGCCCGCGGTCAGGCGCGGTCCGCCCCAGGTAGGGCGGACCACCTCACGCTCGTCGTCACTCGCCACGGCTTGATCATCGCGCGCAACGGCCGAATGCGCGCGTTGAAGTCAGCTCGCTTCCACCAGCGGCAGGTTGCGGCCGACTCCACCGCCCGGCAGTGCGATCGACGCGAAGTGCGACACGATGTGGTCGTCGCTCGGGTCGTTCGCCGGGTCGTCGTGCACGAGGATGTGGTTGTAGAGCGTGTCGCGCTGGGCCGGCGTGCGGCCCGCGCTGCGCATCAGCGAGATGAGCTCGGTGCGGTTGGAGCGGTGCTTCGCGCCCGCGCTGGAGACCACGTTCTCCTCGAGCATGACCGAGCCCAGGTCGTCGGCGCCGTAGTGCAGCGTCAGCTGACCGATGTCCTTACCGGTCGTCAGCCAGGAGCCCTGCAGGTGCCTGACGTTGTCGAAGAAGAGCCGGGCCACCGCGACCAGGCGCAGGTACTCCAGGCTGGTGGCCTGGGTGCGGCCCTTCAGGTGGTTGTTCTCCGGCTGGTACGTCCACGGGATGAACGACCGGAACCCACCGGTGCGGTCCTGCACGTCACGGACCATGCGCATGTGCTCGATGCGCTCGGCGTTGGTCTCGCCGGTGCCCATCATGAACGTGGCGGTGGACTCGACGCCGAGGTTGTGCGCGGTCTCCATCACCTCGAGCCAGCGCTCGCCCGATTCCTTCAGCGGCGCGATGGCCTTGCGCGGACGCTCGACCAGGATCTCCGCGCCGGCACCGGCGAACGAGTCGAGACCGGCCGCGTGGATGCGGGTGATCGACTCCTCGATGCTGACCTTGGAGACCTTCGACATGTGCATGACCTCGGACGCGCCGAGCGAGTGCAGCGTCAGCGACGGGTACTCGCGCCGGATCGCGCCGAACACCGTCTCGTAGTACTCGACGCCGTACTCCGGGTGGTGCCCACCCTGGAGCATGATCTGCGTCGCGCCGAGCTTCACCGCCTCGTCGCAGCGGCGCAGGATCTCCTCGAGATCGTGCGACCAGCCTTCCTTGTGCTTCGGCGCGCGGTAGAACGCGCAGAACTTGCACGCGGTGACGCAGACGTTCGTGTAGTTGATGTTCCGGTCGATGATGTACGTCGCGACGTGGGCCACGTCGCCGTACAGCCGGCGCCGGACCGTGTCGGCGGCCTGACCGAGCGCGTGCAGCGGCGCCTCGGTGTAGAGCAGCAGCGCCTCCTCCGGCGAGATCCGGCCGCCGTCGGCGGCGCGCTGGAGGATTTCGGCAGTGGCAGCGTTTCCGGTCACGACGTCGAGCGTAACCCGGTTCGGCCGCGCGCCGTTTGTGGTGTCCACAACCCCGGCCCGCGTCAGCGCACCTCGACGTCGACGCGGTGGTAGCCCTCGGAGCCGTTCGGCGCGGGGGGCCGGGGCTCGGCCGACTGGGTCACGCCGGTGGCGTCGGTGGCGCGCACCTCGAGCGCGTGGTTGCCGGGGCCCGCGGACGTGGTGTCCCACCGCCAGCTCCACTGGCGCCACGTGTCGGTCGAGTCGGACGCCGCGAGCGTGGCCGGCTGCCAGGCTCCGCTGTCCACCCGGACCTCGACCTTCGTGATGCCACGGCGCTGCGCCCAGGCCACGCCGGCGACCGTCACCGTGCCGGAGACCTCCGCGGACGCGCGCGGCGTGTCGATGCGTGACGCGGTCTTGATCGGCGCCTGCTGCGACCAGCCGCGCGGCACCCAGTACGCGTCGAAGTCGCCGAACCGGGAGAGCTCCAGGTCCACCAGCCACTTGGTGGCGCTCACGTAGCCGTAGAGGCCCGGCACGACCATCCGCACCGGGAAACCGTGTGCGATCGGCAGCGGTTCGCCGTTCATGCCGACCGCCAGGATCGCGTCCCGTCCGTCCCGGCAGGCCGCGGTGGGGGTGCCGCAGGTCCAGCCGTCGGCGGAGCGACCGACGAGCTGGTCGGCGTCCGCGTCCGGCTCCACCCGGTCCAACAGGTCCTTCAGCCGGACGCCGAGCCAGCGGGCGTTCCCGGTGAGGTCACCGCCGACCTCGTTGGAGACGCAGGCCAGCGTGATGTCGCGCTCGACCAGCGGGAGACCGAGCAGGTCGTCGTAGGTGAGCGTGAGCTCGCGCCGGACCCGGCCGTGGATGCGCAGCCGGTAGGTGTCCGGGTTCACCTGGGGCAGCACGAACGCGGTGTCGACGCGGTAGAAGTCGACGTTCGGCGTGGTCCAGGGCGTGATTCCGGCGACGTCGAGCTTCGCTCCGGCGGGCACCGGCGGGGCCGGCGACGCCGGGGCCGGCAGACGGATCGCGGCACGCTGTTCGCTCACCCCGCGCCAGCGGGCGAGCAGACGCCCGGCCCCGCCCGCGACGACGGCCGCTCCGGCGGTGCCCCCGGCCAGCAGCAGGAACGTCCGACGCGACGCTCCACCGCCCCCCAACCAGGGGGTGTCGGCGGCGCCGGGAGCGGAGCCGGCCGCACCCCCGACATCGGCCGGCCCCGCAGATCGCCGGGAGTCCGGGGCCGTGCTCGCCTCGGCGGCCCTTCGGACCAGCGGAGACAGCGCCAGCATCGCCGCGCCGGCACCCACCAGCGTCGGAATCACCGCGTAGCTGGTGGAGTCCGGGCGCTCGATCGCCGCGAGAGCCCCAACTACTGCAAATACCGCAATTACTCCCAAACCGAAGCCTATATGACGCCGAGCCAGGACGCCCGCCAGCGCGGCCGCACCCGCGACCACGAGGATCACGACGACCGTGAGCAGCGGTTTGTCCCAGCTGCCGAACGTCTGCACGCCGAACTGCTCGAGCGAGCGCGGAACCCGGTCGACGACCGCGCCGGCCACCGCGGTCAGCGGGGACGACGACGGCCCGACGAACGCCGCCACCAACTCCGCCACGCCGATCGCGATCGCCGCCGACGCGATCCCGGCCAGCGCGAAGAGCTTCCACGGGGTGTTCACGTCGCCACCATCCCGCGCCTCGGCAAGGCCTACAGCTCGACGAACTCCGGACCACCCGCGGGCAGCGGCGGCGCCTCCCCGGCCGCTGCCGCCTTCGCGGCGAACGCGCTGAGCCCCTCCACCTGCCGGGCACCGAGCGAGAAGTCGAGCGTCCGGAAGTAGTTCGCCAGCGTCGCCGCGTCGAACACCTCCCAGCGGGCGGCGTCGGCCGCCACGTCGTCGATCTGGGTCAGGCACAGGTCACGCGAGCGCAGGAACGCGTCGTGCACGTCCTTCACCTGGCCCGGGTGCCGCTCGGCGAAGTCGCGCCGCACGGCCCAGACGGCGAACACCATCGGCAGGCCGCTCCACTCCCGCCAGGCCGCGCCGAGGTCGGTCACGGTCAGCCCCATCGCCGGACCCTCGTAGAGCGCACGGAGCGCGGCGTCGCCGATCAGCACGCCGGCCTCGGCCTCCTGCATCATCACGCCCAGATCGGGCGGGCACACGTAGTACTCGGGCCGGACGCCGTAGCGCTCGGCCAGCAGCATCCGCGCCAGCAGCACGCTGGTGCGGCTGGTCGAACCCAGTGCGACCCGCCGCCCGTCCAGCTCGCCGAGCGGCCGCTGCGAGACGACGTTCACCGACAGCACCGGGCCGTCCGACCCGACCGCGATGTCGGGCAGCAGCAACAGCTGGTCGGCGTTGCGCAGGTACTCGACCAGGCTGATCGGCCCGATGTCGAGGTCGCCGCGCACCAGCGCGTCGTTCAGGTGGTCGGGGGTGTCCTTCGTCAGGTCGACGTCGAGCAGGGCACCGGTCCGGACCAGCCCGTAGTAGATCGGCAGGCAGTTCAGGAACTGGATGTGTCCGACCCGAGGGCGTCGCGGCGCGTCCTGTCTCACCCTTCGACAGTACGTCGACCTCAGACCACCAGGACGCTGCCCTCGGAGTCGATGCTGTCCGCCTCGGCCTCGTCGAGCCACAGCCCACCGGTACCGAGGTAGCGGAAGTGGTGGGTGCCGGACGGCAGCGTGAGCGTCACGCTGCGGGTTCCGTTGCGGCGCGGGGTCAGTTCGTGCCTGCCGGGCTGCCACCCGTTGAAGTCGCCGACGACGCTGATCGAGGGCGTCGTCTCGTCCATCGGCAAGCTGAACGTGATCTTGGTCTTGGAATCCTTCAGCGGTGTGCGCTTGAGCACGAACAGGCTCCTCTCCCTGTCGAGGGGGGCCGAAATGGTACTTACTGTGCATATTACCCATTCACCGTGGGGTTTTGTCACGTCCTGCTGGCCGGCGGAGCCGCGGTACGCGGATCGGCGCGTTCCGCGTAAAGGGTTCGCCGCCTGGCGTAGTGAGGTTTATGGTTTTGGGCCTTGTGTTGTTGACCCCGTCGAAGCCGGGCGTCCCGGAGCGTGGAGCGCGCCGGGCCTAGGGCAGTGGGGACCCGTTCCACGGTCCCGGAGGCCCGAGATGACGTCGTTGGAAACCGAGCTCGTCCGGGAAGTCGCGCATCTGGAGACCTCGCGCGCGGCGCTCACCGCGATGCGTGCCCGCACCGAGGCGCTGACCAGGGCCGACGTGGCCGGTGACGAGTTCTCCGCCGAGGCGCTGGCGCGTGCGCTCGCCCGCCGGATGGAGTCGCTGCTCGACGACGGGACGACCCCGCTGTTCTTCGGCCGGCTCGACTTCGACCGCGGGTCCTACGCGGGCGAGACGTTCCACGTGGGGCGCAGGCACATCACCGACGCGGCCGGCGATCCGCTGGTGGTGGACTGGCGCGCGCCGGTGTCGACCGCGTTCTACCGGGCCGGCGCGCACGACCCGCTGGGGGTGCGCCAGCGCCGGCGGTTCGGGTTCGCCGGTGGCCGGCTGACCTCGTTCGAGGACGAACACCTGACCGCCGGCGAGGAGTCGGGGCTGGGGTCGCGGCTGCTCACCGAGGAGATCGAGCGGCCACGGGTGGGCCCGATGCGTGACATCGTGGCGACGATCCAGCCCGACCAGGACGTACTGGTCCGGGCCGGCCTGGAGACCAGCCTGTGCGTGCAGGGGGCGCCCGGCACCGGCAAGACCGCGGTCGGGCTGCACCGCGCCGCGTACCTGCTGTACGCCTACCGCGAGCGGCTGAGCCGGGCCGGGGTGCTCGTGGTGGGCCCGAACGCGGAGTTCCTGCGCTACATCGCGGAGGTGCTGCCCGCACTCGGCGAGGTCGACGTGGTGCAACGCACGGTGGCCGACCTGGTGGCGCGGGTGCCGGTGAGGGCGGAGGACACGCCGGAGGCGCTGGCGGTGAAGGGTGACGCACGGATGGCCGCGGTGCTGGCCGCGAGCCTGTCGGGTGCGTTGCGTGAGCCCGACTCGCCGCTGGTCCACGCGGAGCCGGGCGCGCGGTTGCGGCTGGGGCCGGGTGAGTTGGGGGAGATCGTCGCCGAGGCACGCTCCTCGTACCTGGACGGAGTGCCGTACTCGACGGCGCGCGAGCGGGTCGCGCACCGGGTGGCGGAACGGTTCCGGCGGCAGGTGGAGCGCCGGGGCGGGACGCCGACCGACGCGTGGGTCACCCGGGTGGCGCGCTCGCGCGGGATGAAGGCCTGGCTGGAGTCGGTGTGGCCGGCGGCGGACCCGGCGGCGATGCTCGCGCGCCTGCTCGGGGACCGGGCGCTGCTCGCCGCGGCGGCCGCCGGTGTGCTGTCCGAGGCCGAGCAGGACGCGATCGCGTGGCCGTCGGTGCCGCGCCGGCCGCGCTGGACCGCCGCGGACGCGGTACTCGTCGACGAGGCGGCCGGGCTGCTCGACCGGGTGCCGGGATTCGGGCACGTGATCGTGGACGAGGCCCAGGACCTGACGCCGATGCAGGCGCGGGCGATCGCCCGGCGCTCCACCCACGGTTCGCTGACCGTGCTCGGCGACCTCGCGCAGGGCACCGCGATCGGCGGCGCCCGCGACTGGCCGACGCTGCTGGACCACCTGGCCAAGCCGGGCACTGTCGTCACACCGCTCACGACCGGTTACCGGATGCCGGCCGAGATCGTCGAGTTCGCGAACCGCCTGCTCCCCGACCTGGGGGCGGACGTGGCCCCGGCGCGGTCGATCCGGCGCACGGCCGGGGCGCTGCGCGTCCGCGCGGTGGCCGACCCGGTGGCGGAAGCCGTGGAGGTGGTGCGCGCCGCCGTCGCCGAGCCCGGCTCCGTAGCCGTGATTTCGGCCGACGCCACGAGCGCGCGCGTCGGCCGCGCCCTCGGCGTCCTCGCCGACGCCGTCACGGTGCTGCCGGCCACCCTGGCCAAGGGGCTGGAGTTCGACACGGTCGTGGTGATCGAGCCGGCGGCGATCGTGGCGGCGGAGCCGCGCGGGCTCAACCGCCTCTACGTGGTGCTGACCCGGGCGGTGTCCCGGCTCACGGTCCTGCACCGCGAGCCGCTACCGGCCCGGCTGGCTTAGTCAGTCCTCGTCGCCGGCCAGGGCGGCGCGCAGCTTCGCCTTCTCCGTCTGGCGCTTGCTCATCCGCCCCTCGACGCGCTGGGCGAACGCTTCCCGCTGTTTGCGCAGCAGGAAGAACGACAGCGGCGCGGAGAGCAGCAACGCCCCGAACACCAGAATCCAGGAGCGGAACCCGATCAGGAACAACACGAGCGCGCAGGCGGCGAACACCATCGCCCGCGCGGTCGTGTACAGAAAACCCGGGTGCAACTGCATGCTCAGCTCCACATCGGCTGCGGTTCACGGCGACGCTCGGCGAGCGGCGTCGGGCCCTCGTACTCGCGCACCACCTCGTACCGGGTGTTCCGCTCCACCGGCCGGAACCCGGCGTCGCGGATCAGGTCGAGCAGTTCCTCGCGGTGCATGGTGTTCGGCGTGCCGTAACCGTCGGCGTCGTGCGTGATCTTGTACTCGACCACCGAGCCGTCCAGGTCGTCGACGCCGAAGTTCAGCGACAGCTGCGCCAGCGACAGCCCGTGCATCACCCAGAAGCACTTGACGTGCGGCACGTTGTCGAACAGCAGGCGCGAGACCGCGAACGTCTTCAACGACTCGGCCGGCGACGCCATCCGCGTGCGCTCCTCGAGCCGGTTGCGGACCTTGCCGTCGGCCGGCTTCGCCCCGTCGTGCTGGTAACGCAGCGGAATGAAGACCTGGAACCCGCCGGTCTCGTCCTGCAGCTCACGCAGCCGCAGCACGTGGTCGACGCGGTGACGCGGCTCTTCGATGTGGCCGTAGAGCATCGTGCTCGGCGTCTTCAGGCCCTTGGAGTGCGCCAGCCGGTGGATGCGCGACCAGTCTTCCCAGTGGGTGTCGTGGTCGACGATCTGGCGGCGGATCTCCTCGTCGAAGATCTCGGCGCCGCCGCCGGTGAGCGACTCCAGCCCGGCGTCGATCAGCTCGTCGAGGATCTCGTCGGCCGGGAGCCCGGAGATCTTCTCGAACCAGTGGATCTCGGTCGCGGTGAACGCCTTCAGCGAGACGTCGGGCAGGACCTCTTTGAGCGCACGCAGCGAGCGCGGGTAGTACCGCCACGGCAACGTCGGGTGCAGCCCGTTGACGATGTGCAGCTCGGTGAGGCCCTCGGACTCCATGTCCTTCGCGAGCCGCACCGCCTCCTCGATACGCATCGTGTAGGCGTCCTTCTCCCCCGGCTTGCGCTGGAAGGAGCAGTAGGCGCACGACGCGGAACAGACGTTCGTCATGTTCAGGTGGCGGTTCACGTTGAAGACGACGGTCTCGCCGTTCTTCGCGGTGCGGACCTCGTGTGCCAGACCGCCGAGCCAGGCGAGGTCGTCGCAGTCGTAGAGCGCGACGCCGTCGTCGTAGGAGAGCCGTTCACCGGCTCGTACCTTCTGCTCGAGCTCGCGTTTGAGGCCGGAATCCATGGGTCCAGCATAGGCGGGCCGTGGAACGACTCAGGCACGTGACTGTTTACGCATATTTTGCTATACCCCCATAGTGGGCTCAAACGGATTTATCGGTTCAGGCCACCCGGCAAGCGGTGGGAACTCCGGCAACGGGATCCAGGGCTGATGGGCGGCGCGCACCGGAAACCGACCCTGTTGACCGACGTGTTCGGAAGTCACGACCACCAGGCCGCGACAATCGCGGTCGGTACGGCGTTGGCGCTGGTGGCGGGGGCCGGGGTGGCCTGGGGGGACGCGGCCTGGGGCGAGGTGCCGGCGGGGACGTCGAACCGGCCGTTCGTGGCACCGGCCCGGCCCGCCGAACCGCGCGACGACCAGCCGGTCCGCGTGCTCGGGGTCCCGACCGGTACGACGAACTCGGCCATGGCCAGGACCGGACGTCATCACATCCCGAACGAGTCGATCACCACCCGGATCACGCGGGTGTCCGCCGCGGCCGAGGCGGTCGCGGAACGCCTCACCGAGGCCCGCGCCGCCCTCGACACGCTCGTCCGGGCGCAGATCCAGGCCACCGTGAGCCTCACGCTGGCCCGGACGTCCACCGAGCAGGCCGAAGCCGCCGCCGCGACCTGGACGCGTGAGTCGTTCATCGCCGAAGCCAGCCGCCCGGAAGGTCTGGTGGCCGATCCACGCACCGGCATGCTCGGCCGACCCACCGCCGTGCTCGACCTCGAAGCGGCCCGAGCCCGGCAGCACACCGCCGCCGACGCCGCCACCAGGGCCACCGAGGCGGTCACCGCCCAGCGCAACCACGTCGCCGCGATCCAGCGTCAGCTCGACGCCAGGGCCACCGAACTCCGCCGGCTACGCACCGAACAGGCCGCGGCCCTCCTCGAGGCGCAACGCCAACGCGACGCCGTGGAAGCCGCACTGGCGCGCAAATACCTGCGCGACGCCGACGGGTCCGCCGGTAAGGCCGCCCTGTCGGCCGTGAGCTTCGCCCTGGCCCAGCGCGGAAAGCCGTACGAGTGGGGTGCCGAGGGCCCGGACCGGTTCGACTGCTCCGGATTGGTGCAGACGGCCTACGCGACCGCGGACGTGGTGCTGCCCCGCACCGCCCGGCCCCAGTACCGAGTGACCAAACCCGTGCCGGTGACCGCGCTGCTCCCCGGTGACCTGCTGTTCTTCGCGACGGACCACGCGGACTGGAACACGATCCATCACGTGGGGGTGTATTTGGGACGCGGCTTGATGGTGCACGCTCCGACGACCGGGGACGTCGTGCGCGTGGCCCCGGTGTGGTGGTCGGAATTCTTCGCCGCGGGGAGGGTGGTGCCCGGGCGGGCCGGCCATTCGTCGCTGGCGGTCGATCTGCGGGGTGTGGGTCCGGAGCGGGGTGTTGGTCCGGGGCGGGGTGTTGGTCCGGGGCGGAAGGTTTCTCCCGGGCGGGGGGCTGCGTCGGAGGGGGCTGATGGTTCGGCGCGGGGTGAGCGTCGGCCGCGAGGGGCGGTGCCGACGCCGTCGGAGTCGGAGCCGGTGTCGACACCGGCCGATCCGGCGACGGCTACGCCGCTGGTGGAGGGGTCGAAGTCCCCGGGTCCGTCCTCGTCGGACGAGCCGCCGGCGGCGGAAGGACGCACCGCTACTCCCTCGCGGTCCAAGTTGACCCGGTCGGACGAGCGCCGCACGGCCCGTTTGAAGGGTTCTCAACGCGACGCGGTCGCTTCGGAGGCGGGTCGCTCGAAAGCGGGTCGCTCGGAGGCGGGTCGCTCGGAGGCGGGTCGCTCGGAGGCGGGTCGCTCGGAGGCGGGTCGCTCGGAGGCGGGTCGCTCGGAGGCGGGTCGCTCGGAGGCGGGTCGGGCCCGTTCGGCTCGTACGGATGCCGCTCATCGGGGGGCGGATCGTTCTGACGTGTCGGGTGGGCGGCGGGCGGGCCAGGCCACCGAGGCAGGCGAATCGCGAGCCGCGAAGGCCGGTGCGAGAGGCACCAAGGCCAGCGCGCGTGGCACAAAGACCGGACCGCGAGCCGCGAAGACTGGGCCGCGAGAGGCAAAAACCGGGGTACGAGATCAGGAGGCCGGGGCACGAGATCAGGAGGTCGGGGCGCGCGATCAGGAGGCCGGAGCGCAAGATCGGGAGGCCGGGGCGCGCGGCGCGGAGACGGGGGCGCGGGCCGTCGAGGCGGGCAAGTTGCGGGCGACCACGGCAGGCAAGACGAGGGCGATTGTCGCTGCAGAGGCGCGCATCGCGGAGGCGGTTGAGACGCGTACTGCGCACGCCGGCGATCAGCACGGCGCTGAAGTGGGCCAGGTCGGCATCGCACGGGCCGGTCGGGGGGCGGGTGCTCCGGCCAAGGTGTCGGGCTCGATTCCGGTGAGAGGCGGGCGGGCGGCGCTGCTCAGCTCGCCGGGCATCGGGCCGATCGAGCCGAGCCCTCCGACGGAACCCCTCCCACCGCGGGATCCGCAGTAACCAACAGTCCCTCTGGCATCACTGACATCACCAGCACTGACACCGGGAAACGAATCAGGCGCACACGGTGACCGTTACGCCATAATTTTCGGCCCTGTCGCGAGATATCTGGGTTCTGTCAGCCGTCCAACGGAAATCATCACTCCCACATGGCACCGTTTTGGCGGCCGCCCGTTCGAACCGGAAGGTGGGAGATAGTCATGGCCGAGGAGGAAGAGGGGCCCCGGACCGTACGGCTCGATCCGTCACAGCTCCCGGGTGGGTCTCGCTTCACACCGCCGGTCATCCCGGACCAGCCGGCGACCCCACCGGCCAAGGGCGACTCCCCCACCGAGCCACCCGCCGACACCCCCACCAACGCCGCGACACCCACCGGCTCTGCCTCCGCGGCGCCCGCCCCCACCGGCGCAGCCTCCGCGGCGCCCAGCTCGGCGCCTGCTCCTGCGACAACCGCGCCTTCGGTGTCTAATCCCTCGGGGTCTGGGGCCTCGGTACCCGCGGATGCCGGTACGACCGCCGGTGCCAGCGATTCCGCCGGTGCCAGCGATTCCGCCGGTGCCAGCGATTCCGCCGGTGCCAGCGGTTCTGCCGGTGCCAGCGGGTCTGCCGGTGCCACTGCCTCGGCCGGTGCCACTGGTTCGGCCGGTGCCACTGGTTCGGCCGGTGCCACTGGTTCGGCGGGAGCCAGTGGTTCGGCCGGTGCCACTGCCTCGGCTGGAGCCAGTGGCTCGGCTGGAGCCAGTGGTTCCGCCGAGGTCTCCGGTTCTGGGAAGTCCGGTGGTTCTGCCGGATCTAGCGCGGACTCGGAGCGCGGAGGTGCCGGGAGGTTGCCGGTCGTGGACGGGGCGGACGATGTCGAGCGGAATGCTCAGACTCGGATCGCGCCGCTTCCTCCGGACCTGATCACTCGTCTCGCCGAAGCTCGCCCGACGAGCGGGCCCGGTGCGCCCGCCGATGGCCCGGCGGCTTCTGCCGGCCCGGCCAAGGGCTCCGCCTCGGTCGGCCCTGCTATGAAGGACTCCGCCTCACCCATCCCTACCGCCAAGAGCTCCGCCCCTGCGGCTAAGGGCTCCGCCTCGGTCGCACAGGGCTCCGCTACACCCATCCCCGCCGCTGAAGGTTCCGCCGTCCCGGCCCCGGCCACTAGCGGGGCCGCCGCTCCGGTCCCGACCACTAGCGGGTCCCCTGCTTCGGCCCTGGCCACTAGCGGGGCCGCCGCTCCTGCCCCGGCCACTAGCGAGCCCCCTGCTCCGGCCCCGGCTGCTAGCGAGCCCCCTGCTCCGGCCCCGGCTGCTAGCGAGGCCACTGCTCCTATCCCTGTCGCTCAAGGATCCGCTGCGCCCACCGGCCCGGCCGCGGATGAGTCTTCGGCACCTGCTGGCACCGCCGCTGAAGACTCGGCCGGGCTCAGTGCTGGATCTGTAGCTGTGGGCGCTGGATCCGAGGTCTCACGCTCCGATGACGGGGCTCCGCACTCGGAGACCGCCTCGCTGGGTGCCGAGGCTGCGGATCCAGAGGGGAATCAGGCTCGCGGGTCTGGGCCGGCGGCGACGGTTAAGGGGACTTCACCGGTTGTTGCGGCGCAGGGAGGGCCGGGCACGCCGGCGGCGGATGTTCGGACTGATCGGACCGCGGTGCACCAATCGCCGGTTGCGTCCTCGGCCGGGTCGGCGCGGGTCGACCAGACCCTGATCAGCCCGCCCAGCCCTCCAGCGCCGAGCATCCCGGCCCCCACTTCAGGCGGCCCCGCCCCAAGCGCCCCAACCCGGAACGCCCCCACCCCGAACGCCCCCACCGCGGCCGACCCCGGTCCTAGCGCCCCCGCCCCAAGCACCCCAGCTCCGAGTGCCCCCAACCCAGGCGCCCCCAACCCAGGCGCCCCCGCCTCGAACGCCCCCACCTCCGGTGCACCAGCTCCCTCCCCCGCGGCCGGCAAGGCGTCCGTTCGAAGCCCGCAACCCCCGAGCACCGGCAAAGCCTCAGTCCCGACCCGCCCCGACGCAGACGCCCCCCACGCGCCCGCCGAGAACCAAGGGCGCGGCTCGGCTCGGGTGCCTGAGCCCATGGCCGACCCGGACATGCCCACCGTCGCCCGCCCGGGCTGGACCATCGAGCCGGGCTGGTCCGCCTACCCCAACGGCGTCCCGCCGCAGACCCCCGACCAGCCACCCTCCTTCGACGACCCGCACGTCACACCCACACCCACGAACGCACCCACAAACACGCCCACGAACGCCCAGACACCCTCGGTCGAGCACACGTCCTCACTGGCCGGTGCGCTGCTCGGGTCCGCGGCCACCCCGGCGGACGCCCCGCCGGAGCCGAGCAACAACCGGCGCACCGTGCTCGTCGTCGCGATCGTGCTGATCGTCGCGGTGGCGGTGGGGGCGGGCATCGCGATCGTGGCCGGCGACACGATCATGTCCGTCCTGGACGGCGTCCTGTCCTGAGCGCCGTCTCCAGACGGTCCACCGCCTCGGCCAGCAGAGCGGGCGAGGTCGCGAAGTTCAGACGCACGAAACCGGCGCCCTCCGGGCCGAAATCCAGGCCGCGGTAGAGCGCCACCCGGCCCCGCTCCAGCAGCACCGGAGCGGGGTCGTCGCCGAGGCCGTGGTCACGCAGGTCCAGCCACGCCAGGTACGTCGCCGACGGCGCCCGGCACCCCACCCCGAGCTCCGACAACGCCGACGTCAACCACCGGCGGTTGACGTCCAGTTCGGCGCGCAGATCGTCGAGCCACGCCTCACCGGCGTCCAGCGCCGCGATCGACGCGATCACCCCGAGGTTCCCGGTCGACGACACCGTGTCCTCCGGGATCCCGGACAGCGAACCTCCCACCAGCAACGCGGCCTTCAACCCGGCGAGGTTCCACGCCTTCGACGTCGACACCGCCGCGTACGCCGTGCCGGTGCCGTCGAGCGACAGGTACGGGGTGAACACCGCTTCGCCGAGCGTCAGCGGGGCGTGGATCTCGTCCGACACCACCGTGACGCCGTACGCGGCGGCCAGCGACGACACCTCGGTGAGCTCCGCAGGAGTGTGCACGGTGCCGGTCGGGTTCTGCGGGTTGCACAGCAGGTACACCCGCGCGCCGGCGGCGAACGCGGCCTCCAGTCCGGACAGGTCGAGCCGACCCGACCGCAGTGGCACCGACACCAGTCGCCGCCCGGTCATCTCGAGCCACTCGAAGAACGGCGGGTACACCGGCGGGTTGATCACCACCGGGTCACCCGGTGACGACGCCAGCTCGATCGCGGTCCGGGCCGCCCGGGCGACGTCGGGCATCAGCGCCATCGCGGCCGGGTCGGGGTGCCAGCCCCACCGCCGCCCGGCGAAGCTCGCGTACGCCGTGGGCAGCGCATCGGGCTGGGCGTACCCGGTGTCGGAGACCGACAGCGCCGCGTCGAGCGCGGCCCGGATCGGTGGCGCCAGCTTCGTGTCCATTTCCGCGACGAACAGCGGGAGCACGGCGGCCGGGTAGCGCCGCCACTTCTCGCTCCGCCGCTGCCGGAGTTCGTCGAGATCGGCCCAGAGGTCCATGGGCTCCATGATCCGTGGGAGGGTGGAGAACATGGGTACGTTCGCATGGAACCGGGTGGGATTTGGGGCCGAGCTCGCGGTCGTCCACGCCGGTCGTGGTCTGCGCGCCGAGGGCTGGACGCTCGGCGCGGCCCCCGAGCCGTACACCTGTCACTACACCGTGGCCACCGACGAGGACTGGGCCACGCTCTCGCTGGAGCTCCAGACCGAGGGCGAGGGGTGGGCCCGGTCACTGCGGATGACGCGGAAGTCCACCCGCGACGAGTGGAAGATCCGGGCGAGCGAGACCGGCACGTTGAACGGCTCACCGGCCGGCTCGGAGTACCCGGAGCGGATCGTCGACGCGCTCGACGTCGACATCGCGTTTTCGCCGTTGACCAACACGCTGCCGATCCGCCGCCTCGACCTGCTCAACCAGCCGGTGGGGACGGAGTTCCAGCTGAACGTGGCGTTCGTCGAGCTGCCGTCGCTGGCGGTGATCGCCAACGACCAGCGGTACGTGGTCGCGGGCGACCGTGAGATCGGGTACCGCTCCGGCGACTACCGCGTGCAGATCACCGTGGACCCGGACGGTTTTGTCGTCGACTATCCCGGGCTGGCCACCCGGTCCACCGATCAGTGACGGTCGACGGTTAGTTCGAGCCGGCTCTGGTGGATGACCGTCGCCCGGTGCCGCACCGCGATGTGCACGCGGTAGACGTCCGGTCGCCGCGGGGCGACGAACGGCAGCTCGAGCCGTTCCGAGCGCTCGTGCGGCAGGCAGCTGTGCGGGCCGTCGGGCGGGCAGGGGCAGGTCCAGGCCAGGCCCTGCGGCGGGACGAACATCGGGTGCGGGCCGGGCGGCAGGGTGAGGGCCTCGGCGACGGTCGACACCTGCACCCAGGCCCCGGCCTCGCCGGCGGGCCCGGCCGACTGCATCACGATCTGGATCAGGTAGTACCCGCCGGGCGCGAGCGGCCGGCTCACGAGCGCCCCGTCGGTGTCGACGACCGACACGGACAGCTCCAACGCCGGCCCCGACGCCGACGGCTCGGTACGCCGCCACCACCGACGGCGCCCGGTGGTCGGCGGCGGCTCGTCGGGCGGCTCCGACGCCCCCACCGGCACGGGTTTCGACAGCTCCGCCGCCGCCTCCGACCACGCCCGGCGCGCGGACGGCACCTCCGGCGCGACCGGACCCAGCCGGGCGTCCGGTACGAGTTCGGTGACCGGCCGCACCCCCCGGATCGCCTGCTCGTCGACGCTCACGACCGCGCCGTGGCGTAACGCGAGCGCGCCGAACGCCTCGGCCTCGGCGAAGTCGTCGAGCACCAGCACCACCGTGCGCCCGGGCGTCACCAGCGCGCTGACGGTCTCCGCCGCGCCCGCGCCGCCCAACGCGGCGGCCAGACCACGGAACGTGTCGACGAGCACGACCGCGGGCGGGGCCGCGACGGCGCCGATCGCTCCGGCGATCGCCTCCCAGCCCTTCCGCCCGGCCGCCGAGGGTGCGCCGTTGAGCCGCACGGTCCGGGGCCGGTCGGCCGGCGGGTCGACGGCCATCCAGAGCGCGCCGAGGTCGATCATCGTGCCGCCGGCGGCCGGGCCGGCGAGGATCGTCAGCGCGGCTCTGCGGCCGGCGCCGGCCGGCCCCACCACGAGCACCAGCGGCTGCTTGGCCACCAGTGAAAACACCAGGTCGGCGTAGTCGCCCCCCGCCGCACCCACCGGCGGCGGTCCCGGCACGTTTCCAGTCACCGTCGTCCCCGCTAGCTCAGGCCCGGCGCCCTACTTCTGACCACTCCCCGACAATGCTGCCTTGCGCTGAGTGCCAAAGCCAGCGGTTCAGACCCACTCGCCGGTCCGGTCGAAGCGTTCGAGGGTCTCGGTGTACGGCCCGAGGTCCAGTCCGGCGGCGCGCAGCCACTCGTCGTCGTAGTAGGTACGCGCGTACCGCTCACCTCCGTCGCACAGCAGCGTGACGACGCTGCCGGTGCTTCCGCGCAGCGAGTCGAGCAACGCGAAGACGCCCCAGAGGTTCGTGCCGGTCGAGCCGCCCACCGGCCGGCCGAGCCGTTTCGTCGCGTAGCGGGCGGCGGCGATCGAGGCGGCGTCGGGGACGCCGATCATCCGGTCGACGACCCCGCCGACGAAGCTGGGTTCGCCCCGCTGCCGCCCGATGCCTTCGATCCGCGAACCCCGGGCGGTGGTGACGCTCGGGTCGGCGGCCGACCACGCCGGGAGAAAAGCCGAATTCTCCGGGTCGACGACGCACAAGCGCGTGTCGAACCGTCGGTAACGCAGGTAGCGGCCGATCGTCGCGCTGGTGCCGCCGGTGCCGGCGCCCACCACGATCCAGCGCGGTACCGGGTGCCGTTCGGACGCGAGCTGGCCGAAGATCGACTCGGCGATGTTGTTGTTGCCGCGCCAGTCGGTGGCCCGCTCGGCGTAGGTGAACTGGTCCATGTAGTGGCCACCGAGGTCCGCGGCCAGACGGCGCGATTCGTCGTAGACGTGCGACGGGTCGTCGACGAGGTGGCAGCGCCCGCCCTGGAACTCGATCAGCGCGATCTTCTCCAGGCTGGTGCGGGCCGGCATCACGGCCACGAACGGCAGCCCGAGCATCCGTGCGAAGTACGCCTCGCTGACCGCGGTCGAGCCGGACGAGGCCTCGACGACGGTGGTGCCCTCCCGGATCCAGCCGTTGCAGAGCGCGTACAGGAACAGCGACCGGGCGAGCCGGTGCTTCAACGACCCGGTCGGGTGGGTGGACTCGTCCTTCACGTACAGGTCGAGCCCTTCGAAGCCGGGTGGCAGCGGGAAGGTCAGCAGGTGCGTGTCGGCGGAGCGGTTGGCGTCCGCCTCCACCTTGCGCACGGCCTCGTCGATCCAGTCCCGGTCACTGCCCACCGAGGTACTCCAGGTACTTCGCCGGGTCGACGTTCCCGCCCGAGACGATCGCGACGGTCGTGGCCGCCGGCGGAAGGTCGGCGAACAGGTAGGCGGCGGTCGTCACCGCGCCCGACGGCTCGACCACGAGCCGCGACTTGCGTCCGAGTATCCGGGTCGCCTCGACGATCTGTTCCTCGGACACCGTGATCACGTCGTCGACGTAGCGGCGGAGGTGCTCGAACGGCAGCACGCCCACCGACGTCGTCCGCAGTCCGTCGGCGATCGTGCGGTAGGTCTGCTCGGGTGTCCAGGTGACCCGCTTCCCGCTGCGGAAGCTCTCCACGGCGTCGGCGGCGAGTTCGGGCTCGACCCCGATCACCCGGGTCCGCGGCGAGAGGGCCTTGATCGCCGTCGCGACGCCGGAGATCAGACCGCCGCCGCTCACCGGCACCAGAACGAGGTCGGGTGAGAGATCCGACGCGATCTCCAGGCCCACCGTGCCCTGCCCGGCGATGATCCGCGCGTCGTCGTAGGGCGGGATGTGGGCGTACCCGTGCTCGGCCACGAGCTCCAGCGGGCGGATGTCCCGCTCGGCCGGCGGAACGATCACCACCTCGGCGCCGAACCCGCGGGTCGCTTCCAGCTTCACGGCCGGCGTGGTGTCGGGCATGACGATCGTCGCCCGGATGCCGAGGCGCGCGGCGGCGTAGGCCACGGCCTGGGCGTGGTTGCCGCTCGACTGCGCGACGACGCCGCGGGCGCGCTGCTCGGCGTCCAGCTGCGCGAGCGCGTTGCTGGCGCCGCGGAGCTTGAACGCGCCGGTGGCCTGCAGGCTCTCCGGCTTGAGCCAGAGCTGGCGTCCGGCTTCTCCCCAGACGCACGGCAGCAGTGGTGTCCGCACCACCAAATCCCGAATCCGGGCAGCTGCTGCCTGAATGTCGCTCAGCGTCACCAATGAGGAGGATGCGGTAGGGATCGCGGTCATACGGTCACGATAGCCAGAGCCGCGGGCGCGGTCCGGGCCGGAGACCTACTAGCTGCTCCCACCTCGTAATTTATCCGCTTTTAGGAGCATGCTATTTCGATCAAGAAAGGATCGTTGCGTATTCCGACCATCCACCGACCCGCTGAATCCACTCAGCCGTTCCCCCTATCCGTCGACCACGCTGGGTATCGGGAAATTCATATGACGATTCCCGAACGGCGACATCAATCGCTGCGAAGCGCCGCTGAATTGTCGCCACCGCAGCAATTGTGGGACGTCCGGCGTCAAACGAATTTTGTGTGCCAGGACGTTGAAACGGCGTCTCACGAAGCGAGACAGAGGAATACGCGGCGCTAATTTCCTAGGCGTCGTCCAACGGGCGCGCCCGGCCTTCCCATTTCGTTGAAAGCACAACGGTCGTACGGGTACGCGCCACTCCGTGGATACGGTTGAGCCGGCCGATCGTGTGCTCGAGCGCAGCGACGTCGGGAACGCGTACGAGGAGCAGAAACGACTCCTCACCGGCCACGAACCAGCAGGATTCCACTTCCGGCAAGCGATTGAGCGCGGTGGCGATCTCGTCCTGCTCCGAGCTTTCCGCTTGCAGCACGCCGATCAGCGCGGTCACGCCCAGGCCGATCGCCGTCGTGTCGACCGCCGCGTGGTAGCCCGTGATGATCCCGGCGGCCTCGAGCTTGCCGACCCGGTCGTGCACGGCCGGCGCCGAGAGCCCCACCCGCCGCGCCAACTCGGCGTACGTCTCCCGGCCGCTGTTCCGCAGCGTGTCCAGCAACCGCCGGTCGATCTCGTCCACGAGTTCTCCCCCCGGTGGTATCCGCCCTGCGCATCGTAAGCCGCATCCGCATCCGACGCTGACCCCGCCGACCCGGGGCGTCCGTTCGTTGTGGACCTGGCCTCACTCGCTGAACTCTGCTCAACAATTCGTGACCGCAGACACAGTGATCGGCAACGGTTTGAACGAAGGCACCTCGACACGTTCCGACGACAGCTGTCCCGCACCCGAATTCATCGTCATAATCGCAGGTCAAGCCGGGGGCACGAGTACTGCGGACGCGCCGAATCCTGGTTTCGCCATACAATCGGTGACGCATCGACCTTCCGCGACCGAACAGATCAGTTTGGCCGTTTCCAGTCGCCGACCACTCCTCCGGTGCTTGAATGACTCGCGAACCAATAACGCCGCGCCGCTTTGGGCGCATCAACGTGCGATTACGCACCGGCGAGAAGAGAGGCGAAAGTGGAGGTTGGCGAGCGTCTACTCACCCCAGGTGAGGTCGCGGCGCTTTTCCGGGTGGACCCGAAGACGGTGACGCGGTGGGCGGCGGCTGGGCGAATCAGCAGCATCCGTACCCCCGGCGGCCATCGCCGATTCCGGGAATCCGAGGTCCGCGCGCTGCTCGCATCGGGGGACCCGGATGTCGAACTCGAGGATCGCAGGGCGTCCGGGCACTAGTGGGCGGACGGGGCTTGCGACCGGGCAGCACCCAATTCACCGCGCCACCGGGTGAACAGCGTGTGGGTCACGCCGAGAGTGTCGAGCACCTTTCCCGCGACGAAGTCGACCAGCTCCTGCACCGTCGAGGTGCCGGCGTAAAACCCCGGGCTGGCCGGCAGCACGACTGCACCGGCGTCGTGGAGCGCGAGCAGGTGGACGAGGTGCCCCCGGGAGAGCGGGGTTTCCCGGGGCACCACGACCAGCGGTCGTCGTTCCTTCAGGTTCACGTCCGCGGCGCGTTGCAGTAGATCCTTCGAGAGGCCGAGCGCGATGCCGGCGACCGCCGCCGTGCTCGCCGGCACCACGACCATGCCGCGCACCGGGTACGACCCGCTGCTCGGCCCCGCCGCCAGGTCTCCGGCCGGCCAGAAGCGGACGCCGGTCGGAGCGCGGCCGAGCCAGGCCTCCAGGTCCTCTTCCCAGTGGGCGTCGCGGATCGTGCGGCCTACCTCGTCGAGCAGCGTCAGCCGGGCCGCGCGGGAGACGACCAGGTCGACCGACTCCCCCGCGTCGAGCAGGCCGTTGAGCACCGACCGCGCGTACGGAGTGCCGCTCGCACCGGACACACCGACCACCCAGGGCGTCCTCACCACCGCAGCCCTTGCTGGATCACCAGATCCGCGAGCGCAAACAACAACAAAACAATTCCAATGACGCCATTCGCCGTGAAAAATGCTCTATTGACGCGGGACAGGTCATTGGGACGAACAATTGCGTGCTCGTAAGCGAGTACCACTGCGGTGAACACCATTCCGACCCACCAGAACCAGCTGTAGCCGGTCAGTGCCCCGAACCAGACGAACAGGGCCACGGTGACCACGTGCACGACCGTCGACGCGTGCAGTGACGCCGCGATGCCGAACCGCACCGGCACGCTGCGCACCCCGATCCGTCGGTCGACCTCGACGTCCTGGCAGGCGTAGATGAGGTCGAAGCCGCCGATCCAGGTGCCGACGGCCAGGCCGAGCACGAACGCCTCCCACGACCACGACCCGGTGACACCGATCCAGGCCCCCAGCGGGGCGATGGCCTGAGCCAGCCCGAGGAACGCCTGCGGGAAGTCGGTGAAGCGTTTCGCGTACGAGTAGATCGTCAGGAAGAACAGCGCGATCGGGGACAGCACCAGGCAGAGCCAGCCGAGCCAGGCCGCGGACGCCAGGAATACGACGAGCGCGACACCCAGCCCCACCCAGGCCGACCGCACCGACAACGCGCCGGTGACGAGCTCACGCTGCGCGGTGCGGGGGTTCTGGGCGTCGATCCGCCGGTCGATGATGCGGTTCGCGGCCATCGCGACCGTGCGGGCCGCGACCATCGCGACCGTGATCACGAGCAGCGTCACCCACTGGACCGACGGGCCCTCGGTACGCATCGCGGTGAGCGCGGCCACGTAGGCGAACGGCAGCGCGAACACCGAGTGCTCGATCATGACCAGCCGGAGGAACGCCTTCACCTTGTTGGGTGCCTCGGCGGTGGTGCTCACAGCCCGAACTCCCGCCAACGTGCGTCAACCGCAGCGACCACCTCGGGGCTCATCCGCATCTCCTCCGGCCAGCCGCGGTGATAGCCCTCGGACGGGAGCTTGCGAGTGGCGTCCACCCCCAGCTTGCCACCCCAGAACTGCTGGTAGGACGCGTGATCGAGGTGATCTACCGGACCATGGGTGAGCAGGATGTCGTGTGCGTAGTCGACGTTGCCGAACGCCCGGAACGCGACCTCCTGGTAGTCGTGCACGTCACAGTCCGCGTCGACGACGACGACCAGCTTGGAGAGCGAGAGCAGCCCGGCGCCCCAGATCGCGTTCATCACCTTCATCGCGTGCTTGGGGAACCGCTTGTCGATCGAGACGATGCAGCAGTTGTGGAAGACACCGGCGTCCGGCAGGTCGAAGTCGACGATGTCGGGGATCATGAACTTGATCAGCGGCAGGAAGATCCGGTTGGTGGCCTTGCCCAGCGGGCCGTCCTCCTGGGGCGGCTGGCTGGTGACGATCGACTGGTAGATCGGCTTGCGCTGCATCGTCATCACCTCGACGTGCAGCACCGGGAAGTCCTCCACCGGCGTGTAGAACCCGGTGTGGTCACCGAACGGCCCCTCCGGGGCACGCTCCCCCGGCTCCAGGTAGCCCTCCAGCACCACCTGGGCGTGGGCGGGCACCTGCAGCGGCACGGTGAGGCAGTCGACCATCTCGACGCGCTCACCGCGCAGGAAGCCGGCGAAGAGGTACTCGTCGATGTCGCCGGGCAGCGGCGCGGTGGCGGAGTAGGACACCGCCGGGTCACAGCCGAACGCGATCGCCACCGGGAGCCGCTGGCCGAGCCGCTCCGCGACCGCGTGGTGGGCGGTGGAGTCCTTGTGGATCTGCCAGTGCATGCCCAGCGTGTTGCGGCTGTGCTGCTGCAGGCGGTAGAGGCCGAGGTTGCGGGCGCCGGTCTCCGGGTGCTTCGTGTGGGTGAGGCCCAGGTTGTGGTAGATCCCGCCGTCGCCGGGCCAGACCTGCAGGCCGGGGAGTTTGTCCAGGTCGACCTCGTCGCCCTTGTACACGACCTCCTGGCACGGCGCCGTCTTCACCCGCTTCGGCGGGACGTTCTTGAGCTGGGTGAGCTTGCCGAGCGCATCGCGGAAGCCGCTGAACCCCTGCGGCAGCTCCGGCTTGAGCATGCTGCCGATGCGCTGCCCGATCTCGTCGAGCGAGTCGACGCCGAGCGCCATCGCCATCCGGCGCTCGGTGCCGAACACGTTGATCGCCACCGGCATGTCGCCGCGGGTGGGGTTCTCGAACAGCAGGGCCGGGCCACCGGCACGCACCACCCGCTGGGTGATCTCGCTGATCTCGAGCGTCGGATCGACCGGCGCGGTGATCCGCTTGAGTTCACCGGCCTTCTCCAGCCGCTTCAGGAACTCACGAAGATCGGTGTGGGCCATGAACACAAGTATTCATGGCCCACGGAACAGCGCGATCTAGGGGCGGCCGGCGCCCGCGAACGGCATGTTGTTGATGCTCTCGACCTGGACGTTCTGCCCCTCGGTGGGCGCGTGGACGACCTGGTTGTTGCCGATGTAGATGCCGTCGTGGTGCAGGTCGCCGTAGAAGAAGACGATGTCGCCCGGCTGCAGGTTGGCCCGCGACACGTGCGGAACCGAGTTGTACTGCTGGCGGGCGGAGTGCGGCAGGTTCACGCCGACCTGCTTCCAGGCCATCATCACCAGGCCCGAGCAGTCCCACTGGTTGGGGCCGGCACCGCCGAACACGTACGGCTCGCCCTGCTGCGCCATCGCGTACTGCACGACCACCGCGGCGTTACCGCTGGCCTGGCCGTTGTAGGTGACCGTGGCCGGAGAGCTGCCGTACTTCTTGACGTACGCCGACCGGCGGATCTCCTCCCACTTCGACTGGTCCTTCTTTATCGACTTCTGCTGGGAGCCCAGCTGCGACTCCAGCCGCTGAGCCGCCTTGACCTGGTTGTCGACGCGGGTCTTGGTGGCGTCGTACTTGGCCTGGTAGGCCTTCGCCTCGTCGATCGTGTCGCGCTGACGCGACGAGAGCCACTCCACCGCGGCGAGCTGGTCGAGGTAGTTGGCCGGCGACCCGTCGTTGACCATGGCGGACGTGAGCGACAGGCTGCCGTCGCGGTACGCGGTGGCCGCGATCTTGCCGACCTCGGCCTGGGCCGCGTCGAGCTTCGCCTGCGAGGCGGCCAGCTGACGGTTCAGCCCGGCCTGCTGGGTCTTGACCCGCTTGAGCTGGACCTTGGCGCTGTTCATCTGCTCGTTGACCTTGTCCATCTTGACGCCGAGCGCATCGAGTTGCTTCTCGGCCTCGGTCAAGGACGGGGCCGCGCTGGCGCCGCCTCCGGGTAACAGCACCACGCACAGAAGGGTGACGAGGACGCTGGCCAGAACGACGGGACGGCGAGCGTGAGTCCGAGAGGATCTCACCGGTGCGGCACTCCCTGGTGAACGATGGACACTAGAACAGCACTGGGACACGGTATGGCATCTGTTACTGACCGGTCCAGCCTCGTGTGGGAATCCTAATGAAGGCCCCGGGGACCACCACAACGCGTAGTTGGTCCACTCCAGAACGGCTTCTTAAGTGCTCCTTAATGCGGTTTCATCGCGGCATCCGCCGAACGGTGGACGTCACACACCACAGTAGACAGACGAACGGTTGATCACATCACCGTTACCCGCGGGACATCCGATTCACGCGCTATCTATCGTCCCAAAGAGTCCTTTTTTGGTAATTTGTCGGAAACGACAGGTTGACCAAGGGGGACGATTCGATGCCACAGCAGGCCGAACACGAAGACGTGGTGGTGGTCGGCTGGCTCCGGGGGGACGACTACGAGGCCGCGCTCGCCTATCGCCGGCGCGACGACATCACCCCGAAGGACGATCAGCCGAAACGCCAGCAGTCCCAGCCGCCCGAACACTGATCGGCGCACCCAAGAATTAAGGTTTCGCGCCCCTCGGGAAGTGGCGTGGAACACAGCGAAGTGCGCGCCACCCGATACGGGTGACGCGCACTTTCTTAGGATTTACAGGCCCGAGTACGAGTGCAGGCCGCTCACCGCGAAGTTGATGACGTACAGGTTGATCATCATCGTGACGAAGCCCAGCACCGCGATCGCGGCGGCGCGGGGGCCGCGCCAGCCGGTGGTGGCCCGCGCGTGCAGGTACGCGGCGTAGACGACCCAGGAGATGAACGCCCAGGTCTCCTTGGGGTCCCAGCCCCAGTACCGGCTCCACGCCGCCTCGGCCCAGATCGCGCCGCAGATGATCGCGAACGTCCAGATCGGGAAACCGAACGCGTGCAGGCGGAACGTCATCCGCTCCAGACCGTCGGCCGCGGGCAGGTGCCGCCCGACGCCGAACGGGAAGCCGGGCGCGTTGGCCGCACGGCCGGCCGCGACCCGCCGGTCGTAGCCCTCACGCAGCAGGTACAGCACCGAGAGCACGCCACCGATCAGGTAGATGCCGACCGAGATCGAGGCGGTGGAGACGTGGATCCAGAGCCAGTACGAGTTCAACGCCGGCATCAGCGGCCCGGCGTCGACGTAGAGTACGGTGCCGGCCAGCCCGAGCAGCAGCACCACCGGCAGCATCACGAACATGCCGAGGTAGCGCACCGGACGCCGGGCCGAGACCACCAGCCACGTGATCGTGCCGACCACGCACGCCACCGAGACGAACTCGTACATGTTGCCCCACGGCACCCGGCCCGCCGCGAAGCCGCGAGCGGCCAGGCAACCGAGCTGAGCGAGCGCACCGATGACCGCCGCGGCCACGCCGAAACGCCCGAACCAGGCCGCGCGTCCGGCGGTGGGGGCGGGCGGGGCCGGCGGCGCCGTGGCCTCCTCCTGCTCGGGGCCGCCGGCGCCGACGAGCACCCGTTTCGCCGGTGCCGCGGCGCGGGAGGCCACCACCCCCTTGCGCCCGAACGCGAACTCGATGGCGTAGCCGAACATCGCCACCGTGTACGCCAGGATCGCGACGACGAGCAGCGTGTTCGAGAGGTCGGCGAGCTGGGCGTCGGTCATGACGCTCCTTCTTTCGCGGGTGCGGTGCGTTCGATCCGTTCGACGAGGCTCTGGAACTCGTCGGCGAAGCGGTCGGGGTCGGTGCGGGCGAGGCCGCCGACGGTGAGCTCACCGTCGCCGGTGACGCGGACGAACATCCGGCGACGCCGGACGGTGAGCGACGCGATCAGGCCGACGAGCATGAACCCGGCCGAGACCAGCACCAGCATCTCGCCGGGGTCGTGTCCGACCTGGACGGTCATGAACTCGCGGTAGCCGGCGAACTGCAGCGTCGTGCCGTCGTCGAGCGTCCAGACCTCGCCGACCGAGAGCTTCTTCGAGCCCACCGACTTGAGCGCGCCGCTGTCGACCTGGTTCTGGTCGATCGAGTACACCGAGCGGGCGATGCCGGAGTCCAGGCCGGTGTCACCGCGGTAGCCGACGAGCGTCACCGCCGGGTCCTTGGCCTCCGGGCTGATCGACCGGATCGGCGGGCCGGACGGCGGAGCGGTGGGCAGGAAGAACCCGGTGAACGCCATCTGAACGTCGGTGGTGCGTACGGTCGACTTCGGATCCTGGTTGACGTCGGGCAGCACGAACGCGCCCTCGCTGGTGAGCTGGACGTCCTGCGGCAGGAACGCGGGCGTCTCCTCGAACACCCTGCCGTACCGGTCGGTGTACCTGAGCACCGGCGCGTAACCGTGGTTGATCAGGTAGACGTTCGCGCCGTCGAGCCGCAGCGGGTGGTTGACCTTGAGGTCGTACTCGGTGTCCGGGTCCTGGGTGAACGCGCGGTCGCCCTGGATGTACTTCACCTTGGCCAGGAAGTCCTCGGGCTGGCCGTTCGCCAGGTAGGTGCCCTGGAAGTCGTCCAGCTGGACGCAGAACGACGGCAGGGCCGCGTCACGCATGCGGCTGCCCGGCGAGAACGAGTCGTAGGCCTGGACGGTGTCGCAGAACGCGTTGCCCTCGACCGTGAGCACGCTGGCCTTCCAGCCCCACAGCGAACCGGACGCGACGCCGACCAGGAGGCCGACGAGCGCGACGTGGAACGCCAGGTTGCCGGTCTCGCGCAGGTAGCCCTTCTCGGCGCTGACCGTCACCGCGCCGGACTCCTCGGTACGCACCACCGTGCGCCAACGTGCGCGGCGCAGGACACCGCGGGCGGCGTCGGCGAGCGCGGACGGGTCACCGGTGACCGGGGCCGACGCGGAGACCGGCAGACGGTCGAGGTGGCGTGGCGCGGCCGGGGGGCGCTTGACCATCGCGCGGGCGTGCACCCGGATGCGCGGCACGAGGCAGCCGACCAGCGAGATGAACAGCAGCAGGTAGATCGCCGCGAACCAGGGTGAGGCGAAGACGTCGAACGCGGACAGCTTGTCGAGGACCGGCGCCAGCTTCGGGTGCTCGGCGAAGTACTCCTCGACCTTGTTCTGGTTGAGGTCGCGCTGCGGGAACGTGCTGCCGGGGACGGCGGCCAGCGCCAGCAGGAACAGCAGCACCAGCGCGGTGCGCATGCTGGTGAGGATCCGCCACCAGCGCCGCGGCTCCTCGAGGAGCGCGTTGAGCCGGCCGGGGCCGCTCGGACCACGGCCACCGCCGTCGGGCTCGGTGCGGCCGGCGCGGCGGTCCTCGCGCGCGGTGGCGTCCTCCGGGGCGGTGGCCAGCCCGGTGAGGGCGTCCTGCTCGTCCGGTGGCGTGACGGTCTCGCCGGAGGGTGTGACGGTGGACATCAGATCGCCCACCCGTCGACGCCGAACACGCTGCGGATCCAGATCACCAGGTCGTCCCAGAAGCCGAACAGCAGCGCGACGCCGACCGCGATCAGCAGCACACCACCGATCCGCACCACCCACGCGCTGTGCCGACGCACGGCCGCGAACGCACCCAGCAGGCGCCGGAAGCCCAGCGCGAAGAGCACGAACGGCACCCCGAGGCCGACGCAGTACGCGAGCGCCAGGAACGCGCCCCGCCCGGCACCGCCCTGCACCGTGGCGAGGCCGAGCACCGCACCGAGCGTCGGGCCCACGCAGGGGATCCAGCCGAGGCCGAACACCGCGCCGAGCAGCGGAGCTCCGGCCAGACCCGACACCGGCAACCACCGGACCCTGGCCTCACGCTGCAGCCCGGGCAGCACGCCGAGGTACCCCAGCCCGAACACGATCACCAGTGCGCCGACGACCCGCTGCAGCGTCACCTGGTTCTCGAACAGGACCCCGCCGAGGCCACCGAACGCGAACGCGACGAGCGTGAACACCGCGCTGAACCCGGCCACGAACAACATGCTCCCGGCGAGCAGGCGCCCGCGGACCTGGACCCGGGACGGGCGCGTGGCCACCGCCACGCCGCCCGCGGAGGACACCGGCCGGCCGGAGGGGTCGGTGCCCAGCGCGGCGTCCAGGTCGGCGCCGGCGATCCCGGTGACGTACGAGACGTAACCCGGCACCAGCGGCAGCACGCAGGGCGAGAGGAAACTGACCAGCCCGGCCAGCACGCTGACCCCGGCCGCGACGATCAGCGGCCCGTCGGTGACGAGACCCGCGGCGTTCATCGCTTCTCCGCCGCGATCTTCTCGACCACCGGCTGCAACTCGGTGTCCAGCAGCGCTTTCCGGAACACCGCGGCGATCCGGCCGTCGCGGTCGATGACGATCGTCGCCGGGACCGCGTTCGGCGGCGCCGCTTTGAGCTGCAACGCCAGCCGCTGCGACGGGTCGACCAGGCTGGGGTAGGTGATGTTGAACTTGACGTCGAAGCCCTTGGCGCGCGACTCGGTGTCCTTGACGTTGATCCCGAGGAACCGCACGCCGCTCGCCTTGGTGGCCTGGTGGACGCGCTCCAGGTCGTCGGCCTCGGCTCGGCACGGCCCGCACCACGACGCCCAGAAGTTCAGCACGACGACGTCACCGCGGGTCGACTCGAGCTCGAACGAACCGCCGTCCAGCAACTTGCCGGAGAGGTTCGGCGCGGCCTTGCGTTCCCCGACCGCGTACACCTCCTGCGACCCCGACCCGGCCACGAACCGCTGCGACGTGCCCGACGCCTGGTCCACGGCGTCCGTGCCCGTCGAGCAGGCCGCCAATGCGGCCAGTGCGACGAGGGGGACACCACGGCGGAGCCAGGAGGGGGCATACATCGGATTCAGGCGCCTCGCTCGGTTTGGGCGGTCTTCGACTGGGCGATGAGGGCGGCGGCGGGGTCGGCGTACTCGACGCCGACGACCTCGTCGTCCTCGAACTTCACCGACGTCACGCTGGCCAGCGCGCACTGCCGGCGACGGGGGTCGTGCCAGAGCGTCTTCTTCTCCAGGAACCGGCGGAGGATGACGATCGGCGACTGGTGGGAGATGCACACCGCCTCGTGGCCCTCGGCGGCCTTGCGGAAGTCGGTGATCGCCGACATCATCCGCTCGGCCTGCTCCTGGTACGGCTCGCCCCACGAGGGACGGAACGGGTTACGCAGGTAGTGCCAGTACTTGCGGTGCCGCCAGAGACCGTCGCCGGGGCCGAACGGCTTGCCCTCGAACAGGTTCGTGGCCTCGATCAGCCGCTCGTCGACGACCGCCTCGAGCCCGAACCGCTCGGCGAACGGCTCCATCGTCTGCTGCGCGCGCTCCATCGGGCTGACGAAGAGATGCGTGATGTCGCGACCGGCCAGGTGCTTCGCGGTGACCACGGCCATCTGTTCGCCCAGCGGCGACAGCTTGTACCCGGGCAGTCGTCCGTAGAGGATCCCGCCAGGGTTGTACACCTCGCCGTGGCGAATTACGTGCACGGTGGTCGTGACCGTCACTCTCAGGCCTCCGTAAGGGACGCTGCGGCGGCCCGGGCCGCCGTAGGCAACGCTGCCGCGATCCGACCCAGAGCCTCTTCGTCGTGTGCCGCCGACAGGAACCACGCCTCGTAGGCACTGGGCGGAAGGTAGACGCCCTCGGCCAACATGGCATGGAAGAACGCCGCGTACGCCGCGGTGTCCTGTCGCTGGGCCCCGGCGAAGTCGACGACCTCCTCGGCGGCGAAGAACACCGAGAAAAGGTTGCCGGCCGCCTGCACCCGGTGCGGCACTCCGGCTTCAGTCAACGCCTCCGACGCCAACCTGGCCACCTGACCGGCCGAAGCGTCCACCTTCGCGTAGACCTCGGGGGTGGCCGCTTTGAGCGTGGCGAGCCCGGCCGCGCAGGCCAGCGGGTTACCGGAGAGCGTGCCCGCCTGGTAGACCGGGCCGGCCGGGGCGAGGGAAGCCATCACGTCGGCCTTGCCGCCGAACGCCGCGGCGGGCAGGCCGCCGCCCATCACCTTGCCGAACGTGAAGAGGTCGGGCACGACCCGGCCCCCGGAGGCACCGAACCAGCCCGCGGACGAGATCCGGAACCCGGTCATCACCTCGTCGCTGATCAGCAGCGCGCCGGCCGCGGTGCACTGCTCACGCAGCAGCAGGTCGAACCCGTCCACCGGCGGGACGACGCCCATGTTGGCCGGGACCGCCTCGACGATCACCGCGGCGATCTGGGACCCCTGCTCGGCGAAGGCCGCCGTCAGCGCCGCCGCGTCGTTGTACGGCAGCACGATCGTGTCGGCCGCGCTCGCGCCGGTGACCCCGGGCGTGTCCGGCAGCCCGAACGTGACGACGCCCGACCCGGCCGCGGCCAGCAGGGCGTCGACGTGGCCGTGGTAGTTGCCGGCGAACTTGACGATCTTGCTGCGGCCGGTGACACCACGGGCGAGCCGGATCGCGCTCATCGTCGCCTCGGTGCCGGAGTTGACCAGGCGCACCTGCTCGACCGGCTCCACCCTCGCCACGATCTCCTCGGCCAGCTCCACCTCGCCGACGCTCGGCGTGCCGAAGCTCGTGCCCTTCGCGGCCGCCGCGGTCAGCGCGGCGACGACGTCGGGGTGGGCGTGGCCGAGCAGCAACGGACCCCAGGAGCAGACCAGGTCGACGTATTCACGGCCGTCGACGTCGTAGAGATAGGGGCCTTCTCCGCGAGCCATGAATCTCGGCGTGCCGCCGACCGCCCGGAAGGCACGCACCGGAGAGTTGACCCCGCCGGGCACGACGGTGCTGGCACGCGCGAACCATTCGGCCGAGAGGGGCGCGTCCTGGGGATAGCTCACTGCGCCATTGTGACAACTACCGGCCGTAGACGTCCTGCCGGGTACCGTGGTGACACCCACATCCCCTGGCCTTCGAGCCCCGGGCCGTCGTATACAGAATCCAGGGGCGCGCTCCCCGCGGCCCCGACGTCTCCCGAGGAGCCGCCGTGTCCGCTGTGCCGCTGCCCGTCGTGCCCGAACCACCCGCCCGCCCCACGCCCGACGAGGCGTACGCGCTCATGGTCGCGGGCAACGCCCGGTTCGCCGCCGGCACCCCCGCCCGCCCCAACCAGGACGACGCCCGTCGCGTTC
The DNA here is from genome assembly GCF_039524755.1 of Cryptosporangium japonicum. Classification (NCBI taxonomy): domain Bacteria; kingdom Bacillati; phylum Actinomycetota; class Actinomycetes; order Cryptosporangiales; family Cryptosporangiaceae; genus Cryptosporangium; species Cryptosporangium japonicum. The sequence goes on from NZ_BAAAGX010000006.1 coordinate 553,183, forward strand.
AGCTGGTGGCCGGGCAGGAGCCGTTCGCGGCGGTGCTCGGGTGTGCCGACTCGCGCGTCCCCGCGGAGATCGTGTTCGACCAGGGCCTCGGCGACCTGTTCGTGTGCCGCACCGCCGGGCCGATCGTCGACTTCGCCGTGCTCGGCAGCATCGAGTTCGCGATCACGCAGCTCAACGTGCCGCTCGTCGTCGTGATGGGGCACGAGTCCTGCGGCGCGCTCAAGGCCGCCGCGGAGACCGCGACCGGCAACCTCGACCCGACCGGCTCGGTGCGTGACCTGGTCGAGCGGGTACTGCCGATCACGCTGAAGGCGCAGCGCGAGGGCGGCTCGACGGACGAGCAGCTCAACCGGGCGATCGCCTACAACGTCACCCGGGTCATCAACCTGCTGATCGAGCGCTCCCCGGCGATCGCCGACGCCGTCGCCGACGGCTCGGTGAAACTGGTCGGCGCGGTGTACGAGCTCGAAGGCGGTCGAGCCCGTTTTCTGTAGTTAGTTCAGACCCTGCTGGGCGTCGACGTCGTGCGGATCGTGTCCGGGGTGGTTCCGGTCCAGGTCCGGAACGCGCGGTAGAAGGAGTTGGTGTCGTCGTAGCCGAGCAGGTAGGCGATCTCGGTCGAACGCATGCTGCTGTGGCCCAGGTAATGGCGGGCCAGGTCTTCGCGGGTGGTGGCGAGGATCGCCTGGAAGGTCGTGCCTTCCTGGCGGAGTTGGCGTTGCAGCGTGCGTGAGCTGACAGCCAGTTGCTTGGCCACCGCGGGCATGGAGGGGTCGCCGCTGGGCAGCGTCTCGTGCAGAGCGGCCCGGACCCGGTCCGTCACGCTCGCCGTCGCGCGCAGGTCGGAGAGTCGTCGTCGCAGGTCAGGGGCGAAGAACTGCCACATCTGCTCGTTCTCGGTGAGGAACGGCCGGGTGGGGTCGCCGGCCGCGAAGGTGATGGCGTGGCCGGTTTCCTCGAGGATGGGCGCGCCGAGGTACTCGCTGACGGCAGCCGGGACCACCAGCGGCCGCGGAACGCTGATGCGAGCCGCTCGGCGGTTGGTACCACGCCACCAAGTTCGCACTCGAAGCGCTCAGCGACTGCCTCCGGCTGGAGGTCGAGCCTTTCGGGATCAACGTCGTGGTGATCGAACCCGGAGGGATCAAGACCGAGTGGCCGGCCATCGCCGCGCAGAAGGTTCTGGGCGTGTCCGGCAGCGGCCCTTACGCCCCGCAGAGCACCGCGGTGGCCACCTCCCTCACCGCTGAGTCCACTCAGCGGCGCTCGTCTCCGCCCCAGTTGATCGCCGGCACCATCACTAAGGCGGTCACGGCCCGACGCCCGAAGACCCGCTACGCCGTCGGCTTCGGGGCCAAGCCGATGATCTTCCTGCGTGGCGCGTTGCCCGACCGAGCCTTCGACACGGTGATCCGGCGTGCCACCGGCGTCCCGGCCACTTGATCACCACCGAACCTTAAGCTTGCCATTGGCCACTGGCGCATCTTAGTTACTCGTCAGTACGGTGACGGCTGCCACACCCGTGCCGTCAAGGAGGACTCGTGCGCCGTCGTCTGCTCGCCACCCTCACCGCCGCGCTGGCGGCGACCGCGACCGGTCTCGCGCTCGCGCAACCGGCCCAGGCCGCACCCATCGACCTGGTGTTCGCCAACACCACCGGGACGACGTTCATCGCCAAGCAGAAAGTCACCGCCGACATCCCGACGTCGGTGGTGAAGACGTCGATCGACCTGGACGCGAAGACGCTGACCGGCACGGCCGAGATCCCCGACCTCACCGTGCGTCTCAAGCTCGCGAACCTGATCCCGACGACGTCGATCGTCCGGATCGTCCCGCAGGGCGGCCTGACCGGCACCGTCGACCTCGGCGCCAACAAGCTCGAGACCACGACGACGTTCAAGCTGCAGGTGCTGCGTGTCTTCCAGGACGCGCTGCCGAGCCTGAACCTGGTCAGCCCGGGCTGCACGACCAAGACCGCGACCAGCGCGACGCTGACCAACACCACGCCGATCGACGTCTTCGGAACGACGACGGTGACCGGCACCTACAAGATCCCCGGCTTCACCAAGTGCGGCCTGCTGACGCCGCTGCTCACCACGCTGCTCGCCGGCGACGGCAACACGCTCACGCTGAACCTCAAGGGCTGAGCACGGCGGCGAGGGGGCCTTCGCGGCCCCCTCGCCTCAGCCGGCCACGAGTTCGCGGCGCAGGCGCACGAACGTGCGCGGGATCCGCGCCCCCAGCACCGCGACGAGCTTCCCCGCCCGGCGGTAGGCGGCCACGAACCGGTACTCGGCCGGGTCGCCGTCGACCACCTCGACCTCGTCACCCGGCCGCACGAACCCGGCGAACTGCACCATCACGCCGTACTGCTCGCTCCACACGTACGGCACCGGGTCGTACTCGACCGGCTCGCCGAGCAGACCGGACGCCACCGCCGCGGCGTGCTCACGCGCGTGCGTCCAGTGCTCCACCCGGATCGGCCCACCGGCACGCACCGACGGGTACCGCGCCACGTCTCCGCAGGCCCAGACGCCGGGCACGGACGTGCGCCCGGCCGCGTCCACGACCACGCCGTTGTCCAGCGTCACCCCGGAACCGTCGAGCCAGGACACCGCGGGCGTCACACCGATGCCCACCACGACCACGTCGGCCGGCAGCTCACGCCCGTCGGCCAACGACACCCCGGTGACGGCCCCGTCGGCCGAGGTGAACCCGGCCACCGACACCCCGGCCAGCAACGACACCCCGTTGAGCCCGTGCAACGCGGTGACCACCGCGGCCATCTCCGGCCCGAACGCGTGCTCCATCGGAGTCGCGGCGGCGTCGAGCACGGTCACCGAAGCCCCGAGCTTCGACGCCGTGGAGGCCACCTCGGCGCCGATGAACCCGGCCCCGATCACGACGACACGCGCTCCGGGCCGGAACGCCGCGCGCAGAGCGTCGGCATCGGCGCAGGTGCGCAGGGTGTGCACGCCGCGCAGCCCGGCGGCCGACGGCAACGACCGCGGCGTGGTGCCGGTGGCGATCACGACCGCGTCACCGGTGACCGTCGATCCGTCGGCCAGCGCGACGGACGTACCGTCGAGCCCCACCGCGGGCACGCCCAGCCGCCAGTCCACCGGCACGTCCTCGTCGGCGACGAGCAGCGAGATGCCGTCGAGGTCGAGGTCACCGGCCAGATACGCCTTCGACAGCGGCGGCCGGTCGTAGGGGCGGTGCGGCTCCTCGCCGATCAACTCGATCGAGCCACCGAACCCACGCGACCGCAGCGAACGGGCCAGCGACCAGCCGGCCAGCGATGCCCCGACGATGACCACCCTGTCCACAGGCGCTCTCTCCGTAAGTAGGCTTCTTGCGAAGAATCATCGTCCCGTAACAATCGCCGCACACGGGAAGGGGAGTCGCAGTGACGCAGGAGGTTCAAGGAGTCATTTCCCGAGCCAAAGGCGCTCCGGTGGAGGTGACCACCATCCTGGTGCCCGACCCGGGCCCCGGCGAAGCGGTCGTCAAAGTCCAGGCGTGCGGCGTTTGTCACACCGACCTGCACTACCGCGAAGGCGGAATCAACGACGAGTTCCCGTTCCTGCTCGGCCACGAAGCCGCCGGCATCGTCGAGGCGGTGGGCCCCGACGTCACGAACGTCGCCGTCGGCGACTACGTGATCCTGAACTGGCGGGCGGTCTGCGGCGACTGCCGCGCGTGCCTGCGCGGCCAGCCCTGGTACTGCTTCAACACGCACAACGCCAAGCAGAAGATGACGCTGGCCGACGGCACCGAGCTGTCGCCCGCGCTCGGCATCGGCGCGTTCATCGAGAAGACGCTGGTGGCGGCCGGTCAGTGCACGAAGGTCGACGACGCCGCGAAGCCCGCGGTGGCCGGTCTGCTGGGCTGCGGTGTGATGGCCGGCATCGGGGCGGCGATCAACACCGGTGGTGTCGGCCGCGGGCACAGCGTCGCGGTGTGGGGCGCGGGTGGTGTCGGTGACGGCGCGATCGCGGGTGCGTACCTGGCCGGTGCGCGGCGGATCATCGCGATCGACGTCGACGAGAAGAAGCTCCAGTGGGCCCGCGAATTCGGCGCCACGCACACGATCAACGCCCGCGAGGTCGACGACGTCGTGAAGGCCGTGCAGGACCTCACCGACGGGTTCGGCGTCGACGTCGCGATCGAGGCGGTCGGTCGCCCGGAGACGTACAAGCAGGCGTTCTACGCCCGCGACCTGGCCGGAACCGTGGTGCTCGTGGGTGTCCCGACGCCGGACATGACCCTCGAACTGCCGCTGATCGACGTGTTCGGCCGCGGTGGGGCGTTGAAGTCGTCCTGGTACGGCGACTGCCTGCCGTCGCGCGACTTCCCGATGCTCATCGACCTGTACCTGCAGGGCCGGTTGCCGCTGGACAAGTTCGTCACCGAGACGATTCCGCTGGACGGCGTCGAGGGCGCGTTCGAGAAGATGCACCACGGCGACGTGCTGCGCTCGGTCGTGGTCTTCGAATGACGGCCCGCGTCGACCGCATCGTCACCTCCGGCATCTTCGCGCTCGACGGCGGGGAGTGGGAGGTCGACAACAACGTCTGGATCGTCGGCGACGACTCCGAGTGCCTGGTGATCGACGCCCCGCACGAGGCGGACGCGATCGCCGCCGCGGTCGGGGGCCGTACCGTCACCGCGATCGCGTGCACCCACGCCCACAACGACCACGTGAACGCGGCCGTGGAGCTGGCGTCGTACGTCGGGGCGCCGATCCTGCTCAACCCGGCCGACCGGGAGCTGTGGGAGATGGTCTACCCCGACCGCGCGCCCGACGGCGCCCTGACCGACGGGCAGGAGTTGTCGGTGGCCGGGGTGACGCTGGAGGTGCTGGCCACGCCGGGGCACGCCCCCGGCGCGGTGTGCTTCTACGCGCCGTCGCTCGGGGCGCTGTTCTCCGGCGACACGCTGTTCAGCGGCGGGCCGGGCGCGACCGGTCGGTCGTTCTCCGACTTCCCCACGATCATCGACTCGATCCGCGGCCGGCTGCTGTCGCTGCCCCCGGAGACGGTCGTGCACACCGGCCACGGCGACACGACCACGATCGGCGCCGAAGCGCCGCATCTGCAGGAGTGGATCGACCGAGGTCACTGATTCAGAATCACGCCGCCCGGCGAACCGTCCGCCCGCACGTCCAGTGCGGGCGGACGTTCGCTGCGGGGCGCCATCGAGCCCTGGTTCACGGGGAAGTTCGAGCGGAAGACGTTCGCCGGGTCGCGACGCTGTTTGATCCCGCGCAGGCGGGTGAGGGCGTCCGGGGCGAAGGCGTGCGCGGCGGTCTCGGTGCGGCCGAGGAACGTGTACGGCTTACGCCCGCTGATCGGCAGGTCCACGACGATCTCGGTCGCTCTGGCGGCAACGCCGGGGCGGGCGGCCGGGCCGAAGAGGTAGAGCGCGTAGGGCTCGGTGAGGGGCCCGTGAGGGCTGTCCGAGGGGCCGGCGATCGCCCCGCCGAGGTGCCGCACCTGCACGCTGAGCAGCGGCGCGATCGGCTCGGAGAGCAACGCCTCCACCGTGTGGTCGTCGAGCGTCGTCAACAGTTCGGCGTGCGAGATCCCCGCGGTGGGCTCGGTCGGCTCGGCCGTGATGCTCCCGAGTTCGGCGACCGAGATCACGCGCCGGGAGTCGGAGAGCGGCGTCGGCAGCTCACGGAACAGGCCACGAACGTCCGCCGCGTCACCGAGGTACGTGGTGTCCAGGGCGACCATGGGTTCGGCGCCGGGAAAGTGCAGCAGGTCGAGCCAGACCGTCAACTCGTCGGGTGCCGTCGCGGTGACGTCCCGAAAGGCCGCGAACACCTCGGCCGCGTGCTCACCGCTCCACCGCACGCGCCCGCCGTACACCGTCGGCGCGGGATAAAGCGTGAGTTCCAGCCCGGTGACCACCGCGAAGTCCCCACCGCCCCCACGCAGAGCCCAGAACAGCTCGGGATCGTCGTCAGCGCTGACGCGCCGCTGGAGCCCGTCGGCGTCCACCACGTCGAACCCGACGACGGCGTCGGCGACCCACCCGTGAGCGCGGGCGAACCAGCTGAGCCCTCCGCCGAGCGCCGCCCCGGCAACGCTCACGATCGGTGAGCTGCCCGGCAGTCCGGTGAGCCCGTGCGGCGCCGCCGCGGCCTGCAGCCGCCCGGACGCCACCCCCGCCCCGATCCGTGCGCGGCGCGCGACCGGATCGATGTCGACGGTGTCGAGCCGACCGGTGCGCAGCAGGATCGCGCCGTCGGTGCGGCCGGTGGCGTCGTGCCCGTTGGCCTGGGCGGAGATGCCGCGCCCGGTGTGCCGGGCGAACCGCACGAGGTCCAACACGTCGTCGGCGTCAGCGGCTTCGACCACGGCGAGGGCCGGTTGGTCCACGGCCCGGTTCCAGGGCCGACGCACGTCGTCGAAGCCGGACTCTCCCGGGAACCAGGCCCGACCCCTCAAATTCTGGATGTGGAACATCTAGAATACCTCCCGTAAAAAGCCCCTCCGGGGAGGGGCGGTCGATTCAGGCGCGGAGAGCCGCGAAGCGGTTGACCGTGTTGCCCGGGGTGGCCGGGTAGGCGCGTTCCACGTCCGCACGTAGGTCGGCGATGGTCTGCGCGGCCAACTCCCGGCGCCAGGCCAGATCAGCGCGCCGCATCCCCCGGGAGACCAGGCACGACTGCCGGTAGTCGACGGTGGGATCGGCGCCCGGACCCTGCTTCAGGAGCTGGTCGCACCGGAACGCCTCCTCGGGCCCTTCGATCGCGACCACCACGTCGAGCAGGGTGATGTGTTCCGGGCCGCGAGCGAGCTGGAAGCCCCCTCGCGGCCCCGAGGTGGAGGACACGATTCCCGCGCGCGCCAGGGCCTGGAGCTGCTTGTTGAGATAGGCCGCCGGGAGCCCGTAGAACTCCGCCAGCTTGGCCGCGGGCACCGCCTGCCCGGCCGGCAGCCAGGTCAAGTTCAAGCACGTGTGCAGCGCCCACTCGACACCCTCGCTCATCCGCATATCTGGACCCTAGATATCCTGGATAAATATTGTCAAGGATTGGTTAGGCGGCGGGAACGGTGGGGCGGCGGTGGACCAGGGCCACGGCGCCCGCCACCAGGAGGGCCAGGCCCACCAGGGCCACCGCGAAGCCCGCGGCCAGGAAGCTGTCCAGGATCTGGGCCAGGGCGGTGGCCGGCACGACGAGCGCGATCAGCACCGCGGGCACCAGCGCCGGCCAGCGTCGGGTGGCCAGGTAGAGGCCGAAGCAGGCGGCGGCGAAGGCCAGCCCGATCACGAGACCGACCACCGCGAACGCCTTTCCGTCGGTGGTGACCGCCTCGGCCGCACCGAAACCGGTCAAGCCGCCGAGCAGCACTGCGAGGCCGGGCTCCCGCACCGGGTTACCGCGTACCGGCACGGCAAACAGCATCCAGATCGCACCCACGAACGCGTAGGCGATGCCCCACGGGAGGATGTCCTGCACGCCGGCCCGGTCGAGGAAGTCGCCGACCAGCAGCGCGGACGCCAGCCACGCCGTGCCCAGCAACGGCGCTCCACGCACCAGCGCGTACCCGGGCACGGCCACGGCCAGTGCCGCCACCGAGGCGGCCAGCACCTCCCACGAGTCGGGGGCCGGCACCGCGGCCGCGGTGGCCGCCGCGCCGGAGGCCAGCGCGCCGAGCGCCGACGCCAACCGCATCCGGGCGCCGAGAGTGTCCTCACCGAGCCGCGCGAACCGGGCGGCGATCGCTCCGCCGGCCAGCAGCACGGTGGCGATCACGGCGAGCGCGAACCGGGCCGCCGTCGGGAACGAGTCCCAGGTCGGAACGACGATCGACGCGGCACCCCCGAGCACCATCGCCCCACCGAGGTACCCGGCCACCTCGACGATGCGGGTGCGGACCCGGTGCTCACCCGGCGTCGGCCCGGTCGCCACGGTGGCCGCCGCGAGACGGTGGTCCACCTGGTCGGCCTGGCCGGACGTGAGGACACCGTCGCTCACGAGTCCGGCGAGCGTGGTCCGCACGGTCGTGAGCGGAACCGAGGGTTCGGGGCTGGTCATGGGAACATCTTGACGTGTGCTCCGACCTGCGCACATGAGTTGAACTACCCGGTCGGCGAAGCGTGCACGGGGCGGTCCGAAGGGGCACCCTGAGAACGTGCGCAACAAAACGGGCAATGACGACGAAGACGGGTTGAACCAGGCGCCTGGTTCCGGCTCGGACGGGACGCCTGCCGACGAGCCTCACGCACTGTCCGCCGAGCCTTGGCGGCAGGCCGCGGTGGCCTGGACCCAGCACGCCGAGGCCTGGGCCGCCCAGACCGAGGCCGCCCAGGTCGAGGCCGCCCACGCCGAAGCGGCCCGGATCGAAGCCGCCGAATCCGAAGCGGCGCGTTTCGAAGCGGCCCGGGCCGAAGCCGCTTACGCCGAAGCCGCTTACGCCGAAGCGGTCCGGAGCGAAGCCGCCCGGAGCGAAGCCGCCCGGAGCGAAGCCGCCCGGAGCGAAGCCGCCCGGGCCGAGACCGCACAGCCCGGAACCGACCAGCCCGGAACCGACCAGCCCGGAACCGTTCGGCGCCGGAAACGATCCGCCCGGCCGGCGGATCGCTCGCCGGCGATCCCGGACAACGTGCTGCCGGTGCCCGCCGAGCCGCACCACTGGGCCAGCCCCGCCGGCGACCGTCTCCCGGTCCGGGCCCAGCCGGCGTCCGTGGTCCCCACGCACCACGCCGAGCCGGCGCCACCGCACCCCGAACCCGCCGAGGTGGACGACCTCGGCGAGGTACCGGATGAGCCCCCGGTCAGCCCGTGGCCGGACCTCGCCCCGGACGAGCGTTCCGCGCACGCGCACGTCTGGTCACCCACCGCCCGCTCCCCACGCTCGTTGGCCCCGCTCGCGGGCGCCGCCGCGTTCGTGCTCTGCCTGGCCACCGCCAGCGTCGCGGTCTGGAGCTGGACCCGCCCCGAACCACAGCCGCTCTCCGCGCCTCCCCCGCCGCTGGCCTCCGCCCCGGTGGTCCCGTCCGCCGAGGCACCGGCACTGGCGCCCTCGCCGCTGCCCGAGGCGGGTGTCGCGAGCGCCCCGGTGAACCCGGCCCCGACCGGCGGCCGCCCCGAGCAGGACGGCACCCGCCCCGCGGACGCGCTCGCCCACTGGGCCGACGCACTGCGCCAGCTCGACATCCCGCCGACCGCGCTCCAGGCGTACGGCTACGCCGAAGCGGTGCTCGCCCGGGCGAAACCCCGCTGCCGTCTCTCCTGGACGCTGTTGGCCGCCATCGGCGGCGTCGAGTCCAACCACGGGCGGTACGGCGGCGCGACGCTGCAGCCCGATGGCACCAGCAGCCGCCCGATCATCGGGGTGCCGCTGGCCGGCATCGGCGTGGAGCGCGTGAACGACACCGACCAGGGCCTGCTCGACGGCGACGTCACCTACGACCGGGCGATCGGCCCGATGCAGTTCCTGCCCGCGACCTGGAAGGCCTGGGCGGTCGACGCCGACGACAACGGTCGCGCCGACCCCTACGACATCGACGACGCGTCGCTCGCCGCCGGCTACTACCTGTGCGCGGGCGGGCAGAACCTCGCCTCGGGTCCCGGCTGGTCGTCGGCGGTGTTCAGTTACAACCGGGTGCCTGCTTACGTCGAACGGGTCTTCGAATTCGCCGACGCCTACGGTCGCGCTTCTTGACCTCAGCAGCCACGATGGAGGTGAAAACCGAGGAAGGAGCCGCAGTCCGTGAGTGCACCAACCGTCGGACAGCTCGGCCAGTACAAGCTGGTCGGCGTGCTCGGCTCCGGCGGAATGGGCACCGTCTACCTGGGGCGTTCACCCGGCGGGCGGCCGGTCGCGGTGAAAGCCGTGCACGGCCATCTCGCGATCAACCCCGACTTCCGGACGCGGTTCCGACGTGAGGTCGCGCTGGCGCGGCGCGTCGGCGGGCCGTACACGGCCGCGATGCTCGACGCCGACCCGGACGCCGACCCGCCGTGGCTCGCGACCGAGTACATCCGCGGTCAGTCGCTCTCCCAGGTGCTCACCGAGCACGGTGCGCTGCCCGAGCACACGGTCCGGGCGCTGGCCGCCGGGCTGGCGGAGGCGCTGCAGGTCATTCACGCCGCCGGGGTCGTGCACCGGGACCTGAAGCCGTCGAACGTGCTGCTCTCGGAGAACGGTCCGCGGGTGATCGACTTCGGGATCGCCAAGGCCGTCGAAGGCATCGATCTCACCGGCGACGGGCCGCTGCTCGGTACGCCGGGGTACATGTCGCCCGAGCACCTGGCCGGGTCCGCGCTGGCGCCGAGCAGCGACGTGTTCTCGCTGGGGGCGGTGCTGGCGCACGCCGCCACCGGGGTGGCGCCGTTCGGGGCCGGGCAGTCGTTCGCGGTCGCGAACCGGGTGGCGACCGCGCCGCCGGATCTGTCGGGGTTGCCGGCCGGGCTGGCCGAGCTGATCGGGAAGTGCCTGGCGAAGGAGCCGGGTGAGCGGCCGTCGCTGGACTGGATCGTGCGTCAGGTGGGGTCGTTCTCCGAGCAGGATTCGTGGCTGCCGTCGGAGGTGGGGAACGCGATCCGGCACCGGCCGGCGCCGACGCGTCCGTTCACCAGTGCCGACGCGCCGCCGCCCGGTGCGGGCGACGCGGCGGACGACGTGCCGCCGCCGGACATCGTGGAGTACCTGGCCGACCGGTTCGCGCGCCGGGTCGGGGGCGCTCCGATCGTTCCGGTGCGCTCCTCCGAGCGTCCGGTCGCGTTGATCCGCCCGAAGCCCGCCGGTGCGCCCGCGCCGGAGGTTCCGCCGGCCGAGCTCGCCGTGGCCAAGCTCAAGGAGGGCGCCGCCCGGCTCCAAGGCGCGGCCGCCCGCCTCAAATCCGCCGCCCGCTCCTCCGGCGGCCAGACTTCCGCCCCGGACGCCCGCACCCCTGCCGGCTACGCCCCCGGTAGCCCCGCGGCCGGCGCCCGCCCAGCCGGCGCTCGCGAAGCCGGCGCTCCGGTGGCCGGTGGCCCCGCGCCGGTGCACGGGCGGGCCGGTGGGCCGATGGGGGCTCGGGGTGGGTCGGCGGCGGCGCCGCAGCAGCGTGCGCCGTGGCAGCGGAGGCCGGACGGGAACCCGGCCCCGGCCCGGGACGCTCGCGCGGCGGCGGTGAGGACACCCCGCCGGGTGCCGTGGCAGCGCCTGCAGTGCCCTCCGATCGGCACGCCGACCGGCCGCCGGGCGTGGAGCCGCTGGCTGCTCGTCCTGATCCTGCTCGCCCTGCTCGACGCCGTCGCTCAGACCCCGGCGGTCCGGGAGCTCGTCGGCGCCCCCAGTTCCCCTCCGTGGCTCGCCGGCGCTTTCGAGGCCAGCTCGGCGATCGGCCGGGTGATGTCGGGCGTGCCCGACCCGATCACCGGGTGGATCAAGGAGGGTGGCGCCGCCACCAGGGCGATCCGCCTGGCGGTGATCCCGCTCCTGCTGCTGGCCTTCGTCGCGCTGATTCGACGCGGCGGCACGTCGTCACCGATGATGGTCGCCAAGACCGCCGCCGGTTGGCTGGGCACCGCCCTCGCCGTGCTCCTGGCCTGCCGCTACCTGGCGACCGGCTTCGCCAGCCTGGTCTGGGCCGTCGACACGCTCGGCTGGCTGCTGATCCCCACCGCGATAGCCCTGGCCGTGCTCACCAGCCGCGTAGCCGGCAAGGCCCGCTAGTCCAGGTACCCGGCCGCTTCCGTGGCCCAGTAGGTCAAGACGAAGTCGGCGCCGGCGCGGCGGGCGCCGATCAGCGTCTCCATCATGACCTGTTCGCGGTTGATCCAGCCGTTGGCCGCGGCCGCCTCGACCATCGCGTACTCGCCGGACACCTGGTAGGCCGCCACCGGCACGTCCACCGCGTCGGCCACCTGGCGCAACACGTCGAGGTACGGCAGCGCCGGCTTCACCATGATGATGTCCGCGCCCTCGGCGACGTCCAACGCCACCTCGCGCAGCGCCTCGGCGGCGTTCGCCGGGTCCTGCTGGTAGGTGCGGCGGTCACCCTGCAGCTGCGACTCCACCGCTTCCCGGAACGGGCCGTAGAAGCCCGACGCGTACTTCGCCGCGTAGGCGAGGATCACCGTGTTGGTGTGCCCGGCCGCGTCCAGCGCCGCACGCACGACCCCGACCTGGCCGTCCATCATCCCGGACAGCCCGAGCACGTGCGCTCCGGCGTCGGCCTGGGCGACCGCCATCTCGGCGTAACGCAGCAGCGTGGCGTCGTTGTCGACGGAGCCGTCGGCGGCCAGGATGCCGCAGTGGCCGTGGTCGGTGAACTCGTCGAGGCACAGGTCGCTCATCACGACCGTGTCTTTCCCGACCTCGGCGATCACGTCGGCGATCGAGTCGTTGAGCACCGCGTCGGTCGTGCCGCAGTGGTCGCGTTCGGTGGGCACCCCGAACAGCATCAGGCCACCGACGCCGGCCGCGACCGCCTCGTGCGCGGCCCGGCGCAGCGAGTCACGCGAGTGCTGGTAGACGCCGGGCATCGACCGGATCGGCCGGGCCTCGGGGATGTCTTCCTTGACGAACAGCGGGAGCACCAGGTCGGCCGGGTTCAGCCGCACCTCGGAGACGAGCCGACGCATGGCCGGGCTCTGCCGGAGCCGACGCGGGCGCACGCTCGGGAAACCGCCGCCACCGCCGCCGCTGCCCGGCGAGAGACCGGGGCAGAGCTTCTCGAGTGACGGCGCACCGGCGGTGGCTCGCCGCAACGTCCCGCTCATGCGTATCTCCCTCTCCCCGGGTCGCGTCCCTCTACTGTGCAGGACGCGACCCCGCGTTTGCTGGTTCAGGTGACGTTCCGTGCGTCACCTGAACCGGTAAATCCACTACCGCGCGAGCCGCCCGGCCGTCGGGCCCTGCGCCTTCGCGCCGCGCCGGGGCTTGGTCGGCAGCGCCGCCAGCTTCTCCCGGAGCTCGAGCGCGTACTCGGCCAGCGACTCCACCAGCGACGGCACGTTCGCGGTCTCCGGCTGGACGTCGACGCGCAGGCCGAGCTCGCGCGCGGTGTCGGCGGTCTTCGGGCCGATGCAGGCCACGACCGTCCGCGCGTGCGGCTTGCCGGCGATGCCGACCAGGTTGCGCACCGTGGAGGACGACGTGAACAGCACCGCGTCGAAGCCACCGGACTTGATCGCGTCGCGGATCGGCGCGGGCGGCGGAGCGGCCCGGACGGTGCGGTACGCGGTGACGTCGTCGACCTCCCACCCACGCTCGATGAGGCCGGCGGCCAGCGTCTCGGTGGCGATGTCGGCGCGGGGCAGCAGGATCCGGTCGATCGGGTCCAGCACCTCGTCGTAGGGCGGGAAGTCGGCCAGCAGGCCGTCGCTCGACTGCTCACCGCTCGGCAGCAGCTCGGCCTTCACGCCGAACGCCTCGACGGCCTTCGCGGTGGCGTCGCCGACGCAGGCGATCTTGACGCCGGCGAACGCGCGGGCGTCGAGACCGAACTCGGCGAACTTCTCCCAGACCGCCTTCACCGCGTTGGTGGAGGTGAAGATGACCCACTCGTAGCGGCCGGTGACCAGGCCCTTGATCGCGCGCTCCATCTGGGCGGGCGTCCGGGGCGGCTCGACGGCGATCGTCGGCACCTCCTCGGGGATGGCACCCCAGCCGCGCAGCTGCGCGCTCATCGCGCCGGCCTGCTCCTTGGTGCGGGGTACCAGCACCTTCCAGCCGTACAGCGGCCGCGACTCCCACCAGGAGAGCTTGTCGCGCAGGCCCACGCCGGCGCCGATCGAGACGACGAGCGTGCCGTACAGGCCGATCGCGGCGTCGACGATGCCGTCCAGCGTCGAGACCGACGTGGACTGGGTGTCGGTGGTGCCGTCACCGGTCACCAGCACGGTGGCCTGACCGCTCATGCCGGCCGCGAGCAGCCCGTCGCGCACCGCGGGGAGGTCACCGGCGTCCAGCGTCAGCGTGAGCGAGCCGGGCACCGCGACCATCGCGTCGAAGTCGAGCGCGGTGACGTCGCGGACCTCGACCGTCGTGCGCAGACCACCGGTCGGCGCGCCGGCGTAGCCGGTGACGCCCTCCGCGAGCGGCACACCCGGGACGACCTCGAACGGCACCGACGTGCGGGCGACGGCCTGCACCTCGCGGACGATCGACTCCGCGGTCAGCGGGTCGCCGGCGACCAGACGGGCGACGGTGCGCCCGGACCGGGCCCCCGACAGCAGCACCTTGGCGACGTCTCCCGCCGCGCCCTCGGCGACGCTGACCTCGACCTCGGCGGGCGCACCGGCGACCACCGCGGCCAGCAGGGTCGCCGGGAGCGACCGGTCGTGCAGGATGTGGTCGGCGTCAGCGACGGCGTCGAGCGCACGCCGGGTGAGCAGCCCCGGGTCGCCGGGGCCAGCCCCGACGAACGTGATCCGGCCAGTCGTGGAGCGACGGGTCATGCGGTTCTCCCCATTAGGGTGTCGGCGCCGGCAGCGAGGAGGTCGGCAGCGAGCTGCCGGCCGACTGCTTCGGCGTCGGTGTGCAAATCGTCGTGCGGGGCGATCGTCCGTGCCTCGGTCAGCACCTTCGTGCCGTCCAAGGACGCGACCCTGGCCCGCAGAATGAATTCGGTGGCCGAGTACGTGGCCCACGCCGCGACCGGGGCACTGCACCCGGCCTCGAGGGCGGCGAGCAGGGAACGCTCGGCGATCACTTCGGCTCGGGCACCTGCATCTTCGAGCGAACCGAGCAGTTCGACCAAATCGGGGTCGTCGGACCGGCACTCGACCGCGAGCGCGCCCTGGGCCGGCGCGGGCACGAGCACGTCCGGATCGAGCGCCTCGGTGATCTCGTCGGCGCGCCCCAGCCGGGCCAGGCCGGCCACGGCGAGCACGACCGCGTCCAGCTCGCCGCTGGTGACCTTGCCCAGGCGGGTGTCGACGTTGCCGCGGATCGGTACGCACTGCACGTCGGGCCGGGCGGCGAGGATCTGCGCGATGCGGCGCGGCGCACCGGTGCCGATGCGTGCACCGGGCGGCAGCTTGTCCAGCGTGAGGCCGTCGCGGGCGATCAGCGCGTCCCGGCTGTCCTCGCGTACCGGCACCGCGGCGATCGTCAGCCCGTTGGCGGGCGCGGTCGGCAGGTCCTTGTAGGAGTGCACCGCGATGTCGATCTGGCCGGCGAGCAGCGCGTCACGCAGCGCGGACACGAACACGCCGGTGCCGCCGATCTGCGTCAGCGGCGTCGTCCGGTCGCGGTCGCCCTCGGTGCTGATGTGCACCAGCTCGACGGCGCGGCCGGTGGCCTCCGTGAGCGCTTCGGCGACGTCGCCCGACTGGGCCAGCGCGAGCTTCGAGGCCCGCGTTCCCAGGCGCAGCGCCCGGCTCATCCGTGTGCCTCCGTCTCGGCCGAATTTCCTTCATTGCTCAGCACCCAGGGGTTGCCGTCCGGACCCGCCGGGTCGACCGTCACCGCCGCGGCCGGCCGCGCGTGGCCGTCGAGCAGGAACAGTTCGCGGACCGCCGCAGCGTATCGATCACCGCCAGGGGCCGTGGCCAGCTCTTTCATCCGCACGGTGGGCGTGTGGAGCAGCGTGCCGACGACCCGGCGCACGGTCTTCTCCACCTCACGGCGCGAGGCCTCGTCCAGGTTCGGCAGCCGACCGTGCAGCCGGTCGAGCTCGCCGGCGACGACCTGGTCGGCGCGGGCGCGCAGCGCGACCACGGTGGGCGCGACCTCACCGGCACGCTGCCAGGCCGCGAACGCCTGCACCTCGGACTCGATTATCGCTTTCGCCTGGTCGACCGAGGCCGAGGCCGGGGCGTCGGCCAGCGCGACGGTGAGAGCCTCGATGTCGAGCACGACGACGCCGGGCAGCGTGTCGACCGCCCGCTCGGTGTCGCGGGGCACCGCCAGGTCGAGGATGACCAGATCGGGCGCCGACGGGCCGCGGACCGTCATGGCCGCCGACACGTCCTGGTAGGTGAGCACGGGCTCGGTGGAGCCGGTGGCGCTGACGATGACGTCGACCTCGGCGAGCGCGTCACGCAGGCCGGTCAGGTCACCGCCACGTCCGCCCACGCCGGCGGCGACGCGGTGCGCGGTGTCGGCCGTGCGGTTGAGCACCGTGATGTGCCCGACGCCCTCGCGCTGCAGCGTCGCGGCGGCCAGCGCACCCAGCGAACCGGCGCCGACGACGAGCGCGCGCCGCCCGGCCAGCGGACCCACCCGCTCGGCGCCGAGACGCAGCGCGGCGGTGACGACCGACTGTCCGGCGTGGTCGATGTCGGTGTCGGTGTGGACGCGCTTGCCGACCCGCAGCGCCTGCTGCATGACCTCGTGCAGCACCCGGCCGGGGGCGCCGTGGCCGTCGGCGGCGTTGTACGCGTCGCGGAGCTGGCCGAGGATCTGCGGCTCACCGACCACCAGCGAGTCGAGCCCGGAGACGACCGAGAAGACGTGCCGGACGGCGGCGTCGGAATAGTGGACGTAGAGGTGGTCGGCCAACTCGGCGATGTGGACGCCGGTGCGCGTGGACAGCACCTGGCCGATCTCGTGCAGCGCGCCGTGGAACGTGTTCACCGCGGCGTACACCTCCACCCGGTTACAGGTGGAGAGGACGACCGCTTCGGCCACGTTGGCACCGCCGATGAGCTCGGCGAGCACCCCACCGAGCTGGGGCGGGGACACCGATGCCCGCTCCAGTAGGCGGACGGGTGCGGTGCGGTGGTTCAGACCGACGACGACAACACTCATGCCTGGTGCACGCTCCGCTCGGTGCTCGGAGTTCGATAGCCGCTCACTGGCCGACGACCTCCCGGGCGTCGACGTGCGAGGCCGGCAGAGGGGTAACCGTCCCGGCGCTGTCTGCCTTCCGCTGCTCGTGGAAAGAGAGGATCTGCAGCTCCAACGCGAGGTCGACCTTGCGGACGTCGACGCCGTCGGGGACCTGCAGTACGCACGGGGCGAAGTTGAGAATGCTCGTGACACCGGCCTCGACCAGCCGATCGGCCACTTCCTGGGCCGCGTCGGCCGGCGTGGCGATCACCCCGATCGACACCTGCTCCTCCGCGACCACCCGGTCGAGGTCGTCGATGTGGCGGACGTCCTGGCCGGCGATGCGCTCGCCGACGCGCTCGGCGTCGGCGTCGAAGAGGGCGGCGATCCGGAACCCGCGTGACGCGAAGCCGGCGTAACCGGCCAGGGCGTGCCCGAGGTTACCGACGCCCACCAGCACGACGGCCCAGCGCTGGGTGAGGCCGAGCGCACGGGAGATCTGGTCGACCAGGAGCGCGACCTCGTAGCCGACCCCGCGCGTGCCGTACGAGCCGAGGTGGGAGAGGTCCTTGCGCAGCTTGGCCGAGTTGACGCCGGCCGCCACCGCGAGCTCCTCGGAGGACACCGTGTCGTGGCCGGCGTCGGCGAGGGCGTGCAGGGCGCGCAGGTAGACCGGTAGCCGGGCGACCGTCGCTTCGGGCACACCGCGGGTTCTCCCCGCGGCGCGGATGCGCGGACGATTTCCGGACGACATCGGTCTCCTCGACGGTGCGGACGCCGACTGAATGGTCGCGCCGTCCCGCACCGCCGGGTACTGGGGAAAACCCTGGGGCCCTGGCCAGTGGCGTTCAGCGCTCAACGCTCACCGTAGCCGCTTGTGAACGCCTGCACAAAGTCGACGCCGCAGGCCAGAGGCTCGGTGACGAGCGACACAAGTACCGTTCGTGTTCTTCCCGTCACAACCCGCCCGTTAACCTGCCGGTCACCTCGATTCAGCGTGCGAGGTCGCGCCGCAGACGCGATTCCTCCACCCGCCAGAAGCCGTGCTCCTTGCCGTCGAGCAGAACGACCGGCACCCGGTCGCCGTACTCGTAGGCCAGCTCCGGATCCGCGTCGACGTCGACCTCGTTCCAGACGACGCCGGTCTCGGTCGAGATCCGCTTCATCACGTCTTTGGCGTCGTCGCACAGATGACAGCCGACCCGGGTCAGCAATGTCACGGCGTGATCAGTCGCGGCCATGACAAAAGTTTGCCACCCCCGCGTCCGTCACCAGAGGGATGGCTGAGTCCGACGCGTTCCGAGGGACGTTCGGGGGCCAATCACGGGCATGTTGGCGCGCCGCTGTCCCCAGTACGGGGGCGGTGACTACTTTTTGCTACTTGGAGTGGTGCGGCAGTGCCAGGATGTGCCGCAGTGCACGACAAGGGGGCCGGAATGGAAGAAATGTCGTGGAGTGTGCGTCCCCGACGCGGCGAGAGCCGGGGGGAAAGTATGATCTCTCCGTTACTAGATTTGTACATTCTGTAATCGGTCCGCCCGGACACCGTCCAACCGCTCGACCGAAGCCGTTGCTCGCGGCTTCTCCGACGATCGCGGCGGGCCATTTGGGGGGACGGTCATGATCGGCGGGACGGTGGGGTTCGGCGCGTTGCCGGGGGGCATCGAGCTGGACCTCGACCTATCCGACCTGCGGAAAGCGCTGGGCGACCTGCGTAACCGCACCACGCTCACCAGCCGGGCCGGCCTGTCCGGACTCGCGCCGGGGCTGCGCTGCTTCACCGGCCGGCGTGACGGCGCGCGGATTCCGTGGGCCCGCGGTGCCATGTCGGTTCCGCGTGCGGACGGCGATGCCGACAGCACGCCGACCGCCGCGCTGCCGCTGCCCGCGCTCCCGGCGAGCGGCTCCGCGCCCGCGCCGGCACTTCCGGCGCAGCCGGGCGTGGAGACCGACGCGCCCGGCGCCGAGCCGCACCGCGCCGACCCGCGCCCCAACCGGCCGGGCCGGCCGAGCTCGCGTGCGCTGCGCAACCCGGCACCCCGCCGTCCGGTCGACGACGCGGAGACCACGGGTGGCGTCGCGATCGGCACCGGGCCGGGCCCGGAGGACCCCGAGCAGCGCAACCACGTCCCCCGCCCGACCCGCAGCACCGGCCGTGGCCGGGCCCCGGTCACCGCGCCCGACCTCGACGGCGAGGACGTCTGGGAGCTGGTGCGGCAGGCGCAGGCCGGTGATCCCCAGGCGTTCGCCCGGATCTACGACCGGTACTTCGACACGGTCTACCGGTACATCTCGTACCGGATCGGTTCGCGCACCGTGGCCGAGGACCTGACCAGCGAGGTGTGGCTCCGCGCGCTGCGCCGCATCGGCAGCGTCACCTGGCAGGGGCGCGATCTGGGCGCCTGGTTGGTCACCATCGCCCGCAACCTGATCGCCGACCACTACAAGTCCGCGCGTGCCCGCCTGGAAGTCACCACCGCGGACATGCTCGAGGCCGACGACGAGGCGCCGGGGCCGGAGGGTCGCCCGGAGGCCGAGGTGCTCACCCGGCTCGACAACGCCACGCTCCTCGACGCCGTCCGCCGCCTCAACCCCGAACAGCAGGAGTGCATCACCTTGCGTTTCCTCCAAGGGCTCTCGGTCACCGAGACCGCCCAGATCATGGGCAAGAACGACGGCGCCATCAAGGCACTCCAGTACCGGGCGGTGAGAACGCTCGGCCGCCTGCTTCCGGAGGGATTCACGCCGTGAAGCGCCTCGCCCCCGTAACCCGTGGACGGCGCGCCGCGTTATCCGGGGTGCCGAGGCGATCGGTTCCTCGGTCCGGTGATGCCGGTACGTGGGGGGCGGAGAGGAGGTGCCCACGGTGATGTTGAGCCCAGCGGAACGCCGTCGGGCGCGGGACTTCAACGCTCGGACGTCGGCTCGCCGAGGCGCTCGGGCAAGTGACCATCCCGGGCGCTCGCGACATACCGGCCAGCACGCGGCGCCGGCGCACTCGGCGGGGGCTCACCGCGCGGACGAGGACGTCACCGACCTGGTGCGGCTGGCCGAGCGGCTGTCGAGTGCCGGCTCCCAGGTGCAGGCGGACGACGAGTTCCGCGACCGGTTGCGCCAACGTCTGATCGCCGTGGCGTCCGTCCACGGCATCAACGCCGAACCGGGG
>NZ_BAAAGX010000006.1:573106-696467 GCF_039524755.1 Cryptosporangium japonicum
ACCCGGCCTGCTCCATCCGTTCCCCGGCGCCCGCCGCCGGGTCCCGCGCCGCGTGACGGTCGTCAGCGGCACGCTCGCCGGGCTGGTCGCGCTCTCCGGGGTCGGGTTCGCCAGCTCGGCCGCCAACCCGGGCGACGCGCTCTACGGCGTCAAACGCAGCCGGGAGACCGCTCAACTGACCCTGGCCCGCTCGGCCGTCGCTCGCGGCCAGCTCCATCTCGAGTTCGCCCGCAACCGCCTCGCCGAGGCCGCGGCCGCCACCCGCGACCAGCGTCAACTAGACCTGCTGCTCAACGACATGGACAGCGACACCAGGCTCGGCATGAAAGACCTGGGCACCGCCGCCGCCACCCAGCACCACCCCGCCCCACTCGACCTCGTCGACGAATTCGCGCTCGCCCAGCACCGGGAGCTGAGCGCGCTCGCTGGCACCTTCGGTACGCCGCCACTGGCCCGGCAACGCATCCGGACCTCGCTCGCGCTCGTCGACCAGGTCAGCAAACGCTCGGTGGACCTGCGTGCCGTCCTGCGCTGCGCCGACCCCCTCACCGGCGACGCGCTCGGCCCGGTCGCGCGCGAGTGTTCCGACCCGCCGGCCGAGGAGACCTCGCTACCCTCGGACGAGCCGACGACGCCGTGGCCCACCCGGCCGCGCTCGAACAGCTCCAACCGAACATCCGAGGCGCCCAGCACCACCCCGACCGGCAGCGCCGCCGGCACCACCGCGGGTTCGCCCAGCGGCACCGGAAGCCAGCCGTCCGAGGACGACTTCGACCCGTCCAGCGCGGGTCAGCGGATGGTTCCGCAGTCCGGCACCGTTCCTCCGACGTCGACGTCGGGCCTGCCGATCACTCCACTGGTCGGATCCGTGGATGACACCCTCGACAGCGTCGTCGCCAGCCCACTCGTGAGCGAAACCACGGACTAGCCGGTTCGCCCCGGGCGTTCACGCACTGGGCGTACACGGCTCACGTTCTGTTGCCCCGGTCGGCACAGAGCGGGGAAGGCAGCCGCCTCTACACTGGGGTCGGCTGCCCCGTCCGCGCGCGCCCCGGGGTTGAACAAGCGCGTTTCCGCACGTCAGTGGAGGTAGCGAGTGATCACGCTCACCCGACGCGGCCGCGACCGCCAGGACGCTCTCGCCGTGGTGGCCGGTGCTGCGAGCGCAGCCGCCGCCGAGGTCGAGGCGCCGACGGAGGTCACGCCCGATCTGGGGGCCGCCGCGTTCTTCGACGTCGACAACACGATGATCGCGGGCGCGTCGATCTACCACTTCGCCCGTGGCATGGCCGCGCGCAAGTACTTCAGCAGCCGCGACCTGCTCGGGTTCGCGTTCCAGCAGGTGAAGTTCCGGATGTCCGGCGTCGAGGACGCGGCCAACATGGTCACCGCGCGCCAGGCCGCGCTCGCGTTCGTCGCCGGGCGGGAGGTCGACGAGATCGTCGGCCACGCGGAGGACATCTACGACGAGGTGATGGCCAAGCGGATCTGGTCGGGCACGCGTGCGCTCGCCCAGATGCACCTCGACGCCGGTCAGCGCGTCTGGCTGGTCACCGCGACGCCGGTCGAGCTGGCGAACATCATCGCGCACCGGCTCGGGCTCACCGGGGCGCTGGGCACCGTGTCCGAGATCGTCGACGGCAAGTACACCGGCCGGCTGGTCGGCGAGCCGCTGCACGGCCCGGCGAAGGCCGAGGCCGTGCTCTCGCTGGCTCGCCGCGAGGGCCTCGAGCTGGCCCGCTGCACCGCGTACAGCGACTCGGTGAACGACGTCCCGATGCTCAGCACCGTGGGCACCGGGGTGGCGATCAACCCCGACTCGGCGTTGCGGCGCGAGGCGCGTGAACGGGGCTGGCAGGTGCGTGACTACCGCACGGCACGCAAGGCGGCCAAGGTCGGCGCCCCCGCCGTGGCCGCCGCCGGCGTAATCGCCGGCGGCGTAGCAGGCACCCTCGCGGTCCGCCGCAAGATCGCCTAGAGGCCGGTGGGGCCTTGGTCGCCGGTGTCCGGGGTGGGGCGCTGATCGTCGTCCCCGGATTCGCGGGCCTGGATCACCTCCGCGAGGGCGTCGCCGCCGGTGGCGTCGTCGCCTTGGCCGTCGCCCGAATACGTGGCCATCGCCCGGCGGCGTTCTTCTTCGGTCACACCCGTGTTCTCACTCATGCCGCTCCGGTTACCCAAAGACCGACGGGCGACGCATCAGCAACTGGTAGAGCATCTGCTGGATCGTCTCGCGCACCTGATCGGTCAGGTTGAACACCTGCATCGGGTCGTCCGCGCCCGCGGCCAGGTCCGAGGTCTCGATCGGCTCGCCGAACTCGATGTACCACTTCGAGGGCAGCGGCACCGCGCCCAGCGGCCCGAGCCACGGGAACGTCGGCGTCAGCGGGAAGTACGGCAGCCCGAACATCCGCGCGATCACCTTCGCGTCCCCGATCTTCGGGTAGATCTCCTCGGCCCCGACGATCGCGCACGGAATGATCGGCGCCTTCGTCGCCAGCGCGGCCGACACGAACCCACCACGCCCGAACCGCTGCAGCTTGTACCGCTCGCTGAACGGCTTCCCGACGCCCTTGAAGCCTTCCGGGAACACCCCGACGAGCTCGCCGGACGACAGCAGCCGCTCGGCGTCGGGCTGGCAGGCCAGCGTGCTGCCCGACTTGCGCGCCAACTCCCCCACGAACGGCATCTGGAACACCAGGTCGGCCGCGAGCAACCGCAGTTTGCGCTGAGCCGGGTGATGGTCGAGCAACCCGAGCTGGAGCATCGTCGCGTCGACCGGGATCGTCCCGGAGTGGTTCGCGACCACCAGCGCCCCGCCGGTGTCGCTGACGTGCTCGAGCCCGGAGATCTCCACCCGGAACCACTTCTCGTACAGCGGGCGGAGCGCCGGCGCGAGCACGGCCTGCGAGAACTCCGGGTCGAAGCCGAACTCGTCGGTCTCGTACTCGCCGGTCAGCCGGCGCCGGACGAACGCCAGCGCACCGGCCACCCGCCGGTCCCACACGTCGCCGGCGCCACCGTCGTCGGCCGCGGGCTTCCCCACGGCCTCGGCCGACGCCGGACGCGGTGCCGCCGGAGCCGTGGCGGGGCCGCGACCCCGGCCGGACGCCGTGGGCTTCCCGGCGGGTGCCTTAGCCGCCTTCTTCACGGCCTTCTTGGCGATCTTCTTCGCCGGAGCTTTCTTCGCGGGCGCCTTCGTCGCGGGTGCCTTGTTGACCGAGGACGCACGCGTGACCTCCACGGTCACCGTCTCGTCGGCCGACTCCCGGGCGGAGCCGGCGTCCGCGTTGGCCGTCATGCCCTGGTCGGTGGTGTCCACGGGCTCAGCCTTGTTGCCGCCGTCGAAGGGGATGATCTGCGCGTCGGGCATGATGCGGCACTCCTTGCCGAACGGGGGTCTACCTACCGGGGCGCGCGAACCGACTCGACCAGGCGCCGGGCCGCTGACCAGCGCGTCTTGATCGCGCGCTCGACCGCGTCGAGGTTGTCGGCCGACAGCACGGACGCCAGATCACTGCCCCGCACGAAGTCGTCGAACGCACCCTCGGTGGTGTAGGCGGGGGTCAGGCCGAACTCCTGCTGCAACCGGGTGATGTCCACGACCCGCCCGTAGGTGAGCAGGCGGACCTGCTCGGGTGAGAAGTCGATCGAACCGGCCTGACGCACGGCCAGACCCAGGTAGGGGGCGGTGATCGACGGCACGGGCAGCGGCACCCGCCCGGCCCGGCGGATCGCCTGCGAGAGCAGCATCGAACCCGGCCCGGCGACGTTGAACGTGCCCGGGTGGTCCTCGCCGACGGCCGCGTACAGCGCGTTCAGCCCGTCCTCGACGTGCAGGAACTGGAGGCGGGCGTCGAAGCCCAGCACGGTGGGCACCACCGGCAGCGCGAAATAGCGCGCCAGCGGCGTGTCGATCCGCGGGCTGAGCATGTTGGCCAGCCGCAGCGTGGTGACGATGACGTCCGGGCGGCGCCGGGCGAAGCCGCGGACGTAACCCTCGACCTCGGTGGCGTCCTTCGCGTAGCCGCTCGGCGGGCTCTGCTTGGCCTGGATGCTCTCGGTGAACACCGCCGGGTCGCGAGGAGAGGCCCCGTAGACCGCGGTGGACGAGCGCACGACCAGCTTGCGGACCGTCGGGGCCTTCTGGCACGCGGCGAGCAGCTGCATCGAGCCGATGACGTTCAGCTCTTTCATCGACGCCCGACCGCCCAGGCCGGCCGGGGTCGCGAGCACGCTCATGTGAACGACGGTGTCGACACCGGCGTCCGCGATGACTTTCGCGATCAACGGGTTACGGATGTCGGCTCGCACGAATTCCGTGCGGCCGATCCGTTCGGCGGTGTCCGCGTCGGGCGCCACCGTGTCGACCCCGAGTACCCGTTCGATACCCGGGTCGGCCGCGAGACGAGCGGCCAGCCGACTCCCGAAGTACCGGCTCACGCCGGTGACCAGGACAACCCGGGGCAGCCCCGGCGATCTTTCCTCGGCCGGCATGCTGCCTCCCCGGGTGCGGCCTACTTCTTGTTGCGACGCTGGACGCGGGTCCGCTTCAGGAGCTTGCGGTGCTTCTTCTTCGCCATCCGCTTGCGGCGCTTCTTGATGACCGAACCCATACGACTTCCTCAATGTTCAACGACGACGACAGTAAGACGGACCCCCACCCTATCCCGAGCCACCTCGCCCGGCCCGCCCGGGTTGCTTGTCGAGCGCCTCCAGGCGCGAGTGCCTGAACCTGGAGCCCGCCCTGGGCGGGCCGCCCACCCGGAGAAACCGAAAAAAGCCGGGCGGTTGAGGGAAAGGGGGTCCCTCTTGCGCCACGGCTCTTCTCGTGGGTGGTGCGCACCACCGCTGGTGGTGCACCTCACCCGGTCAGGTCAGGTCCTCTACCCGGAGCGGAGGAAGCAACGGACTCCCCGGCCGCTGCGTGCCCCTCTCCGAGTCGAAGCCGTCGATCAGGCGGTGTCGGTGAACGCGTCGCGAAGATACTCGTGAACGGCACGCTCGGGCACTCGGAACGAGCGACCGACCCGCACCGCGTTCAGCTCGCCGGAATGCACGAGCCGGTACACGGTCATCTTCGAGACTCGCATCAACGTCGCCACCTCAGCGACGGTGAGGAACCTAACGTCGGACAGATTGGACGGTCCTGCTACTGCCATACGACCCACCTCACCCGGGCACGTATCGGGTGCCGGCTTCCCCTCCGGCACGGTGGTCACGCACGTGCTCTTAGTAGAGTAACGGTGCAAGTGGGAGCGAGCGACACTCTCAGCAACTCTGTCCATGCTGATCGCAACATTGGACAGTCTTTCGCCCGACTATGCCCCACTTTAGACCGACGCGATTCATGTTTTGTCACGTCCCGGACAGCTCAATCCGTCCCACCATTTGCACACGGCGCCCGCCAATCGGACCCCAGCGCCCCCGCGAACCCCACCAGAAACGCGTTCGGGTCAGTACAACTGTCCAAGTTCGACCGACCGGTCGCGGGCGGCTTCGATCGCGTCGAGCAGAGCTGCGCGCACGCCGTGGCGCTCCAGTTCGCGGATCGCCGCGATCGTCGTTCCGCCGGGCGACGTCACGGCTTCGCGCAACTGCACCGGGTGCGTCCCGGCCTCGCTGAGCATCTTCGCCGCCCCGAGTGCACTCTGGACGATGAGGTCGGCCGCGACGTCGCGCGGGATGCCGAGCAGGATCCCGGCGTCGATCATCGCCTCGACGAGGAAGAAGAAGTACGCCGGCCCGGACCCGGACAACGCGGTGACCGCGTCCTGTTGCGACTCCGGCAGCCGCCGCACCTTCCCGACCGGCTGCAACAGCGCCTCGGCCGCGGCCAGGTGCTTCTCCTCGGCGTGCGCACCACCGGACACGACGCTCATCGCCTCGTCGACGAGCGCCGGGGTGTTCGGCATGACCCGGATGACCGGGACCCCGTCGGCCAGCCGGGCCTCGTAGTACTTCGTCGGGATGCCCGCGGCCACCGAGACCACCAGGTGGTCGGGCGTGACCAGCGGCGCCAGCGAGTCGAGCAGCACTCCGACGTCCTGCGGCTTCACCGCGACGATGAGCGTGCGGGCGTGCGCCACGGCCTCGGCCGGGGTCACCGCTCGCACCTGGTACTTCTCGAGCAGGAACGCCGCCCGCTCCTCGTACCGCTCGACGATGACGATCTCGTCCGGGGTGCGCCCGGCCCGCCGGAGACCGGAGAGCAGCGCTTCGCCGAGCTTGCCGGCGCCGAAGATCGCCAGAGTGTTCATGGGGGTGGAGCCTTTCAGCGGGAAGAGACCAACGACCGGGCGAAGAGCGCCAGGTAGGCCGGACGCTCGGCCAGGCGGCGCATCAGGTACGGGTACCAGTCGCGCCCGTACGGCAGGTAGATGCGGACCGTGTAACCGGCCTGCGCCAGGCGACGCTGCTCGTCGGGCCGCACCCCGTGCAGCATCTGGAATTCGAACGTGTCGGGCGTGCGGTCGTACCAGCGGGCCCGCTCCTCGCCGATCGCCACCAGGCGGGGGTCGTGGGTGGCCAGCATCGGGTAGCCGTCGCCGGCCATCAGCACGTTCAGGCACCGGACGTACGACCGGTCGACGTCCAGCGCGGTCTCGAAGCCCACCGACTCCGGCTCGGCGTACGCGCCCTTGCACAGCCGCACCCGGGAGCCCGCGTGCGCCAGGTCCCGGCAGTCGGTCTCGGTGCGACGCAGGTACGCCTGGAGCACGGCCCCGGTGTCGGGGTAGTCGCGGCGCAGCGAGGCCAGCGTGTCGAGCGTGTGGTCGGTGGTGGTGTGGTCCTCCATGTCGAGCGTCACGGTGGTTCCCACCGCGGCGGCCGACTGGCAGATCTTCCGTGCGTTCTCGGTCGCCAGCTGCGGGTCGAGGCGCTGGCCCACCGCGGAGAGCTTGACGCTCACCTCGGCCGGCGGCGCGAGCCCGGCGGCGGCGAGCGCGTCGAGCAGGGCGCAGTACGCGGCGGTGGTCTCGGCGGCGGCGGCCTCGTGCTCGACGTCCTCACCGAGGTGGTCGAGCGTGACGGCCAGCCCGTCGGCGATCAACTCCCGGCTGACCCGGACCGCGTCGGCGACCTCGTCACCCGCGACGTACCTCGCCACCAGGTTCCGGGCCACGGACGCGTTCGTGAGCAGGCGTTCGACGGCCGGGGTGCGGGCCGCCGCGAGGATCGCCGTTCGAAGCATGGCTGGAGCCTAACGTGGGCTCGACCGAGGACTCGGAAAGACCAACGCCCCCGGACGGGCGGGTTGTCCCGGTCCGGAGGCGAGGTTGGGGGCGCCTTGGTGAGGCTCCCCAAAAAGAGTACGAGCGTCCTAGGTGACCCGCACGCGATCGGGGTTCATTGTCGCAATATGTGAGACGCAGTAGCTCAAACCGCACCGAGATGCGCAGCGGGTGCGGCCGGTGCGGCCAGGTGGAGCCGCGCGAACGCCAGCGACTCGGCCAGGTCGGCCTCCCGGCCCTCGCGGTCGAGGCCCCGGGTGGTCACCTCGACCACCACCGAACCGTCGAAGCCGCGGGCGGCCAGGCGCTCGAGCACCACCGCGCACGGCTGGTCACCCCGGCCCGGCACCATGTGCTCGTCCTTGAACAACCCGCTGCCGTCGGCGAGGTGCAGGTGCGCCAGCCGGTCGCCCATCCGGTCGAGCAGGGCGAGCGCGTCGGTGCGGGCGACCGCGGTGTGCGACGTGTCGAGCGTGAAGTGCCGGTAGGAGCCGGACGTCGGGTCCCAGTGGGGTGCGTACGGTATGAACGCCCGGCCGCGCGCACGCAGGGGGAACATGTTCTCCACCGCGAACTTGACCGCGGTGTCGTCACCGAGCTTCGCGATGCCGTCCTCGAACGTGCGCGCGTACTCGCGCTGCCAGCGGAACGGCGGGTGGACGACGACGGTGTCCGCGCCCAGTTTCTCGGCGGCCTCCCGGGACCGCCGGAGCCGTTCCCACGGGTCGGGGCTCCAGACGCGCTGGGTGATGATCAGGCAGGGTGCGTGGACCGAGAGCACCGGCAGCCCGTACTTCTGCTGCAGATCGCGGAGCGCGTCCACGTCCTGGCTGATCGGATCGTTCCAGACCATGACCTCGACACCGTCATAGCCCAGCGCGGCAGCGAGCTCGAACGCCGCCGGGGCTGTCTCTGGGTACACCGAGGCAGTGGAGAGCCCGACTTTCGCGGCCGGGACCCGAACCGTCTGCGGTGTGTCGCCTTCCCTGGTCACTCCATCCAGAGTAGCCCCCGGTCACGACGACCGACCGCCCCGTGCCGCTCAGGCGTTCACCGGCTCCTGATCAGCCACGACCTCGGGAAGCGACGGGTCCTGGATCCCGCTGTCGAGCCAGTCGAGGCGCTGCAGGATCACGCCTTCACGCAGCGCCCAGGGGCAGATCTCGACCTCGGCCAGACCGAGCCGGCGCATCGTCGCCTCGGCCACCACCGCGCCGGCGAGCAGCTGGTGCGCCCGGCTCGCGCTGACCCCCTCGAGCTCGGCGAGGTCGGTGGCCGGGATCCGCGTGATGAACTCGGTGATCTGACGCAGACCGTCGATCGTCAACGTGCGGCGGACCCGGGCTCCGGCGGCGGACGGTGCGGCCCCGGAGAGGCGGGCCAGCGTCCGGAACGTCTTGGACGTGGCGATCGCCCGGTCGATCTCGCCCGCCTGCGCGACGCCGTCGGCCACCGCGTCGAGCACGCTGTCGACGTACTCCCGGAGCTCGAGGACCTGCTTTCGCTTCGGCGGGTCGTCGGACAGCCGCTCGCGGGTCAGCCGACCGGCTCCCAGCGGCACCGACAGCGCCAACTCGGGGCTCTCGTCGATGCCCACCGCGATCTCCAGTGAGCCGCCCCCGATGTCCAGGCACAGCAGCCGCCCGGCCGACCAGCCGAACCAGCGCCGGACCGCGAGGAACGTCAGGCGCGCCTCGTCCTCGCCGGAGAGGACCGAGAGACCGACGCCGGTCTCCCGACGCACCTTCTCCAGCACCTTCTCGCCGTTGCGCGCCTCGCGGATGGCGGACGTGGCGAACGCGAGCAGGTGGTCGACGCCGAGCCGGTGGGCGGCGTCCTTGGCCGAGATCACCGCGTCGAGCAGTGCGTTGGCGCCCTTGTCGGAGAGCTTGCCGCTGTTGTTCACCGCCTCGGCGAGCCGCAGCACCGTCTTCTCGGAGTAGGCCGGGGTGGGATGACCGCCCCGACGAGCGTCGACCACCAGTAGGTGGACGGTGTTCGACCCGACGTCCAGAACCCCCAACCGCATACTCGAACCGTACGCCGTGGTTCGTGTCGACTCCGACCTCGTCACCCACTGTTCATCGTGGTCGTAGGCTGGCGGCGTGACTCATACGGTGGCGCTCCCGATGCCCCGGCCGCGTGACGCGGAGGTCGGGCTCGACTTCCCGCGGGAGTGGCTGGAAATCACCGACCCGGCCGACCCCGAGCACGTGGTCAAGGCCGATCTGACCTGGCTGCTGTCGGACTGGACGTGCATTTACGGCGCGGGTTGCCACGGGGTGGTGGAGGGCCGGGCCGAGACCGGCTGCTGCAGCCACGGCGCGTTCTTCACCGACGACGACGACGTGGCGCGCGTCGCGTCGCACGTGAAGCGGTTGACGCCGGCGGACTGGCAGTTCTACCGCAAGAGCGCGCCGAAGCACTGGACCGAGCAGGACTCGGTCGGCGACGAGGACGACCGGCTGCGCACCGCGGTCGTGGACGGTGCGTGCCTGTTCCACAACCGCGAGGGGTTCGCGGGCGGCGCCGGGTGCGCTCTGCACGCGCTGGCGCTGCGTGAAGGGCGCCACCCGCTGGAGACCAAGCCCGACGTCTGCTGGCAGCTGCCGGTGCGGCGCGAGCAGGAGTGGGTGACGCGCACCGACGGCAGCCAGGTGCTCGTCGACACGCTCGGCGAGTTCGACCGGCGCGGGTGGGGTGAGGGCGGGCACGATCTGCACTGGTGGTGCACGTCCGCTCCGGAGGCGCACGTCGGCGCGGAGCCGCTGTACCACACGTACGCGCCCGAGTTGATCGCGCTGATCGGGGAGAGCGCCTACACCGAGCTGGCCCGCCTCTGCGAGGCCCGCGCCGCCCGTGGTCTCATCGCCCCCCACCCCGCCACCGTGGAGGCCTCCCGAGCCGCCGGCGCCTGACCCCTCTCCAGCGGTCCCTTTTCGGCGAGCCCTGGCGCGCCGCAACGGGACCGGTCCCGTTTTGGCGCGCCGGGGCTCGCCGGAGTGGGACCGCTAGGCGGCGCCCCCCGTCGGGGCCCTTTTCCGGTCCCGCTTTGGCGCGCCAGGACTCACCCGAACGGGACCGCTAGGCCCGCGCCCTCATCGAAACACCCCTCCGGTCCCGTCTCGGCGCGCCAGGGCTCGCCGAAGTGGGACCGCTAGGCCGCGCCCGCATCGGAACACCCCTCCGGTCCCGTTTCAGCGCGCCAAGACTCACCCGAACGGGACCGCTCAGGCCGCGCCCCCATCCAAGCACCCCTCCGGTCCCGTTGCGGCGCGCCAGGGCTCGCCGGAGTGGGACCGCTAGGCGGCGCCCTCGTCGGGGCACTCTTCCGACGCGGCGCGGAAGGCCCGGCGGTAGTCGCGGGGCGGGACGCCGCGGCGGCGGACGAACTGGTCGCGCAGGGCGGCCGCGGTGCCGAAGCCGACCCGCTTCGCGACCTCCTCCACCGGCAGGTCGCCGCTCTCGAGCAGCTCCTCGGCCCGGTGCAGGCGCTGCGCCAGCAGCCAGGCCCGCGGCGTGGTGCCGGTGGCGGCCCGGAAGTGGCGGGCGAAGCTGCGCGGGCTCATCAGCGCCTTCGCGGCCAGCACCTCCACGGTGAGCGACTCGTGCAGGTTCGACCGCATCCAGGCCAGCACCTCGACCAGCCGGTCGGAGTCACCGGCCTCGGGCAGCGGCGAGACGATGTACTGGGCCTGGCCCCCGTCGCGGTGCGGCGGGATCACCACCGACCGGGCCAACGCGTTCGCCACCCGCGCGCCGTACTCCCGGCGCACCCAGTGCAGGCAGAGATCGAGCCCGGCCGCGCTGCCGGCGCCGGTGAGCACCCGCCCCTCGTCGACGTAGAGCACGTCCGCGTCCATCGTGACGCCGGGGAACGCGCGCGAGATGAACTCGCAGTTCTGCCAGTGCGTCGTCGCCTTGCGCCCCTCGAGCAGGCCGGCGGAGGCCAGCACGTAGGTGCCGGAGCAGAACCCCATCAGCGTGGCGCCGCGGGCGTACGCCCTGCGCAGTGCGTCGAGGTACTCGGCCGGCGGCTGGCTGAAGTCCTCCCAGGGCATCACGAGCACGAGGTCGGACTCGTCGATGCGGCTGAAGTCGCCGTCGAGCTGGATGGTGGCGCCGTAGCGGGTGCGGATCGGCCCCTCTTCGGCGGGGACGATCGCGAAGTCGAATTCGGGGAGGCCGATGTCGGTGCGGTCGTAGCCGAAGACCTCGGTGACGATGCCGAAGGTCAGCGCGCCGATCATGCGAGGGGTGACGCCGGTGACGATCATGCCGCCCATCATGGCAGCTTTCTTGCGCTCAGAGGAACCCTGTCATTGGCAGTTTTCTTCGCATGGCGGTCGGGTTTGCCACTCACGCTCGGAGCGGCGTCGGCGCGAAGCTTTTTGCATGTTCCTCATCGATTGCCACCACCACGGCGCACGCACCCTGGCCAGCACCGACGACATCCGCAGCTACGAGAACACCGAGCACGGCATCGTCCTGACGGTGGAGTGCCACTGCGGCGGCCTGGTCACCCTGGTCACCGGCCGCAACGCCGCGGCCCCCGCCCTCGTGGGAGCCGCGGCGTGAGAATCAGGCCTCGAACTTGTAGCCGAGTCCGCGGACCGTGACCAGGTACTGCGGGGTGCTCGGCGACGGCTCGATCTTCGCGCGCAGGCGCTTCACGTGGACGTCGAGCGTCTTCGTGTCGCCGACGTAGTCCGCGCCCCAGATCCGGTCGATCAGCTGGCCGCGGGTCAGCACCCGACCGGCGTTGCGGAGCAGCATCTCGAGCAGCTCGAACTCCTTGAGCGGCAGCGCGATGTTCGCTCCGTTGACGGTGACCGTGTGCCGGTCGACGTCCATCCGCACCGGGCCGGCCTCGAGCGTCGCCGGCGACAGCTCCTCGGGCTCGGTACGCCGACGCAGCACCGCCCGGATCCGGGCGACGAGCTCACGCGGGGAGTACGGCTTCGTCACGTAGTCGTCGGCGCCGATCTCCAGGCCGACGACCTTGTCGATCTCACCGTCGCGCGCGGTGACCATGATGATCGGCACGGTCGAGCGCGCGCGGAGCGTCCGGCACACCTCGGTGCCCGACAACCCCGGCAGCATGACGTCGAGCAGCACGATGTCGGCGCCGGCCCGGTCGAACTCGGTCAGCGCGTCCGGGCCGGTTGCGGCCAGCCCGACCTCGAATCCCTCCTTGCGGAGCATGTAGGACAAGGCGTCAGAGAACGACTCCTCGTCTTCGACCACCAGAACTCGGGTCACGCTTCACCTCTCGTACTTGCTGTGGGGCTTGCGGTGGGGCCCGCGTCGGCTTCGTCGTCGTCGGCGTCCAGGCCGGCTAACTCGGCTGCGCGGCGGGAATTGGGCTGCTCGGCGTCTCCGTCGGCGAGCTCGGTCAAGCCGTCGAGGTCCTCGAGCGCGTCGAAGTCCTCGAAGCCCGGCGAGTCGCAGCCCGGGTCGGGCAGGCGCAGCGTGAACGTCGACCCGGAGCCTTCGACGCTCCAGACGTCGACGCTGCCACCGTGGTTGGTGGCGATGTGCTTGACGATCGCCAGGCCGAGGCCGGTTCCGCCGGTCGCGCGGGAACGGGCCGGGTCGGCGCGGTAGAAGCGCTCGAAGATCCGGTCGAGGTCGGCTTCGCCGATGCCCATGCCCTGGTCGGACACCGAGATCTCGATCAGATGGCCGCGGCGCCGGGTGCCGATCGCCACCCGGGTGCGCTCGGGGCTGTAGGTGACCGCGTTCTCGACCAGGTTCGCGATGGCCGTGACCAGCTGGTTCTCGTTGCCTTCGACGACCAGCCCGCGCTCGCCGCCGGACACGACGGTGATCGTCTTGCCCTCGGCGACGGTCTTCGTGCGGTCGACGACCTCGGACACCACCCG
This sequence comes from Cryptosporangium japonicum, assembly GCF_039524755.1. Classification (NCBI taxonomy): domain Bacteria; kingdom Bacillati; phylum Actinomycetota; class Actinomycetes; order Cryptosporangiales; family Cryptosporangiaceae; genus Cryptosporangium; species Cryptosporangium japonicum. Next base: position 586,227 of record NZ_BAAAGX010000006.1, read on the forward strand.
GTCGACCGGCACGGCGACCGGCTCGGGCAGCGGGTCGGCGCCCTGCAGCCGGGAGAGTTCGATCAGCTCCTGCACCAGGCGGCCGAGGCGGCCCGACTCGTGACGCATCCGCTTGGCGAACCGCTGGACGGCGACCGGGTCGTCGACGGCGTCGAGCAGGGCCTCGGCGAGCAGCGACAGCGCGCCGACCGGCGTCTTGAGTTCGTGGCTGACGTTCGCGACGAAGTCACGGCGGACGTTGGCCAGCCGGTGCGCCTCGGTGACGTCTTCCACCTGCATCACGGCGTGGCCGCTGACGCCGAGCGGGGCGGCCCGGACCCGAACCCCCAACGGTTCCAGGCCGCGCCCGCGCGGCAGCTCAATCTCGGTTTCCCGCACCTCACCGATCTGCCGGACCTGCCGGCTGAAGGCGCGGAGCACCGAATGTCCGATCCGACCGTCCCGGACAACCCCTAGCCTACGTGCCGCAGGGTTCGCGAGCACGACATCATCGCGGGGATCTAGAACAACTACGCCGATTCCCAGCCCGTCGAGGCTCCGCCGGGCCAGATCGAGGTCGAGAGCGACGGCGGGCGCCGGGGCGGTTTCCGGCCGCGGCGGACGCCGCTGGAGGGCGAACACCGCGTACCCCACCGCTGCCCCGAGCAGCACGGCGGGTACGCCGACCAGCAGCGCCGTTACGAGATCCACGACTTCGATCGTAAGAGGCGTGAAGTCCGCAGTGACCCTAACGTGACCTGCTGACCGAAATCTGCGGCTGCTGTTCACCCGCTAGCCGCTCAACCTTCAGTGGATCGACACCGGAGCGGAAAGCCCGGCGGGCGCCCGAACTACTAACGTCAGGACGTATGCGCGATTCGTTCCACGGCGAGCTCTCGAAGATCAATGAGATCCTCGTCCGGATGACCGACCTCGCGCGAGTCGCGATGGATTCGGCGACCACCGCGCTCCTGACGTCGGACCTCCGGCTCGCCGAAGCGGTGATCTCGGGCGACGCCCAGATCGACGCGCTCCACCGTGAGCTGGAAGAACGCTCGATGGACCTGCTCGCGCGCCAGCAGCCGGTCGCGGTCGACCTCCGGACGATCATCGGCGGGCTGCGGATGGTCTCCTCGCTGGAGCGGATGGGCGACCTGGCCCGGCACGTCGCGACGATCTCACGCATGCGCTACCCGGACTGCGCCGTCCCCGACGAGCTGAAGCCGATCTTCGCCGAAGCCGCGGCAGTGGCGGACAAGCTCGTCGTCAAAACGCGTGACGTGTTAGTCGAGCGAGATGTGTCACTCGCGGCCGAGATCGTCAAGGACGACGACCGCATGGACGAGCTGCACCGCGAGCTGTTTGCCCGGGTTTTGGACGACAACTGGGCCCACGGCATGGAAGCCGCGATCGATGTGACCCTTCTGGGGCGCTTTTACGAGCGCTACGGCGACCACTCGGTCTCGCTGGCCAGGCGCATGGTGCAACTGGTGACGGGTGTGCTGCCGGCCAGCGCCTGAGGAAGAATGCGGTCGTGATGGCCGCACGCACCCCCCTGGACCGCCTTGCTCAACCGGAGACCTGGTCGACGACGCTCGCCGGGATCCTCTTCGACCTCGACGGCACGCTCGTCGACTCCACCGCGGTCGTGGAGCGTCAGTGGGCCACGTTCCTCGGCTGGTACGGGCTGCCGGCTTCGGCGCTCCCCCAGCAGTTGCACGGGAAGCGGGCCGAGGACCACATCCGCGACATGCTCCCCGCCGAACAGGTCGCCGACGCCGCCGCCCGGCTCGCGGCGCTGGAGGCCAGCGACATCGCCGGGGTGACGGCGGTCGCGGGTGCCCAGCGGCTCATCGACGCCGTCGACGGCGTGGTGCCGTGGGGCATCGTCACCAGCGGCACCCGTGCGGTCGCCACGGCCCGGCTGGCGGCGGCCGGGCTACCGACCCCGGGTGTGCTGGTGACCGCGGAGGACGTCCAGGCCGGCAAACCCGACCCGGAGCCCTACGTGCTGGGGATGGAGCGGCTCGGCGTCGGCGGAGCGGTCGTCGTGTTCGAGGACGCACCGGCCGGGATCCGCTCCGGACGCGACGCCGGGTGTCCGGTCGTCGCGGTCTCCACGTCCCACCCCGCCGAGGACCTCGGCGAGGCGGACGTGGTGGTTCCCGATCTGACCCGGATCGGCCTCACCGCACCGGCGAAGGACGATTCCGCGGTGCTGACCGCAGTGGCCTAGCGACCCTGGTTGGCCACGGCGGCCACGGCGGCCTTCGCAGCGTCCGGGTCGAGGTAGGTGCCGCCCGGGTTGGTGGGCTTGAGCTCGGCGTCGAGGTCGTAACGCAGCGGGATGCCGGTGGGGATGTTCAGGCCGGCGATCGCCTCGTCGCTGACGCCGTCGAGGTGCTTCACGACCGCACGCAGCGAGTTGCCGTGCGCGGCGACCAGCACGGTCTTGCCGGCCTGCAGGTCGGGCACGATCGAGTCGTACCAGTACGGCAGCGCGCGCTCGAGCACGTCCTTGAGGCACTCGGTCTGCGGCCGCAGCTCCGGCGGCAGCGCCGCGTACTGCGCGTGGTCGAACTGGGACCACTCGTCGTCCCGGTCCAGCGGCGGGGGCGGCGTGTCGTAGGAGCGCCGCCAGAGCATGAACTGCTCCTCGCCGAACTCCTCGAGCGTCTGCTTCTTGTTCTTGCCCTGTAGAGCGCCGTAGTGCCGCTCGTTCAGGCGCCAGCTGCGGGTCACCGGGATCCAGAGGCGGTCCAGCGCGTCGAGCGCGATGATCGACGTCCGGATGGCCCGGCGCAGCACCGACGTGTGCAGCACGTCGGGCAGCAGCCCGGCCTCCTTCAGCAGCTCACCGCCCCGACGCGCCTCGTCCTCGCCCTTAGCCGTGAGGTCGACGTCGACCCACCCGGTGAACAGGTTCTTCGCGTTCCACTCGCTCTCGCCGTGGCGGAGCAAAACCAGGGTTCCGATCGCTGCACTCATACCTCACAGCCTGCCAGACCTGGCTCAACCCTCCGCTTGCACCACCGAGATGGAGTAGGGCGGCAGCGAGACCGTCGTCGACCGCTGGCTCGTTTTTGTCGGCGGAACGCTCTTCTCGGGCTCACCGGCGTTGTCCGCGGCGTCCCCGGGGTTCCAGTCGTAGTTCTCGCTGGAGTACTGGTACATCTCGATCGGGCCGTCGAGGTCACCGCCGCTGCCCTCGATCTTGACCTTGACCGTCTTCTTCGGGTCCTTGTTGAGCAGCATCACCGAGACCTTGCCGTCCGGCCGGCGAACCGAGTAGGCCGTGACCTGCGGGTTTCCGTCGGGCAGCTTGAGGTCGGACTCGGTCTTGAGCACCTGGTGCTTCTCGTTACCCGGCTTCACCCAGTGCCGCGTGACGAGCTGCGCGGCGAAGTACCCGACGACCGGCCGGATCTTGAAGTCCTCGTAGAACTGCAACAGCATCAGGTTGCCGTAGGTGTTGCACTTCTCGCCTTCCTTCTCCTGGAAGGACCAGTTCGGCTCGAGCCCGTAGTAGTAGCTCGTGTTGCCACCCTTGGCCAGGAACATGGCCGCGGTCTCGACGTTGACGATCGCGCCGGGGAACTCCACCTCGACCTCACCGGCGAACGACGAGTAGCCGTACTCGGTGATCACCATCGGGATGTCCTTGGGCAGACCGTTCTTGTACTGCTTCTCGATGATGTCGTTGAACAGCTTCGGGTGCTCGGCGATCTGCTTGTCGTGCTTCCCGCAGACGTCGTCGAACGGGTACCACTCGAACGAGAAGAAGTCGAAGTCGTCCATGCGCTTGTTCGCCGTCAGGTACTTCACGAACCGGCTGGTCCAGGAGTTGTCGCCGTTCTTGTCGCGCCAGTGGATCCAGTCCGGGATGACCGTCTGGTACCCCGGGCCACCCATCTGGATGTCCGGCGCCACCTTCTTGATCGCGTCCGCGACCTGCATGTACAGCTGCGCGTAGTCCTCCGGCGTGGCCAGCTGACCGTCGGGCTCCTCACCCATCTCCACCTGGAAGAACGGGAACTTCTTCTTCTTGAGGTACGAGATGAGCGAGGCGGCGTCCTCCGGGATGCCGTAGAGCACCGGCACCGGGATCATCATCGGCTCGTTGTTCGTCAGCCCGCTGGCGTAGGTGCGCTCGAAGCTGGCGTGCTCGTAGTTCTTGTCCATGTCCGTCGCGCGGTGCCACGGGTCGGTGGACGAGACCCAGGTCGGCGACTGCTCCTGGTCCTTGCGGTGCACGATGTGGTCGACGAACGAGCCGTCCTTGGTGTAGCCGATCGACAGCTCACGCACCGAGTAGCCGAGCCGGTCGCGGATGTCTCCGCTGTCGGGCCCGGTGCCGGACGCCTCCGACATCACGATGCGTACGAACTGCGCGTCCATCGGCGAGTCGGCGACCGTCACGGTCTGCTTGCCGCCCGTGCCGGTGATCTCGCCGACCGGGAAGTCCTTCCAGTTCGCCGTCGGGTGCGCGGGGTGGATCGCGTCGTTGCTGCCGGACCAGTACTGGATCCGGAACCGCTTCGCGTACGCGTCGCCCCAGTTGATCGTGATGTCCTGCACCGGCTTCGCGTAGCCGAGACCGATCATGATCCACTGCTCGTGCTCGGTGGAATCCTTCTTCGTGAAGTGCGGATCCAGGTACGGATTGCTCTTCCAGAAGCTCTCCGGGTCACCGTCGGTCATCTTGGCGAACGCGTCGTTGTTCGCCTGGTCGATCGTGTTGCCGCGGCGCGGGAGGTTGTAGCCGTAGGAGACGCCGGCGTCCTTCTCGACGGTGTCGCTGGAGGTCCAGTAGCCCTCCTTCTTGCCCGGGTTGCTCCAGGTGCCGACCGGGTTCCAGTGCCAGGCCTTGACGCCGAGCTCGGTACGCAGGCGGTAGCTGATCGAACCCCAGCCGGCCGACTTCATCGCGGTGATGTTCGTCGGCGTCCAGACCTTGTCGATCTCGCCGCCCTCGAGGCCGTCGACGCCGGCGCCGAGCTGCTTGTGGGGCTGGAACTCCTGGACGACGTCGTTGAGGGCGACGGTGACCGTGCCGTCGGCGGAGCCGGAGAGTAACTGGAACGGCGGCCGGACCTTGCTGTCTGCGGCCATCAGCGCCAACACGATGATCGCCGCGGCGGCCGAGATCAGCTTCGGACGCTGCCAGAGCGGGCGCACGTCGGCGATCTTCTTGCCGCCGTCACGGGCGCGGCGGTGGCCGGGACCGTCGGCGGGGCTCACCGGGGCGTCGGCGAGCGGCAGGCCTACGCCCGGACCGCTACCGGTGGCGGCGGCGCCGGCCGACCACCCCAGCTCGGGCGAGGCCGCGGGCTGGGCCGGGCCGGCCGACCAGCCGACCTGCGCCGCGGGCCCGGTCGCGGGCGGCGGACCGGCCGGGGCGGGTGGGCCCGACGGAGAGTACGGGCCGGCCGGAGAGGCCGGCGGAGCGTACGGGCCCGGAGCTGCGGACGCGGGCCGCGGGGGCACCGGCATCCCGGAGACCGGGCGGGGCGGTACCGGCAGGCCGGAGACCGGCCGGGGCGAGTACGGCGGCCCGGACGCGGGGGGCGGCGCGGGAACACCCGAGACGGGAGGAACCGGCGAGCCGTACGTGGTGCCGTGAGACGGCGGCGGAGGCGGCGGAGCCGAGTACCGGCCCCGGTCGTCGTAGCCACCGTCGTCGTAACGGCCGTACCCGCCCCGGTCGTCGTACCCGTTCCGATCGTCGTAGCCACCGCGGTTGTCGTAGCCACCGCGGTTGTCGTACCCGCCGCGGTCGTCGTAACGGTTGCGGTCGTCGTAGCCACCGCGCTCGTCGTAGCCACCGCGGTGGTCGTACCCGTCGTGACGGCCGGCGTCGTGCTGCGGCCGACCACCGCCGTACACGGTGCCCGATTCGTGCGGGTCCGCGTCGTACTCGTAGTGCCGTGGCATCGGTGGTGGCGGAGGAGGAGCCGAACGATGACGCACGTCCTGATCGTCCGACTGGCCGTCGTGGTTCCACCCACCACGCCCGCCGGGACCGTATTGACCGCCCTCGTTCACGCTGCTCCCCGTAGACCGGCAGGGCAACTGACAACCGTTACCCCGTCAGGCGCGATGGTAGGCAGCGAGCGCCGCCGCGAAATCGGTGTTCCGTCCCGCAAATCGGGTCACACCGATCACGTCTGGCTCAAACTTTTACGCGTCAGCTAAGCATCGTTTAAGAGAATTCACAGGATCGCGGTTCGGTCCCCGCATTGACCGTAAAGCTCGGAATCATCCCTCCATGCGACCGAACCGCGTACCTGAGATCAAACCTTGGCCCCGTCCCCCGAAGGCTCCCCCGAGGGTTCCTCCGCAGCGTCGTCCGGTTCCGAAGGTCCCGTCCCAGCGGCGTCCACGGAGCTAGCCCGCTGCCGCCGCGGCAGGAACAGCACCGCGACGATCGCACCGAGCCAGGCCACCACCGCCGAGCCCACCGCGGTCAGGTGCATGGCGTCCACAAAAGCGTCCTTGGCCGCTTCGACGAGCGCCAGCGCGTCCCGGGCCGACGACGGCGCGGTGGCGACCAGACGGCCAGCCGCCTCGAGCGCGCCGCCGATCGACTCCCCCGCGTCGTCGCGGGCCGCCGCGGGCAGCACGTCGACGGCGTCGCCCAGGTGCGAGCGGTAGGACGCCGAGAGCAACGACCCCATGATCGCGACGCCGAGCGCGCCACCGACCATCCGCACCGTGTTGTTCACCGCCGAACCCGCCCCGGCGCGAGCACGCGGTACCGCCGACATCACCGCCTCGGTGGCCGGCGCCATCGCGTTGCCCATGCCGAAGCCGAGCGCGAACACGATGATCTCGATGACCCAGATCGGGGTGTCCCGGCCGACGAACGTGTACGCGCCGAGCGCGGTACCGACCAGCGTCATGCCGAACGCGACCACGACCCGGGTGCCGAAGCGCTGCGCCATCTTGGCCGAGCGGGGCGCGGCGAGCGCGATGCCCACCGCGACCGGAACCACGAGCAGACCGGCTTCCAGCGGCGAGTAGTTCCGCACCGCCTGCCAGAAATAGGCCAGGAAGAACGTCGCGCCCTGCATGGCGAAGAAGACGAGGCCGATGCTCACCGCTCCGGCCGAGAACGCGGGGTTGCGGAACAGCGTGACGTCCAGTGAGGGGTGGCTGCTGCGTACCTCGACGAACACGAACAGCGCGACCAGCGCGATGCCGCCGAGAATCGGCCCCAGCACCGCCGGCGATCCCCACTCCGTGGTCTCGCCGCCGTGGATGATGCCGTACACCAGCAGCGACAGGCCGGCGATCGAGAGCAGCACGCCGAACGGGTCGATCCGCCCCGGCGACGGGTCCTTCGACTCCGGCACCACCAGCGCGATCGCGACGACGCCCACCAGCACGAACGGCACGTTGACCAGGAAGACCGAGCCCCACCAGAAGTGCTCGAGCAGCAGCCCGCCGGTGACCGGGCCGATCGCGATGCCGATGCCCGAGAAGCTGGCCCAGATGCCGATCGCCCGGCCGCGCTCGGAGGGGTCGAAGACGTTCGTGATGACCGAGAGCGTCTGCGGCTGCACCAGCGCCGCGCCGATCCCCATCAGCGCGCGGGTGCCGATCAGCTGGCCGGGCGTGGACGCGAACGCCGAGGCCACCGACGCCAGCCCGAACACGACCATGCCGACGAGCAGGAACAGCCGCCGCCCGTACCGGTCGCCGAGCACACCGGCGCTGAACATCAGACCGGCGAAGACCAGCGTGTACGAGTTGATCGCCCATTCCATCTGGGACTGGGTGGCGCCCAGATCGGCCTGGATGGTCTTCAGGGCGACGTTGAGGATGGTGTTGTCGAGGATGACGACGAGCAGGCACACCACCAGCACGCCGAGAATCAACCAACGGCGGCGATGCACGGTCTGAGCGTCCACGGGCCGGACGCTACTGCGCGTTTCTTGTGTCCTGCAACTAGTTGCCGGCCCAGTCGGCGAACGCCTCCAGGTTCTGCAGCGACTCGCCGCGTTTCACCCGCCAGGCCCACTCACGCCGGATAGCACTGGGAAATCCGATTTCGAGCATCGAATTGAAGCTGTTGTCCGAATACTCCAGCACGGCACCGAGGATGCGATCGAGTTCGTCCTCGGTGACCGAGGCGAGCGGCAGCCGCCCGGTGAGATATACGTCACCGGCCTTGTCGATGCTCCACGAGACCCCGTACATCCGGGCGTTCTTCGTGAGCAGGTACGCGTACAGCTCCTCGCGGTTCTCGTCCGGATGCCGCATGACGAACGCTTCCACGCGCAGCGAGTGGTCGCCGATCACGAGGTTCGCCAGCGTCTTCTGCTTGCGCGTCCCCGGCAGGGTCACGACGAAGTCGCCACCGGGCGTGCGTTCGTAGTCGGCTTCCCGGTCCTTCAGAAACGCTTCGAGGACGGCGGTCAGCTCTTCTTTCGTCGCCACGCAACCTCCTAGACCGGGGTCAGATCGCCCCGGCGTTGCCGCATTGCGGCACGGTACCCGTCCAGAAGGCCGTCAGCCGTGCGCTGCCAGGAGAATCGTGCGGCGTGCACCACACCTCCGCGCCCGAGCGCGGCGCGGAGCCGGGGCTCGGCGATCAGCCGGCCGAGCACGCGGGCGTAGTCGCCGGGGTCGTGGGAGCCGACCAGCACGCCCGACGCTCCGTCGGCCACCGCGGTCCTTAACCCACCGACCGACGCGGCGACCACCGGCGTGCCGCAGGCCTGCGACTCGACCGCGACCAGCCCGAACGACTCGTTGTGGCTCGGTACGACGGTGACGTCCGCGGCGCGGTAGAGCTGCCCCAACTCGTCGGGCGGGATCGGCGCGAGGAAGCGGACCAGGTCGCTGACGCCCAGCGACGACGCGAGCCGCCGCAGCGCCGCCGGCTCGCCCATGCCGTTGCCGCTGGCCCCGCCGCACACGACGACGGTCAGCGACCGCCGCAGCGACGGATCGGCCGCGACCAGCTCGGCGGCCGACCGCACCAGGATGTCCGGCGCCTTCAGCGGCTGGATGCGCCCCACGAACAGCAGCACGGTGCCGTCCTCCGGCAGGCCGAAGTGCCGCCGCGCCACCCGCCGGTCACCGGGCTGGAACCGCCCCAGGTCGACGCCGGGCGACACCGTCGCGACGCGGGCGGCCTCGGCGCCGTAGAGGTCGACGAGCTGGCGCGCCTCGGCCGGGGTGTTGGCCACGAGCAGGTCGGAGTCGGCGACGACCTGTTCCTCGCCGAGTACCCGGCTGGCGGGTTCCGGCCGGTCGCCGTCGGCCAGCGCGGCGTTCTTCACCTTGGCGAGCGTGTGCGCCGAGTGCACCAGCGGCACGCCCCAGCGCATCCGGGCGAGCGTGCCCACCTGCCCGGACAGCCAGTAGTGCGAGTGCACGAGGTCGTACCAGCCGGGTTCCTGGTGCGCTTCGGCCTCCAGCACCGCGCCGGAGAACGCGCAGAGCTGGCCGGGCAGTTCGTCGCGCCCGAGCCCCTCGTAGGGGCCGGCCGGGACGTGGCGCACCAGCACCCCGGGCGTCATCTCGACGATCGGGGGCAGGTCGGACGAGGTGGCCCTGGTGAAGATCTCGACCTGCACGCCGGCACCGGCCAGGCGTCGGGAGACCTCCGCGACGTAGACGTTCAGCCCGCCGGCGTCGCCGGTTCCTGGTTGGTCTAGCGGAGAGGTATGGAGTGTGATCGTCGCGACCCGCCGTGGCAACTCTCGTCCGTCCCGTTGCCGGCGAGCCGAAAACGACACCCCGCACTCTCCCCTCGACACATCCGGTCCGACACTACGTAACACTCTCGCCTTCAACCATCTTCCTGCCCGGGCCGTGACGCACCGCACCGGGCATGCGGCAGGATCGAGTCATGAGTAACCCGAGGCCGGTCGCGGTAGTCACCGGCGCCAGCAGTGGAATCGGAGCCGCGAGCGCACGGCGGCTGGCCGCCGAGGGCTATCAGGTCGTGCTCGGGGCCCGGCGACGCGACCGGCTGGACGCGCTCGCCGCGGAGATCGACGGGGTCGCGCTCACGCTCGACGTCACCGACGCGGCCTCGGTCGCCGCGTTCGCCGAGGCCGTCGAGGCGCTCCCCGGGCCGCTCGAGGTGCTGCTCAACAACGCCGGCGGGGCGAAGGGCCAGGAGCCGATCGAGGTCACCGACCCGGCCGACTGGCAGTGGATGTACGAGGTCAACGTCATCGGCACGCTGCGGGTCACCAAGGCGCTGCTGCCCGCGCTGAAGGCCGCCGACTCCGCGCACGTCGTGCTGATGTCGTCCACCGCCGGGCACGGCGTCTACGAGGGCGGCGCCGGGTACACCGGGGCCAAGCACGCGGTCAACGCGTTCTCCGAGACGCTGCGGCTGGAGCTGAACGGGCTGCCGATCCGGGTGACCGAGATCGCACCCGGCATGGTCCGCACGGACGAGTTCTCGACGGTCCGGTTCGGTGGCGACCAGGCCCGCGCCGACAAGGTGTACGAGGGCGTCGCGGAGCCGCTGACCGCGGAGGACGTCGCCGACGTCGTCGGGTGGACCGTGACCCGCCCCCGTCACGTCGACATCGACCTGGTGGTGGTCCGTCCGGTCGCGCAGGCCGCCAACCACAAGGTGCACCGGGTTACGGAATGAAGCGTGCGCCGCGGCTGGCCGCCGGGCGCGCTCGCGCGCTGGGCCTGCCCACCCGGGGCACCACGAACCCCAACCGGCTGCGCCGGATGGACCGGTGGCTCGTCGACACCCAGCCGCTGCCGCCGTCGGCGCTGGTGGTCGACCTGGGATACGGCTCGTCGCCGGTCACGACCGTGGAGCTCTACGGCCGGCTGCGTGCGCGCCGCCCCGACGTCCGGGTCGTCGGGCTGGAGCTGGACGCCGAACGGGTGGCCGCGGCGGCGGACGCGGCCGCACCGCCGGGGCTCACGTTCCGGCGCGGGGGGTTCGAGCTGGCCGGGCTGCGGCCCGCGGTGGTCCGCGCCGCGAACGTGCTGCGTCAGTACGACGAGGCGGCGGCGGCCGACGCGTGGCGGACGCTCGGCCGTGGCCTGGCGCCCGGCGGGCTGCTCATCGACGGCACCTGCGACGAGCTGGGGCGGATCGGCGGCTGGGTCGCGCTCGGCCCGGAGGGACCGCGGACGCTGACGTTCGCGGTGCGCGTGGCCTCGCTCGACCGGCCGTCGACGCTGGCCGAGCGGCTGCCCAAAGCCCTGATCCACCGCAACGTGCCGGGTGAGCGGGTACACGCGCTGCTGGTCGCGTTCGACGCCGCCTGGGACGCCGCCGCCCCGATGGCTCCGTTCGGCCCCCGCCAGCGCTGGGTGGCGGCGGTCCAGGGGCTGGCCGCCGAGGGCTGGCCGGTGCTCGACGGCGTGCGCCGCTGGCGGCTGGGCGAACTCACGCTCCCGTGGGAGTCAGTAGCGCCCCTTGCCGAGCTCGACGCCGACCAGGCGCGGCTCGGGGACTAGCGTCACGCCGTAGGCGCCCTGGACACCGGCGACGATCTCCTCGGCGAGGTCGAGCAGCGCCGCGGTGGTGCCGTCGCCGCGGTTGGTGAGCGCGAGCGTGTGCTTCGTCGAGATGCCGACGCCGTCGCGTCCGTAGCCGCGCCGGAAGCCGGCCCGCTCGATCAGCCAGGCCGCGGACGTCTTCACCCGGCCGTCGGGTGCGTCCCACCGCGGCGGCGCCTCCGGCAACCGGATCTCCAGGTCGGCGAACACGTCGGGGTCGAGCACCGGGTTGGTGAAGAACGAACCGACGCTGCGGGTGTCCGGGTCGTCGGGGTCGAGCACCATCCCCTTGCCCCGGCGCAGCCCGAGAACGGCGTCCCGGACGTCACCGAGCGGCGCCGCGGCACCGGCCGGCACGCCCAGCACCCGGGTCAGCTCCCCGTAGCGCAGCGGACGTGACTCCAGGCTCGGCCGCAGGCGGAACCGCACCGAGAGCACCACGTACCGCTCGGTCTGCTTGAACGTCGAGTGCCGGTAGCCGAACTCGCACTCCGCCGCGGAGAGCTGCACGATCTCGTCCTGCACCCGGTCGTACGCGGTGACGTCGATCAGCACGTCGGAGACCTCGGCCCCGTACGCGCCCACGTTCTGGATCGGCGTCGCGCCGGTGGAGCCCGGAATACCGGAGAGGCACTCGAGCCCCGACCATCCCTCGACCACGCTCTGCTCGACCAGCGCGTCCCAGTCGTGACCGGCCTGCACGGTGAGCTCGATGTCCTCACCCCGCCGGGTGGCCACCACGCCGTCCGACCGCACCAGGACGACCGTTCCGGCGAACCCCTCGTCGGCGATCACGACGTTGCTGCCACCGGCGAGCACGAGCAGCGGCCGCCCCGTGGCGTCGGCCAGGCGGACCGCTTCGGCGATCTCGGAGGCGTCAGCGGCCGTGACGAGGGTGGCCGCCGGGCCACCCAGACCGATGGTGGTCAGGGGAGCCAGGGAAGGGTCGCTCACGCCTGGAACGATACGGCTCGACCACGGATTGTCGACGGCCCGCCCGGGGTATCGGATCGGCGGACACCCTAGGCTGGTTCCAAGCACCCACCACGACAGGACGCGACATGAGCGACAGCCGCCCGAACGCGGAGTTCTGGCTGGACAGTCTGCGGCGCGAAGGCGCTGCCTTCCGCGCGGCGCTGACCCCGGAGACGCTCGACTCGCCGGTGCCGTCCTGTCCGGAGTGGAACGTGGGCCAGCTGGTGGCGCACCTCGGCGCGGTCTACCGGCGCCACGGTGCGCACGTGGGCCGCGGCGTGACGTCCGACCCCGGCGGCGCGATCGATCCGAGCGCGGCTCCGGCCGGGCCGGCCGTGATCGAGTGGTGGGACGAGTCGTTCCGCCTAATCCTGGCCGCGCTCGAGTCCACCGATCCGGCTTCGCCGGCGTGGAACTGGTCGATCGTGCAGGACAAGACCGCGAAGTTCTGGTTCCGCCGGATGGCGCACGAGACCGCGGTGCACCGCTGGGACGCCCAGCTCGGCGCGGGCGCGGCGTTGACCGAGTCGATCGAGACCCGGCTGGCGGTCGACGGCGTCGACGAGGTGCTCGACACCTGGCTGCCGTCCAAGCACGACTGGGACCCCGAGGGCCAGCGCGGGGTCGTGACGCTGCGCACCACCGACGCCGACGCGCACTGGGCGGTGCGCCTGCGTGGCGTCGGGATCTCGCTGCTCGACACCGGCACGGTGTTCGACGACTCACCGCACGCCCAGAGCGCGGTCAGCGGCACGGCCAGCGACCTGCTGCTGGTGCTGTGGGGCCGGGTGCCGCTCTCGGTGCTCACGATCGAGGGCAACCCCGAGCTACCCCGGGTGCTGATCCGCTAGCGGGGTGATCACCGGGTTTCGGGTGTGCTGGTAGATCACCGAGCTGTTGAAGCCGACGACCTCCCGGCGGCCGCTGAGCCGGTCCATCAGGAAGTTGTGCATCGCGTCGACGTCCGGCACGGCGACGTGGAGCAGGAAGTCGTCGCGGCCGGCGACCACGTACACCGACAGCACCTCCGGCAGCGCCGCCGCGTAGCTCTTGAAGCCCTCGATGACGCCGCGGTTGAGCGGCCGCACCTGCACCGAGATCAGCGCCTGCACGTGCCGGTTGAGCGCGGCCAGGTCCACGCCGGCGTGGAAGCCGGTGAGCACGCCGGACGCGCGGAGCGCACGCACCCGCTCCAGGCACGTCGACGGCGCGATGCCGACCGCGGCGGCGAGTTCGCGGTTGGTCTGCCGTGCGTCGCGCTGCAGATGGGCCAGGATCGCCGAATCGAGTTCGTCCACGACCGGGATTGTGCCCCAGGATCCGAATTTCGTTCGGCGTTCCGGTTCAGGTGCCGTTCCAACGCCTAGCTTCGGCGCATGTTCACGCACGAAGAACTCCACGTCCGGGCCGGTCGGCGCACCGGGCTCCCGATCGTCGTCGCGGTCCACTCCACCGTGCTCGGCCAGGCGCTCGGTGGCTGCCGGCTCTGGCACTACGACGACTGGCGCGACGGCGTCGAGGACGCACTGCGGCTCTCGGCCGCGATGACCGCGAAGAACGCGCTGGCCGGGCTGGCCAACGGCGGCGGCAAGACCGTCGTACCGCTCCCGCCGGGGGTGAACGTCGACGCCGACACCCGGCGGGCCCTGCTCCACGACGTCGGCGACACGATCGAGGCGCTCGACGGGCGCTACGGCACCGGGCCCGACGTCGGCACCGGCCCGGACGACATGGTGGTGATCGGCGAGCGCACGCCGCACGTGTTCTGCCGCCCGGCGGCGCACGGGGGCAGCGGGAGCTCGTCGCCCGGGACGGCCGCCGGGGTGATCGCGGCGCTGCGGGCCACGGTCGCCCGGCTCGACGGTGACACCGAGCTGGGCGGTCACACGTTCGCGGTGGTGGGTCTGGGCTCGGTCGGCGCCGACGTCGCCGGGCGCCTCGCCGCCGCCGGAGCCCGCCTGGTCGTCTCCGACGTCCGGCCCGACGCGGAAACGCTGGCCGCGGAGCTGGGCGCGCGCTGGAGCCGGCCCGGCGACGCGCTGACCGCCGAGGTCGACGTGGTGATCCCGGCCGCGCTCGGCGGGATCCTCACCGCGGAGCTGGTACCCGCGCTGCGCTGCCGTGCCGTCGTCGGCCCGGCGAACAACCAGCTCGCCGAACCCGCGGTCGCCGGGCTGCTGCACGAGCGAGGAATCCTCTGGGCCCCGGACTACGTCGCCAGCGCCGGCGGCATCGTCCACGCGGTCGCCTCCGAGCTCTACCGCGAGCCCGAGGACGTCGTCGCCCGGCGCATCGAACGCATCGGTGACACGCTCACCGAGATCTACGCCGCCGGCGAAGCCCCGGACGTCACCGCGGAGAAGCTGGTCGCCGCCCGGCTCACGCCAGGAACTCGCTGATCCGGCGGCGCAGGTCGGCGCGCTGGTTCCAGAGCGGCCCGGGCTCGGAGTAGACGTGCAACGTGGCGTCGGGCAGGGCGTCGGCCAGTTCCTCGGCGACGGTCGCGGGGTGCAGCGGATCACCCACCGCGCCGATCACCAGCACCGGCGCGCGCACGGCACGCAGCGCCCCGGCCGACGGCACGGCGGTCAGCCCGGGCAGGCGACGCAGGGCCGCGGCGAGGCCGGGTGCGCCCAGCGCGATCGTCCGCTGGCGGACGTACGTGCGTGCCGCCGCGGTGCCGGCCAGGTCGTCGGGCACCTCGAGCGCCACCACCGAGGCCAGGCGGTCCTCGTCGTCGGCGTCGAGCGCGTCGGCGAGCGCGACGAACCGGCCGCGCGCCTCGACCGGGCGCGGCCGGTCGAGTACGGCGGGCAGGAACAGCACGAGACGCTCGAAGCGCTCCGGGTCGTCGGCGATCAGCCTGGTCAGCGCACCGGCACCGAGGCTGGCGCCGACCGCGCGGGTGGCGCCGTGCGGATCGGCCACCCGGCGGACGTCGTCCGCGAGCGTGCCGTAGTCCCAGCCGGGCGGCAGCGGCCCCGACGTGCCGTGGCCGCGGAACGCGAGGAACACCCGGGTGCCGACGACACCCGACCCGAGCGGCCGGGTGTCGTTGATGCCACCACCGAACCCGTGTGCGAACACGGTGACCGGGCTGCCGCTGCCGGTGACCATCCAATCGAGGCCATCGGTGCGACCGACGCCTACCAGCGGCTACCGCCGCCGCTGATCTCGCGGATGCGCGGCCGGACGTCGAGCAGGTACACGAGTGCCGCGATCAACGCGATCATCGCGAACAGCATGCCGAAGGCGAAGAACAGCAGGGATGCCAGCATCGTGCCGCCGATCAGCGCCAGCCAGACACCCTTCTGCAGCGTCTCGACGGCCGGGAACGCCTCTGCTTTCTGCATCAGCGCATGCACGAACGCCCACGCCTCGAGACCGAGGCTGACTACCAGGACCACCAAATTGATGACCTGGATGACTTGGCCTACCCATCCACCCACGGGATTCAGCCTACAGGCCCCTACTTCAGCGAGATCAGGATCTCGTCGGAGTAGTCGCCGACCGGGTTCATCTTGAGCTCGGCGGGCTTCTGGTCGGCCGGGATGTCGAAGACGATGATGCCGACCGCGCTCTTGCCCGGGTAGATGTTCTCGAACAGCGGCTGCTTGCCGTCCGGGTTCGCCTTGTACGACGAGAAGTCGACGTAGGTCTCGCCGCCCTGCTCGTCGATCAGGTAGGTGCCGAAGTCCTTGGGCTTGAGCGCCTTCTTACCGGTGTTCTCGAACTTGAGGTCGATCAGGCAGAACTGGCCCTTCTGGGTCTCGTAGACGCCGTAGCCCTCACCGACCGTCTTGACGCCGCAGCGCGGCGCGCCGGTGACCGTGATCACCAGGTCGCCCTGGCGGATCGGCTTGCCGATCGACCCCTTGCCGCTGGTGGGAGCGGTGGAGTCGGTCCCCGGGTCGGAGCCGGCGTCGCTGTCGCTCTGCGGGGCACCGCCGGTGGGGGCGGCGTCGCTGATCGAGACCGTCGGGTCGTCGGACGGGTCGTCGCGGTTGGAGATGAACACCGCTGCGATGACGCCACCGGCGATCATGATCAGCACGACCGCCGCGACGATCGCGCCGACGATCAGACCGACGTTGCGCTTCGGGCCCTGCGGACCCGACGGCGGCGGAGGCCCGCCGAAGCCGGAGTTGCCGCCGTAACCGGGAGGCGGCCCGTACGCGGGGTTGCCGGTGAAGCCGGGAGCACCGGAACTCGGCGCGCCGGGGTAGGTGGCGTTCGGGTCACCGTAGCCGGGAGCACCGCCGGAGCTCGGCGCTCCGGGGTAGCCGGGGGCGCCACCGGAGCTCGGAGCCCCGGGGTAACCGGGAGCACCGCCGGGTTGGGGAGCACCGCCGTAACCGGGGTTGGGGCCGTAACCCGGGTTGCCCCCGTAGCCGGGCTGGTATCCGGGTGCCTCGGGCTGACCCATCGCGAAAACTCCAGTTCCCCGTTAACTCACACGTGACCGTGGAATCCAACCACGCGTTCGCCACCAGGCGAAGAGGCTTGAGAAGGGCTTAAGCCTGGCCCGGGCCGGTACCCGTGAGAACCGGTCGGGTCGCGTACGGAACGCGAATCCCCGGCTCCGCTGCGGAGCCGGCGGTCCAGGCCGTGCCCCCCAATTGGTGGGCATGTCGCATCAGCTCGGCCAGCCGGAGCGAGAGACCGGTCACATCCACGGCCGCCGACGCCGGCGGGCAGTCGAGCGTCGCCACCGTAAGGTCCACCGGGCGCCCGTAACGATCCTCCGGACGGACGTCGAGCAGCGAGCGGATCGTCCGATCCACCGCCGTCCGATCGGTGAGCATCACGAACGCGCCGGCCCCGAAGTGCCCCAACCAGCAACCGCCGCCCATCGACGCGGCGACCCGGCGCAGCACGGCCGCGGCCTCGACGATCAACGCGTTGCCGGCCAGGAAGCCCTCGGCCTCGACGACGGACTCCCGGTCGAGGCTGATCCACGAGATCGCGACGCCGCCCGGGTCACGCAGCCGGCGCCGGACGGTCTCCTCGACGACCTTGCCGCTGGGCAGTTCGGTGACCGGATCCAGCGAGATCGCGACGTCGACCTGGTTGCGCTGCGACGCGGTCAGCAGGTCGGCGACCCGGACGATGCCGACGCAGCGCCCGTCGCGGTCGGCGACCACCAGGTCGTCGTAGACCCGGCTGCGCGAGCGGGACGTGACCAGCCGGATCGCCTCCGACACCGGCGTGTCGGCCGCGACCAGCCGGGGCTGCACCGCGTGCTGGAGCACACCGCGCCGGGCGTGCAGCGCGTGCCCGAACGGCCCGCTGGCCGCCAGCATGAACGTTCCCCGCGGGATGACCCCGGCGATGTGGCCGGACTCGTCCAGCAGGACCACGGTCAGCAGGTCCTCGTCCAGGCCGAACACGTCGCGGATCTCGTCGCCGGAAGCCTCGACCGAGGCCACCATGGCCCGGCGCAGCAGCTCACGGATGGTCTGACCCTCGAACGCGTCGCCAGCGCGGTCGTCGGCGCCGGGTGCGGGCCGGTCGGTGGCGAGCAGCGGCGGAACCGCGACGACGTCACGCCACTGCGCGTCGACGCCACCGAGCGCCGCACCCTGGCCGTAGGCGACGCCGAGCGAGCGCAGCGCGGTGATCGTGGCGTCCGACTCGACGCCGGTGGCGGTCAGCGTCGCACCGATCTTGCGGGCGAAGAGCACGACCGCCTCGATCACCGCGGACGCCTCCGGGTACTCGGCGATCGAGCTGACCAGCGTGTGGTGGACCTTGACGACCTGCGGGTGGATCGCGGCGAGCACGGACAGCGAGCCGTGCAGCGCACCGACGTCGTCGACGCCGATCGCGAAGCCGAGCCGACGCAGCGCCGCGCACCGGCGGCGCAGGCTCACCACGTCGGTCATGCAGTACCGCTCGGCGAGCAGCACGGTGACGGTGTCCGGTGCACGCCGGGTGGCGGCGCAGCGCTCGGCCATCGCGTCGGGCAGCCCGGGGTCGTTCAGCAGCGCGTCGGGGTGGAGCGGCAGGTGCAGCGGCGTGGGCAACCCGGCCGCCAGCTCGATCATCCGGAGCGGGTGAACGCTCCGCCCCGCGGTCAGCTCATGAGCCGGTACGCGGCCGCTGAACAGATCAACGACCGCTCTGTACTGGATCGATTCCCCCACGGGACCAGTATTCAGCCGTCCCGGCCCGTCCCGACCCGCGTTAACGCGAGGTCCGACGAATGTTCACCGAACAGAGCCACCCGATCACGATGCCGACACAATCTGCAACAACGTCCAGCGGGTCGGATGATCGGCCGAGCGCGGGGACGGACTGCCCGATCTCCGACCCGACGGCGTACGCCACCAGCACCGGTACCAGCCATCTCGCCCGCGCCCCGGCACGGAGACCGGTCAGCGCCAGCGCGGCGAAAAGCGCACTATGAACCAATTTGTCGGTTCCGGGAGGGAAGCCTGAGGGAACATCATCATTAGGAAGAAAAAGCACGAAAATACTGATTATGACGACAATGCCGAATGACACCCGCCAAGTTCGCTTCACGGGCGCCCGCTGCATTGCGCCGCAGAGCGTGTACCTAGCATCTTCTCGCAGTACAAGTTTCCGACACCTCGACGTCACCAGGGGTTCACGTGCGCTTCCGGCTCCGCCCCACCGAGACCGCGTTCTACGATTTCTTCAGCCAGGCTGCCGACAACCTGGTGAAGGGCGCGGAGATCCTCGAAGAGCTCAGCCTGCCCACACCCGACTTCCAGTCGATCTCCGATCGGATGAAGGACGTCGAGCACGCCAACGACGAGGTTACGCACGCTCTGCTGCGGAAGTTGAACAGCACGTTCGTGACCCCGTTCGACCGCGAGGACATCTACCAGCTGGGCTCGCTGCTCGACGACGTCATGGATCACATGGAAGCCGCGGGCAACCTGATCTACCTGTACGGGCTGTCCACGCTTCCCGCGCTGCCCCGCGAGATGCACGAGCTGATCGACACGCTCAGCCGGGCGGCGAAGCTCACCGCGTCGGCGATGCCGCGCCTGCAGTCGCTCAAGGACCTCGAGGCGTACTGGATCGAGGCCAACCAGATCGAGAACGAGGGCGACCACGCCTACCGGATGCTGCTGGTCCGGCTGTTCAGCGGCGAGTACGACACGTTGACGGTGATGAAGCTCAAGGAGGTCGCCGACGAGCTCGAGGCGGCCGCCGACGCGTTCGAGCACGTCGCGAACACGGTCGAGACGATCGCGGTCAAGGAGTCCTGACCGGTGGAACTCCTCCCGGTCATCGCGATCATCGTCATCGCGCTGGCGTTCGACTACACAAACGGTTTCCACGACGCGGCGAACGCGATCGCCACCTCGGTCTCCACCCGCGCGCTGACGCCACGCGCCGCGCTGATCCTCGCGGCGGTCGCCAACCTGGCCGGTGCGCTGCTCGGCACCGACGTCGCGAAGACCGTCGGCGAGGGCATCGTCTCCGCGCCCAGCGGCGGTGAAGGTCTGCTGCTGGTGTTCTGCGCGTTGTTCGGCGCGATCGTCTGGAACCTCATCACCTGGTACTTCGGGTTGCCCTCGTCGTCCTCGCACGCGCTGATCGGCGGTCTGGTCGGTGCGGCGCTCTCGTCCGACGCGATCGTCAAGTGGGCCGGCGTCGTCGACAAGGTCGTCATCCCGATGGTGCTCTCCCCGATCGTCGGGTTCGGCCTCGGTTACCTGCTCATGCTCGGGATCCTCTGGGCGTTCCGCCGGGCGCACCCGGCGAAGATGAGCCGCGGGTTCCGGTACGCGCAGACCGCGTCGGCCGCGGCGATGGCGCTCGGGCACGGCCTCCAGGACGCCCAGAAGACGATGGGCGTGATCGTGCTGGCGCTCGTCGTCGGCGGGTACCACACCGGCTTCGAGGTGCCGCTGTGGGTGATCCTGGCGGTGGCGCTGGCGCTCGCGGCCGGAACGTACGCCGGTGGGTGGCGGATCATGCGGACGCTCGGACGGCGGATCATCCACCTCGACCCGCCGCGCGGGTTCGCGGCCGAGACCGCCGCCGCCGCGGTGCTCTACACGACGGCGTACGTGTTCCACGTGCCGATCTCGACGACGCACACGATCACCTCGTCGGTGATGGGCGTCGGCGCGACGAAGCGGCTCTCCGCGGTGCGCTGGGGCGTGGCCACGAACATCGTCACGGCCTGGGTCCTCACGATCCCCGCCGCCGCCCTGGTAGCCGCCGCCCTGGAGTCAATCCTCCACGCAATCATGTTCTAATTCTCATGCACTCGTCCCATTGAGTTTCGATACGATGGGCCACGTGATCATGCCGCCCCATCCCGAGCACCAACCGATGTCAGGCGTCTGGACGCTTCGCGACGTCGAGCGCCTACCCGAGGGCTGCCGGGCCGAGGTCATTGATGGCGCGTTGACCATCAACCCGAGTCCGGCCCCTGTCCACAACCGGTTTGTCCGCCACCTGGCGGCCGCCTTGGAATCGCAGCTCCCGGCCGAGTGGCAACTGGAGTCGAGGATCGATGTGCTGCTCAACCTCGAACCGCTGGATTACGTCGCGCCCGACCTGGTGGTGTTCGGTGCTGACGTGCCGCTGACAACTCGGCCGATGTCCGTCAGGGAGATCACACTCGTTGCCGAGATGGTGGCTCCGGAATCCCGGCGGCGGGATCGGAACATGAGGCCCGTCGTCTACGCCGACGCCGGCATTCCGCACTTCTGGCGGGTCGAGAGCGAGGCCGTGGGAGCCGAGCGTCTCACCGTGCACGTGTTCAGCGAGCCCGGCGACGAGGGCTACCGGGTCGAGCAGGTCTTCACCGGGCGGCTCAGCACGGCCGTGCCGTTCCCGATCGAGATCGACCTCGACGGTCTGACCTAGCTGAGCTTCTCGTCGGGTTCTCTCGGCATCTCGCCGGTCACCAGGTAGACGACGCCGTCGGCGATGGCTACCGCGTGGTCGGCGAAGCGTTCGTAGTAGCGGCCGAGCAGTGCCATGTCGATCGCCGACTCGACGCCGTACGACCAGTTGTCGAGCAGCGTCCGGAACAGGGCCCGGCGCAGGCCGTCCATCGCGTCGTCGTCGATCGAGAGACGCCCGGCGTCCGCGGCGTCGGTGGAGTGCAGCACGGCGCCGGCGCTCTGCGCCATCCGCACCGCGACGTCACCCATCTTCCGGATCAGCGGGAACAGCTCGTCCGGCACCGCGAACCCCGGATGACGCCGCACCGCGACCTTCGCGACGTGCTGGGCGAGCGTCCCCATGCGATGGATGTCGCCGCCGACCTTGATCGCCATCACCATCGTGCGGAGGTCACTGGCGACCGGCTGCTGCAGTGCGAGCACCTCGTAGGTCTGGTCCTCGACGACCCGGCGGGCCGCGTCGAGCTGAGTGGCCAACCCGCTCACGCCCTCGGCGACGGTCAGGTCGGCGCCGAGCAGCGCCACGGTGGCCCGCTCCATCGCGGTCGCCGCCGTGTCGGTCATGTCGCCCAGCGCACCGCGGATCGCCGTCAGCTGGCCGTGAAATCCCTCGCGCACCCCACTACCCCTCGCCCCAGGTTCGAGGACCATACCCGGGCCCGGCCCGTCGAACCAGGTCGACGAGCCGGGCCGGGGATTCAGCTACTCGGCGACCGCGCCGGTGACCAGGTACACCACCGCGTCGGCGATGGCGACCGCGTGGTCGGCGAACCGCTCGTAGTACCGGCCGACCAGCGCCACGTCGGCGGCGGTCTCGGCACCGTACGGCCACTCGCCGGCGATCTGGCCGAACAGCTCCAGCCGGAGCCGGTCGACGGTGTCGTCGTCGGCCTCGAGGCGGGCGGCGTCCGCGGTGTCACGCGAGCGCAGCGCGGCACCGGCGTCGATCGCCATCTGCTGGGCGACCTCGCCCATCTGGCGGAAGATCGGCGTCAGCGGCTCGGGGACCGTGCTGCCGCGCTTCGCGGTCTCGGCGATGTGGGCCGCGAGCGACCCCATCCGCTCCACGTCGGCGCCCAGCCGCACCACGGTGACCAGGACACGGAGGTCCGAGGCCACCGGCGCCTGGAGCGCCAGCAGGTTGTACGCGTTGTTCTCGAGTTCGGTCAGACGCGTCCGGAGCGCCTGGTTCTGCTCCAGTGAGCTCTCCGCGGCATCCTTGTCCGCGTCGAGCAGCGCCACGGTCGCCTGTGCGACCGCGGCCGCGGCGAGGTCGGCCAGTTCGGCCAGGGTGTCCTCGGCGGTCGCGAGCGCACGACGGAATTCATCCCGCACGGGGGTCTCCTGATGAAAGAGGGGGACGGTCAGCCGAAGCGGCCGGTGATGTAGTCCTCGGTGCGCTTGTCGGTCGGGTTGGTGAAGATCTTCTGGGTGTCGTCCATCTCGACGAGCTTGCCGGGCTTGCCGACCGCCGAGAGGTTGAAGAAGCCGGTCCGCTCGCTGACCCGCGCGGCCTGCTGCATGTTGTGGGTGACGATGACGATCGTGTACTCGGTCTTGAGCTGCTGGATCAGGTCCTCGATCGCGAGCGTCGAGATCGGGTCCAGCGCCGAGCACGGCTCGTCCATCAGCAGGACGTCGGGCTCGACCGCGATCGCCCGGGCGATGCACAGACGCTGCTGCTGACCACCGGAGAGGCCGGAGCCGGGCTTCTTGAGCCGGTCCTTGACCTCGTTCCAGAGGTTCGCGCCCTGGAGCGAACGCTCCACGGTCTCATCGAGCGTGCTCTTCTTCTGCCGGCCCTGGAGCTTCAGACCGGCGATGACGTTGTCGTAGATCGACATCGTCGGGAACGGGTTCGGGCGCTGGAACACCATGCCGATCGTGCGGCGGACGTTCACCGGGTCGACCGAGGAGCCGTAGATGTCCTCGCCCTCAAGCAGCACCTTGCCCTCGACCCGCGCGCCCGGGATGACCTCGTGCATGCGGTTGAGCGTGCGGAGCACCGTGGACTTGCCGCAGCCCGACGGGCCGATGAACGCGGTGACCGAGCGCGGCTCGATCGACATCGACACGCCCTCGACCGCGAGGAAGCTGCCGTAGTAGATGTTGAGGTCCTTGACCTCGAGTCCCTTGGACATTGTGATCTGACCTTTCTCAGCCGCGGGCTCGGGTGAAGCGCCCGACGAACCGGGCGAGCAGGTTGAAAATCATGATGATTGCGATGAGGGTGACGGCCGCGCCCCACGCACGGGCGGTGCCGGGCGCGTCGGGGTTGCCGGCCGCGGAGCCGAGCTGCGAGTAGATGAACGTCGGCAGCGTGGACATCGGTCCGTTGAACGGGTCGAAGCTGATCTTCGCCTGGACCCCGACGAGCAGCAGCAGCGGCGCGGTCTCCCCCATCGCGCGGGCGATCGCCAGCATGACGCCGGTGACGATGCCGCTGAACGCGGTCGGCAGCACGATCTTGGTGATCGTCTTCCACTTCGGCACGCCGAGCGCGTAGGACGCCTCGCGCAGCTCGTGCGGCACCAGGCGCAGGATCTCCTCCGTCGAGCGGACGATGACCGGCAGCATCAGGATGACCAGCGAGAGCGCGCCGGCGAACCCGGACTTCTGGAAGCCGAGCGTGAGCAGCCAGAACGTGAAGATGAACAGGCCCGCGACGATCGACGGGATGCCGGTCATGACGTCGACGAAGAAGCTGACGGCCTTCGCGAACCGCTTACCGTCGCCGTACTCGACCAGGTAGACCGCAGTCAGCACACCGATCGGCACGGCGAACACGGCCGCGATCGCGGTGACGATCAGCGTGCCCATGATCGCGTGGTACGCGCCACCGCCGAAGCTGTCCTCGGAGATCGTGAACATCGAGCGGGAGAGGAAGCCGCCGTCGATGACGCCGATGCCCTGCGACAGCGTGTAGTAGATGATCGAGAACAGCGGGGCGACCGCCAGCACGAACGCCGAGTAGACGAACGTCGTGAACAGCCGGTCGACGGCCTGCCGGCGACCTTCGACCGCGAAGCTGGTGGCGGTCAGGATGACGACGAAGAGCAGCGCGGCGAGCACCGCGAACCGGGCCTTGTTGAAGCTGTCACCGGTCAGGCCGAAGATCAGGCCGCTGATCACGATCGAGCCGAGGCCGATCGCCCACGGCGCCCAGTTGGGCAGCTTCTGCCCACGCAGGTTGCTCGCGGTCACCTCGGACGGGGAAGCCTGGAGAGTAGCCATGTCAGGACACCTTCTTGCGGCGCACGATCAGCTGCGACAGCGAGTTGACGACGAGCGTGATGACGAACAGGCAGAGACCGGAGGCGATGAGCGCGCTGGTTCCGATCGTTCCGGCCTCGTCGTACTTGCTCGCGATGTTCGACGCGAACGTGACGCCGCCGTTCTCGGTGATGTGGATGCTGACGTTGTAGGCGCTGGCCAGGATGATCGTGACCGCGAGCGTCTCGCCGAGCGCGCGGCCCAGGCCGAGGATCGCGGCCGAGACCATGCCGGCGCGGCCGAACGGCAGCACCGAGAGCCGGATCATCTCCCAGCGGGTCGCCCCCAGTGCCAGCGCACCCTCCACGTTGGCCGGCGGAACCTGGCGGAACACCTCGCGGGTGATCGCGGCGACGATCGGCAGGATCATGACCGCGAGCACGATGCCGACGGTGAAGTCCGAGCGGTTGCCCGGGATGTCGTCGGGGCGGTACGCGAACAGCGGGATCCAGCCGAGGTACTTGTCGAGGAAGAGCGTCAGGCCGGTCATGTTCGGCACGAGGAGGAACAGACCCCACAGGCCGTAGACGACCGACGGCACCGCGGCGAGCAGGTCGACCAGGTAGGCCAGGCCCTGCGAGAGGCGGCGCGGCGCGTAGAACGTGATGAACAGCGCGATGCCGACCGCGACCGGGACCGCGATGATCATCGCGATCAGACCGGTGACGACCGTGTGGAACGTCAGCGCCGCGATACCGAAGACCGACGGGCCGCCCTGGGTCGAGGGGTCCGGGTTCCACTCCTTCGTCGTGAAGAAGTTGCCGTCGTTGTTGGTGAACGCGTCGATGGACTTGTAGATCAGGAAGACCGCGATCGCGGCCATGATCGCGAGCAGGACCGCCCCGGCGCCCGTCGAGATGAACTTGAAGACCGCGTCGCCACCTCGGGTGGACTTCTGGGAACCGAGGCCGGAATCGCCTGGGGCGGGCGACTTCGGGGGTGTGACGGTGGCGGTGGCTGGTTTCGTGGAGGGGTCAGCCATGACTTAGATCCTCTGGACAGCGGCCGTGAGGCCAGGGGCTGGAAACAACCTGCACGCGCCCGAGCCGGGCGAGGACTCTCGGTCCTCACCCGGCCCGGAACGAACGGTCAGGCAACGTCAGGCGATGGCGGCGGCGGCAGCCTGCGCCTTGGTCAGCAGCTCGGCCGGCAGCTTCGAGTAACCGGCGTCGGCGGCAGCGGTCTGGCCGGCGTCGCTGAGCAGGTAGCCCAGGAAGCCCTTGGTCAGCGCGACCTGGTCGGCCGCGAGGCCCTTCTCGCAGGTGATCTCGTAGGTCACCAGCACGGCCGGGTACGCGCCGGCTTCCTTGAGGCCGTAGTTCAGCTTCAGCTTCAGGTTGTTGCCGTCGAAGTCCTGCTCGGCCGCGGCGATGGCCTTGCCCACGGTGTCGTCGGAGATCTCGACCGCACCGTTGCCGGTGTCGATCCCGGCCGACTTCAGGTTGTTCTTCTTGGCGTCGGGGGCGTCGACGTAGGCGATCGAGCCGTCCTTGCCGGTCACGGCCGAGACGACGCCGGCCGAGTCGGGCGCGCCGGTGCCGGCCGTGCCCTTCCAGCCCTTACCGGTGCCGAGCTTCCAGGTCTCCGGCGTCTGCGCGTCGAGGAACTTGGTGAAGTTGTCGGTGGTGCCCGAGTCCTTCGACCGGAAGACGACGGAGATCGCGGTCGCCGGGAGCGTCGCGCCCGAGTTGGTCTTGGCGATCGCCGGGTCGTTCCACTTGGTGATCTGGCCCTGGAAGATCTTCGAGATCGTGGCCGGGTCGAGCGACAGCTTGTCGACACCGTTCACGTTGAACACGATGGCGACGGCGGTGGCGATACCCGGGATGTTGATGGCCTTGCCGGTCTTGCAGCGGGTGTCGCCCGCGGTCTGCTCGTCGTCCTTGAGCGACGAGTCGGACCCCGCGAACGCGACCTTGCCCGCGGTGAAGTCGGTGACGCCGGCGCCGGAACCGGTGGCGGCGTAGTTGATCTGCGCGCCGCAGTCCTTCGCGTAGGCCGTCGTCCAGGCGTTCATGGCCGTCTTCTGGGCCGACGAGCCGGAGGCCGAGATCTGGCCCTCGGCGCAGTTCGGGTTCTTGCTGCTGCCCGAGCTGGAGTCGGAGCTCGCCGAGTCGACGTTGTCCGATCCACAAGCGGAAACAGCGAGCAGGCTGGCCAGCGCGATCCCGGCGAAGGCGCCAGTGCGGTACAGCTTCACGTTCAAGTCCCTCCGAGGGGTACAGACCCAGTCCTCTGGGGCCGGCTACCTCGCCGGTCGTTCGGAACGCTAGGTAGCGAAAGTGACGCGCTCCCCGGGGCCAAATGAACGGACGGTGAACACCGCAAGTTGCCGAATTAACCGTCTCTGCACAGGTGAGTGGCCATTGGGTTAACGAGATCACGCCCCGCGATCACGATCCCGCATCAGCCGAACTTTCGTTACACTCGGTAACTTGCACTAAAGTGCTCTCAACCGCCCAAAAGGGCCAGGACGGTCACCGCCCCGACGATCATCGCGGGTCCGTGCGGCAGCTGTCCGCGGCGTCCGATTCGCTTCGTGACGAGGAGCACGACGGTCAGCAGGCCGTGCAGCAGGAAGCCCGACGCCACCCCCAGCAGGGCCACCGTGCCGCCCCACCAGCCCAGCGCGAGCCCGAGCGGGAACGCGAGTTTCACGTCACCCAGCCCCATGCCGGCCGGCATGACGAACGCCAGCACGAGGTACCAGCCCGCGGCCGCGAGGCCGCAGAGCACCGCACGTCCCAGCCGGGCCGGGTCCCGCTCCGCCGCCAGCAGCACGAACACCCCGGCGGCCGCGGCGCCGGTCCAGGGGTTCGGCAACCGCTGGACCGCCACGTCGACGAAGGCCAGCACGACGCCGCAGAGCACCAGCCAGGCCGCGGCGAGCTGCACCCAGATCGAGGCCCGCGCGAGTCCCCAGGCGACGAGCACCAGCCCGAGCGCGGCCACCACCTCGACCACGCCGAACCGGGGGGTCGCCGCGTAGCGGGCGATCCCGGCCCGGAGCAGCGGACCGCACCCGAGCCCGACGACGGCAGCGACGATCACCACTGAATGTTGGCGATCCTCACCACGGCCGGCCCCATGACCACCATGAACAGAGCCGGGAACAGGCAGAAGATCACCGGGAGCAGGATCTTGACCGGCACTTTCTGCGCCGCTTCCTCAGCCCGCTGACGTCGCTGCAGGCGCATCTCGTGCGCCTGTTCACGCAGCACCCCGGCGATCGGGATGCCCCGGTCGGTGGCCTGCACGACCGCACGGACGAACGTGTGGATCTCGACCACCGTGGTGCGTGCCGCCATCGCGCGCAGCGCCTCCGACCGCGAGCGCCCCAGTTGCAGTTCCTGCAGCACACGCACGATCTCGCGGACGAACGGACCGCGCCCGTTCGCGGCGACCTGGGCCAGCGCGGCGTCGAAGCCGAGGCCGGCCTCGACGCTGATCACCATCGTGTCGAGCACGTCGGTGAGCGTGTTCTGCAGGTTCGCCTGGTGTTTCGTCCCGGCGTTGTAGACGAGCAGGTTCGGCAGCAGGAAGCCGCCGATCGGGCCGAGGATCAGACCGAGCACCGCCCCGCTGCCGCCGCCGAACGCGTTGCCGAAGAACGGACCCAGGAACAGCCCGACGATCGCCACGCCACCTTTCGCCGCGATCACCCGGTCCATCGGCCAGTCCGGCGGGTTACCGGCGAACGAGAGCTGCTTGCTCAGCCTGACCTCGGAGTTCGGCAGCATCAGGGCCCTGCCGAGGATGCCGCACTGCCGTCGCGCGACGATGCGGACCCGTTCGGTCAGCGACCGCTGGGCGACCGGCACCGCACCGCGGCGCACCATCTCGAACGCTTCCAGCGAACGCAGCAGCTTCTCGCCCGGCCGCAGCGTGACGGTCAACGACCAGGCCATCACCATCACCGCGGCCATCACCGCCAGCAGCGAGACCAGCAGGACGAAGGTCACCGCTACACCTCCACCTTGACCAGCTTCCGGATCCACACCGCACCGACGACCATCAGCAGGGCCGCGGACGCCAGGATGATGAGTCCGACCGTCGTCGTGTAGAGCGGCCGTACGTAGTCGCGGCGGATGAGGAACATGAACCCGCCGACGCCGATCGGCAGGGCGAGCAGGAGGTTCCCGGACAGCCGCCCCTCGGCGGAGAGCGCACGCACGTGCCGTTCGAGGCGGCCGCGTTCACGCATCGTCTCCACAGTGGTCTCCACGACCTCGGCCAGCGACCCACCGACGTCGCTCTGGATGCGCAGCGCCATCACCAGCCAGGTGATGTCCCGGCTGTTGTTCCGTTCGGCGACCCGTTCCAGCGCCTCTTCGAGGTCACCGCCGAGCCGGATCTCGGCCAGCGCACGGCGGAACTCCGCCGCCACCGGGCCGTCACCCTCCGTGGCCACCGAGTCGATGGCCTGGTGCAGCGAGAAGCCCGAGCGCAGCGAACCGACGACGATACGCAGCGAGTCCGGGAGCTGCTCGGCGAACGCGCGGGCGCGCCGGGCCGCGCGCACACGCAGCCAGGTGCGGGTGCCGAACAGGCCGCCGACGAACCCCACCACCAGGCCGGGCAGCAGTCCGAACATCAACCCCAGGACGACGATCAGCCCGACGCAGATCGCGATCCGCAGCGCGACCCACTGGTCCGGCGTCATCGAGCTGCCCGCGCGCTCGAGGGAGAGCTCGATCTTCGCCCGCCGCTGCGGGTTGGTGAGCACCTTGCTGACGACGTCCGCGGCCTTGCCCGAGAGCGTCACGACCGAGAAGCGCGACCGGCGCTTGCCGCCACGCGGATGTTCCAGGATCCGCTGGAGCCTGGCCATCGCGCGACGGCCCTCGTTCCCGGCCATCGCGGGCGCGAGCACCCGGACCGCGAACCAGACCAGGAGCGCGCTCACCGCGATCAGGCCGACGAGCAGGCTCCAGATCGAACCACCGGTCACCGACGCCGGAACCGGGGCGGCGCCGATCGCGTCCGGGTCGACCGCGAACTTCACCGGCGTGGCCGCGGCCGTGACGCCTCCACCGGCGACGCTCAGCTCCGCGGTACGCCCGGACAACGTGTACGGCACGGCCGCGCGCACCAGCACCGCGGCCGCGAGCTCGGCCGAGGCCCGGTCGAGCGCCGCCCGGACCCCGCTCGCCGACTCCGGCGTCCGGATCGAACCGCCGGTGGCGGCGACCATCGTGGCCACCGACTCCGGTGGTGTCCCGACCGTCACCGCGTCGAGCGGTCGGCCGCCGGCCGCCATCCGGGCGCCGATCGTGCCGGCGGTCGCGGTCTCCGGCGCGTCGCCGCTGGTCACGACCAGGATGCGGCGATCGCGGTACTGCTCGGTGCCGGGCACGCCGACGAGCAGCGCGTCGGCTTGGGCCACCGCGCCGGGCAGGTCGCCGGACGTGGCCCCGGTACTGCGCGCCAGCGCGGCCAGGAAGTCGTTGCGGTCGGTGGTGGGTGCGATCAGGTTCACCGGGCGGTCGGCGATCGCCACCAGTCCGATCGCGACCCCGTCCGGCGCGTTCACCGCGTACCGGGCGATCGCCGCGCGCAGCGTGTCGAGGTCGTCCTCGGCGCGCAGGACCACCACGACCGCGCGGTTGGGGTCGGCCGACGACTCCGGGAGTTCGCTCGTCGTCGCGGCGAGCCCGCCCTCGCTCTCCGCGGTCACCTCCGGGTCGGAGAGGTCCGGGGTGGACGCGAAACCGTCCGGGTGGAGCACGAACTCCACCTCGCCCGGCAGCGTCCGGAACCCGCTGACCTGCAGGGCGGGGCCACCGGCCCGGTTCGGTTCGAGCGGCTGCGGCTCCGGCGACGGAGCGGCGAGGGCAGGCGTGGCGGCGCCGAGGAGAGCGATCACCGCGGCGGTCGCCAGCCACCGTCTCACCGGCCGCGCCCCGGTGACGCGAACAGGTCCGGTGGGAGCTTCACGCCGTGGGCGGCGAGCTCGTCCATGAACCCCGGGCGCAGGCCGGTGGACTGCAGCGTGCCGAGGAACTTGCCCTTCGCGTCCACCCCGGCGTTGTAGTCGAACAGGAACAGGTCCTGCATCGTCACCACGTCGCCCTCCATGCCGGCGACCTCGGTGATGTGGGTGACCTTGCGGCTGCCGTCACGCAGGCGGCTGACCTGGATGATCAGGTGCACGGCCGAGACAACCTGGTCGCGGATCGCGCGCATCGGCAGGTCCATGCCGGCCATCAGCACCATCGTCTCCAGGCGCGCGAGCGCGTCCCGGGGCGTGTTGGAGTGCAGCGTCGTCAGCGAGCCGTCGTGGCCGGTGTTCATCGCCTGCAGCATGTCCAGCGCGGCGCCGTCCCGGACCTCACCGACGATGATCCGGTCCGGGCGCATCCGCAGCGCGTTCTTCACCAGGTCGCGGGCCGAGACCGTGCCGCGTCCCTCCACGTTGGCCGGCCGCGACTCGAGGCGCACGACGTGGTCCTGGTTGAGCTGGAGCTCGGCGGCGTCCTCGACCGTGACGATGCGCTCGTCGTGCGGCACGAAGCTCGACAGCACGTTGAGCATCGTCGTCTTGCCGGAGCCGGTACCCCCGCTGACCACGATGTTCAGCCGGCCACGCACGCACGCCGAGAGCAGGTCGGCGGTCTGGCGGGTGAGCGTTCCGAACTCGATGAGCGAGTCGATCGTCAGCCGTTCGACGGCGAACTTCCGGATCGTCAGCGTGGAGCCGTCCAAGGCGATCGGCGGGACGATCGCGTTGACGCGGCTGCCGTCCGGGAGCCGGGCGTCCACCATCGGGCTGGACTCGTCGACCCGGCGGCCGACCCGGGAGACGATCCGGTCGATCACCCGGCGCAGGTGCGCCTCGTCGCTGAACTCCGCGTCGGTGATCTCCAGCCGGCCGCGTCGCTCGACGTAGACCTTGTGCGGTCCGTTGACCATCACCTCGCTGACGCTCGGGTCGCGCAGCAGCGGCTCGATCGGACCGTGCCCGAGCACCTCGTCGGTGACCTCGCGGATGATCCGGGCGCGGTCGATGCCGGTCAGCGGTGTCTCTTCGCGGGCGAGCAGGTCGCTGACCGTGTCCCGGACACGGAGGTCGAGGTCCTCGGCGCCGTGCTCGTAGAGCTTCGGACCGAGCATCTCGGCCAGCGTCCGCTGGACCCGGTGGCGCACCTCGGTGATCGGGTCGATCATCTGGCGCCCGGCTTCGCGGTAGCGCGAGGCCGCGTCGAGCCGGTTCCCGTCCGCGGACGTCGTGCGCCTGCTCTTCGCCGCGAGCCGCCGGCTCTCGATCGGCAGCATCGCCGGTTCCGCCGAGACCGACGGCGGTGGCGGCGGCTCGACCTCGACTTCGTCCAGGTCCGCCTCGGCCTGCTTCTGCTGCTTGGCGAGGAGGCGATCGGCGAGGCCCACGGCTATCTCCTCCGGCCGAAGATCGGTACCCGGCGCTTGACCTCGACCGGCGTCGTCCCCTCGTCCACGTCGGCGCAGCGGTTCGCGAGGTGGCGGATCGCCTGGCTGACCGGGTTGTTCGGGTCGTCGAGCGCGATCGGCACACCCTTGTTGATCGACACCGGCACGTCACGCGAGGACGGCATGTGTACGGCCATCGGGGTGCCGACCGCTTCCTCGACGTCGGCAATCGTGAGGCCGACCTGCGAGTTCGCACGGTTGAGCAGCGCCAGCCGCCGTTCGCGCGGGTACTCCAGCACGTCGAACATGTCCAACGTCAGGCGGACGCTCTTGAGCGTCGGCAGGTCCGGGGTGACCACCGGCACGTAGAGGTCCGACACGTCCAGCGCGGAGAGCACCTGGTCGGAGAAGAACGGCGGGGTGTCGATCACGACGAAGTCGAACAGCGACTTGGCGACGTTGATGAGCTCGGTGACCAGGTCCCGGGTGACGTGCTCACCCTCGGCCGGCCCGGCGGGCGCGAGCGCGACGTCCACGCCGGGGCAGTACCGGGTGAGCAGCGAGCGCAGGCCCGGTTCGTCGAGCCGGCCGGCCATGCCGATCGCGTCCGCGATGCTCCGTACCGGCGTGAGCTGCAGCATGATCGCCACGTCGCCGAACTGCAGGTCCAGGTCGATCAGGCAGACCCGGCGACTGCCGCCCGCGGCGAGCGCGACGGCGAGGTTCGTCGCGACCGTGCTCTTCCCGCAGCCACCCTTGCCGGAGAAGATCGTGACGACCTTGCCCTCGGCCGAGCTGGAGTCGCGGTTGCTCTGGACGGCGCTGCGCAGTGCCCGTGACACCTCGAGGGCCCGGGTGCACGCCGCCTTGATCGCGGCCGGGTCGTCCAGGTCGGCCACCTCGCGGATGCCCGCGCGCATGGCGTCGGCCAGCATCTGGGGGGTGACCTGCCGCCGGAGCAGCACGACGCCCATCGCCGGGCTCTTGACCCGCTGGTAGGCGGCGAACTCGACGGCCGCGCCGAACTCGACGCCGGCGCCGAGCACCACCAGCAGCGTGCCGGGGTGGCGCTCGAGGTGACCGGTGAGCTTCTTCCACGAGTTGACCAGCGTGAACCCGGCGGCGGCGATGTTCGCCGGGGTGTCGATGATGTTCTCCGCGGAAGGTTCGAGGTAGATCATGGGGCTCCTGTCGCCTACCGGAAGAGGGTTTCGGTGTCGACACCGCTGCCCGGCTCGACCGTGACCGCGCCGTCGAGCAGCCCCAGCGAGAGGGTTCCGGTCTGCGACGCCTGAACCAGCCGTTCCGCGTCCGACTGACTGGCCGCGAGCGTGA
Source organism: Cryptosporangium japonicum (assembly GCF_039524755.1). NCBI lineage: Bacteria > Bacillati > Actinomycetota > Actinomycetes > Cryptosporangiales > Cryptosporangiaceae > Cryptosporangium > Cryptosporangium japonicum. The sequence continues at coordinate 619,568 of NZ_BAAAGX010000006.1, forward strand.
CGCTCACCGTGCTGCCGTTGGAGCTCGACGTGGTCTCGGTCTTCTTCTCGCCGATCGCGAGGACCTGCGCGCGCGACAGCAGCACCCTGGTCGCGGTGATCTGCTGCGACGAGGACACCGCCGCGCCGTTCTCCGCGTCCGGGATCGGCTGGTAGGTGTAGAAGACCGCGACCTCGGAGCCGCGCTGCACGTACCCGGCGACGCGTGACGCCGCGGTCATGTCGACGCTGACGGCGAGCTTGCCGGCCGGGATCGTCAGGCCGCCGGTGCTGGTCTGCTTCTGGCCCAGGGCTCCGCGCAGCAGCAGCTGGCTCGGTTGCACGTCGGCGGTGAGCGCGAGGTTGTCCAGACCGGACGGAATCGAGCCCAGCGCGTCCTTCGGCACCGTCTCGGCGGGCATCCGGACGGTCTTCACCTTGCCGCTGTTACGCAGTTCGGCACCGGTCGTACCGGCCGGGAGGAGCGCGGTGGCGACCAGCACCGATACCGGCTCCTTGCCGGCCACCGCGCGTTCGTCCGCCCCGCCGACATAGGCGAGGATGCCTACGCAGCCCAGCAGCGCGAGCACGAACGCGAGCGCCAGCGCGAGTAGTCGACGTCTCATCCCGGTTAGGCCATTTCCTAAGAAGCTACTGGTCAGCTCCCTATCGGCTACCCGACGCGGGTTATGAGCGAGACCCCGTAGTCAGTGGTGCCGAGGCTGCCGATGGAGACCGACGGCGCCGGGATGATCGCCTGGGTGAAGTAGCCGTTGATGCAGTAGTCGACGACGACCGTGCACGTCGGGTTGCCGGAGACGTTGAGCAGTGAGCCGACGGTCTTCAGCACACCGTTGAGCAGGCCCAGCTGGTAACCCCGGACGACGAACGCCGCGAACCCGGCGATCCGGACCGTGTACGCGCTGAGGTTGATGAGCGGATTCCACTGGTAGTCGTAGATCGGGACGAGAACCGGGGACCCGGTGGTGACCGCGTTCTGCAGCGGCGCCAGGCAGTTGACCGGGGCGAGCACCCCGAGGTCACTGGCCGGCAGCACGTCCCCGACGGTCACGGTCTGCACGCAGTTGGCGTCGCTGTACGCGCCGTCGAGGAACCCGAAGCCGTTACCGCCGGTCCACGGCGGCGGGGACGCGGGCGCACCGACGCTGCAGGCCGGGCTGGTGTTCACTTTGCCGATCGTGTCGTGGATGAAGACCAGTTGCCCGCCGGTGGCGGGCGGCGCGACCCCGAGAAGTCCGGCGACCGCCGTCCCGGTGTCGCCGAGGACACCGGTGAGCAGACCGCCGACCCCGCTGACCAGGTTGTAGACCAGGCCGGAGTTCGTCATGTTCAGGAACTCGCACCGGCCGATACCGATCGCCAGCACGGTGGCGGTGCTCGGGATGCCCCAGGCGACGCGGGAGCAGGCGCCCACCGACGAGCCGGTGTTCGAGCTGTCCAGCAGGTTCGCGAACACCGGTGGCACCTTCGTCGTGCCGTCCGCTTCCTTGGTCGACGTCTGGACCTGGAGATAGTTGGCCGTCGCCGGCGGCGTACCGACGCAGTCCGACAGCTTGGCGGTCTGGGCCGCGCACGTGCTCAAGCCGGCGAACCGCCCGCAGATCGCGCTGACGTTCGTCGCCGAGTCCTTGGCGTTGCTCCCGGCCAGCGTCGCCGCCAGCGCGGCCTGGGCGCCGCACTGCGCCCTGGTGGCCGCGGTGATGCACCGCTTGGCCAGCGCCCAGGACGCCAGGTCGGCACCGCTCTGCAGCTGCTCGCGCTCGTCGTAGAGCTTGCCGACGTCGATGACGAGCGCGCCCATGCCGAAGAGCAGGCCGCCGCCCATCACGGCGGCGGCGATGACCGCGACCGCACCACGCTCGCCGGACGGACGCCGGGCGAGGATCCGGTCCCACCAGTGGCGGCGGGTCAGCCGACGCATGCCATCACGCCGGTGGACTTGAGCGTGCGTGTCGACCCGGCGGTGCCGAGCAGGGCCATGATCGGCGTGATGTAGGTGTAGGTCTGCCTGAGCGTCACCGACGCGGTGTTGGCGGCGGTCGCCCCGGCCGCCGGGCAGGGCACCGACGAGTCGATCGCGGTCGTCGAATCCCCGGTGATCAGCTGCGCCCGGGAGAGCGAGTTCGCCGGGGTCTGGCCGAACGCGTACGCGCGCGCGGCCTCGCGTGACGCCTCGGTGAGCGCCATCTGCGTGTTGATGATCCGCCCGAAGTCGATGATGCCGAAGATCATCACGAGCAGGATCGGGAGGATGATCGCGAGTTCGATCGCGGCGGCACCGCGGTCGTCGTGATCAGGAGGGCGGCCCATGGTCAGGGCAGGTGGCTCGAGACGGTCGAGAACGCGGAGTTGATCTTCCCGCCGAGCGTGACGACGGTCGCGACGATCACCGCGGCGATGAGCGCCGCCAGCAGGCCGTACTCGACGGCGGTCGCGCCGCGGTCGGAACCGGCCTTGAGTGTGCAGGCACGGCTGACCACGGCCGTGTACAGGTGCAGGAACATCGGTCCTCGCTATCTTCGGTCCGCCCATCCATTGGCCGACCGTGGCAACGAAAAAAGGGGGACGGCGGCTGGGCCGCCGTCCCCACTCGAGGTCAGGGAAGCTTGCTGGAGATCGTGTTGAACGCGGTGTTGATCTTCCCGCCCAGCGTCACGACCGTCGCGACGATGACGGCGGCGATCAGTGCCGCCAGGAGGCCGTATTCGACGGCGGTCGCACCCCGGTCGTTCGCACGATCCTTGAGGGCGACGGCGCGCTCGGCGATTGCGGTGTAGGCGTAAAGGAACATCGATCCTCGCTTAGGTCGGTCGGTCCATCCGTGGGCCGGCCACCGGCATTCGGTGTCGGTCAAACAGTTCGTCGGCAGCTGGCCCGCCGACGTGAGGAGTACGTCAGGGCAGCTTCGTGGAGATCGTGGCGAACGCCGTGTTGATCTTTCCGCCGAGCGTCACGACGGTGGCGACGATGACCGCGGCGATGAGCGCGGCGAGCAGGCCGTACTCCACAGCGGTGGCGCCCCGGTCGTTGGTACGAGCCTTCAGCGCGACGGCACGCTCGGCGATGGCGGTGTAGGCATACAGGAACATTTGGCCCCCTTCGGTGTGGGGCCCGGTTGCCCCTGTGCCCTACTCATCGACACCGGGACCCACTCCAGGAGAGCGGGCCAGGTGCGCCTCGGGCGCAGGAGGGTTGCTAGGCCGCCTCAGGGGCGGACGGTTCCGGCGGAGCCGCCGCCTCGGCGGGTAGGTTCGGCGGCGGCCAGGAAGCGGCCGTCACGGAGGAACTCGATCGCGGCGACCGCGCCGATCTCCTCGACGGTCGAGAAACTCCAGCCGAGCTTCGTCAACGCGGCCGTGTCGAACGCCGGCTCGGCGTCCACCGCGGCACCGTTGCGTGCCGACGCCCGCGGCGCCGCGATCGCCTGCGGCAGGCTCAGCCCCCGCGCGAAGCGGCCCAGCAGCACCTGCAGCACGGTCGTGATGATCGTGGCCCCACCCGGCGAACCGACCGCGAGCACCGGCGCACCGTCCTTCAGCACGATCGTCGGCGCCATCGAACTACGGGGACGTTTGCCCGGCCCAGGCAGGTTCGGGTCCGGCACACCCGCCGTGACCGGCACGAAGTTGAAGTCGGTGAGCTCGTTGTTGAGCAGGAAACCACGTCCGGGAACGGTGATCCCCGACCCGCCGGTCTGCTCGATCGTCAACGTGTACGCGACGACGTTGCCCCACTTGTCGGCGACCGTGAGATGGGTCGTCGACGGCCCCTCGTACGGCGTGGCGGACGCGGCGCCGGCCGGAACCTTGCAGTCGGTGCCCGCGGTGCGGGGATCGGCCGGCGGCTGCGGCGTGGTCAGCGCTTTCTTCGGGTCGATCAGGCAGGCGCGGCTCGCGGCGAACCGGTCCGACAGCAGCTCGCGGACCGGCACCTCGCCGGTGTCCCCCACCCACCGGTTCCGGTCGGCGAACGACAACGTGCTGGCCGCGAGGTAGCTGTGGTCGCTCGCGCCGGTCTTCTCGAGGATGTTGAGCGCTTCCCCCACCGTGGTTCCACCGGACGACGGCGGCGCCATGCTGTAGACGTCGAGACCGCGGTACCCGGTGCGGGTGGGCGCCCGGAACGGGGCCGTGTACTTCGCCAGGTCCTGCTCGGTGAGCTGACCCTTGCGCACCTTCCGGGTCACCGCCGGATCGACCGGCGGGTTCTGCGCGGTCTTCACGATGTCCGCCCCGATCGGGCCGGTGTAGAGCTCGTCGACGCCGTTGCGGGCGAGCTGCTGGTAGGTCCGCGCCAGATCGGGGTTCTTCAGCGTGCTGCCGACGGTCGGCGGCTGACCGCCGGGGAGGAACAGCGCCCTGGTCGCCGGGAACTCGGCGAACCGCTCGGCGTTGTCCGCGGTCTGGTCGCGGAACGTCGCGTCGACCACGAACCCCTTCTTCGCGAGCGCGGTGGCCGGCGCGAGCGACTGCGCGAGCGACCGGCTACCCCAGGTACGCAGCGCGTGTTCCCAGGTCATCGGCGTGCCGGGGACCCCGACCGAGAGGCCGCTGGTGACCACGTCGGCGAACGGGATCGCCTTCCCGTTCTCGGTGAACACGGTCGACGTGAAGCTCGCCGGCGCGGTCTCGCGGCCGTCGATCGTGCTGATCTTCTTCGTCTTGGCGTCGTAGTAGACGAAGAAGCCGCCCCCACCGATTCCGGCGGAGTACGGCTCGGTGACACCGAGGGCAGCGGCGGTGGCCACCGCGGCGTCGACCGCGTTGCCGCCGCGGCGGAGGACGTCGAGGCCGATCGCGGTCGCGTCCGGGTCGACCGAGGAGACCGCGCCGCCGTGGCCGACCGCGGTGGGGCGGCTCGGTGGCGGGGTGGCCGCCGCGGCCGGGGCGGTGGTCGCGACCAGCACGGCCACCACCCCTGCGGACAGGACACTGAGCTTCTTCGCCACGGGTGCCTCCCCAGTCCTTTGGGGAGTGTCGATCCCCGTTCGGACGCGGATCTAACCCTTTCTTCCCTGGTTTTCCGGCGTCGCAGGTTCTTCGCTGGTCGTCAGGCGCCACGGCGGCGCAGGGCGTCCTCCAGGTCGGGATGCCAGCCCTGGCCGATCACCTGGGGCTCCGGGTGCGGCATCGCGTGCCGGCCACGTCGCGCCGGTGCCGGCACCGGACCCCGCCGCACCGCCTGCCGGGCGGCGATACCGGCGAACAGGAGCAGTGCACCGATCAACCCCGAGACGAGGTTCTGCGGCGACGTGGTGGCCAGGGTGTTGCGCGGCGAGGCCACGGTGCTGTTCGACATCGACGAGGAGACCTGGCGGGCCGAGCCGACCGCGGCGTTCGTGCCGCCGTAGGTGTACTCGCTGGTCGCGACCCCGCCGCCGGTGATCACGTGCACGACGCTGGTGCCCGCGGTGCAGCGGGGCGCGGTGAACGTGAGCGACGTGCCGTTGCTGTTCACCGCGACCGCGTTGGCCGGCACCTTGCCGTTGCAGATCACGACCGCGGTGTCGGCGCCGCCGAGGTTCGCGCCGGTGATCGTGATCCGCGTGCCGCCGTCGGCCGGGCCGCGGGCGGGCGTCAGCGAGGTGATGGTCGGCGTGGCCTTGGCGGCCGCGCGGGGTTTGGCCGTGGCGGCGGTGAGGCTCGGTGGGCGCAGGCCGGTGGCGGGCGCGCGGTCGAAGAGCAGCGGGGCCGCGGCGGCGGTGAGGCGTTGCGGCAGGACGGCTACCGGGGCCGCGGCCGGGGCGATGAGCAGCGGGTTCGCTGCGGCGGGCGCGACGATCTCGGTGACCGGGGCCTCGATCGCGGTGTCGGGCGACGTCACCGGCTCGATGGCTTCCGGTGTCCCGGCTTCCGGTGTCCCGGCTTCCGGTGTCCCGGCTTCCGGTGTCCCGGCTTCCGGTGTCCCGGCTTCCGGTGTCCCGGCTTCCGCTCCGGTTCCGCCGGCCCCGTTCTCCGCTGTTCCCGGCGCGGTGCTGACCGGCTCGGTGTCGGTCGGCTCGGTGTCGGTCGGCTCGGTGTCGGTCGGCTCGGTCTTCGGGGGGACCGCGGTTTCGGGGGGCGTGGTGGCTGGATCCGTCAGCTCCGGGCCCGTGACCGCCGGGGCCGAGGTGTCGGGAACCGCGGCGGCGGGAGCTTCGGGCGCCGTGCCGACCGGAGCGGTAGTTCCGGGGGCGGTTTCCGCCGGGACCGAGGTCTCGGGGGCGGTCGCGGCCGGGACGGCGGTGGCCGGGTCGAGCGCCGGCTGGTCGGGCGTGGTGTCCGCGGGGGTCGCGGCGGCGGGTACGCAGGAGGCGGTGGCCAGGCGGATCGTGCCGAGGTCGGCCGGTGCCTCGTCGGCGCCGATCGCGGAGATCCTCGCCTCGACCACGGCGTGCGCTCCCCCGGCGTCGACCGCCGCGGTTTTCTGCAGTTCGACCCCGAGCTGCACCCCACCGACCGGCACGGTCACCGGAGCGCCGAACTCGGCCGGCTCACCGGCCACCCGGAGCCCGGACACGTCCGTCTCCGCGACCGGCGCCTCCGCCGAGCCACCCGGCGGGCAACTCACCTGCGCCTCCACCCGGTCGAGGCTCACCAGCGGCGTACCGAGCGCGGTGAGCGCGAACTCCCCGAGCCGGGCGGCGGCGGCCGAGCCGGCCTCCTGCCGTTCGGCGCTCACCTCGGTGGCCAGTCCGTGCGCCACGAGTCCGCCGGCGTCGGCGTTCACCGGAACCCCGGCCAGTGCCGTGTCACCGCTCTTCGGCGCCACCGCGACGACCCCGTCCCTGCTCAGCGCCGCGAACTCCACCGACTCCCCGGAGTCCGCGCCGCCGCCCGAGATCTCCCGCTCCGAGGCGCCACCCGAATCGACCGCATCCGCCTCGGCACCCGGAGAACCCTCACCGGGAGAAGACCCGCCAGCCGCAGAATTCTCAGCCGCGAACCCATCAGCCGGAGCACCCGGGGCGGCCAAAGAATCCGGGGCGGCCAGCGAATCCGGGGCGGCCAGCGAATCCGGGGCGGCCAGCGAATCCGGGGCGGCCAGCGAATCCGGGGCTGCCGGAGAATCCGGGGGCGTCGGCGCATCCCCAGCCGCCGGATCACCCTCGGACGGCAGCAGCGCTCTCACCGTCGCGGAGCGCAGATCAATGCTCATCACCAGCGCGGACGCCTCTCCGGCCGACGTCACCAGCCGCGCCCCGCTCGACGCGTGCACGAACGCGGGCGACACCAGCGGAGCACCGGACACCACGCTCGCGCTGGCGGGCCGCTCGGCCACCGCCAACACCAGCGCCGCCGCGCACGGCACCGCGACCAGCACCGCTCGGAGCCCGGTCGACCCCATCATCCGGGTCCTCGGCCGCGGGTGCCCCTTCCGCCTGGAACGCATCTTCCGACCCCTCGCAGTCGTCGAGTAAGGCGTGCCCATCGGCACCGTGAGCCCGCGGGCCCCCCACACGCACCCGGCGCCGAGCACCAGCAGCACGATGCCGCCGAGCGCCAGGCCGTCGACGCCGAAGCCGGTCACGTCGGTGCCGGTCGTCGGCAACCAGTTCGAGGTGCCGGTCCGGTTGCCGCCGCTGAGGTACCGGTTCCCGCCGGTGGAGGGCTTCTTGCCCTCGCTCGGCTTCGACGCCGACGCGGCGGCGAACTCCACCTCCGCGTCGGTGCTACCGCCCGCGGTGGTGAGCTTGATCGTCTGCTTGCCGGCCTTGCAGGCGGGTGCCCGGAACGAGGCCGTCGTTCCGCCGAGCCCGACCGTCACCTGGGAGGCGGGGATCGTGTACCCGCAGATCTGCACCGTCGTGCCGTTGATGACGAAGTTCTGGCCGGTCACCGTGATCAGTCCACCGCTGCCGACCTTGAGCTTCGCCGGCTTCACCGAGCTGTCCACCGGTGGCTTCTTGGGCTTGGGCGTGGTCGGTCCGCCGGGCGTGCCGTTGTCGGGTTCGTCGGTGCCGGGGTCGGTGCCGGGATCCGTGCCCGGGTCCGGGCCCGGATCGGTGCCCGGGTTGCCCCCGCCGGTCGTGTAGTACGTGTAGTCCAGCGGCTGGGCCGGGATGTTGCTGGTGGTCACGACGACGTACACCGCACCGGCGGCGTGCGCGGGCACCACCGCGGTGAGCGTGGTGGCCGACTGCACGGTCACGTTCGTCGCCGCGATGCCGTCGAACGTCACGGTGGTTCCGGAGTTGAAGCCGCTACCGGTGATCGTGACGGTCTGCCCGCCGGTGTCCGGCCCGGTGACCGGCGTCATGCCGTCCGCCGACGGACCGGCCGCGTAGTACACGTCGTTCGTCGACGCGGCGTCCTCGCCGGGCAGGATCACGCTGACGTCCGCGAGCGTGCCGTTCGGACGCGCCGGCGCCTTCGCGAGCACCTGCGAGTTCGGTGTCGCGGCGGCGATCCGGCTGGTCCGGCGGTTCGTCGAGACCGGCTGGACGGCCGCGGAACGCACCGACGCCGTGCTGGAGACGGCCTTCGCCGACAGCAGCTGACCTTCGACGCCGTCGAACGTCACCCGGACCGCGTTCTGGAGGTTGACGCCGTTGATCGTCACGAGCGTGCCGCCGGTGATGTTCGCGTACGGCGGCACGACCGACGTGATCGCCGGCGGCGTGTACTCGATCGTGCCCGCCGGCTTCGTGCTGTTGTCCGAGAAGACCAGGAGGACCGGCTTGGTGCCCTGGTCGTGCGGCGGCGAGGTGACGGTCACCTGCGAGGCACTGGCCACGACGTTGGTGCCGGGCAGTCCGTCGAAGTTGACGCCGGTGACCGCGGCCAGGCCGCTACCGGTGATCGTGACGGTCGAGCCGCCGTACGTCGGGATCTGGGGCGGCGTCAGCGATGTCGGCGTCGCGCTGTCGGAGATCGGCGGCACGGTCGCCGGCACGTAGGTGTAGCCACCGGTCGACTGGGCGTCCGCGCCGGGCAGCGTCACGACCACGTCGACCGCGCCGGCGGCGTGCGTCGGGGTGGTGACGGTGATCGAGCGGCCGTCGGTCGCGACGACCATGCCGGTGCCGGGCAGTCCGTCGAACCGCACGGCGCCGGCCTGGGCAAGCCCGGTGCCGGTGATCGTCACCGTGGTGCCGCCGTTGACCGGTCCGCTGGCCGGGACGATCGAGGTGATCGTCGGCGCCACGTAGTTCAGCGTGCCGATGTTCTTCTGCCCGGCGGCGAACTCCAGCCGGACGATCGGCGAACCGGCGGTCTCGCTGGCCGGGATCTTCGCGGTGAGCGAGGTACCGGCCGGGTTGACCGTGACTCCGGTCGCCGCGGTGGAGCCCACGTAGACCCGCGACACGTACGCCAGGCCGGTGCCGAAGATCGTCAGCGTGTCGCCACCGGCGGTCGGCGAGTCGTCGGCGGACAGCACCGCGGTCGTCGAGCTGCCGTCGGCGAGGTACGTGAACCGGGCCGGGGCCGGCGACTGACCGGGCTCCTCGATCGTGATGCTCGCGTCGCCGACCGTGCCGGCCGGCGTCACGAACGTGATCGTGGTGCCGTCGGTGCTCGCGGTGAACGTCACCGGCCGGCCGTTGATCTTCACCGCGGTCGCGGCGGCCAGGCCGGTGCCCTTGAGCGTGACCTGGGTGCCGCCCGATTCCGCCCCGGTCTGCGGCGTCACCGCGGTGATCACCGGTGTGGTGTAGGCGATGTCGCCGCCGTCGATCTTCCCGGCCGGGAAGCCGACCTCGACCTTCGCGGTGTTGTCGCTGGACGGCGGCGCGGTGACGGTCATCGAGCTGCCGTCGGCGGCCTTGTTCGTGATCGTGCCGGGCACCCCGTCGAACGTCACCTGGGTGGCGTCGTTCAGGCCGGTGCCGGTGAACGTGACGGTGCCGCCGGACGCCGGGAGCGTTCCCGGGTCGGCGCCGGTGACCGTGGCCCCGGTGCCGTCGGCGATGTAAGTGAACGTCTGCGTCGGCGGTGAGGCCGCGCTGTAGGTCAGCTTGACGTCGGCCGGACCGGGGGTGCCCTGCGGTGTCGTGAACGTCATGCGGGTGCCGCTGGCGTTGACCGTCGGGGTCACCAGCACTCCGTCCACCGTGACGCTCTGGACGCCGCTGAGCGCGAACCCGTCGATCGTCACCTCGGTGCCGCCGGCGGCCGGGCCGTTGGACGGCGACATGCTGGAGATCGTCGGGCCGGCGTAGTAGTAGCCGCGCGGCACCGTGCTGGTCGCGCCACCGGCCGTGGTCAGCACCACCTGCACGGCGCCGGACTGGGCGCGCGGCGGCGTGGTCACGACGAGTTCCCCGTTACCGGCGCTGACGATCTGCGCGAGGTCTCCGGCGAACGTCACCGCGGTGACGTCGGCCAGGTTGTCACCGGTGATCGATACCGTCGTGCCGGTGTTCGTCGGGCCGAAGGCCGGTGTGATCGCGGTGACCGTCGGTGCCGACGGCGCCAGGTAGGCGAATCCGCCCGCCTGCGTCGCGTCCCGGCCCGGAAGGACGACGGCCACGTCGACGACACCCGCGCCGTTGGGGGCTTGCGGGGTGCGCGCGGTGAGCGTGCTCCCGGAGCCACTGACCACCACGTCGGTCGCCGGCGCACCGTCGAACGTCACCTGGGTGGCGCCGGTGAAGCCGATGCCGGTGAGCGTGACCAGGGTGTCACCGGCCACCGCGCCCTGCGACGGGTACACGGTGTAGATCGCCGGTGCGACGTAGGTGATAGTGCCCGCGTCGAAGTTGCCGCCGGGGAACCAGACCAGCACCGTCACCGGGCCGGAGTTCTCGGTCGGCGGGGCCGTCACGGTGATCCGGGTGCCGTTCGGGTCCACCGCGAGGTCGTCGCCGGCCTTGCCGCCGAACGTCACCGCGGTCGCGCCGACGAAGTTCGTGCCCTGCAGCGTGACGGTGCCGCCGGCGGTCGGGATGCTCGACGGGCTCACGCTGGTCACCGACGTGTTGGTGCCGTCCGGCACGTACCGGTAGGCGGCCCGCTTGACCGCGTCCAGGCCCGGCAGCGTCACGACGACGTCGACCGTCCCGGGCCCGTGCGCCGGGGTCTTGACGACGACCGCCGAACCGGCCGGGTCCCGGCTGGTGATGTCGGCCGCGACGCCGTCGAACGTCACGGTCGTGGCCTGGTCCAGGCCGCTGCCCTGGATCACCACCGAGTTGCCGCCGGCGTCCGATCCGGACGCCGGGTCGAGCGCGCGGATCTCCGGGGCCACGTACTTCAGCTGGGTGGCCGAGAGCGCCGCGCCGTTCGGCGTGACCACCGCGACGTCGACCGCGGCGTCGGTCTCGGACTCCGGAACCAGCGCCCGTACCTGGGTGTCGGTCGGTGTGCCCTGGATGTCGGCGGACCTGCCGTTGATCGTCACCGACGTGGCGCCGCTCAGGTTGGTGCCGGTGATCGTGACGACTTCCCCGCCGTCGGTGGGGCTGGTCGTCGGGGAGAGCCCGGTGATCGACGGTGGCGGCAGCGGCGAGTAGGTGAAGCCGCCGACCGCGGTGGCGTCGGCACCCGGCAGCACCACGACGACGTCGACCGCTCCGGCCGCGTGGGCCGGGACCGTCGCGGTGACGACGCCGTTCTGGTCGACCGCGAAGTCGGTCGTCGGTTTGCCGTCGACGGTCACCGCGGTCGCGCCGGCCAGCCCGGTGCCGGAGACGCGGATGCGGGTGCCGCCGTCGACGTAACCGCGGTCGGGGGCGACGGTCTTGATCGTCGGTGCGACGTAGGCGGCCGTGCCGCCGCGGTAGGTGCCGAGCGGGAACGTGATCTCGACCGGCGCCGGGCCGGCGGTCTCGCGCGCCGGTGCGTTCGCGGTGAGCGTCGTGCCGTCCTGGCTCACCGAGACGACCGAACCGGCCAGCCCGTCGAACGTGATGCCGTTCGCGCCGGTGAGGTTCGTACCGGTGACCGTGACCTGCCCACCGGCGGTGGCGACCGAGGGCGCCACGTTGGTCACCGACGAGTTCGAGCCGTCCGCGACGTAGGTGTAGGTCACCGGCTGCGGGTCGGGGCCGGTGAAGTCGACGACGACCGGCGCGTCACCGGCGACGCCGGCCGGCGTGGTGAACGTGATCGTCGTGTCGGTCGTGCTGAACGTGGTGACCGCGACCCCGCCGACCTTGACGCTCAGCGGGTTCTTGAGCTGGGTGCCGGTGAGCGTGACCGACGTCCCCCCGGCCACCCGGCCGCTGGCCGGTGAGATGCCGGTGAGCGTCGGGCCCTGGTAGGTGTACCCGTTCGGGAGGACACCGGTGCCGGCCGTGCTGGTGACCGCGATCGCGACCGGACCGACGTCGTTGGACGCCGGTGTGGTGACGGTCAGGCTGGTGTCCGAGCTGACCACCAGGTCGCCGGCCGGCACCCCGTTGAACGTGACCTGGTTGACGTTGGTGAAGTTCGTGCCGGTCAGCGTGACGGTGGTGCCGCCGCTGCTCGGGCCCTGCGTCACCGAGACGTTCGTGATCGTCGGCGCTCCGGGGGCCACGTACGCGAAGCCGTTGTTCGCCCGGGCGTCGGCGCCCGGGAGCTCGACGACGACGTTCACCGCGCCGGCGTTGCTGCCGGCCGGGGTCCGGACGGTCAACCCGGTGGCGGTCACCGTGAGGTCGGTCGCCGGTGTGCCGCCGAACAGCACCCGGGTGGCCGCGCTCAGCCCGGTGCCGGTGATCGTCACGACGTCGCCACCGGCGAGGGCGCCCTGCGCCGGCTGGATCGACGTGATGGCCGGCGCCACGTAGGTGAGGTCACCGGCGTTGACCGTGCCGCTCGGGAACCGCAGCGCCACCGGGACGCCGCCCGGCGTCTCGGTCGCCGGTGCGGTCACCGTGATCGTGGTTCCGTTCGGGTCGACCACCAGGTTCGTTCCGGGGACACCGTCGAACAGGACGGCGGTGACCGCGGCGAGGTTCGACCCGGTGATCGTCACCGTGCCGCCGGCGGCCGGGATCGAGCGCGGATCGATGGCGGTGATCTGCGAGGCCGAGCCGTCGTCCTGATAGGTGTAGGCGCTCGTCGCCTTGGCGTCCGCGCCGGGAACCACCACCGTCACGTCGACGACGCCCGGCGCGTGCGGTGGCACGGTCACGGTGATCTTGGTGCCGGCCGGGTTCACGGTCACGGCGCCGGCCTCGGCGTCGCCGAAGCGCACCGCGGTCGCGCCGGTGAACCCGGTGCCGACGATCTCGACCGCGTTGGTGCCCGCGGCCGGTCCGCTGACCGGCGTCACGCTGGTGATCGTCGGCGCCTCGTAGGTGATCGAGCCACCGTCGGCGGAGCCGGCCGGGAACTTGATCGAGACCGCGGCCGCGCCGGCGGTCTCGGTGGCGGGCGCGGTGACCGTGATCGCCGTGCTGTTCACGGTCAGGTTCGTGCCGGGCACACCGGCGAACGTCACGCCGGTGGCGCCGGTGAAGTTCGTGCCGGTGATCGTCACCCGACGTCCCGAGGTCGGGATCGGAGTCGGGTTGATGTTGCTGACCGTCGTCGTCGAGCCGTCGTACTCGTACGTGTACTTGATCGGGTCCGGGTCGTGGCCGGTGACCGCCACCGTGATCTGGGTGTCGCCCGGGGTGCCGGCCGGGGTCGTGAACACCACCGACGTGCCGTTCGGCGCGACGCTGACGATGCTGGCGTCGACGCCGCCGACCTTGACCCCGGTGGTGGTCGACAGCCCGGTGCCGGTGAGCGTGACCTGGGCGCCGCCGCGCTGCGGGCCGGTCGGCGGGTCGACCGCGGTGAGCGTCGGACCGTCGTAGGTGAAGCCGCCCGGCCGCGTGCCGGTCGTGTTGTCCGACGTGGACATCGTGATGTCGACCGGACCGGCGTCCTCGGAGACCGGGGTGGTGATCTTCAGCGTCGTCGCGGTGCGGCTCGCACCGTCGATGGTGGCCGTCCGGCCGTTGACCTTCACCGCGTTGACGTTCGTGAAGTTCGTGCCGGTCAGCGTCACGACGGTGCCGCCGACGGTCGGTCCGCGGGACGGCGAGACGTCGGTGATCGTCGGTGTTCCCGGCGGCTGGTAGGAGTACCCGTTCGTCAGCGTGGCGTCGGCGCCGGGGAGCGTCACGACGATGTCGGCGAGGCCGGCGGCGTGGGCCGGCACGGTGAGCGTGATCCGGGTACCGGCCTGGTTGACGCTCACGCCGGTCGCCGCGGTGCCGCCGACCGTCACGGCCGTGGCACCGGTCAGCCCGGTACCGCTGAGCTGCACCTGGGTGCCGCCGGCGATCGGTCCCTGAGGTGGGTCGACGGCGGTGATCGTCGGCGCCTTGTACGTGTACGTGCCCGCGTTGACAGTGCCCGCCGGGTAGACGACGACGATCGGGACGTCGCCGCTCTGCTCGGTCGTCGGCACCGTCGCGGTGATCTGCGTACCGGCGGAGTTGACCGTGAAGTTCGACGTGTCGACACCGCCGATGCGCACGCCGGTGGCCGGGGACAGCCCGGAGCCGGTGATCGTGACGGTGTTCCCGCCGGACGTGAAGCCGGAGCCGGGGTCCGGTGCGTTGACGGTCGCGTCGGACCCGTCCGCCAGGTAGGTGTACTTCAGCGCGGTGCTGCTCCCGCCGGCCGACGTGACGACGACATCGGCTTGGCCGACCGGTTTCGCCGGGGCGGTGTAGGTGAGCGAGTTGCCGTCCGCCGAGACGCTGGTGACGGTGGCGGGTGTGCCGCCGACGGTCACGGTGGTGTTGCCCGGCACGAAGCCGGTGCCGGTGACGGTGACCGCGGTGCCGCCCGACTGCTTGCCCGACGACGGGCTCAGGGCGGTCGCGGTGGTGGCCGGCACCGCGGGCTTCTGGCAGCTGGCGGTCGCGAACGCCAGCGTGCCGAGGTTGATGTCGATGCCGAGGTCGGCGGTGAGCCGGATCGACACCTGCAGCCCGGCCGCGTAGGCCGAGTTGACGGTCGTGGTCTCGACCCGGGTCGCGACCACGGTGAGCCGGGCGTTGGCCAGGCCGCTGACCGTGACCGCCGAGCCCTTGGTGACCGACACGTTGGCCGCGAGGTTGACCGCCTGGCCGAGGAGCGTGACGCCGGTCGTCGAGGTGGTCGCGGTCTGCTTGCCGGTGGCCGGGCAGGTGACCTCGCCGGAGAGCGCGCCGACGTTGAGCAGCGACGTGCCCAGCAGCGTGACGTTGAGACCGGCGATCTTGGCCTTGGCCGACGACTGCACCGAGCCCTTGGTGGCGGTGATCGTGTCGACGTTCGCGTTCGCCGAGACCCCGAGGCCACTGAGCGGCAGGGTGAGCACGCCGGCGTCCCTGGTGCCGCCGGCGGCGGGTGCGTCGGCCGCGCCGACCGACCCGTTCAGCTGGAGCAGGGGTATCCCGAGCACGGTGGCGCCGAGCTGGGCCACGATGCCGCGTGCGGACGCGTCACCGGCCGCGGCTTCCGCACGGGTGGCGGGCAACTGCCCGAGTGCGCTTCCGACGAGCAGCGACGTGATCAGCGCGCCAATTCCGCGCATGACTCGCCGCGACATGGTGCCCTGGGAGGAAGGCGCCACCGATTTCGGCAGTTGCATACCGACAACCTACGAATCGTCCCAATAAACTGTTAAGTCAGTAAACGGGTGCAATTCGGGTGCAGAACCGGATTAATCGCGGCGCGCGTACATCACGTCCGTCGCACATACCTCGAACCCGAGACCGGTATAGAGACGCACCGCGCGTGGATTTGATTCGTCGACGTAGAGCGTCGATTCGGTGGCTCCGGTGCGGGCCAGGTACTCCAGGCCGGCGAGCGTGAGCGCGGTACCCAGCCGCAGGCCCTGGGCGTCGGGATCGACCCCGACGACGTACACCTCGCCCTCCGGGCCCGGCGTGCCGTCGTCGGCCCGCTCACGCTTCGTCCAGTGGTAGCCGAGCAGCTTCGACGGGTCGTCGGCCGGCACCGCGAGCAGGAAGCCCGACGCGTCGAACCACGGCTCGGCGAGACGTAGTTCAAGGTCCTGCTGAGTCCATTTACCCTGCTCAGGATGGGTGGCGAAGGCGCGGGCGTTGACCCGGAGCCAGGCTGCGTCGTCGGCGCCGGGCTCGAACTCACGCAGGCGGACGCCGTCGGGCAGCTCGGTCGGCGGCAGCGGGCGCGTCAGCGGACGGCACATCTTGAAGAGCACGCGGGAGCGCTCGAGCCCCAGCTCGGCGGCCAGCGCCCGTGCGGCTGGGTGCTCCCCGTGGGCCCAGATCGCGAGGCGGCCGTCGGTCGCGGCGAGCATGTCCTCGATCAGCTTCCGGCCGAGGCCTTTACCGCGCGCGCCCGGATGTATTACCACTTCGCCGGACTCATTCGCGATTTGCGCGTAGCCCGCAATTTCGCCGTCGATACGCACGAAAAGATGTCTGACATCCGGATATTCGGCCGGATTACGCAGCGCCAATAGCGTCTGCTCGGAAAACGGTGCTACCCCGTCAACGACGGTGGCCGCGCCGGCAAGCGCGACCACCGCGTCGATGTCCCCTGCGGTTACAGACGTCACCCTCATGTAATACAGCAGAAGCTGCTGCTTCAGACCACCGTGAGCAGCGGGTCGTTCTCCGGCAGCGTGCGCGGCGGCGGGGTGACGAACTTGTAGCCGACCTGACGAACGGTGCCGATCAGCGCCTCGTGCTCGCTGCCGAGCTTCGCGCGCAGACGACGGACGTGGACGTCGACGGTACGGGTGCCGCCGAAGTAGTCGTAGCCCCACACCTCGCGCAGCAGCTGGTCGCGGGTGAACACCCGGCCGGGGTGCTGGGCCAGGAAGCGGAGGAGCTCGAACTCCTTGTAGGTGAGGTCGAGCGGACGGCCCTTGATGCGGGCCGAGTAGGTCTGCGGGTCGATCACCAGCTCGCCCGCGCGGACCACACCGGGCTCGTCGTCGGCGGCCTCGTTGCCGTTCTTGCCGGTGGCCAGGCGCAGACGCGCCTCGACCTCGGCCGGGCCGGCCGAGGTCAGGAGAATGTCGTCGACGCCCCACTCGGCGTTGAGCGCGACCAGACCGCCCTCGGTGAGCACCGCGAACAGCGGCACGGTGAGCCCGGTGGTGCGCAGCAGCCGACAGGTGGAGCGAGCACCGGCGAGGTCGCCGCGGGCGTCCACCATCACCGCGTCGGGGGTCGGACCGCCGAGCAGCGCCTTCAGATCACGCGGGGCGGTGCGGACGGTGTGTCCGAGAAGATCCAGGGCAGGAAGCACGGTAGCGGCCTCAGCTTCGACGCCGGCCGTCATGAGGAGGATTTCCATGGGCCACCTCCGGGTGAATCGATCCGGTCGGGCGGCGCTGCCCAGGTCAGCCCCGACATGTGCGGCTCGGAGCGTTACGGGCAGGATAACAACAGTGAACCTCGGAGAGCCGGTGCTCCTTCTCACAGATGACCAAATTCAGCTTTTCGGTTCGTGGTGGCCGTCCGCTCCGGCAGGTCAGGCCGCTGCCGAATCGGACACTTTGATCATCTTCATCCCTGGCTTCACGGGTCACGCGCGCATTGCGGCCGTGCGACGTCTCGTCGTGCGGCTGCGCCGGCGGGCCGACGTCCTCGTCGTCGAGCTGCGTGGCCACGGACGCAGCGCCGGCCGGTCGACGATGGGCGCCGAAGAGGTGGCCGACGTCGCCGCGGGCGTCGAGTGGGCACGCCACCGGGGCTACCGCCGGGTGGTGACGGTGGGCTTCTCGTTCGGCGCCGCGGTGGTGCTCTGCCACGCCGCACTCCACCACGACGTCGACGCGGTGGCCGCGGTCAGCACGCCGTCGCGCTGGTTCGTGCGCGACACCCCGATCATGCGTGCCCTGCACGTCCTGGTCGAGAGCCTGCCCGGCCGGGTGGTGGCACGCACTGTTTACAAGGTGCGGCTCGCCCCTCTGACGTCTGACATCCCGCCGTCCCCGCTGGAGCTGATGCCGCGGATCGCGCCGATCCCGGTGCTGCTCGTGCACGGGCTGATCGACCACTACTTCCCGATCGAGCACCCGCTGGCCCTGGCGGCGGCGGCCGGCGACAACGCGACGGTCTGGCTCGAGCCGGACTTCGCCCACGCCGAGAACCGGTTGCCGGTCGCGCTGGCCGATCGGCTCGGACGGTGGCTGACGGAAGCGGCGGCCGAGGTACGCCCGTGAAGGTCTGGCACGATCGGGGCGTGCCTGACTCCGAAGCACCTGCGCCCGAGACGTCACGGGTGGACGCGGACGCCGGCGTGGGTACCGCCGCTGTCGCCGGCGTCACCGCGCTGGTGGTCGGTGTGGTGCTGGGCGGAGCCGCGCTCGGCGGTCCGCTTCTCTACGCGGCCGCGATCCTGCTGGCCCAGCTGGCGCTGGTCGGCACCTGGTGCGTGGTCACCCGCCCGCCGGGCACGGTCGGCACCGCGGTCGTCGGTGCGCTCACCGCGCTCGCGGCCGACGCCGTGGCGCTGGCCACCGGCCGCGGCGGCGCCGGTGCGCTGGTCGCGGTCCTGGCCTGCGCGTTCGGCGCGACGACGTTCCACCAGCTGGCGCGGGGCGTCGCCCGGCGCAACGTGACCGAGTCGTTCGGCTCGACGCTGACCGTCGCGGTCGCGGTGATCGCGCTGGCCGCGACCGTCGCGCTGCGGCAGGCCGACGAGGCGCACCTGGTCACCCTCATCGCGGTCGCCGCCGCGCTCGGCATGGTCGTGGCCCGGCTGGCCGACCTGGTGGTGCCCCGGCCCACCGTGCACGAGGACGTCCCGCGCGGGATCGCCGGCCCGGTGCTCGGCAGCGCGGTCGCGGCCGGGGGTTCCGCGCTCGGCGTGACGCTCGGCCTCGACCTGCCGCTGGGCCCGGCGACGCTGGTGGGCTGGTTGGTCGGCACCGCGGCGGTGCTCGCCGACCTCGGTGTCGACCTCGCGCGCGCCGGGCGGATCGCGGCCGGAGGACCGGCGACGTCGGGGCCGGGCGGTGCGGCGCTCGGGCCGCTGGTGGCGTTCGCGGTCGCGGCCCCCATCGGTTACCTCGTGGGCCTCACCCTGTAAGACGTCTTACTCGGCCCGAGAACGCCTGAGCGCTGGAGGAACACGAATGGCCAGAAGTCGGCGCAGCGGCTGCCTCATCCTGGTGTTGATCCTGGTCGTGATCCTCTGCGGAGTGGGATTCGCGGTGGACCGCGCGGTGGCCTCGGCCGCCGACGAGCGGCTCAACGCCGCGGTCGCGCAGAACCTCCGCGACAACGGCACCCCGGCGCAGTCCACCTCGGTCGAGACGATCGGGTTCCCGTTCCTCACCCAGCTGCTGTCGGGTGACTTCGACGGCGCCGACGTGCGGCTCAACTCGGTGAAGACGTCGGAGGGCACCGTCGACCGCGTCGACCTGAAGCTGCGGAACGTGAGCATTCCGCAGGACGTGCTCCGCGGCGGGCAGCTGCACGACGTCACCGCGAAGAGCATCACCGGCACCGGGCACGTGAGCGTCGCGGAGATCGCGCGCCGGCTCGGGGTGACCGGGCTGAAGCTGGAGAGCGCCGGCCCGGCCCTGCGGGCGACGCTGCCGGTGGAGGTCCCGGTCGTCGGTTCGATCGAGGTGCGCGCCGACGTCACGCCGAAGCTGGACGGCAACACGCTGACGTTCGACGTCGGCACGGTGAGCGCGGCCGGCATCACGGTGCCGAGCGCGGTCGTCGACGAGATCACCCGGCAGTTCGCCCGGCCGGTCGCGCTGCCGCTGCCGTTCGAGGTGAAGCTCGACAAGGTGACCGCGAGCAAGGGGTCACTGCAGGTCACCGGCAGTGCGACGAACGTGCCGCTGGTGCAATAAGAATCGCCGCCCGCGTGTTGGCCGGTGCATGGGTGACCGGATCTGGATCCTGGCGGCGGTGCTGGCCGTGGCGACCGCGGTCGGGCTGATCTGGCGTGCGCGCACCGGCCGTGTCCGGACTACGGAGGACCACGTGGACGTCTGGGCCGAACTGGGGATCGAGCCGGGGAACGCGGCGGTGACGCTGGTGCAGTTCTCCTCGGCGTTCTGCGCGCCGTGCCGAGCCACCCGGCGGATCCTCACCGACGTCTCCGGGCAGCTGCCCGAGGTGCACCACGTCGAGGTCGACGCGGAGTCGCACCTCGACGTGGTGCGCAAGCTCGATGTGCGCAGCACCCCGACGACGCTGCTCGTCGACCGCACCGGGGCGATCACCGGCCGGGCCGTCGGCCAACCCCGCCGGGACGACGTGCTCGCCGCTCTCGGCCCCTATCTTTCTCGCGACGTGTAAATCCTTCCTTACAGGTAGGAAATAGCCGTTGTCCCGCACACCAGGAGTGACGTCCCACATTTCAAGACGACCACCCCGGACCGTTTGCTAGGCTGACCGGCATGAGCCCCCTGCTCACCAAGCGCCGCGCGGTAGATCTCTGCCGCGTCGACAGCTGCCTGTGTCCCCCGGCCTGACGCCGGGCGATGCACGCTGAGCAGGTTCTGATCGCGTGACCGTCGCCCTGACCCCAGCTCACTGGATGTCAGGAGACCCATGTCCTTATCCCCGAAGGCCGTCGATCCGCGTGGACCGCGGTTCGCCGCCTGGATCACCACGGTCGTTCTCGCGGTCGTACTGCTCACCGGCAGCGGGTGGCTGCTCGCCGCCCAGGCGGTGGTGTTCGCGCTCGGCGCGTTCGTCGGGTTGGGCGTCGCTCCGTACGCGGCGCTCTACCGCGTACTGATCGCGCCCCGGCTCGCCCCGCCTACCGAGCGTGAGGACGCCACCCCGGTACGGTTCGCCCAGGGCGTCGGTTTCGTGTTCGCGCTGGTCGGCACCGTCGGGTACCTCTCCGGGGCACCGCTCGTCGGCATCGTCGCCACCTCGGCGGCATTGATCGCGGCGTTCCTCAACGCCGCGTTCGGGCTCTGCCTCGGCTGCCTCGCGTACCTCCGCGGCCGGCTGCTGCTGTCCCGCTTCTCCCGCACGAAAACCCCACACAAAGGAGTGCCTGCATGAGCCGCGAGTCCGCGCTCGTCTCGACCGACTGGGCCGAGAAGAACCTCAACGCCGAGAACACCGTGTTCGTCGAGGTCGACGAAGACACCACGGCCTACGACAACGGGCACATCCCCGGCGCGATCAAGCTCGACTGGAAGACCGACCTCCAGGACCCGGTGCGTCGCGACTTCGTCAACAAGGAGCAGTTCGAGGCGCTGCTCTCGAGCCGGGGCATCGGCAACGACGACACCGTCGTGCTCTACGGCGGCAACAACAACTGGTTCGCCGCGTACGCGTACTGGTACTTCAAGCTCTACGGCCACGAGGCCGTGAAGCTGATCGACGGCGGCCGCAAGAAGTGGGAGCTCGACGGGCGCGAGCTGGTCAAGGACGTCCCGCAGCGGGCCGCCACGACCTACACCGCGAGCGAGCAGGACGCCTCGATCCGCGCGTTCCGCGACGAGGTCGTCGCCGCGATCGGCGTCCAGAACCTGGTCGACGTCCGCTCGCCCGACGAGTTCTCCGGCAAGCTGCTCGCCCCGGCGCACCTGCCGCAGGAGCAGTCGCAGCGTGGCGGTCACATTCCCACCGCGGTGAACGTGCCGTGGAGCAAGGCCGCGAACGAGGACGGAACGTTCAAGTCGGACGACGACCTCCGTAAGATCTACGGCGAGGCCGGCCTCGACGACAGCAAGGACACGATCGCGTACTGCCGCATCGGCGAGCGGTCGAGCCACACCTGGTTCGTGCTGCGTGAGCTGCTCGGTCACCAGAACGTGAAGAACTACGACGGTTCGTGGACCGAGTACGGTTCGCTGATCGGCGTCCCGATCGAGAAGGGCGTCTGAGCATGTGCGGAGCTCCTGAGCAGAGCGAAGACCTGAGCACCGAGGGCATCGACACCGCCAAGGAAACCGTGATCCAGGGCATCGTCACCGCGGGTGACGGCTCGCCGGTACCGAGCGCGTTCGTGCGGCTGCTCGACTCGAGCGGCGAGTTCACCGCCGAGGTCGTGTCGTCGGCGACCGGCGCGTTCCGGTTCTTCGCGGCGCCGGGCGACTGGACCGTCCGGGCGCTGCACTCCAGCGGCAACGGCCAGACCGACGTGTCGGCCGACAAGGGCGTCAACCAGGCCAGCCTGGTGCTCGCCTAGTCTCTTCCGCTCGTCGACCAGGGCCTGTCCGGCATTCGCCGGGCAGGCCCTCGTCATGAGCGCGGTAACGCTCCTACCCTGGTCACATGGCCCGGCCGCGCGACGACGCGGGCGACGGCGAGCGTCACCAGAGCCGTGCGCCTGCCTATTGGGACGATGGGGACGACGCTTCCGTCGTGCGCAGCACCAGCATCTGGGAGTCGTCCCGTCCGCAGCCGGATCCGGCGGAGGCACCCGACGAAGCCCCGGCGTCGTCACCGGAGCCGGTCGACCAGACACCACCCGACGAGGCGCCGGAGCCGCCGCGGCCGGTCGCGATCCGGTGGCCCGAGCTCTGGGAGCGCGCCCGGCGGACCCCGCTGGTGTGGATCGCGGCCTTCGTCGTCGGCGCGCTGCTGGGCGGCGTGGCCGTCCACGGCTGGGAGACCCAGGCCGCCGACGCGGCCCGCCGCGACGCCGTGCAACTGACCGCGCGGGTCGCCGAGGACGCGGCCAGCAGCGCGAGCTGGACCGGCGCGCGTCAGCCGTGGACGTTACGGATCGTTCTCACCAACACCGGCCCGAACGACGTCCGCCTCCGCGACGCCACGCTGCCCGACCGCCGGTACACGTCGAACCTCCGTGAGGTGAGCCGCGGCGTCCGGATCCCCGCCGGGCAGGAGACCTGGATCTCGATGGACGTCACCCACTCGTGCCGCCGGGGCGGCCCGGCGTCCGCACCGCACGACGTCGCGCTGACGGTGGCGCCGGCCGGCCGGCCGGAACGCGACGTGCGGGTGCGGCTGGCCGACGACAACACGCTCTTCGTCGACACCGCCCGGCAGAAGTGCCAGACCGTCGCGAGCGACATCTGGGTCACCTCGGAGCTGGTCGGCGAACCGGCCGATCTGGACACCGTGCTGGTGACACCGATCCGGATCCGCCAGCACGACCGGCGGGCCGTGGCGGTCCGGGAGTTACGCACCCCGACGCCGGGCCTGTCGATGCTCGCGTCGACCCGGCCGATCGACTTCGTCGAGGACGTCACGCCGGTGACCGCGTTGCGGTGGTCCATCGCGGACTGCGCACGGGCACGAGCGGTCGTCTACGCCGAGGTAGGCATCTCGGGCGTCGTGCAGCTCAGCAACGGTGATCCCTCGATCCGGACGGCGATCGTGCTCGACGCCAACGCAGTGCTGGCCATCGTCCGCTTCATTACCCGCTCGTGCGGGTGAGCACAGCATTACCCGCTCGTGCGGGTGACTCAGTAGACGAGCGCCTGGGCGTTGTCGAGCAGGATCTCCTCCACGAACACCGCCGCACCGGCGATCCGCACCCCGGGCAGCACGTCGTTCTCGGTGATCTCGCGCCGGGCCGCGCACTGCGTGCAGAGCGTCACCCGTCCGGCGGACAGGAGCGAGATGAGGAGGTCCGACAGCGGGGCCGAGTGCGGGAGGTCGAACTCGGCGGCCCGGCCGGGCAGCGCGAACCAGGACGATTCGCCGGTGAGCCAGAGCGAGACGTCGACTCCGGAGGCCAGGGCCGTGGCGGCGACCGTGAACGCCTGCGCGCAGCGCTCGGGAGCATCCGCTCCAGCTGTCACCTTGACGACCAGTGAGCGGCTCATGCCGATGACCTTAGGGCTCCGGCGGCCCGGCCGCTGTACCCGCCGCGCTGTGTCAAGGGCCACCCGCCGGGATGGCGGGTTCGCGCCATAGACTCGGGGGGTGCTCGAGACATTCTTCCTAGTGCTGCTGGTCGCGGCCTTCCTCGTCATCGGCTGGTTCGGCTTTTACGTCGTGTACAAGCTCTACCAGGGGCAGCGCTGACCGTGACCGATCCTGCCGGGTACCCGTACGAGGAAACCCACGACCTCCGCACCGGCCCGAACCTGCACGAGTCGCTGCTCGGTCTGCTGCCGTTCGTCGGCGTGTGGCGCGGCACCGGCAAAGGTGGCTACCCGGGCATCGAGGACTTCGACTACGCCCAGGAAGTGCGGTTCAGCCACGACGGCCGTCCGTTCCTCGCGTACGAGGCCCGGGCCTGGATCATCGACGCCGAAGGGCGCCCGATCCGCCCGGCGGCCCGCGAGGTCGGCTGGTGGCGTCCGCAGGGTGAGGATGCGGTGGAGGTGCTGCTCGCGCACCCGACCGGGTTCGTCGAGGTGTACGTCGGCGAGATCGACGGCCTGAAGGTGGAGCTGAGCACCGACGCGATAGTGCGCACCGCGAGCGCCAAGGAAGTGTCGGCGAACCATCGCCTGTACGGAATCGTCGAGGGCGATCTGCTGTACGCGCACGACATGGCCGCCATGGGCAACGATCTGACGCCGCACATGAGCGCCCGTCTCAAGCGCATAGCTGGCTGAGGGCATTAAAAAGCCCCTCAGGCTTTGTTCCGCGATGTGATTCGCGGAGCCGGTCGGACGAAGCCGGCAGCCTGAGGGGTCGGTGGTTACCTTGGTTTGCCTTACCGCCGTCTACGTGCACAAAGGCAGCGGTTCGGACCGTAGTCCAACGGGCGGCTAGGAAGTAGCCACCTCACGAGTCCGATAAGTATTCAACTTTGGACCACCTCCCCTCTCGTGTACCTCGAATCTACGTCGGGCTCCGGGAGTCGGCAACGCATTAAAGCGGGAATCCGAGAATTCGTTGTACGCCCTCGGTGAACCCCCGCTCGCCGAGCGGCTCGCCGTCGAGCGTCGTCACCCGGGCCGCGCCCCGCACGCTCGAACACAGCCACACCTCGTCGGCCGCCTTGAGCTCGTCGACGTGCACGCGGGTGTGCTCGGCCCGCAGGCCCAGTTCGCCGGCCCGGTCGAGCAGGAAGTTCGCGGTGGTACCGGCCAGGATCCCGGTGTCGACCGGCACCGTGCGCAACGCGCCGTCCGCGACCCACACCACCGTGGCCGTCGGCGCTTCCAGCACGAACCCCTCGGTCGACACCAGGACCGCGTCGTCGGCCCCGAGCGAGGCGGCGTGCCGCAGCGCCGCCATGTTCACCGCGTAGGAGAGCGTCTTGGCGCCGCCCAGCAGCCAGGGCGCGGTGTTCCGGGCGTCCGCGGGTACGCCGAGCGAGACCGAGACGACCGCGACCCCCTCGCGGCGGCCCCGGAGCTGGGCCGGCGAGACGTCGAACATCGTCGCGAACACGGTGGGTGGTTCGACCTGTCCCGTATCGGCTCCCCTGGTGCAGACCACCTTCACCGCTACTTCGGCGTCCTCGACCGCGTCCACCAGCACGTCGTCGATCAATGCGGCGAGTTCGTCGGCCGGCGGGAGCGCGATTCCGAGGGTCCGGGCCGAGCCCGCCATGCGGGCCAGGTGTTCGTCGAGCTGCCAGGGCTTGCCGTACCGCACGTGGACGGTCTCGAAGATGCCGTCACCGCGGGTGAGCCCCGCGTCGTCGGCCCGAGCGATGGGGGTTTCGACCGGTACGCGACCCCGGCCGAGGACAGCAAGTGCGCGGGTAGTCATGCCCGTGAATACCATGGCGGGTATGGCGCTACCGTCACTGACCGATGCGCTGCGGTCCCGCGGGCTACGGATGACCGTGCAGCGGCAACTCGTCATGGAAGCCGTCGAGCGGCTGGGGCACGCCACCCCGGAACAGCTGCACGCGCAGGTGACGCAGACGGCGGCCGGCATCAACCTCACCACCGTCTACCGCACGCTCGAGCTGCTGGAGCAGATCGGCCTGGTGCGCCACACCCACCTCATCGACGCCGCCACCACTTATCATCTGGCCGCTGACCAGCACTTCCACCTGGTCTGCCGGATGTGCCGGACGGTGTCGGAGGCGCCGATCGGGATGCTCGCCGACCTCGCGGGGCGGCTGGCCGACGAGCGCGGTTTCAACATCGACGTCGGCCACGTCGCCCTGTTCGGGGTCTGCGGGAACTGCAGCGACGGAAATACCTGCGAGCCGGAGACCGCTGCACCTAGCGGATCCCCCAGCCCGGAGGTGCTGTCGTAATGAGCCGTGTTCTCGCCGAAGGTGTCGACGCCGGAGTCGCCGCGCACTACGGCGACCCGTTCCGTGAACAGCGGTACCTCGCCGAGGACGTCGGTGTCGTCGACCGGAGCAACCGCGGTGTCATCGCGGTGCCGGGCGCCGACCGGCTGAGCTGGCTGCACAGCCTCACGTCCCAGCACCTCGAGGCGCTACCGGCCTGGCAGGGCACCGAGGCGCTGGTGCTCTCCCCCCACGGGCACGTCGAGCACCACTTCCTGGTCGGCGACGACGGCGAAACGACCTGGCTGGACGTCGAACCGGGCACCACCGACGCCCTGCTCGGCTACCTGCAGAAGATGGTCTTCTTCATGCGGGTCGAGCCGGCCGACGTCAGCGCCGACTGGGCGGTGCTCTCGGTGATCGGCCCCCGGACGGGCGAGGCGCTCGCCCGGCTCGACGTGGCGCTGCCGTCCGAGCCGTACCGGCTGGCACCCCTGCCCGGCGGCGGGTTCGTGCGCCGCATGCCGGGGTCGGGCGCCGATCTGCTCGTACCCCGCGGCCAGAAGGACGCGGTGATCGAGCGCCTGGGCGCGCCGCTCGCGGGCATCTGGGCCTACGAGGCACTGCGTGTCGCCGATCGGCGTCCGCGGCTGGCGTTCGAGACCGACCACCGCACGATCGTGCAGGAACCGGAGTGGATCCCGACCGCGGTGCACCTGGAGAAGGGCTGCTACCGGGGTCAGGAGACGGTCGCGCGGGTGCACAACCTCGGTCGGCCGCCGCGCCGGATGGTGCTGCTCCACCTCGACGGCGTCAGCGAGGAACTGCCGGTCCAGGGCACGGCGATCACGCTCGGGCGCGACGGACGCCCGGTCGGCTTCGTCGGCACCGCGGTGCGCCACTTCGAGCTCGGCAACATCGCGCTCGGCCTGGTCAAACGGAACATCCCGGACGACGCCGACCTGTGGGTCGGCGAGACGCGGCTGGCCGTCGACGAGCCCGTCGTCTCGAAAACGTGAGATTCTTTCTCATATAGCGGCCACGCCCCGGGTTTTGTGGCCGGAATGTGACTGTTTCGTCATCGCATCCATGCCAAATGATGCTGCAACCCGCACTCGGACCGCTCCCGCGTGCCAGGATGCTCCAGACGCGGTGGGCGACCCGCCACACCACTGGCCTGCGAATCCGCGCCGTGCGAAGGAGCAGAGGCATGACGGATGTCGTACCAGGAGGGAGACGGCGGATCGACCGGGTGCTGGCCCCCGGTTATCTGCACGGTCTGGATGCCCTGCGAACGGCGGAGGTGCGGCAACGGCGCGACGAATCGCTCGCCGAGCTCGCTGAACTGAACCGGCTGGGCCATCAGCTGGACGAACGAATCGCGATGATCACGGCCGAACAGCGCCATCGCGCGGCGGTCGTGTTCGACGGCGCACCGGACGCTCGCCCGTCGGATGAGGTGTCCTCCGGCGGGCGGCTGGCGCGGGTGTTCCGCCTGCGTGCCGACTCCGACGGTCCGCCCACCCACCGCCGTCGCCGGCGGGTCGAGCGGCTGGTCGCCGACGTCGACCTGGCCGACGTCGGCCGCCGCACGGACGACGAGCTGGCGCGGGTGCTGCGGACGTTCCGGCACGAGCGCAGGCAGGTCACCGACGTGGCCGGCCGGGTACGCGCGGTCGTCGATCGGTGCGGCGGCGAGCTCGGACGCCGACGGGTCGCTCCGCGGAGCCCGGGCCCCGCCGAGGAGCCCGAAACATCACCGGTCGCAGAACGGCGCACCCTTCCCTGACCCCGCTCTCAGGGTCCGACCCTGACCGTTCCCTGAAGTGCTAGCTGAGCGCTTGCAGGTGTTAGCGCGGCCGACCTACCGTGGAGTTACATCCACAGCGAAGGGACGCCAGATGTCTACTCCCACGGGCCCCGCCGACAACGAGCAGCCCGCCGCGATCGGGCCGGGCCAGGGCAGTGGCGCTGACTCGAAGCAGTGGCCGGAGCCGCTGTACGCCCTCGCCGGCGTCGGTGACCTGGTCGCCGAGCAGATCCGCAAGTTCGCCGCCAACGCCCCGGAGATCTCGGAGCGCTTCCAGCGCAACGCCGCGACCCTCCCGGAGGACCTGCGCAGCCTCCCCCGCGAGCTCCGTACCCTCGCCGCCGACCTGCCGTCGTACGCGGCCGGTCTGCAGAGCAAGGCGCGCGAGGTGAACGGCGAGTCGGTGAAGCGCAACGTCGAGACCGCGCAGACCCGCGCCCAGGACGTCTACCGCACGCTCGTCGAGCGCGGCGAGCAGGCCGTCAAGACGCAGTGATTTTTTTCGGCCCCGCTGTCACGGACAGCGGGGCCGAATCGTCTACTGGGTCATGGACGAATTCAGCGCGCACCGCGAGCACCTGGTGCGGGTCGCCTACCGCATGCTGGGCAGCCTCTCGGACGCCGAGGACGCGGTGCAGGAGGCCTGGTTGCGCTGGGAGCGCACCGACCGCGCGGAGATCCTCGACCCGCGCGCGTGGCTGACCAGGGTGACCGGCCGGATCTGTCTGGACGTGCTGCGGTCCGCACGCGTCACGCGCGAGGCCTACGTCGGGCCGTGGCTGCCCGAGCCCCTGGTGGAGCGACTGCCCACCGCGAACTCCGACCCGGCCGATCTCGCGGTGCTCGACGATTCGGTGCGGATCGCGCTGCTGCACCTGCTGGAGCGGCTCAGCCCGGAACAGCGCGTCGCGTTCGTGCTGCACGACGTGTTCGGCGTCCCGTTCGACGGCATCGCGGCCGCGCTCGGTACGAAGGTCGACAACGCCCGTCAGCTCGCCTCACGCGCGCGACGGCTGCTGCACGACAGCGCGCCGCCGCGGTTGGCGCCGCTGGCCGAGCAGCGCGCCACCGTCGAAGCGTTCTTCGAGGCCTGCCAGGGCGGCGATCTGGGCCGCCTCACCGCGTTGCTGGCCCCCGACGTCGAGTTCCACTCGGACGGCGGCGGCCAGGTACGCGCCGCGCTGCGCCCGATCTACGGCGCCGACAAGGTCATCCGCTTCCTGCTCGGGGTGCTGACCAGCGGGAACAGCTACCTCGAGCCGGAGCCGGCGATCGTGAACGGTCAGTTCGGCCTGGTGCTCTACCGAGACGGGCAGCTGCTCGGCGTGGTCGTGCCCGACGTCACCACCGAGGGCCGGATTTCCCGGTTCTCGTTCGTCGTCAACCCCGAGAAGCTCCGTCGCCTGCCGCCTGTGGACGGGGCCGACGAAGTGTCGTAGGAGCCGGGTACCGTTTCCGCCCGTGGCTGTAGTGACCGAAGCAGATTCGACGCAGGCCGACCAACGGCAGACGGAGGCGCTGCTCGCCGCGGCGATCGGCGCCGTGCCCCAAGGCATGGACCGTCCCGGTCAGCGCACGATGGCCCGTGCGGTCACCGAGGCCGTGCACACCGGCGAGCACCTGCTGGTGCAGGCCGGCACCGGCACCGGCAAGTCGCTCGCGTACCTGGTGCCCGCGCTGGCCACCGGCAAGCGCGTCGTCGTCACCACCGCCACGCTGGCGCTGCAGGCCCAGCTGGTCAACCACGACCTGCCCCGGCTGGTCGAGGCCGCCGCCCCGGTGCTCGGCCGCACACCGACGTTCGCGCTGCTGAAAGGCCGGCACCACTACGCGTGCCGGGCCCGGCTGGAGCCCGGCGCCGCTGACGACGACGACGAAGGCCTGTTCGACACCGACACCCAGTGGCTCGGTGCGGCCGGAAAGCTCGTCCAGCAGGTCACCCGGGTCCGCGAATGGGCGGACGAGACCGAGACCGGCGACCGCGCCGATCTCGACCCCGGCGTCGACGACAGCGCGTGGCGGCAGGTCAGCATGCCGGCCCGGGAGTGCGTCGGCGCGGCCCGGTGCCCGTTCGGCGAGGAGTGTTTCGCCGAGGCGGCCAGGGCCAAGGCCCGGCAGGCCGACATCGTCGTCACGAACCACAGCCTGCTCGCCGTCGATCTGCTCTCCGGCCGGCACATCGTGCCCGAGCACGCGCTCCTGGTGATCGACGAGGCCCACGAGCTCACCGACCGGGTCACCAGTGCCGCGCAGGCCGAGCTCAACGCGGAGGTGATCAGCCGGGCCGCCCGTCGCCTGCGCTCGTTCGTCCCCGACAAACTGCGCGACGACGTGGAGGGCTCCGCCGATCTGCTCGAGCGCATGCTCGACGGAGCACGTCCGGGCCGGTTGGAACGCCTCCCCGAGCCGCTCTACGACGCGTTGTTCCTCGTCGATTCGGCGGCCAGGGCCGCGCTCGACGCACTCGGCGGCGAGGTCGGCCCCGACGAGGCCGACGCCGTCAAGCGCAACCAGGCCAAGCAGGGGCTCACCGGGCTCGTCGACACCGTCGAGCGCCTGCTCGAACAGTCCGATCGCGACGTCGCCTGGGTGGCCCAGGAAGACCGGCGGCCGCCCGCGCTGCACGTCGCTCCGCTGTCGGTCTCGGCCGCGCTGGGCAGCGGCCTGTTCCGCGACCGGGTGGTGGTCGCGGCCTCGGCCACGCTCGCGCTCGGCGGGCGCTTCGACACCGTCGCCCGTTCGCTCGGTCTCGAGGTCGACTACGGCCGCACGCCCGAGACCAACGACGTCCGGCGGGTCGAACCGCCCGTGCCCGACGACGATGACGACGACAAGGAGCCGCCCGCCGTCTGGCGCGCGCTCGACGTCGGGTCGCCGTTCGACTACCCCAAGCAGGGCATCCTCTACGTCGCCTCGCGGCTGCCGAAGCCGGGCATGTCCGGGCTGTCGGAGGCCGCCCAGCGCGAGCTGGTCGAGCTGGTCACCGCGGCCGGCGGGCGGACGCTCGGCCTGTTCTCGTCGCGGAAGGCGGCCGCCACCGCGGCCGAGACGCTCCGCGCGCAGACCGATCTGCCGGTGCTGCTGCAGGGCGACGACTCGATCCACCTGCTCGTGCGCCGGTTCAAGGAGGAGCCGCAGACGTGTCTGCTCGGCGTCGCGTCGCTCTGGCAGGGCGTCGACGTGCCGGGCGACGCGTGCCAGCTGGTCGTCATCGACCGGCTGCCGTTCCCCCGGCCCGACGAGCCGCTCACCGCCGCCCGGTCGAAGGCCGTCGACGACGCCGGCGGGTCGGGCTTCATGGCCGTGTCGGTGCCCGCGGCGGCGATCCGGCTGTCCCAGGGCGCCGGCCGGCTGATCCGGGCCGCCGGTGACCGTGGTGTCGTCGCGGTGCTCGATCCCCGCCTGCACAACGCACGCTACGGCGAGTTCATCCGCCGCACGCTGCCGCCGTTCTGGTACACGACCTCACCCGACGTCGTCCGCGGAGCCCTGAAGCGCCTGGGCGGGGCCTGAGCTCAGCTGGTGGCCACCGGGCCGGGTGGCTCACCGGTCGGCGCCGGCGGTGCGATCACCGCCGTGTCGGTGCGGGTCGCCGCGCCCGCGCCGACGGCGCCAACGGTGGCGTTCTGCTCGGCCTCCACGCGGGCCTTCTCCGCCTCGGCTTCGTCGTCGTCGGTGGGTTCGGTGCCGGGTGGAGCGTCCGAGGGTGCCGGCCCGCCGTCGGGCCGGAGCACCAGGTAGCGGATCGCGGTGTTCAGCACGGCCAGCAGCGGCACCGCCACCAGACCGCCGACGATGCCGGCCACCGTGATGCCGATCGCGATCGCCAGGATCACCGACAGCGGGTGCAGCGCGACCGCCCGGCCCATGATCAGCGGCTGCAGGACGTGGCCCTCCAGCTGCTGCACACCGATCACCACGGCCAGGATGATCAGCGCGGGCACCGGGCCCTGGGTGACCAGCGCGACCGCCACGGCCACCGCACCCGACAGCGTCGCACCGATGACGGGGATGAACGCGCCGAGGAACACCAGCGCGGCCAGCGGCAGCGTGAGCGGCACCTTTAGCACGGCCAAGCCGATGCCGATGCCGAGCGCGTCGACGAACGCGACGAAGACGGTGGCGCGCACGTAGGACGTCAGCGTGTGCCAGGAGTAGTGACCGGCCTGACGCACCGCCGGGCGGGCCGGGCGCGGCAGCAGGCGGGTGAGGAACCGCCAGATCTGGGCGCCGTCCTTGAGGAAGAAGAACGTCGTGAACAGCACCAGGAAGAACCCGGTGACGACCTCGCCGAGCGTCGTCGCGGTGCTGAGCGCGCCGGACGTCAACGACGAGCTGTTCTCCGACAACCACGTCTGCGCCCGCTCGACGTACTGGTCGATCTGGCCCTGGGAGATGTGCAGCGGGCCCGACAGCAGCCAGTCGCGGCCCTCGTTGAGCGCTTGGTTGACCTGGTCGGTGAGGTCGGCGAGGCCGTTGATGAACGCCTGCACGACGAGCGTGAGCGTGCCGAACACCAGGACGAGCCCGAAGACCAGGATCGTCGTCGCGGCCAGCGCCCGGGGAGCACCCATCCGGCGCAGGAAACCGGCGGCCGGCTCCAGCAGCGCGGCCAGCAGCAGCGCCACCATCAGCGGGATGACGACGACCCGGAGCATCGAGATGAGGTGGAACAGCCCGTAGAGCACCACGGCGACGATCGCGAGGCGCCAGGCCCAGGCCGCGCCGACCCGGAGCGCGACCGGCACGCTCTCGTTGTCGGGCTCGCCCGCCGGCAGCAGGACCACGCCCGATGGCCCCTCGGCCGCAGGCTGATCCAGTGGAACGGTCTGGTTCTCCCGCGCTGCCGCGAGTCGCTCGCGCGCCTCGTCGCGCACCCGCAACAGCCAACTCACCCGGGTTCCCCCTTCAGTCGTTCCGACCGCACCGTACTGGCGCCTCCTACCCGCGCCCACAGATCCCACACACTCGGCGATACCGTGTGGAGCTGTGAGTACAGAACCCGACTTGGTCAACGCCGCGAACGGTGGCCTGCCCATCCACCTGCTGCACGATCGGGTACTGGTGAAACTGGAGGGCAGCGCCGGCGAACGGCGTTCCAGCTCCGGCATCGTGATCCCGGCCACCGCCGCGATGGGTCGCCGGCTGGCGTGGGCGACGGCGGTCGCCGTGGGCCCCACCGTGCGCTCGGTGGAGGTCAACGACCGGGTGTTGTTCGACCCCGACGAGAAGTCCGAGGTCGAACTGGGCGGCAACGACTACGTGCTGATGCGTGAACGGGACGTCCACGCGGTGGCGGCCTCCCGCGTCGACGACGAGGGCACCGGGCTGTACCTCTAACGCCCGTCGTGGTGCGGCTGGTAACCCGGGTGGTGGCCGCCGCCGTAGTACGTGGGGTTGTAGATCTGACCGGGGCCGCTGTAGTTGGAGCCGGTCGGGTAGCTGCCGCTGACGTAGTTGGCACCACCGTGCCCCGGCGGGTACGCGGCCGGTGACGTCGACCACGGCATCGTCGTGCCCGGACGCGCGTGCTGCAGGATGTACTGCCGCCGGGCGTCCACGGTGGCGAGCAGTTGACGTTCCTCGTCCGCGAACTCGCGGTTGGTGATGCCGCGGGCGAGCGCGTCCCGGATGATCGCCAGCTTCGTGGCCGCGAACTGGTAGTCCGACATCGCTTTGGCGCCGATGCCGCCGGCGATGCCCCGCGCCCACTGCCGCCCGGCCCGCCGGGTCTGCATGGTGGCCAGCGCGGCGATCTCCTGCGCGGTGAACCACCCCGCCTCGGCGTACACCGGCAGCACCCGGCCGACGACCTTCGCTTCCCGGCCGCGGAGCACGATCGCCAACGTGATCATCGCGATCAGGATCGGCAGCATGATCAGCGTGTAGCCGGTGAGGATCACGCTGAAGTCCTGGCTGGAGGCCAGCAGGTTCCAGGTGCCGTGCAGGAGCACCGCGAGCACGAGACCACCGATCGGCGCGACGATCTTCACCCAGGTGTGCCTGCTGCGCACCGCCAGCCCGACCCCGACACCGGTCATCGCGGTGAAGAGCGGGTGCGCGAACGGCGAGAAGACACCGCGGAGCACGAACGTGACGATCAGCGCGGTGATGCCACCGGGCATGTTCTTCTCTTCGTCACCGATGTACGCCGAGCCGAAGTAGAGGACGTTCTCGGTGAACGCGAACCCGACCGCCGACATCCCGGCGTAGACGATGCCGTCGACGACACCGTTGATCTGCCGACGCCCGGTGAGCGCGAGACCGAGCAGGATGAACAGGGGGATCGCCTTGAAGAACTCCTCGGTGGGCGGGGCTACGAGCACGGCGGTGCTGCTCTCCGAGCCGCCGGCCCCCGTGATCACGCGCCCACCGAACGAGTTGATGATCAGCGCCGCGAACGTCGCCACGCACGCGCCCCAGGCGAACGCGAACGCCAGGTAGCGCCGCGGCTCGGGTTCGTACCGGTCGAGCCACCAGAAGAACGCCAGCAGGATCGGCACCGGCAACACGGCGGTGCCCAGCGCCAGGATCAGCGTGCCCGGCCCCAGGCTGTAACCGAGGATGCCGTAGATACCGAGACCGGCCAGCGCGATGACGCCGACGGCGACGACGGCCACCGCGATGCCGACCCAGCGTCGTTTGTGCCAGGGCACCATCGGAGCCGGTTGGGCCATTCCCTCCGACGGGTGGGGAACGCCGGGTGGTGGGGGATGAACCATGTACGCAGCCTAATCGGAGGCGGGCTCCGGCGCCCCTTTCGAATCTTGCCGGAGCAGGTGATTGAGGGTGCCGATCCCGTCCGTCAGCCGGTCGGCGGCGGTCGCGAAAGTAGCGAGCCGGGCGGATGGTGCGACGGCGATCAAATCGTCGACGTCCGCACGCAACTGCGGAAGCGCCTTCGGTCGACGCCCGGTGCGCAGCGCGGTGCTTATCGCGGCCAGAGCGGTGTCGACGTGTCCGGCGAACGTCCGGGCCTCCGGGCGGGAGAGGCCTTCCGGGTACATGTCCCGGGCCGCCTCCAGCGCCATGCCGCCCTGCACCAGCCGGCTCGCGTGCACGCTGACGCCGCTGGCCAGGTCGACCAGCCCCGGCGGGGTGCCCGGTTCGTCGGCCAGCCGCTTGGCCGAATCACGCGCGTTGCTCAGTGCGACCCGCGCCGCGGTGCGGGCGGCGTCCACGTCGGTGTCGGAGGCGTCCGGGTCGGCCGCCGTGCGCAGGTAGGTGCGCGCCGACTCGATCGCGTCGGCGAGCGTCTCCCGGGCGGTGGACCGCTCCCAGGTGGGCCAGGCCAGGTACGCGGCCAGAGCGATGACACCGGCCGCGACGGTGTAGGTGAGCCGCTCCGGGATCAACTGCCCGGCGGAAGCTCCGAGCAGGTCGGCGATCAGCACCGCGTTCCCGGCCATCGCGGCCGCGCCGAGCGCGAAGTTCGCCGCGAGGACGGTACGCAGGAGGAAGTAGAAGACCGGGACGAGCGCCATCTTCTGCCAGGTCTCGGAGACGACCCATTCCAGCAGCGCGGAGACGACGAGCATGCCGAGGAGGGTGCCGGCGACCCGGTCGACGACCTGTTTGACGGTCGCGGAGAAGTCGGGGCGGATCGCCACCGCGACGGTGAGCAGCAGCCAGTAGCCACGCGGGAGGCCGAGTGCGACCAGCGCCGAGGCGACCGCGGCCAGGGTGAAGGCGAGCCGCAGTGCGTGCCGGAAGGCTTCGGAGGAAGGTCGGAGGTTGGCCCGCAGGACGGTGATCGGCTCGTCAGCGGGCATGAGGAAGACGGGCGCGGTGGGCGGGTGGTCGGGGATGTCGGGGTCGCCGGGGTCGCCGGGGTCGACGGGGTTGTTGCTCGGGGCGGCGTGCTTGCGCTGTCTCGGGTCGGTGGCTTCGGCGATCCGGCGGGCGGCGCGGAGCTGACCGGCCAGCGCGGCCGAGCGGGCCGCCGCGCCGCGCCGGGTGAGCGGCGCCCGGCCGGGAGCGTCCCGCCGGGCCCGCACGGCGGCGACGGCCTTGGCGAGCGCTTCGTCCAACGCGGGCACCAGCTCGGGGTGCAGCTCGTCGGGCCCGGAGGTCAGACGCTCGGCGATCGTGGCCCCCACCGCAGCCGCGGCGTCGATCACCGCACCGACCTCGTCCGCGGCCTCCTGCTGTCCCATGTCCGCCAGCCGGGCCCGGAGCACCGCCAGCGCGACCACTTCGCCCCGGGCCCGCTCCACCTCGTCGAGCAACATGCGGAGCCCGGCCACGGCCCGGTGACGCTGCGGGTCGAGCCCTCGCAGCGCCGCATGGGCCTCGAGCACGACCGGGTACGCCGGGCCGCCGCCCGCCGGATCCACGTCGGTGAGCTCCCGATAAGCCGCCGCCACCGCCGCCCGCTCCGGCGCGTATCCACGCACCGGCCACGGCGCGATCGCCAGCAACGTCTGCAACGCCGCCCCGACGAACACCGCCGCCGCGGCGACCAGCGCCTGGCTGAGCTCCTGCGGCTGCTCCCCGATGACGATCAGCACGATCAGCCCGGTGATGCCGACACGCGTACCCGACGGCCCGAGCGAGGTCAGCAGCCCGGCGATGAACCCCCACACCGCCACCAACAGCACCGCGACGACCGCGTAGGGGTTGGCGAGCGCACCGAGCAGAACGGAGAGCGCCCCGCACAGCGCCAACGCGAACCCGAGCCGCAGTCGCCGCCGATAGGGCCCGGTCAGATCGGCGAAGCCGGTGAAGTAGGCCCCGAGCGTGGCCGCCACCGCCGGCAGCACGTCACCGGAGACGACCCCGACCACCAGCGGCAGAGCCACCGCGAGCGTTCCCCGAGCCGCGACCCGAGGACTGAGTTTCTCCCGGGGAACAGCGATCAACCCGCTGAGGGCGGCACGCGCCGTTCGCCCCACGTCCGCCCCGGTTGCCACGTGTTCCGACCCTAACGCCCCCCAGCCCTCCGAACCCCCCGCCGCGCAGGTGGTCCGGGGCGCGAGCAGCCATCCCAGAACAAACGGCCGCCCCGCAGCGAGGCTGCGGGGCGGCCGGGAAGTTTGGACGGGCCCTGTTCTCTCCGCCGCGTTGCGGCGTTCTGAGAGGCGGGGCCCGCCAGGAATTTGTACCCCCGGGCACAACCGAACACAAGGCTTTCGTGCTTTCGAATTCAGAAGCACGGCGTAACCGCACGTTCACCTTGCGGTGGTGGGCCGTACCTTCGATCCGACGGTCGAACGAACGGGTGTCACCGATACATCGTCGGTGACCTGACACTGCCCGCGGAAAGCCCGACCCAGCTGGCACATTCTGGGGATACCAGCGAGGTCGCCGCGCCCTAACGTCGATCTCGAGCACGCCACACAGACCGCGGAAGGACGCGAACCCCGATGAGCGAGTACGAGACCAACGTCGACGTCGACGGCGACGGGCAGTGGGACGACGTCAGCTACTCGGAGAACGCCGACGGCAGCGTCACGATCACCGCCGACCAGAACAACGACGGCGTCGTGGACTTCGTCGCCCACGACTACAACGCCGACGGGGTCGTCGACGACGCGATCTACGACGACGACTACGACGGCGACGCCGACACCTTCTGGAAAGACACCACCGGCGACGGGTACCTGGACCGGGCCGCGGGCGACACCAACGACGACGACGTCGTCGACTGGAACGGCGTCGACGCCAACCAGGACGGCCACATCGACCACGCCACCGTCGACACCAACTACGACGGCAAGGCCGACACCTACGTCGCCGACGACAACTACAACGGCAACGCCGAATACGCCGCGGTCGACACCGACGGCGACGGCTACACCGACCGCACCACCGACCCCACCCAGGCCGGCAACCAGGCCCAGGTCAACTGGAGCTAGTTCCCTCCGGTCGGCCCTCCGGTCGGCCCTGCGGGCCCTCGCGCACCGCGCGGGGGCCCGCACCCGTAGCGCAACCCCGTTTGGCTCGCCCCGGGGCATCGCAGTCCGATGTCCGAGGTGTACGCCAGGAGGCGGCACGGATGCCGCCCCAGACATACGGGGACTGACATGGATGTCGAGCTTCCGGCCCGTTGGGCCGACGAGCCTGCACGGCTCGCCGCAGTACGGACGATGCGTCAGTTCAGCGTGTCGGTCGAGCCGGTGCTGGCGAACATCGTCCGCATCGCCGCCGAGGCCGTGCGCGCTCCGATGGCCATGCTCACGCTGGTCGAGGCCGAGCGGGTCCGCGCGGTCGTCCGCCACAACATCGGGGTGACGCAGCTGCCCCGCGCCGCGTCGCCGTGTGCCCGGATCGTCGGCGACCGCGCCCCGCTGCAGATCCCGGACCTGCTCGAGGACCCTCGCTACGCGGTCGGGCCGCTCACCGCGGTCGACCCGGGCGCCCGCTCGTACGCCGGCGTCCCGCTGCTCGACACGACCGGCAACGTCGTCGGTGCGCTCTCGGTGCTCGACCGCAAGCCGGGTGCCCTCGGTCCGGAGCGGGCCCAGCTGCTCGGCCTGCTCGCCGACCAGGCGACCGCGATCCTCACGCTCGGCTCGGCCGTCGAGCGGTCGGCCAGTGAGTCCGACTTCATCTCGCTGATCACCCACGAGGTGCGGACGCCCGTCGCCGTCATCACCGGCAACCTGGAACTGCTCGACGAGCTCGACGACGT
Source organism: Cryptosporangium japonicum (assembly GCF_039524755.1). NCBI lineage: Bacteria > Bacillati > Actinomycetota > Actinomycetes > Cryptosporangiales > Cryptosporangiaceae > Cryptosporangium > Cryptosporangium japonicum. Next base: position 657,950 of record NZ_BAAAGX010000006.1, read on the forward strand.
CCCCGAGCAGTACCGGGAGCGCATGGTGGGCGCGATCCGGCGCAACGCCGACCGCCTGGTGCGGCTGATCGACCACCTGCTCGTCACCGCCCGTGCCGGCGACGCGCTGAAGGCCACCGTCCACCGGTCGCCGATCGACCTGTCGTCGCTGGTCACCGACACCGTACGAACGGCCGGGAGCAAGGCCAAGCAGGCCGGCGTCGCCGTCGACCTGCACGCGGAGCCGTCGCTCCGGGTGCCCGGCGACACCACGATGCTGCGTACCGCCGTCGACAACCTGCTCTCCAACGCCCTGCTCTTCACCCCGGCCGGTGGCCGGATCTCGGTGCGGGTGTCGTCCGCCGACGCCGACGCCGCGGTGGTGACGATCACCGACACCGGTGTGGGCATCCCGGCCGACGAGGTGCCGCGGGTGTTCGACCGGTTCTACCGCGGTCAGCACGCCCAGCGCGTCGAGGCGCCGGGGGCCGGGCTCGGCCTCGCGGTGACCGAGGCGATCGCCGCCGCGCACGGCGGTGTGGTGCGGCTGGAGAGCACGCCGGGCACCGGGACCACGGTCCGGCTCGTGCTGCCGCTCGGCGCCGCCCGCTCCGCCCCTGTTCTGGAACTGGTCCGGAGCAGCTGACAGCTCCCCGGCTCCGGTCTGCGCCCGCACCGGAGCCGGGTGAATCTCCCGTCGGCCCGCCCCTCTGGGGAGGGATGGCCGACGGGCGTCCCACCCCGAAGCGCACGGCTCGCCCGCCCCTCTGGGGAGGGATGGCGAGCCGTGCGCGGCGGCTTTCCCACGGAGTGATACTCGAACCTTCATCTACTCTGGGTAGACATATCTAAACGCCTAGTCATACCCGCTGGTACTTCCCTCCTGCCCCCGAAGGGACGGTCCGGCTATCCGTCCCGATTACAGAGATTCGCTGGTACGGGCCCGTCGGATTAGGCACGCTGAACGCGGGACCTCGGGAGCCCACCGCCAGCAATCAGCACGAACGACGGGGTGCCGGCCGTCGCAGGAGGGGAAGTGCCGTGACGGTTTTCGACACGAGTAGATCGACAGCACCCTCTGCGCCGCTGCGCCCCCGGGAACAGGTCCAGCGCCGGGTCACCGGCACCCCCCGCTGGGCTCCGGCCGCCGCCGGCATCGTGGTCGGGGTCTCCCGCGGCGACGACCCCACCGGCGTGCTCACCTGGGCGGCCCGCGAGGCCCGCGCCCTGCACGCCCCGCTGGTGGTGGCGCACGCCGGCAACGACGAGCGCGCCGACGCCGTTCTCGCCGAGGCCGGCGCGCTGGCCCGGCGGGCGGTTCCGGCCGGGCACGTCCGCACGGTCCGGGGCGACGGGCGTCCGCTCACCGTTCTCGCGGCCGCGGCCGACCAGGCCGGCATCGTGGTGGTCGGCACCGCGGCCGGCGCCGGTTCCGGCACCCAGCTCGTCGGCACGATCGCGGTGCGGCTGGCCACCGAGGGCCGGTCCGCGGCCGTCGTCGCCCGGCCGCCGGCCAACGCGGGCACGTCGCAGCAGGGTCCGTTCCCCGGTCACGTCGTCGTCGGTGTCGACGGCTCGCCCGCGTCCCGTGCGGCGCTGGAGTACGCGTTCGCCCACGCGGCCGGGCACCGCCGCCCGCTGGTCGCGATCTACGTGACGCCCGGTTCGGCCGCCGACTACTGGCTCGACGACACCCTGCTCGACACGCTCGTCACCGACGACCCGGCCGCGAACACGCTGGTGGACGAAGAAGTGCGCGCGTTCGCCGACCGCTTCCGGGTGCGTGCGACCTCGGCCGTGCACCGCGGCCGTCCGCTGGCGGTGCTGGCGAGGCTCTCGCGCGGAGCGGATCTGCTCGTCGTCGGCGTCAACGGACGCCCGGCGGGAGCTCGTTCGCGGCTCGGCTCCACCGCCCGCGGAGTGCTGCTCGACCCGCCGACGACGGTGGCCGCGGTCCGCGCCTGATCTCACCTCCGATCCTACCGGTCGAGGCGGGCAGAAACATCGACTCGCGGCACGACCCCGCCCGCGCCATGCTCTGTCTAGGCTTCTCTAGCCGCACAACCCCGAAGCCCGGAGCACCGCGTTGACCGACCGTCCGTCCGTCCTCACTACCGAGATCGCCGCCGAACAACGTCACGTCGACGACGTGTACGCCCGGTTGGAGGAGGTTCGATCCGGCACCGCCGAGGTCGAAGCCGAGGGACATCGACGGGCCCAGCTCGGCCACGAGGGTGCGCTGTACGAGCGTGACGTCCTCGTGCACCAGGCCGCCCGGCGGCGCAAGGCGCTCGACAGCGGGTACGACGGGCTGGTCTTCGGCCGCCTCGATCTGCGCAGCGGCGAGGCCCGTCACATCGGCCGGCTCGGTGTGCTCGACGCGCGGTACGAGCCGCTCGTCGTCGACTGGCGGGCTCCGGCCGCCGCGCCGTTCTACCGCGCCACCGCCGAGGACCCGCTGGACGTCGTCCGGCGGCGGGTGATCCATTCCTCCGGCACCAGGGTGGTCGGGCTCTCCGACGACCTGCTCGATCCGGCCGCGGCGCCGGAGGGCATGGCCGTCGTCGGCGAGGGTGCGTTGATGGCGACGCTGGCCCGGGCCCGCGGTCAGGCCATGCGCGACATCGTCTCGACGATCCAGCGCGAGCAGGACGAGGCGATCCGCGCGCCGGCGAACGGCACCACGATCATCGAGGGCGGGCCCGGCACCGGGAAGACGGCGGTCGCGCTGCACCGCGTCGCCTACCTGCTCTACTCCGATCGCAACCGGTACGCCGGCGGCGGTGTGCTCGTCGTCGGGCCGTCCCCCACGTTCGTGCGGTACATCGACCAGGTGCTGCCCTCGCTCGGCGAGGAGGGGGTCGTGCTGCGTTCGCTCGCGACGATGCTCTCCACCGTCAAGGCCACCCGGCGCGACGACGCGGCGCTGTCGGCGATCAAGGGTGCGGCGAGCATCCGCCGGGTCCTGTCCCGACTGGCCTGGCTGCCGGCGCCGACCGCACCGGACCGGTTCCGCGTCGTCTACGGCGGTGAAGTGCTCACTCTCGACGTCCGTGCGCTGGCCGCCGCGCGCAAGGCGGCCCGTCGGCGCGGCAGTACCCCGAACTCCGCCCGCGGTCAGGCGGCCACCGCGCTGCTCGACGCGCTGTGGAACCTCTCGCGCTCCTGGTCCGGAGCCCCGGAGAACTGGGAACGCGACGCCTTCGACGCCACCATTCGCGACCGCGACGAGTTCCGCGAGTTCCTGGCCGCCTGGTGGCCGATCGTCGAGCCCGAACACGTGTTGCGCTGGGCGGCCGACCGGTCGCGCCTGGCCCGGTGCGCGGGCTCCGACCTGGCGAAGAACGACGTCGGACCGCTGGCGGCGTCGTTCGCGGAGGACGGCTGGTCGGTGGCGGACGTCGCGCTGCTCGACGAACTGCGTGCCCTGCTCGGCAAGCCGCCGAAGCCGCAGGTGCGCCGTCGTCGTCCGGAGGAGTGGGAGATGCAGGAGATCCGCCTCTCCTCCGACCGCGCACCGGCGCCGACGCCCGCGGCGGACGAGGACGACGACGAGTTCTCGCTGATCGTCGTCGACGAAGCGCAGGACCTCTCGCCGATGCAGTGGCGCATGCTCGGCCGCCGCGGTAAGTACGCCTCCTGGACGCTGGTCGGCGACCCGGCGCAGAGTGCCTGGGAGGATCCGGAGGAGGCCACCGCGGCGATGGACGCGGCCGTGGGCACCCGGGTACGGCGCCGGTACACGCTCACCACCAACTACCGGAACTCGGCCGAGATCTTCGAGCTCGCCGCCTCGGTGCTGCGCCGGTGGGAACCGGGGCTGGAACTCCCGACCGCGGTGCGGCAGACCGGCGCGAAGCCGTCGGATCGGCTGGTGGCCGGCGAGCGGCTGACCGACGAGTTGCGCTCGGCCGTCGAAGAGCTCCTGGCCGACGTCGAGGGCACGGTCGGTGTCGTCACGCCGGCGGTCCGGCAGGACGAGGTCGCCGCGCAGTTGACCGGGCTCGGCGCCGGGCGGCTCCAGGTGGTGGACAGCATCGAAGCCAAGGGCCTGGAGTACGACGGCGTCGTGGTGCTCGAACCGGCCGAGATCATCGCCGAGTCCAGTGCGGGGCACCGGGTGCTGTACGTGTCGCTCAGCCGGGCCACGCACCGGTTGGTCGTGCTCTCCACCGAACCCGACTGGGCGGCCCCACCGGCCGACCGGGCCGCACCCGACCGGGCCGTGGAGCCACTCTCCCTGTTCTGACCCACCCCTACAGTGGGTCGGTGCTGCACCTGCGCTTGATCGTTCCGCCGGATCGGATGCCCGCGGTGACGGAGCTGCTCGAGGGCGACTCCTCGGTCACCCACCTGGCCGTCCTGGCCGGGGCGGCCCGGGATCCGGTGGGCGACGTCGTGCTCTGCGACGTCGCCAGGGAAGGGGCGAGCGCCGTGCTCGGCGCGCTCCGCGACCTGGGGCTCGCCGAGGACGGCGCGATCACCGCCGAGAACGTCGACCTCGTCCTGTCCGAGTCGGGGCGGAAGGCGGAGGAGGACGCCCCCGGGCTGGGCACCGACGCGGTGATCTGGGAGGAGATCGAGCACCGGGTCAGCGACGAGATCCAGCTCTCCGCGACCTACCTCACGTTCCTGGTCGTCGCGACGATCATCGCCGGCATCGGCGTGCTGCTCGACCAGCCGATCCTGATCGTCGGCGCGATGGTCGTCGGGCCGGATTTCGGGCCGCTGGCGGCGTTCTGCGTCGGCATCGTGCAACGTCGGCGCACGATGGCCGTGCGCGCGGGCGTCGCGCTGCTCGTCGGTTTCCCGGTGGCGATGGCCGCGACGCTGGCCACGACCTGGCTGCTGGCCGCGCTCGACCTCGTCGACCGGTCGATGTTGCTGGGCGATCGGCCGCTGACCGACTTCATCTGGCGTCCCGACGCGCTCTCCTGGGTCGTCGGGTTCCTCGCGGGCATCGCCGGCATCACGTCGCTGACCTCGGCGAAGTCCGGGGCGCTGGTCGGCGTGCTGATCTCGGTGACGACCGTGCCCGCGGCCGCGAACGTGGCCGTGGCACTCGCCTTCGGGGTGTTCGACGAGGCGTCGGGATCGGCGGTCCAGCTCGCCGTGAACCTCGTCGCGATCGTGTTCGGCGGGGTGCTGACGCTCGTCGTCCAACGCCTGTTCTGGCAGCGGCGGTCCCTGCAGCCGAAGCGGACGCCGCAGGCGCGGCGGGTGGCGGCGCGGGCTCGCCGCAGCGCACGCCGCCGGGAGGCCGACGGGCGCGACTGACGGGCGCCGGAGAACGCCCGCCCCCGGTGAGCCGGGGGCGGGCGGGTGCCTGAACCAGAGGGTTACCGGCCGTCAGAAGCAGCGACGGTCGCAGTCCCGGTCCCAGCGGTGGTGGTGCCGGTGGAACGACGGGCAGTCCCAGCGGTGGTGGTAACGACGGCCACCGTCCCACCACCAGCCGCTGCGGAAGAACGGGGCGCGACCGATGAAGTCGAAGTCGTCGTCATCGTCGTCGTCGATGACGATGATCGGCCGGTTGACCGGACGCACGATCAGCGGCCCGTTGGCGTTGACCACCGTCGGAGCACCGCCGGCCGGGGCAGCCGCGGGCGCGGGCGCGGCCGGAGCGGCCGCGTTGTTCTCGGGCGCCGGAGCCGGCGTCTCGGCCGCCGGAGCCGGGGTCTCAGCCGCCGGAGCCGGGGTCTCAGCCGCCGGAGCCTGGGCCTGACCGGCCGGAGCCGAGCTGTAATCCGCATTCGTTCCGGCCGGACGGCCTTCGTTAGCGGGCTGCTGCGCCTGCCCGGCGGGCGCGTTCTTGTCGTAAACCTTCGCGCCGACCGGGATGCCACCATTCACCGGCTGCTGGGCGCTGTCGTCATTGTCGTCGGCGGTGTTCCCGCCCTGGACGACGCTAGTCGGCGCAACGGTGTGGGTGACGTTTCCGGTCTGCGCCTGCGCGGCCGCCGCGCCGGCCAGGACGATGCCTGCCGACACGGTTCCGACCTGCAGCGAACGACGAATCCAGATGTTCATCGAAATGGAGACCTCTCCTGAGGTACGTGTGAACTGAGTAAGGGTCCTGTCGCGGCCTCCGGCCGTGATCAGGCATCGAGCGAACGCACGACTGCGCAGGGGGAGAACCGTCGGCAGAACGGTTATTGGTCGGTCGCCGACTTCGTCCCCACAATGGACCGTTGTCGGCCGGACGATTTGCGGCGGGAACACCGCGGCGATCGTCGTCAGAGTGGGCGTTCCGGCCCTACCGCGCAGCGCGCACAACGCGCCGGTCCGGCAGTACACGAAACAGCCCAACCCTCGTACGCCTCAACCCGCAGCTCCCCACAGCCGCGAGACCGACGAGCAGTCACGACAGCACCGCTCGACGGAGGGAACTTTGGTGGCAGATCGGACTATTTGCAACCCCGCCGCGAGGAGAGCGTCACCGGTCACGCAATTCACTTCCGCACTCGGTGTTAGACGAGAAGCACCACGTGGCCACTCTTGAATGACCGACCGGTCACCGCCAGTATTGTTGGTGGCGAGTATCACCTTCACCACCGGGCAGCCCCACTATTAACCCCACCCGCCGGCAACGAACGGATATCCTGCAATCCGCAGGCGATCATCCGGGCACTACGGCCACAGCCCTACATATTTGCGCTGCGGCGGAACTCCAGCGACCGACGATTCGTTATCGATCGGCTACCGGTTCCGGGCGTCGGGAATCACCCTGAACACACCAGGGTGCATGCGGGATTCGTTCCGCACGACTAGTAGGGTGTGGCCACCGATAGCACGACGAGGAGAACTTCTGTGGCGCGGAAAGTACAGGTCATGTTGGTGGACGACCTCGACGGCGGCACCGCCGAAGAGACCGTCGCCTTCGCGATCGACGGAACCTCTTATGAGATCGACCTGTCGAGCGACAATGCAGCCGCACTCCGGGATTCGATCGACAAGTACGTGCAGGCGGCCCGCAAGGCCGGGCGCGGCGGAACCCGTACGAATCGTCGTCCGGCGGCCACTAGTCAGCGGTCCGGTCGCGAACAGAACCAGGCCATCCGGGAATGGGCCAAGGGCAAGGGCCTGCAGGTTAGTGATCGCGGACGCATCCCGCAGGAAGTCATCGATCAGTACAACTCCGAACACTGACGGTCAGCACCGTTAACCCGTTAACGGGCTGACGAACCCGATCAGTCCGATTTCTGGAACGAGCCGGTTTTTCGTCCGGCGTGTCGCCCGCCTGGCCCCGTCGTACGGATGGGGCGGGGCTGGCACTCAGCTCGTCAGCAGGGCGTATTCCAGCGCCGCACGGTGGTGCGGCAGCGCCAGCACCGCATCGACGTCCACCCCGGCGAAGTCGCTCGGCTCGTAGATCGTTGAAATGATCAACCGGCAGGGCCGACCGGCCAGACCGGCCCGGATCCGCTCCACCAGCGGCTGGCCGTCCGACGCGGGAAGCAACGTGTCGATGATGATCGCGTCCGGCGGCCGCGTACTCGCCGCTTCGACCACCTCGGCCTCCGTCCGCACCTGGTCGACGCACCAGCCCAGTGCCTGCAGCTGCAGCGCGAACAGCGCGGCGAGATCCGGCTGGTCCTCGAGCACCAGCACCCGGCGTCGCTCGGTCATGCCCGACAGCATTCGCCGCCCCGGTGGCGCGCCCGGGTGCACCCCGGTTGCGGGCCGGTAGCAATCCTGACCCCCGAACGGCCCCCTTAACAGCCGACCCCCGACCTCGTCGGATCGGTTGACGCTCGTTTCCGGCAGGTTAGCTACCGGCGAGTAGCCTTCCCCGCTCCACTGGAGACTGGCAGCATCCCCGCCGGGACACGGGGGAGGTGCGGTGACTGATTCGGCGACTCCGCCCGCGGGCTGCTCCGACCCCGCCCGGTGGACGGACGCCTACCTGATCGCCGAGGCCCACCGCGCGGTGAAGGACGTCTGCACGTGCGGGCGGCCGCTGCCGTGCATCGCCGCGGAGCGCGCGGCGGAGATCATGGCCGAGACCATGGCCGCCGCCCGGCTGGCCGAGGAGTGGGCCAGGGCCGCCGAGGAACAGCGCGCGATCAGCCACGCGATCACCGAGGAGATCCCGCGGATCGAGTACGTGCCCGAGGTGTCCGCCCCGCCGGTCGGCGCGCGGTTCTACCGGGAGCGCAAACCGCCTCGTCATCGCGGTTGAGCACTAGGGTTGTGCCCAGCGTCTCCTCACGGACCTCTCAGTCTGCCCTCAGGTGGCCGACGCACTGTTGAAACAGTTGGAACCTCGGGGAGGAACCCTTGACCATCGTCGGCTATCTGCTCGGGCTCGTCCTCACGGTCTTCTGGTGGGTGCTGATCGCCCGGATCATTCTGGACTGGTCCGTGGTCCTGGCCGGCCCGCCGGCCTGGGGCGGATTCCGGGCCAAGGCGATAAACGTCGTCACGCGCATCACCGAGCCCGTGCTGGCTCCGATCCGCAAGGTCGTGCCGCCGCTGCGCGTCGGTGGCGTCGCGATCGACCTGTCGATCATCCTGGTGTTCGTCGCGCTCATCGTGCTGCGCAGCCTGGTGGCCTTCCTGTAGGCCACCTCACCAGAAGACACCCGGCTGCGGGATCTCCGTAGCCGCCGCGAAGTACTCGTGCCACCGCTCGGCGGACGCTACGAACGCCGAGCCGGTGGACCGGGCGACGTACACGTCGGCGAGACCGCCCCGCGTGAACGCGGCGACGTCGTCCCGCCCGTCACCGTCGAAGTCCCCGACGCCGGGAACCGCTTCACCCTCGGCCCACGACCGCAGCCACGGCGCCGCCGTGCGGGTGAACGACCGGCCGGTGGAGAGCGCGACCGTCACCTCGCCCCGGCGGAACGCCACCACGTCCGCCCGGCGGTCACCGTTCACGTCACCGACCGCGGGCGACGCCCCGTTCTCGGCGAACCAGGCGTTCCACCGTGTCGCGCCCCGGAACGCGCTCCCGGTCGAGAGCGCGACCCACACCGACGCCGACCGCCCCCGCGCGAACGCGACCAGGTCGGCCCGGCGGTCACCGTTCACGTCACCGACCGCCGGGATCGACGTCCCGGGGGCGAACCAGCGGTGCCAGGCCGTGGCCGCGCGGAACGATCGGCCGGTCGACAACGCGACCGACACCGTCGGGGTGCTCCCCCGCCGGAACGCGACGACGTCGTCCTTCCCGTCGCCGTTCACGTCGCCCACCGCCGGGATGTCGGTGTCCGGCGCGAACGACGTCGCCCAGACGGTCGTCGGGCCGAAGGAGCGGCCGGTCGAGAGCGCGACGGACACCGTCGGCTTGCCGCCCCGGGCGAACGCGGCGACGTCGCTGCGACCGTCCCCGTCGAAGTCGCCGGCCAGTGGCGTCTGGCTCCAGAACGCGAACTCGTCCGACCACAGGTCGCCGATGCCGTCGAACCGGGTGCCGGTGGAGCGGGCGACGTAGACGTCGCCGCCTTTTCCCCGGGTGAACGAGGCGACGTCGTCGCGCCCGTCGCCGTCGAAGTCCCCGGCGCGACCACCGAACCCGTCGGCCGACGCCGACAACGGCCGCCCCGCCGGAACGCCGCGTTTCGACGGGTCGTCCGGCACCGGTCCGACGACGTACGCGGCGTGCGCCACGGCCATAGACGCACCGATCGCGACGATCGAGCTGATTGCTCCCATTGCCTGCCCCTCCAACCGGTACCCACCCCGTTCGCCCCTGAATAACACCCATCCACCGCTCAGCTCCGGCACCTCGCCGACGACGTCCTGGCATCAGGACGTCTGTTGGTGAAGGAGCACGGATGCGCACGTTGACCCGCCCGCTCTCGGCCTTACTCGGCGGAGCCGTCGCGGCCACCGCCGTCGTCGCACCGATGGCTCCCGCGGCCGCCGCGCCGACACCCACCTACGTCGTCGGCGGGTACGTCCCCGGCGCCACGGTCGTCACCGCCGCCTCGCGGTCGGTGCAGATCCGGGACGCCGAGGAGCTGCCGGCGAGCGTCGATCTGCGCGCGGACGCACCGCCCGTCGGCAACCAGGGCAACGTCGGTGCCTGCGTGGCCTGGACGATCGGCTACTCGATCATGGGCTACTACGCCCAGGGTTCCGGGGAGCCGTACGCGCCGCTGTACCTGTACATGCGGGCGGTCAAGGGTTCGGCGCCGAACACCGGGCTGGTGCCGGAGACCGCGCTCACCGAGGCGCAGAAGTACGGTGTGGACACCCAGTCGGACTACTTCCAGGGCACGCTGAACTACTCGATCAAGCCCACCCCGGCCGAGGTCGCCAACGCGTCGAACTACAAGATCACCGGGTGGAAGGCGCTCTGGTCCGGCGTCGCCAACCAGGGCACCACCGGTCAACTCGCGATCGAGCGCGCGCTCGCCGCCGGTAACCCGGTGGCGATCGGTTTCCCGGTGTTCCGGGACTTCCAGAGCCTCAAGGCGAACACCACGTACAACACGCTCTCCGGAACGTCGCTCGGCGGCCACATGGTCACCGCGTACGGCTACGACAGCGAGGGCGTCTGGATCCGCAACCAGTGGTCGACCGCGTGGGGCACGAAGGGCGACGCGAAGCTCTCCTGGGCGTTCGTGAACAAGCTCGTCAGCGGCGCGTACACCGTGAACGGCGTGGCCGCGGCCGAGAAGCCGACCGTGCCCGCACCGGCCGTGGCGTCGATCTCGGCGACGAGCGGGTCCACCGTCGGCGGTGAGACCGTGACGATCACCGGCTCCGGCCTCGAGACGGCCACCGCGGTGGCGTTCGGCAAAACCACGGCCACGTTCACCAGGACCAAGGTGGACGGTTCCACCCGTCTCGTCGCCACCGTTCCGGCGTCGACCGCCGGCCTGGTCGACGTCACCGTGACCTCGCCCACCGGCACCAGCGCCACGTCCACCGCGACGAAGTACCGGTACGTCGCGCCCCGACCGACCGTGACCGGGCTCTCCGCGTCGTCCTCGGTGATCTTCGGCGGCAGCACCGTCACCCTCACCGGCACGGCCCTGACCGGGACGAAGAGCGTCCGGGTCGGGTTCACCGCGGCCACGGCGGTCACCGTCACGTCGGACACCACGCTCACGTTCGTCGTGCCGAAGGTGGCGCGGCCCGGTGCGGTGCACGTGGTCGTCACGACGTCGGGCGGTCCGAGCACGACCAGCGACGCCGACGTGCTCACCTACGTCAACCCGCCGACGCCGGTCGTCACCGGGCTCTCGGTGGCCTCGGGCAAGGCCAAAGCCAGCACCCCGGTGACGATCACCGGCACGGACCTGCTCGGCGCGAGCGCGGTTCTGCTCGACGGCAAGCGGATTTCGTTCACCGCGGTATCGGCGACGCAGCTGAAGATCGTGGTGCCGCAGCACGCCGCCGGGAGCGCGAACGTGCAGGTCGTCACGCCCGGCGGTACCAGCGCGGCCGGTGCGGCCAGCACCTTCACCTGGCTGTCCTGACCCGGTCCCCCCGGCCCGGAGAGTCCACCCGGACTCTCCGGGCCTTTCCCCTTCGGTCCATTCTCGGCACCATGGGCAGCGTGGTGGGGACGCACGGTCTGGCTGACGCCGGGCGCACCGAGGTGGCGCCCCGGGTCCTGGCGGCCTGGGACGCGTTTCTCGTCTCCGCGGAATCGGCCGATCTGGACCGTGCCTGTGTCGCGGCCGGCAGCACCGGCGCGGACGTCTGCACCCGGCTGGGGCTCTGGACCGAGTACGCGGCCCTGCACGACCTGGTGAGTTCCGCACGCAGCGGCGGCGTCGGGCCGCCCCCCGACCTGGACGCCGTCGTGGAGACCCACCGGCACGCCGGCCGGGACGAGATCCTCACCGCGCTGCGCCGTCACCGCGACGCGGTCGCGATCTACTTCAACAGCTTCGACGAGTGGCTCGACCTCGACCCGACCGTGTCGCCGTTCGGGCGGCTACCGCTGCTCACCACGCTGCTGGGCCAGGTCTATCCGCTGGCCGTGCACGCGCTCGACCTGGTCGACTGCGGCGCCCCGACACCACCGGACGCGTTATTGGACTCGGGCCTCGCCGCCTGGATCGATCTGCTCGGCGGCTCGGCCTGCGAGGACGGCATCACCGGCGGGGCGGCCGTGTTCACCCCGCCGTCCGGCGGCTGGGCGTTCGCCTGCGGCGAGGACGGGTGGACGGTCACCCGGCTCGACCGGCGGCGGCCCGGCGGCACCGTGCTGGAGGGGTCGGCCGCCGAGATACTCGCGGCGACGGCCGGCCGCTCCGAGCTGCGCACGCTCCGCGTCCACCAGCAGGCCGGGTTCCTCCGCCTCACCGACGTCGTCGAGCGGATCGCCAACACCACCGCGCTGCCGAAGCCCTAGGCGCTGGCCCAGGCCACGTTGGCCTCGAACGCGGGGCGCGGATCCTGGCCGCTCTCGATCCGGCGCACCCCATCGGCCAGCGCGGAGTCCAGCTGCGCACGCTCGAGCGGGCTCATCGCGCGGTACATCGGCGTGGTGACGACGAACGGCGCGAACTCCAGCAGGAAATCGTCCGCAGGCGGCAGTTCGTACGGGAGCGCGTTCGCGTCGGCCAGGTCCGCGGACGCGCGCGGGTGGTCCGCCAGGCGGCCCCGCAGGTACGTCGTGGTGAGCGGCGCGTTGTCGACGCCCACCACCTCCAGCCCTCGCTCGGCCGCGGCGACGACGAGCGGACCGGTGCCCGCCCCGACGTCCAGCACCCGGGAGCCGGCCGGGAGCCCGGCGGCGTCCAGCAACCGGACGGCGATCTCACCGGTGGTGCCTGTTGGGTCACCGGCGCCGGTGCCTGGGGGATGCGCTATCCGTCCTACCCGATCAGCGGCTTCCACATCATGATCCGCGGTGAGGGCTGGCTGATCACGCCGTCCGAGCCGCCGCGCGCCCTGGTGCCGGGCGACGTCGTGTTCACGGCGGCGGGCGCGGCGTACGGGCTCGGCCACGCACCGGCCCGGTTGGAGTCGTTACCGACGGCCGAGTTGGGCCCGGGCCACCCCGCGGTCGAGGACGCCGACACCGTGTTCCTGTGCGGCGCGTACTGGATCACCCACGGTGAGGCGCACCCGTATCTCCGGTCGCTGCCGGCCGTGCTCACGGCCGGCCCGGCGAAACCGTGGACCGCGCAGCAGCTCAGCGATCACGCCGGGCTGCCGCGGCGGGAGTTCGCCCGCCGGTTCACCGAGGTCACCGGCCGGCCGCTGCGTGCCTTCCTGACCGAATCGCGCCTCGCGCTCGGCGCCCAGCTGCTGCACGATTCCGACCTGACGCTGGCCGCGATCGCACGCCAGGTCGGCTACTCGACCGAGTTCGCGTTCAGCGGCGCCTTCCGGCGTGCGTACGGGGTCTCCCCCGGCCGCTACCGGAAGGCGTCCACGCGTTAGAAACGGCCACCGCCCTTGCTGTCGCCGGACAGGCGCTGCGCCAGGTAGATCGGCACGACCGACAGCACGATCAGTACCGCGGCGACGACGTTGACCACCGGCGCCTGGTTCGGCCGGAACAGGTTGTTCAGGATCCAGATCGGCAGGGTCTGCGTGCCGGCACCGGCGGTGAACGTCGTCACGATGATCTCGTCGAACGAGAGCGCGAACGCGAGCAGACCACCGGCGAACAGGGCCGAACGCAGCATCGGGAACGTCACCAGCCGGAACGTGGTGAACATGTCGGCGCCGAGGTCCATCGACGCCTCCTCCAGGTTCCCGCCGAGCCGGCGCAGGCGGGCGATCACGTTGTTGAAGACGATCACCACGCAGAACGTCGCGTGCGCCACGACGAGCGTGAAGAACCCCAGGTCGACGCCGAGCACGGTGCGGAACGCGTTGTTCAGCGCGATGCCGGTGACGATGCCGGGCAGCGCGATCGGCAGCACGATCAGCAACGAGATCGAGTCCCGGCCGAAGAACTTGTGCCGCTGCAGGCCGAACGAAGCGAGCGTGCCGAGCACCAGCGCGATCACGGTGGCGACCAGGCCGACCTGGACGCTGGTCAGGAGCGCGTCGAGCGCGCCCTTGTTCTGCGCCGTGCGCTCCCACCACTCGAGCGTGAAGCCCGAGGGCGGCCAGCCGAACGTCCGGTCCCGGTTGAACGAGTTGATCAGGACGACCAGCAACGGCACGTAGACGACGCCGAGCGCGAGGAACGTGAACGTGCGCAGAGCGATCCGGGCGGTACGCGAGAGAGTCACAGGTTCTCCAGAGCACCGGTGCGGCGGACGGCGGCCAGGTACACGAGCATGATCGCGACCGGCACGGTGGCGACCGCGGCCGCGAACGGCAGGTTGTTCGCCGCGCCGATGTTGTCGTACACGACGTTGCCGAGCAGCTGTTTCGTGCCGCCGACGATGCGGACCGCGATGTAGTCGCCGAGCGACAACGAGAACGTGAACACCGAGCCGGCGACCACGGCCGGGAAGACCGTGGGCAGCACGACCGTGCGGAACGTCCGCAGAGGACGCGCGCCGAGGTCGCTCGCGGCGTCGAGCAGCGAGTCGGGCAGCCGTTCGAGGCCGGCGTAGACCGGCAGGATCATGTACGGCAGCCAGAGATAGGCGAGTGTCACGGTGGTGGCGGTGATGCCGTAACCGGGGGTTCCGCCGAGCCAGGACAGGATCCCGTCGCCGGAGAACATCAGCCGCCAGGCGTAGACCTTCACCAGGTAGCTGGCCCAGAGCGGCGTGAGGATCGCGACGACGAGCAGCCGCTGGGCGCGCGGGGACGCGACCTTGGCCATGTAGAACGCCACCGGCAGCGCGATCAGCGCGTCGATGACCGTGACGCCGATCGCGACGCCGATCGTCCGCAGCGTGATCGTGCGGTAGACCTCACCGGTGAACAACGTCGTGAAGTTGTCGAGCGTCCAGGCGCGGACGATCTGGCCGGTGAAGTCGTTCACGCCCCAGAAGGCCGCGACGAACAGCGCCGCAAGCGACCCCAAATAGGCCACCCCGAGCCACAGCAGGGGAACCGACAGCAGGATTCCCAACCGAGCCCTGGGTCGCCGATACAGCGCCGTGGACACCCGCCGCGCGATCGACGGGCGCCGCTCCAACGTCGCCGTCATCCATTCTCCTTAAGCGCGCACAGCGCGCGTTGTCTTTGTCGGAACCTGGAGCCCGCTGAGGGCGACGCTGCGTCGTTCTCAGCGGGCCGCCCACTCACCCCTTGATTTCCGTCCAGGCCTGGGTCCAGGCCGAGTAGTCCTTGCACTTCACGTCGGTGCGGCCGTCGAGGCACTGGGTGATCGGCGTCGACCAGTACCAGATCTGCTTCGCGTACTCGGCGTCACCGGCGTGGTAGGTGTCGCAGTGCGTCTTGTCGGCGGTGAACTCGCAGGCCTTGGGGTTGGCCGGCGACTCCCCGAAGTACTCCGCCACCTGCGCGTTGGCCTTCGGCGAGACGATGTGGTCGAGCCACTTGTACGCGCACGTCTTGTGCTTCGACTTCGTGCCGACCATCCAGGTGTCCGACCAGCCGGTCGCGCCCTCGGTGGGCAGCACCGCGTCGACCTTCGCGCCTTCGGCCTTCGCCACGTTCGCGATGACCTGCCACGTCGTGCCGATCACCGAGTCACCGGACTTGAACGCCGAGACTTCCTTCAGGTAGTCCGACCAGTACTCGCCCACGTTGGCCTTCTGCTTCTTCAGCAGGTCGACGGCCGCCTCGAACTGCTTGTCGTCCAGCGCGTACGGGTTCTTGATCCCGAGGTCGGGCTTGGTCTTCATCAGGTACAGCGCCGCGTCGGCGATGTAGATCGGCGAGTCGTACGCGGTGACCTTGCCCTTGGTGGCCGCGTTGTCCTCGAAGACCGCGCTCCACGACGTCGGCGCGGGCGTCACCACGTCGGTGCGGTACATCAGCAGGTTCGCGCCCCAGCCGTGCGGCACCCCGTACGAGACCCCGTCGACGCTGTTCCACTTCTGGTCCTTGAGGAACGGGAAGAGGTCGGCGTAGTTCGGCACCAGGTCGGTGGTCACCGGCTCGACGTCACCGGCCGCGATCAGGCGCAGCGACGCGTCACCGGAGGCCGAGACGACGTCGTACTGGCCGGTCTTCATCAGCGACACGGCCTCGTCGGAGGTGCCGAACACCTTGACGTTGACCTGGCAGCCGGTGGCCTTCTCGTACGGGGTGACCCAGTCGACCTTCGGGTCGTTCGAGCCGTCCTCGGCGTACCCGGCCCAGGCCAGGACGTTCAGGGCGCCCTCGGGCGTCCCGAGCTTCTTCAGGGCCTCGAGCTTCGGCGGCGTGAAGCCCGCCGCGGAGTCCGAACTGCCACCGGAGTCGTCGCTGGTGCCGCAGGCCGCGGCCAGCAACACGACGGCAGCGGTTCCGGCCAGTACACGGGCTAACTTCATGGGGCCTGCTTTCTCCGGACAGGGGTTGTGGGAGGAGTCAGGATGCGGCGAGCTCACCGCTCACCGGCTGCGCGTGCGCGGGCTGCCAGCTCAGGCGGACGCGGTCACCACGTCGGATGCCGCGCTCGTCCTCGTTCTGGCGCTGCACGACGAGTTGGCCGCCCGCGTCGAGGTCCACGACGTACCGGGTGGACGCGCCGAGGTAGATCTCTTCCAGCACCGTGCCCTCGGGGCCGTCCTGGGCCTCGGACAGCGGGAAGATCCGGATCTTCTCCGGACGGATGCTGACCATGTCCTCCGACCCGACCAGCGCGGCGGCCACCGGGCCCGACAGCAGGTTCGTGACGCCGACGAAACCGGCGACGAAGTCGGTGTCGGGGTGCTCGTACAGACCGGCCGGGGACGCGATCTGCTCGATCCGGCCACCGCGGACCACCGCGACCCGGTCGCTCATCGTCAGCGCCTCGTCCTGGTCGTGGGTGACCAGCACGAACGTGATGCCGACGTCACGCTGCAGCTGTTTGAGCTCGACCTGCATCTCCAGGCGCAGCGCCCGGTCGAGCGCGCCGAGCGGTTCGTCGAGCAGGAGCACTTTGGGGCGGTTGACCAGCGCGCGGGCGAGCGCGACGCGCTGACGCTGGCCACCGGAGAGCTGGCCGGGGCGGCGGTCGCCGTAGCCGGCCAGGCGCACCGACTCCAGCGCCTCCAGCGCGCGCTGCCGACGCTCCTTCTTCCCGACGCCCTTGACGCGCAGCCCGTACTCGACGTTGCCGACGACCGTGAGGTGGGGGAAGAGCGCGTAGTCCTGGAAGACCGTGTTGACGTCCCGGTCGTACGGCGGCCGGGTGGTGACGTCGGTGCCGTGCAACAGCACCTGGCCCGCGGTGGGCAGCTCGAACCCGGCGATCATGCGCAGCAGCGTCGTCTTGCCGGAGCCGGACGGGCCGAGGAGGGAGAAGAACTCGCCGTCCGGGATCTCCAGGTCGATGCCGGCGACGGCCTCGACGTCACCGAACGTCTTGCGCAGTCCACGCAGTTCGATGGCCGGGGCGGTGTCCCTGGTGGGGTTCAACGGAACTCCTGGTGAGACGACGACGTTGGGGAAGGCGGACTGCTGACGACTACGCGCCGAAACCTATGACGTCATAGTTCACAGCACAACCTGAGTACGTCGGAATTTATCGTGGAGTAACCTGAGCGCTCCACACGGGAGGGTCGATGGGCACGCGACGGTTCGGCCGTGGACCGAGATCGGCGCTGTTCGCGCCGCTGGAGAGCCTGAGCCGCACCGAGCTCGTCACCCATCGGCTGGCCGACGCGATCATGCTCGGCCTGCTGACCGACGCCGAACAGCTGCCCAGCGAAACCGCCCTCGCCACCGGCTTCGGCGTCTCGACGGTCACCGTTCGTGAGGCGTTGACCGCGCTGAGACAGCGGGGCCTGATCGAGACCCGGCGCGGGCGGGGCGGGGGGAGCTTCGTCCGGTCGCCGGCCGAGGACACCACCGAGGTGTTGCGCGAGCGGCTACGTGAGTACAGCCCCGGCACGCTGCGTGACATCGGGGACCACTACGCGGCGATCAGCGGAGCGGCGGCCGAGCTCGCCGCCGAGCGGGCCGACCGCGACGACGTGGCGCGCCTGCGGAGCGCGGTGGTCACGCTCGAGACGGCGGCACGCCCGGGGGATCGTCGCCGCGCGGACGGCCACTTCTCGATCGAGGTGGCGGCCGCGGCCCAGTCGGCCCGTCTGACCAGGGCGGAGATGGCGTTGCAGACCGAGGTCGGGCCGCTGTTCTGGCTGGTGATGGAGGACGATTCCGCGCACGGGCTGGCGGTGGAGCGGTGCCGGGCCCTGACCGCGGCGGTGGACGACGGTGACGGTCCGCGAGCACGCGTCGCCGCCCAGGAACGAATCTCCGACGCCGTGGGCAACCTGACCGAACGTCACCTCGAATTGGTTCGTCAGCCGCGAGAGTAATGTCCGGGGTGCGGGATGATCCGGGGATGGATCGCACGCGAGCCGCCCACCCGACCGCGACCCCGTTGGGCTCCGCGACGGCTGCGGTGGTGTCGGTGGTCCGCAGAACGGTCGACGAGGTCTTCGAGGGTGTCGCCGGGTTACGCCGGGACGTGGAGAGCGCGTTCGCCGGTGGCACCACGGTCGGCCGGGACGATCTGGCCGAGCTCTACCCCACGCTCACCGCCCCGCTGCGGATGCCCGGCGGCCTCGCGAAGGGCGCCGGGTTCGTGGCGGCACCGCAGCTGCTCGCGGACGCGCCGTGGTGGCTGGAGTGGTGGGTGCGCGAACCGTCCGGTGAGCCCAGCCGCCTGGTCGTCGACGTCGACCCGGACGGCGAGGACTTCTACGACTACACGACGCTCCCCTGGTACCGGGACCCGCAGCGCACCGGCGAGCCGACGGTCACCGGCCCGTACGTGGACTATCTCTGCACCGACGACTACACGCTCACGTTCACCGCGGCGGTGCGGAACGGCGACGCGTTCCTGGGCGTCGTCGGCAGCGACGTGGACGTGGGTCTGTTCGAGGCGATCGCGCTGCCCTCGCTGCGCGCGGTGCCGTGCCCGGCGACGCTGATCAACGCGCACGGGCGGGTCATCGCGTCGAACTCGCCGCATCGGCGCGGTGGCTCGCTGGTACGCGACGTCGACGTGGACGCGCTGTGGGAGCACGGCACGGTGGCGGGCACCCGGCTGGCGCGGTGCGGGAACTTCCCGATCGGGCTCATGTACTAGAGGCAGGGCGCGTCGGACGGCCAGCGCTCGGCGAGCACCAGGTGGAAGTGGCCGACCTCGCCGAACTCCTCCAGACCGTCGAACTGGTGCACGACGCGGACGAACCCGTCGGGCACCGCGATCGCCAGCGCGCCGGTCAGCTGCGCCCTGGCGTCGTCGGCGGTCGTCGTCGTGCCCGTGCCGTCGAGCGTGGCGAACAGGTCGGCGGTGAGGCCGAACGGCGCCGGGTCGATCCGCACCCGGTGGCCGGCGCACTCCACGCGGACCTCGGCGGGCACGCGCTCCCGGTAGTACCCGGCGCACGCGGTGAGCAGCGCGTCCTGCTCGGGCGAGAGGTCGTCGGCACCGTAGAGCGGCGGTAAGAGCTCGAACCGCACCCCGTCCACGACCACGCCGTGGCCTTCGAACGGCACCTGGACGGTCTCGGCCGTGTCGTCGCCGAACCGGTCGCGCACCGCGGCCCTGGCGGCGGCCAGGTCCGACGCCGGCTCGAGCCGCTCGCCGGTGGACAGCACCGGCTCCCACCCGTCGTCGGTGCTGCGATAGGTCACGTCCACGAGGCAATCGTGCCTCAGTGAACGGGGCGGGTGAGGGCCGACAGGATCAGGATGCTGAGGCGGCGCGCACGGTCGGGGGTGAAGCCGGCGTCCTCGGCGGCCTCCTCGACGATCTGGCCGACCGTGGCGGTGCCGAGGCTGCTCAAGTGCGGCAGCGCGGTGGCCGGTCCGTGGGTCAGACGGCGGCGTGCCGCACCCCGGTTCCGCCGCCAGCGGGCCACCCCGCCGTGGTGGCGGGTCCCGACGTGCCCGAGTACGCCGGTCGCGGCGCAGGTGAGCATCGCCAGCGAGAGCACGGTGACGAGTTCGGCGTTCGGACCGCCCAGCTGGAGGGCGAGTGGATCGTCGCGCTTCGCGCCGGACAGCGCCCAGCGGATGACGCGGCGCCGCAGGATCTCGTCGTCGAAGAAGCGCTGGACGACGATCGGGAACCGGGTCATCTCGGCCGGGGCCAGCTCCTGGACGATCAGCTCGGTGGCGCCGCCGACCGTGTGCGGACCCAGGTCCTCCCAGCGCGGTTCGGCCCGTCCGACCGGTTCGGCGGCCGGTTCGTCGACGGGCTCCCCGGCCGGTTCGTCGGCCGGGAACTCGGGGTAGCGCTCGTCGTCGGCCTCGACGGTCTCCACGTCACCCGGTTCGACGTCGTCGTTCGGGATCTCGTCGACCGACTCCTCGGCCTCGTCCACCTCGGGCTCGTCGTCGGGTTCGTCGCCCCAGTACTCGGGCGTGCCGTACCCGGTGGCGCGGTACTCCCGCGCCGGTGGGCGGGACGGCACCTCGCCCCGCCAGACCACCTCACCCTCGATCACCGCAGGCGGACGGTCACCGAACGGGTCGAAGGGCTCGCGCTCGAACGGTTCGCGCTCGTAGGGATCCCGGTACGGGTTGAGCACGAACCGCATGGTCGGAGCGTCGTCGTCCGGGTGCTCGAACACCCCGCGATAGGAGTTCAGCACGAACCGAGCTGTGGGGGTCTCGTCCTCGGTCCACGGATCGGGGTCCACCCAGAACGCCGCGGTCGGAGCGTCGTCTTCGTCGAGCGCCGCACCCCGATGGCGTCCTCCGCCGTACGGGTCGGTCACAGGCGCCACCTCCTGGGACTGACATCGGCGAAAGCATCCGGATGATGAGGCCGATATCTCGCCGATTTAGCGGGGCGACTACCGTGTCGGCATGGACCGGGCCTCTGCGCAGACCACTTATCTACTGGTCGACGGCGAGAACATCGACGCCACGCTGGGCAGCAACATCTTCGGTGGTCGCCGCCCCAGCCCGCAGGAGCGTCCGCGCTGGGAGCGCGTCCGCGACTTCGCCAGCGAGACCTGGGACCGCCCGGTCAAGGCCCTGTTCTTCCTCAACGCCAGCTCCGGCCAGCTGCCGCTGCCGTTCATCCAGGCGCTGCTCGCGCTGGACTACCAGCCGATTCCGCTCTCCGGCAGCACCGGCGAGAAGGTCGTGGACATCGGTATCCAGCGGACGCTCGACGCGCTCGTGGACCGGCCCGGCGACGTGCTCCTGGCCAGCCACGACGGTGACTTCTTCGACCAGATCGAACGTCTGCTCGACGGCACCCGCCGGGTGGGGCTGCTCGGGTTCCGCGAGTTCGTCAACTCCCGGTTCACCGAGCTGACCGCCGAGGGCCTGGAGATCTACGATCTCGAGGACGACGTCCGCTGCTTCAACGCGCGCCTGCCGCGGGTACGCATCATCAACATCGACCGCTTCGACCCGCTGCCGTACCTCTAGTTTCAGTCGCACATAAGACGCCGACCTGGCGTTTCCCGGAACGAACTGCCACTCTGCCGGCAAGAACGTAACGACGCGGCGGAGAGGAAAGCGCCCGGTGGGTGGTCTGTTAGGTGCGGCCTTGGGCTTCCCCGCGGTGATCTTCACTTTCGCGCTCGTGGTAGTTGTCGGTTACTGGGTTCTGGTGATCCTCGGCGGCCTCGGCATCGACGCGCTCGACGGTGACGGCGGCGCGGACGGCACCGGTGCGCTCGGGGCGATCGGCCTCGGTGGGGTGCCGGCGAGCGTCTCGCTGTCGGTGCTGATCGCGGTCGCCTGGTTCGGGACGTTCGTGGGGAGCGCGGTGCTCGGCAACGACGGATTCCTCATCGACGTCGGTCTGCTGACCGGCGCAGTGGTCGTCGCCTGGTTAGCCGCCCGACTGCTGGCGCTACCGTTGCGCCGATTCTTTCCGGACGAGAAACTGCCGTCCCGGTCGGATTTCCTGGGTCAGGTCTGCGTGATCCGCACCGGTCGCGTCGACGCGAAATTCGGTCAGGCCGAAGTCACCGCCGACGACGGATCGTCGGCACTTGTGCAGGTGCGCCAAACTGGCGAGTACGACCTTCGCGCGGGCGAAACCGCGCTGATCTACGACTACGACTCGGACGGCGAATACTTCTTCGTGATGCCGTCGACGCTGCCCAACCACGGAGCTAGGTAAATTCATGGACGCTGTGGCCCTCGGGGTCGGCGTGTTGATCGCCGTCGCCCTGATCGTCGTTCTCGGCCTCACCATCATGGTGAGCAGATTGTTCAAAAAGGTCGAACAGGGTAAAGCCCTGATCGTTTCGAAGGTCAAGAAAGTCGACGTGACCTTCACCGGCGCGACCGTCATTCCGGTCCTCCACCGCGCCGAGGTCATGGACATCTCGGTGAAGACGATCGAGATCGCCCGTACCGGCCGCGAGGGCCTGATCTGCCGCGACAACATCCGGGCCGACATCCGGATCACGTTCTTCGTCCGGGTCAACAAGACCGTCGAAGACGTCATCAAGGTCGCCCAGGCGATCGGCACCGCGCGCGCGAGCAACCAGGACACGCTCCAGGAGTTGTTCAGCGCGAAATTCTCCGAGGCGTTGAAGACCGTCGGTAAGCAGCTCGACTTCGTCGATCTCTACACCAAGCGGAACGAATTCCGCGATCAGATCATCGCGGTGATCGGCACCGACCTGAACGGGTACAGCCTCGAAGACGCCGCGATCGACTACCTCGAGCAGACGCCGCTGACCCAGCTCGACCCGGCGAACATTCTCGACGCGCAGGGCATTCGTAAGATCACCGAGCTGACGGCGATCGAGCACGTGCGCACGAACGAATTCCAGCGCACCGAGGAAAAAGAAATCACGCGCCAGAACGTCGACGCCAAGGAAGCCGTTCTCGAGCTCCAGCGCCGGCAGGCCGACGCGGAAATCAAGCAGCGTCGTGACATCGAGACCAACCGGGCCCGCGAAGAGGCCGAGATCTCGCGCGTCCAGGCCGAGGAGCGCCTCAAGGCCCAGAAGGCGCACCTGCTCACCGACGAGGCGCTCGGCATCCAGAACCAGAACAAGGACCGGGAGATCGCGGTCGCGGAGAAGAACCGCGAGCGTGTCCTGGCCATCGAGACCGAGCGGATCGAGAAGGACCGGCTGCTCGAGGTCATCGCCCGTGACCGCGAGACCCAGCTCTCCACGATCAACAAAGACAAAGAGGTCGAGGTCGAGAAGCGCGCGATCGCCGACATCGTCCGGGAGCGCATCGCGGTCGAGAAGACCGTCGCCGAGCAGGAAGAGAACATCAAGAAGCTGCGCGCGGTCGAAGAGGCCGAGCGGATGCGTCAGACGCTGATCATCCAGGCCGAGGCCGAGGCGCAGGAGAAGCTGGTCAAGGACATCAAGGCCGCCGAGGCCGCCGAGCAGGCCGCGCAGCACCTGGCCCGCGAAGCCCTGACGCTGGCCGAGTCGCGCCAGCGGGCCGCCGAGCTCGACGCCGCCGCGAAGATCCGGCTGGCCGAGGCGATCAAGGCCGAGGCCGCCGCGCCGGGCCTGGCCGCGGTGCAGGTCCGCGAGGCCGAGGCCGACGCGATCGAGAAGAGCGGGCTCGCCGAGGCCGTCGCCGACCGCGAGAAGGGCCTGGCCCAGGCGCTGGTCGCCAAGGAGAAGGGCCTCGCCGAGGCGGAGATCGCGAAGCAGAAGGGCCTGGCGGACGCGACCGCGGCCAAGGAGAAGGGTCTGGCCGAGGCCGAGAGCCTGCGCGAGAAGCTGAAGGGCGAGGCCGAGGGTCTCACCGACAAGGCCGCCGCGATGGCCGCGCTCGACGACGCCACCCGTCAGCACGAGGAGTACCGCCTCCGGCTCGAGGCGCAGAAGGAGATCCAGCTGGCGAACATCGACGTCCAGCGGCAGGTCGCCGAGGCGCAGGCCACGGTCATCTCCACCGGCCTGCAGAACGCCGACATCGACATCGTCG
Source organism: Cryptosporangium japonicum (assembly GCF_039524755.1). Classification (NCBI taxonomy): domain Bacteria; kingdom Bacillati; phylum Actinomycetota; class Actinomycetes; order Cryptosporangiales; family Cryptosporangiaceae; genus Cryptosporangium; species Cryptosporangium japonicum. The sequence continues at coordinate 681,803 of NZ_BAAAGX010000006.1, forward strand.
GTGGCGACACCGTGTTCTTCGACCGGCTGATGAGCTCGATCGCGTTCGGCAAGGGCGTCGACAAGTTCGTCGAGCACTCCGACGTGGCCGGCACGCTGGCCAAGCCCTGGCTGGACGGCACCGGGAGCTTCACCGACGACCTGCGAGGGATCCTCGGCTCGGTGGACTCCGCCGACGTCCGGAACCTGACGATCTCCGCGCTGCTGATGAAGATGATCAAGGGTGGCGGCCCCGACGCGGCGAAGCTCGGTGAGCTGCTCGGCTCGGCCCGCCAGCTCGGCATCGCCGACACGCCGCTGTCCCAGCTCACCGCTCTGAACGGCGCGACGAAGTAGTGACCGAGACGGGGCCCGCGCTCGACGCCGGAACCTACGACGTCCTTCGTAGCCGGCTGAAGACGCAAGCCACGGAGCTGGCCCAGCACGTCGAGGCGCTCAACGCGCAGCGCCTCGACGTGTTCGGCGGCACCGAGCTGCGTCTCACCGGTACCGCCCAGATCCGCACCACGCACAACTGCGTTCCGCGGGACATCGCGTCGGTCGGTGACCGGCTGCTGTTCGGGTACAACGCCTACCTGGGCATGAAGCCGGAGACCACTGTCGACGACGTGTTCTCGGTGCACCGCCTGGTGCGCGAGAACGACCGGCTGAGCTTCGAGCAGCTCGAGCACGATGCGCTGCTGGCCGACGGACAGTTCGTCAAGGACCTCGGCGAGCAGTACCGGTACTTCCGGGAGAGCTCGCTGCTGCAGTTGCGGCGGGTCGACCCGTTGCTGCTCGCGGTGTTCCGCACGAGCCCGAACACCGACGACAACCGCGTGCTGCGCTGGCGGCTGAACCTCGACGGCACGGCGCAGTACGTCGACAACAAGGGCGAGCGCGACCACACGTTCCCGGCGAAGCAGGACTTCGACTGGGTCGAGACCACCCGCACCGACCACGTTCTCGGCCGGCACCCGCACATCTCGATTCTCGGTGTGGTGTTCGTCGAGACGATCGGTGGCGACCTCACGATCAAGGTCGAGAACAACACCGAGTCCGGCGAGGGCATCTACTCCGAGCCGGTGAAGGAGCCGCTGCAGAGCCTCGCCGACGCCGACGTCGGTTACGCGCGCGTCGGCCCGCTGATCCTGCTGCGGATCCGTCCGTACAAAGAGGACGCCTGGCGCTACCTGGTCTTCAACACGCTCACCCGCGACGTCCTGCGGCTCGACGGCATCGGGCAGGCCTGCCAGCGTCTGCCCGAGGACCAGGGCATCATCGTGCCCGGCGGCTACTACCTGGCCACCGGCGTCCACCGGGTCTTCGACCAGGACACCACCGGGCTGGAGTTCGAGCGCGTCATCCGCTCGACGAACGGCGAGGACGTGCTCTACGTCTTCCACAACCGCAGCGACGGCCGGTACCTGCTGCTGCCGTACAACGTGATCCGCAAGGAGATCGCCAACCCGATCCCCTGCCACGGCTACGCGTTCTACGACGACGGCACGCTCGTGGTGCTGCGCGCGACGAGCGCCGAACCGACCCGCGTCCACCAGCTGCAGGTGTGGCAGACGCCGTACGTGTCCGACACGTACGCGGCGGCCCAGCCGGTCGGCACCGGACCGCTGGAGCGGATCGGCAACGCCGATCTGGTCCGCGGCATCTCCGACCTGCTGTCGGTCGCGCGGATGGCCGAGGACACGACGCCGACCGAGGCGGCGTTCGACGCGCTGATCGGGGCGTGCCGCCGAACCGTCGACCAGTACCACTGGCTGGCCGACAGCGGTCTGGACGCACCGCTCGCGCAGCTGCGTCGCACGGCCGAGCAGGTCCGCGAGGAGTTCGAGAAGGTCCAGAGCCTCACCGCGCAGGCCACCGACGCGCTCGCCGCCGCGCAGGCCGAGACCGGCACACTGATCCGGGGTGCGCGCACGGAGTCGCCGGCCACGGCCGAGGAGTGGGCGGCCCAGCTCGCGGCGCTGCGTCGCGCGCAGGGCCGGCTGGTGGGGCTGCGCGAGGTCCGGTACGTCGACCTCACCGCCGTCGACGCGCTGGCCAGCGAGCTGACCGACGAGCTCGCGGCCGCCGGCCGCCGCGCGGTCGAGTTCCTGCGCGGCGATGGGGCGTTCGACAGCTACGAGCAGCAGGCCGAACTGCTCACCGCCGACGCCGAGGCGATCGCGTCCGTGGCCGAGGCCGCGCCGCTCGCCGAGCGGCTCGACCAGCAGTCCGACGGGCTCGCGGTCGTCACCGAGGTGCTCACCTCGCTGGAGATCGAGGACGCGACCGTACGCACCGAGCTGCTGGCCCGGATCGGTGGGGTGCTGGGCAGCATCAACCGCGCCAGGGCCACGCTCGACGCGCGGCGGCGCGAGTTGCTCGCGGTCGAGGGGCGGGCCCAGTTCGCGGCCGAGTTCGCGCTGCTCGGGCAGGCCGTGACCGGCGCGCTCGCGGTCGCCGACTCCCCTGAGGCGTGCGACGAGCAGCTCGCGAAGCTGATGGCGCAGGTCGAAGGCCTGGAGTCGCGGTTCGGGCAGTTCGACGAGTTCCTCGCGTCGCTCGCGGAGAAGCGTGAGGACGTCTACGAGGCGTTCTCGGCGCGGAAGCAGGCCCTGCTCGACGACCGGCAGCGGCGGGCCAACCGGCTGGCGTCGAGCGCGGACCGGATCCTCGGCAGCATCCAGCGCCGGGCCACCACGCTGGCCACGCTCGAGGACGTCAACACGTACTTCGCGACCGACCCGATGGTCGGCACGCTGCGTGGTCTGATCGGTGAGCTGCGGACGCTCGGCGACCCGATCCGCGCGGAGGAGTTCGAGCGGCGGCTCGCGACCGCGCGTCAGGAGGCCGGGCGCTCGCTGCGTGACCGCACCGACCTGTTCGACGGCGACACGATCCGGCTGGGGCGCCACCGGTTCGCGGTGAACACCCAGCCGGCCGAGCTGACGCTGGTGCCGCACGAGGGCAAGCCGGTGTTCGCGATCACCGGCACCGACTACCGCGCCCCGGTCACCGACCCGACGTTCGCGGCGACGGCCGAGTTCTGGGACCAGCCGCTCCTCTCCGAGGACGCTTCGCTGAGCCGCGTCGAGTACCTGGCCGGGTCCCTGCTGCTCGCCGGCGTGCGTGACCCGTCGAAGGTCCAGGCCGCGGCCGCGGAGCGGTACGAAGAGGGGTACGAGCGCGGTGTCCACGACCAGGACGCGTCGCTCGTCCTGCAGACGCTGGTGGAGCTGTACGACGGTGCCGGGCTGCTCCGGTACTCGCCCGGGGCGCGGGCGGCCGCGCAGCTGTTCTGGGCCTACGCGGTCCGGGACCGGAAGCAGTGGGAGGTCCGCGCCCGTTCGCTGACCCGCGCGAACGAGATCTTCGGTGCCGCGGACGGGCTGTCGGCGTTGACCGCGGAGCTGGCGGCGGAGATGACCGAGGCCGCCCAGCCGCTGCTCGCGGCGGAATATCTGATCGCCGAACTGGCGCACGAGCCGTTCGGGTTCGTCACCGGTCCGCGGGCCGCGGACCTGGTGGCCGGCTTCGAGCGGGCCCTCGGCCCGAACGCGTCCCGGCTGGAGGAGGATCTCAAAGAGCTCGGCGACGACGTGACCGCCCGGCACCGGCTCATCAACGCCTGGGTGGCCGCCTACTCGCCGGACGCCAGCGAGGACCGCGACGAGGCCGTCGCCTACCTGCTCATCGGCGACGACGTCCCCCGGCGGAGCTCCGACGCGACGCTCGAAGCGACCGTCGACGGCCTGCTGTCGGCACACCCGCGCATCTCCGGCCGCACCCTGACCGTGCGGCTCGACGACGTCCTCGCACGCGTCCGCCGATTCGAGGACGTCCGCGTGCCGGCGTTCCGCGCGTACCAGAAGCAGCGCGCGACGGTGATCGCCGAGGAGCGCGCCCGGCTACGGCTCGGCGAGCTCGAAGCCGGCGTGCTCAGCTCGTTCGTCCGCAACCGGCTGATCGACCAGGTCTACCTGCCGCTGATCGGCGACAACCTCGCCAAGCAGCTCGGCACCGTCGGCCCCGACTCGCGCACCGACCAGATGGGGCTGCTGCTCCTGCTCTCCCCGCCCGGCTACGGCAAGACGACGCTGATGGAGTACGTCGCCTCCCGGCTCGGTCTGGTGTTCGTCAAGGTGAACGGCCCGGCGCTGGGCCACGACGTGACGTCGCTCGACCCGGAGCAGGCCCCGAACGCGGCCGCGCGGCGGGAGGTCGAGAAGATCACGTTCGCGCTGGAGCTGGGCAACAACACCCTGCTCTACCTGGACGACATCCAGCACACGTCGCCCGAGCTGCTCCAGAAGTTCATCTCGCTGTGCGACGCGACCCGCCGGATGGACGGCGCCGACAAGACCTACGACCTGCGGGGCAAGCGGTTCGCGGTGTGCATGGCCGGCAACCCGTACACCGAGTCGGGGCAGCGGTTCCAGGTACCCGACATGCTGTCCAACCGGGCCGACGTGTGGAACCTCGGCGACGTGCTCTCCGGGCGCGAGGAACTGTTCGCGCTGAGCTTCCTGGAGAACACGCTCACGTCGAACCCGGTGCTCGCGCCGCTCTCGACCGGTGCGCCCGCCGACGTGGAGCTGCTCGTCCGGCTCGCCCGCGGCGACGCGACCGTCCGGCCGGACCAGCTGGAGAAGACGTACTCCTCGGTGGAGCTGGAGCAGATCCTGGCGGTGCTCCGGCACCTGCTGCGGGTCCAGCGGGTCGTGCTGCGCAACAACGAGGCGTACATCGCGTCGGCGGCCCAGGCCGACGCCTCGCGCACCGAGCCGCCGTACCGGCTGCAGGGTTCGTACCGGAACATGAACAAGATGGCGCAGCGGGTGCTGCCGGTGATGAACGACGCCGAGCTCGAGGCCGTCATCGACGACCACTACGTCGGGGAGGCGCAGACGCTCGCGGCCGACGCCGAGGCGAACCTGCTGAAGCTCGCGGAGCTGCGTGGTGTGCTCACCCCGGCCGACGCCGAGCGGTGGGCGGCGGTGAAGGAGGGGTACCTGCGCGAGCGCGCGCTCGGCGGCTCGGACGATCCGCTCGGCCGGGCGGTGGGCGCGGTGGGCCTACTCGCCGACCGGGTCCGGGAGGTCGAGCAGGCCATCACCCGACTCGGCCCGCGCGCGTAGCGTCCGCACGGCGATCGTGAGCAGGACGACGACGAGCACCCCGACGACGGCGTAACCGCCGAGGGTGAACGTGCCCTCGATGCGGCGCGCGGCCGAGCCGAGCGCCGCACCGATGCCGACGTGCAGCGCCGACCAGCTCGCCGCACCGAGGGCGGCGGCGGGCAGGAAGCGGGAGAGCCCGAGCCCGGCGCTCCCGGCGGCGGCGGGGCCGAGCGCACGCACCGCGGGCAGGAAACGGATGAAGAACACCGCCCACGGGCCCCGTTTGCGCAGCGTGGCCGCCGCCCGGTCCCAGAGCACCGCGCCGTAGCGGCGGATCAGCCGCGTCTCCCGGAGCCGCGGCCCGTACCGGCGCCCGATCGTGTAGCCGATCACGTCGCCGAGGATCGCGCAGACCGTGACCACCGCCCAGAGCGCGACGAACCGGCCCGGGCCGTTCACTGTCGTCGCCGCGACGAGGAGGCTCGACTCCCCGGGCACGATCAGCCCGAGCCCGAGCGTGCACTCGCCCAGCACGAGCAGTCCCGCGACGACGACCACGGCCGGCGGGGGTAACGATTGAAGCCAGTCCAGAATGTCGGTGACCATGTGCGCTCCTTCGCTCGGAGCCCGACGCTACGGACGAGCCTCGCAGTGGATTAATGCACTTTCGTCAGGGACACACCCTGACTTCCGCCAGCCGTGATTGGCTGGGAGCATGCTTCCCTGGGACACCGAAATGGCTGGTCAGCTGCATCGCGAGACGATTGACTCGACGCTGCTCCGGGGTAATCCCCTGGGGGATCCGCACGAGCGTCCACTGTGGGTTTACACGCCGCCGGGCTACTCCTCGTCGGGCGCGCGCCTGCCGTCGGTGTACATGATCCAGGGCTACACCGGCCAGATCGACATGTGGAACAACCGCGCGTCGCACCGGCGGACGTTCCCGGAGAACGTGGACGCGCTGTTCGCCGCGGGCGAGGCACCCGAGTGCATCGTCGTCTTCGTGGACGCCTGGACCACGTACGGGGGGTCGCAGTTCGTGGACTCACCCGGCACCGGGAAGTACCACTCGTACCTGTGCGACGAGGTGGTGCCGTGGGTCGACGCCCGGTACCGGACGCTGGCGCGGCCGGAGTCGCGGGCGATCGCCGGGAAGTCGTCCGGTGGGTTCGGGGCGATGATCACGCCGATGCTGCGTCCGGACCTGTTCGGGGCGCTCGCCACGCACGCCGGCGATTCGCTGTACGAGTTCTGCTACCTGTCGGAGTTCCCGAAGGCCGTGCGGTTCCTCCGCGACTACGACGGCGACATCCAGCGGTGGTGGGCCGACTTCCGGTCGCGGACGTCGTTCACCAAGGAGGCGGACGCGTACCTGCTGCTCCTGCTCGGGTGCACGGCCTGTTTCTCGGCCGACGAGGACGGCACCCCGCAGCTGCCGTTCGACCCGGTGACCGGCGAGCTGATCCCGGAGCGCTGGCAGCGGTGGCTCGACTGGGACCCGGTGCGCATGGTCGACACCTACGCGGACGCGCTGCGCTCGCAGCGGGCGATCTGGATCGACGCCGGCACCCGCGACGAGTGGTACCTGGACATCGGTGCGCAGGCCTTCCATCGCGGCCTGGAGCGGATCGGTGTACCGGACGAGCGCATCCACTTCGAGCTCTTCGACGCCACCCACGGCGGCATCGACTACCGCTACCCGATGTCCCTGAAGTGGCTGGCCGAACGCCTGGCCCGCTAGGCACTAGGCCCGTTCCAGGCGGTAGATCGTGATGGCGCCGGACCGGTAGTAGACGGACCAGTCGTCGGATTCGTCGAGGGCGCGGCGCAGCGCCTCGACGGAGCCGTCCGGCAGGTTGCCGAAGTACTCGGCCGTCGTCTGCATCAGCGGAGTGATCACCAGGAACGTCTCGGTGCCCCCGTACGACGCCGCCCAGCTCCCGATCGCCGGGAGCTGGTCGGCGTCGAGCATCACGTGCTTGAAGGACGGCTGGTCGGTGATCGAGGGATCGACGCTGTGGCCGGGGTTGAGGTTGCCGTAGTCGGCGGTGAGCCGGGCCGGGAACGCGGGCGCGAGCATCGTCATCGTCGACCCGGCCGGGGCCTGGGCCTCGAGGTAGCGGGCCGCGCGGAGGTCGGCCGGCGGGACGACGTGCAGCGCGAACTGCCCCTGCAGCCCCTGGAGCGCGGCGATCGCGAGCACGGCCAGCACCGCGCCGGACACGAGCCCCGCCCGCCGGGCACCCGACCACCACGACGCGGCGAGCATCGCGCACCAGGGCACCGAGAACAGGTACACCCGGTAGATCGCCTCGCCGCCGTAGCTCTGCAGGAACAGCAGCAGGAACGGGGTGAACCCGAGGACGAGCGGAACGATGATCCGCCCGAGCCCACGGCGGTGCCGCCACCCGACGGCGAGCGCCGCGAGCCACACCACCACCGAGAGCCCCCGGGCGACGATCGCCGAGAACTCCTGCGCGCGTGTCCCCCATCCGCTCGACGTCCCGGCCGCGTTGGAGAACAGGTCGAACCCGTCGAACAGGTTGTACTGGCTGCTCACCCCGCCCATCCGGGGCACGAAGTACCCGCCCGCGACGACGGCCAGCACGATCATCAGCCAGAACGGCCGGATCAGCCCCAGCACCGTCAGCACGCCGACGCCGAACAGCAGCAGGTAGGGCGTGAGCTGGTGCGCCGCGGTGACCGCCGCGAACACCAGCGTGATCGCGACCAGCAGCGGCCACTGCGGCCGGTCGCCCACCGCGGGTGCGTCGCGCGCCAGCCAGAGCCGCAGCCGGTTGGGCCACCCGGCCGGCCGCGAACCGGGCAACCCCCGGCAGCCGTGCGTCAGCAGCGCGAAGAACCCGAGGCTCAGCGCGTACGCGTAGGCCTGCGGCGAGAAGTAGTTCTGGTCGACCCAGAGGCAGCAGCTGAACAGGAACACCGCGAGGAACACCGTGCGGACGTCCCGGGTGAACCCCCGCACGATCGCGGCGATCATCAGCGCGTCGATCAGCCCGAAGTACGGCGTCGACCAGCCCGCGAACCGGATCGAGGGCACCCCGGCGACGTCGGAGAGCTGCGCCGCCGCGGCGAACAGCACCGGCCAGCGCTGGTAGATGTCGTCCGGGTCGATGACCCGCCCGTACCGCTGGATCAGCTCGACGACGCCGATGTGCTTGTACACCCAGGGGTACTCGGGCACCGGCACGAGCAGCGGCGCGGTCGCCCACACCAGCAGCGCCATCGCGCCGACGCCGGCGAGCAGCACCGGCGTCCGGGTGCGTCCGAACAGCTCGACGCCGAACCCCACCCCCACCATGACGATCGCCGCGACGAACGGCACGCCGAGTCCCCAGGTCAGCCCGTAGAGCGTGATCCGCTCGGGGTCGGCGCGCAGCACGGTGACCAGCCAGACCCCGGTCGCGACCGCGAACAGCGTCGGGCTCAGGACCGGATGGACCGCGGTGGACAGCGGCTCGGGCGCGACGACGTCGGCGCGTTCCACGTCCGGACGGCGCAGCCGGGCCAGCGCGACCGCGGCCGTGAACACCAGCGCGAGCACGGTGGCCGCGTACGGGTGCCAGGCCTTCGACCACACCATCGACGCCGCACCGAGCCCGGTGAGCGCGAGGCTGAACGTGATCGACAGCGCGGCCGCCAGTACCCGGTCGGCGATCCGCAGGTGACTGACGATCGCCGCGCCCGGCGCGGCCGTGAAGAACCCCAGCAGCAGCACGAGCCGGACCGGTCCGGCCGGGATCAGCAGCGCGACGGTGCCGGCCGCGACGAGCACCGCGGCGACCGCCGCCAGACCGGTCTCGGACGGCGAGGTGTCCCGTGACACCGGCGAGAACAGGCGGACGGTCATCACGTCATTCTGTACCTATTGGTGCAGCAAAGTCCGTATTCTGGAGATGAGCCCGGGTAGCAATACGACCGCCGTCAGCGCCTGCGCTCCCACGTAGGCGAGCCCGACGCCGGGCAGGCCCAGCCGCGGCAGCAACACGACCGCGCCACCGAGGAAGACGACCGCGGTCACGGCCTGGACGAACACCGCCGGCCAGAGCCGGTTGACCAGGATCGCCAGCGCGCAGTAGACGATGACGACCGCGGTGAACGGGAAGCTCAGCGCGGCCACCCGGAGCAGGTCGCCCCCGCCCGAGGCGAACGCGCTGCCCTGCACGAGCAGCAGCGTCGGGCCGAGCGCCACCAGGCCGATCGTGCCGGCGACGGCGACCGCCGCCACCAGGCCGAGGATCCGGCGCAGGTGCTGGGCCAGCCCGTCCGGGTCCCGGCCGACCTGCGCGATGAACGACATCATGATGTTCCAGACCAGCGTCTGGAGCGTGATGACGATCAGCCACGGCACCGCGAAGTAGGCGTTGGCCACCGAACCGGCCACGTGCACGACGAGCACCGGCGGGATCAGCGTGACGACGTTGCCGACCAGGTTGTTGACGTACTCGGCGGCCACGAAGTTGCCCAGCTGACGAGCCCCGGGCAGCCGCGACTCCCCGGCCGTCCGCCCCGGCACCAGCCGGCCGAAGATCACGAACGTGACCACGACGGCCGCCACCGCCGCCGGGATGCACCACGCGGCCTCGATGCCCAGCTCGGAGCCGGTGGTGACCAGAGCCACCAGCAGCACGAGCTTCGCGCTCGAGGTGGCCACCTGTTTGGCCACCACCGTGCCGGCCCGGCCGAACGCGGTCAGCACTCCGTCCTGCACGTAGAAGAGCGCGTAGACGGTCACGCCGAGCGAGAACCCGAGCCAGTCCCAGCGTCCCAGGCCGAAGCCGTGACCGAGGCCGAGCAGCAGGTAGACGCCGCTGAACAGCGCCGAGCCGACCAGGATCCCGGCGTAGCCGGAGGCCAGGAACGCCCGGGTGCGGTGGCCGGCCTGCGGGAGGAACCGCACGAACACCGACGACAGGTTGAGCTGCGCGATGCCGCAGACGAGCGCGATCGCCGAGACCGTCGCGTTGCCGTGCCCGACCTCCTCGGTCGGGTACAGGTGGGCGGCCGCGACCCAGAACAGCATGTTCAGCGCCGACGCCAGCACGGTCGACGACATCAGCGCGGACGCCTGGCGCAGCACCGTCGACGACCGCCACCCGGTCGGTGCGGCCGGCGCCGGCGGCGCGATCGTCATCGGAGACCCACCGCGGTCTTCCGCGGTGCGCGTGCGGTCACCGGGGCCAGCCGGCCGCGGACGTACCGCCACGGGCCGGCGAGCATGCCCCGCCGGTTGGCCGCGAACAGCTCGGCCGGGAAGTCGTCCCGGACCGTGCTGACCCGGACGCTGTCGGAGCTGGTGAGGTCACGCACTGCCCGCGGCGCCAGCGCGAGCAGCCGCAGCAGCCGCCGCGGGTCGTCGCGGATCAGCGCGGCGTAGAACGCGGTGAGTCCGGCGCCGTAGCCGGCCATCTGCGTGCGGAGCCCGTCGAGGTCGGCGCGGTGCACGTGCCGCACCAGCGCGGCCGGATGGTAGAGCGTGGTCGCGCCCCGGTCGAGCAGCCGGCTGAAGATCAGCGTGTCCTCACCGCCCTGGGCCGGGGTGCCGGCGCCGAGCGCCTCGTCGAACCCCTTGAGGGCACGCAGCGCGCTCAGGCGGAACGCCATGTTCGCCCCGACGCCGAACGCCGGCAGCGGGTAGAGCGGGCTCTGGGCCGTCAGCGGGCCGAACTCGTCGGCGGTGAACCCGCGCCCCTTGCTGTGACCGCCGAACTGCTCGAACCAGACCTGCGCGTCGGTACGCAGCTCGGCCGGCACCACGACGCCGGACACCGCGGCGGCGGCCGGGTTGTCGACGAACGCGCGCACGATCTCGGCGACCCAGTGCGGGTCGGCCCGGACGTCGTCGTCGGTCCAGGCGACGATCCGCTCGCCGGGTTCGCGGCCGAGGGCGGCGAGCGCGGCGTTGCGTGCCCGGGACAGGCCGGGGCGCAGCTCGGCGACGTACTCGATCCGCAGCCGCGAGGCGAACTCCTCGACCACGTGGCGCGTGCGGTCACTGCTCGGCGCGTTGTCGACGACGAGCACGTCGAACCGGTCGAACTCCTGGTCGGTGAGGCTGATCAGGCAGTCGCGCAGCTCGTCGGGGTGCTCCCGGGTGCAGATGACGACGGTGACCGGCGGCGCCAGCTCCAGCGCCCTGGCCCGGCCGGCCAGGAACGGCGGGGTGCCGGTCAGCGCCGAGAGCGGAACGCCGTCCGCCGTGAGCAGCGCGACGTCGATCCGGGCCGCGATCGCCTCCCGGCACTGCGCGAGGATGCCGTCGAGCAGTTGGGCCGGGCTCAGCTCGTCGTCCGGCGGCAGCTCGAGCCGCACCATCGCGAGCGGCTCGGTGAAGAGCCGGACGATCACCCACGCGGCGTCCCGGTGATGTCCGAGCGTGTCGAAGGCGTGCACCGGGGGAAGCGGAGCGGAGAGCTCGACGTCCAGCACGACGCCGGGGATACGACTCATCGGGGTCTCCCTCAGGTGAGCTCGTGCATCAGGACGCGGGTGCTCGCCAGGCGGGCCATCCGCCAGGCGGGTTGGAGCGCACGTTTCACGACCGGGCTGAGCCCCGGCTCGCCGGACGTGACCATCCGGCGCAGTTCGTCGCGGCTCATGCCGGGCAGCGGCTGGAGGCGGGGTAACGCGAACCGGTCGTCAGCGGGGCGGGCCAGCCGGCGTCCGATCACGCACGCGTTCAGGTAGCCGGCGTCGGCGACCGCGCGGCGGGCCCGGCGGTTGCTGTAGCCGTGCGGGTAGCAGAACGAGCGGATCGGCACGTCGAGGCGGGCCGTCAGTTCGGCGCGGCTGCGGACCAGCTCGTCGCCGAGCGCCGCCGGCGGGAGCGTGTCCATCGGGTGGTGCTGCCGGGAGTGGCTGCCGATCTCGACGCCCGCGGCCGCCAGCGCACCGAGCTGGTCCCAGCCGAGGTAGCCGGGGCTCCCGACGGAGCCGGTCGGCACGTAGAGCGTCGAGCGCGCCCCGAACTCGGCCAGGACGACGGCGGCGTTCAGGAAGTCGTCGTACGCGTCGTCGAACGTCAACGCGATCACCGGACGGCGCGGGTCGGCGGCCTTCGCGCTGAGCGCCTCGGTGAGGCCGAGCAGCTCCCAGCCGTCGGCGGTGAGCGTGGCGATCTGCGTCCGGAAGTCCGCCGCCGGAACACGCAGCGGGTCGGGCACGGCGTCCGGTTCGGCCGGGACGCCGTGGTACATCAGGATCGGCAGCGCGCTCATCGGGCCAGCCCGGTGCGGGCCAGCTGGAGCGCGAACCCGACCCCGGTCGACGCCACGCCCGCGAGCACCATGCCGGCCTTGGCGACGTCGCCACGCCGCAGGTAGGAGCGCACGCCGCGGGGCAGCACCCGGCGCAGGTAGCTGCTCTCCTCCGACAGCGCGGCCGCGCGGTCGGCGCGGTCGCGGGTGAGCGTGGCCAGCCCGGCCTTGCCGCGCCCCTCCAGCCAGCAGCGGCGCAGGAAGAACGCGACGCTCGACCGTTCGGCCGGTACGTGGTGGCGGATCACCGCGGCCGGGACACGCAGCCACTGCGCGTCCGGGCGGCTGCGCGACATGCGCAGGCAGAGCTCGGTGTCCTCGGGCTCGGAGACGTTGCCGACCTTGCCGAAGTCCGCGCGGAAACCGCCCACCTCGGCGAAGACCTCGCGGCGGACGATCATCCCGCCGGTCCAGACGTTGCGGACCGGGACGGGCTCGGCGGAGGTGTCGGGCAGCGTCGCCCCGATCACCCACCCGAACTCGCGCGGGAACCAGCGGGGCTCGCTCGCGTGCCAGACCGGCAGGATGCGTGAACCGGCGCCGATGACGCGCTCGGAGTCCATCGCCCGCACCAGCGCGGTGAGCCAGCCCGGCTCGGCGAACGCGTCGTCCTCGAGGAACACGACGAGCGGCGTGGTGGCGGCGAGCCCGATCGTGTTCCGGGAGCCGGACACACCGCGCTGGTACCGGTTCTCGACGACCTCGATCTCGTCGCCGTAGTGGTCGATCAGCCGCTCGTAGAGCGCGCGGTTGTGGTCGACGGACACGACCAGCCGGTGGGCGTGGTCCTGGCTGCGCACCGAGGCGATCGCCTCGAGGAGTTGGGTCCACCGCTCTTCGGTGTGGCACGTGATGCCGACGGTCACCGCCATCAGGCGGCGCTGTTCGTGCTGGTGGGGGTCATGACCGCTGCATCGACCGGCCGCGGCGGAAGCTGAGTCACGATTCCGGTCGCGGACGGGAGCTTTCGGCTGAACCGTTCACGCACGATCGTGACCAGCACCCGCCAGCCGTCGCGGAACGTCCGCAGGTTGCTCTCGCCGTGCAGGCGGTCGGACTCGAAGCTGGGCACCTCGGCGATGACCAGGTTCACCCGGGCGACCCGGATGTTGATGAGCGTCTCGACCTCGAAGCCGTCACCCCAGGAGGCCTCGCGCCGGTGCGCCGGGGCTAAGCCGAACGTCGGGATCGCGCTCCGGCGGAACGCGTTGTAGCCGTAGCACAGGTCGGTGTAGCTGGTGAGGAACAGCAGGTTGGTCAGGGTGTTCAGGCCCCAGTTGCCGGCGCGGCGCAGCGGGCTGATGTCGTCGCTGCCGCCGCCGTCGACAAAACGGCTTCCCTTGACGTAGTCGGCGCCGTTGTCGAGCTCGGTCACGAACCCGTCGATCTCGGCCGGGTCCATCGAGCCGTCGGCGTCGATCATCACGACGTAGTCGCCGGTGGCGGCCTCGAAGCCGGCGGCGAGCGCGTTGCCCTTGCCGCGGCGGGTCTGGCGGACGACCGTGAGGTCGGGGCGGACCGCGAGAGCCGCCTCCACCGTGCCGTCGACCGAGCCGGCGTCGACCAGGACGACCTCGTCGACGTAGCCGGGCAGGGCGGCGAGGACGACCGGGATGTTCCGGGCTTCGTTCATCGTCGGGATGACGACGCTGACGGTGCGGTGGATCCTGCTGCTCATCGCCGTACTCCCCTGCTCTCGTGGTTTCACCAGGAAGAGCGGGGTGCGCCCGGAGTGATACTTCGGGCATTTGTGACGTGGGTCGCATTGCGCTCGGGAGGGACACTTGAGTCATGAGCGCCATTCGTCTTCTGCTCAACATCATCTGGGTATTTGTCGCCGGCTTCTGGCTCGCCGTGGGCTACGTGATCGCCGGCCTGATCTGCTGCCTGCTCATCGTGACGATCCCGTTCGGGGTCGCCTCGTTCCGCATCGCCGGGTACGTGCTCTGGCCATTCGGGCGGGAGATGGTCCGCAAGCCCGGCGCCGGGGTCGGCGCCGGGTTCCTCAACGTCATCTGGTTCGTCGTGGCCGGTTGGTGGCTCGCGCTGGGCCACCTGTTCACAGCGGCCGCGCTGGCCGTGACGATCATCGGGATACCGATGGCCTGGGCCAACCTCAAGCTGATCGGGATCTCACTGGTGCCGTTCGGCCGCGAGATCGTGGACAGCGACCGGTTCGTCCCGGCGCCACGCGTGCTGGAGCGCCAGCACTGACACCATCCCCCACAGGGTGAGCAGCAGCAGGAACAGTCCGACTGCGGCGGCCGTCAGCACCGGGGACCCGGTGTCG
>NZ_BAAAGX010000006.1:696491-743614 GCF_039524755.1 Cryptosporangium japonicum
TCGTTCCGGTGACGAGTGTGCCGGTCGGGAACGTGAAGCCCCACCAGGCGAGGCCGAACGGCGGTCGCGTCCGGAGCGTGACCGCGCCGGCCAGCGCGAGCCACAGCAGGGCGAAGCCCCACACCGGCAGCGTGTACGCGAGCGGGTGTTCCCACAGCAGGTGCGCCGCGGTGATCGACTGGCCGAGCGGGCCGAGCACGATCCAGAGCGTGGGCACGAGCTTGGCCGGCAGCGGCGGGCCGGCGACCAGCCGCCCCCAGAGCTGGGAGATCACCAGCAGCGCGGCGATCAGCGCGGCGCCGAACAGCGCCGTGCAGACGAGCGTCAACTCGGCCCCGAACGGCACGTGCGGTGCGAGGAGCGCCCCGTTGGCCGCCGACACCATCGGCGGCACGACCGGCATCAACCACCCGCCGAACGGCAGCTCGCGGTGCTGGCGGGTGATCATCCGGTAGGGCACGCCGACCGCCGTCACGAGGCCGCCGACGGTGCCGAGCGTCCAGAGGACCGTGTCGAGCGCGACGGCGGCCGGCGCCGCACCGGACAGCACGAGCGCACCCCCGCCGACGGTCATCAGCGCCATCGGTGGCGCACCGTAGAACTGCAGGGTGATCGGGTCGGCCAGATGCCGGGTGACCCTTCTCCACTGCGCCGCCGACACCACGAGCAGGCCGACGAGCAACCCGGCCGCCGCGAGCCAGGTGACGGTGGCGAGCACGCGCAGCCCCGGCACCTGAACCGGTAGCCCGGCCGCGGAGACGGCGACGATCCCGGTGCCCATCACCGCGGCGAACCAGTTGGGGAGCAGGTCGCCCCGGGTAGGGGCGGGAAGTTCGATCGTCGTCACGCCTCCAGCCTCGGCCGCACCGGGACGGGCCGGTAGAGAGCGAATCGCGCTGAGCTCATAAGCTGCGGTTATGCCTCTCGCGCCGCTGTTCGCCGATCTGGGTAGCTTCGACCTGCTGCTCTCGGTCGCGCGGCTCGGCAGCGTCGGGCAGGCCGCCCGCGAGCACGGCGTCTCCCAGCCCGCGGCGAGCGCCCGGCTGCGTCAACTGGAACGCCGCCTCGGCATCGCGCTGCTCAACCGCACGCCACGCGGCTCCACGCTCACCGGCGAGGGCGCGCTGGTCGCCGATTGGGCCCGCGCCGCGATCGACGCCGCCGACGCGTTGGCGGCCGGCGTCGGCGCGCTGCGGGCCGCGCACGACAGCACGCTGCGGGTGGCGGCCAGCCAGACCGTCGCCGAGTACCTCTTCCCGGGCTGGCTGGTGTCGGTGCGGGCCGCGCACCCGGCCCTCGGCGTGACGCTCGACGCGGTGAACTCGGCCGACGTCGCCCGGCGCGTGCTGGCCGGCGAGGTCGACCTGGGCTTCGTCGAGGGCCCCGACCTCCCGTCCGGCCTGCACGCCGAGACCGTCCATTCCGACCGGCTCACGCTCGTCGTCGCGCCGAACCACCCGTGGGCGCGGCGTCGGCGCGGTGTGCCGGTGCGCGAACTGGCGGAGACGCCGCTGGTCGCACGCGAGTCCAGCTCCGGCACCCGCCGTGCGCTGGAGAGCGCGCTGAACGCGGCCGGCGTGACCTCGATCGTCCCGCCCCTGCTCGAACTCTCCTCCACCACCGCGATCAAGCACGCGGTGGCGGCCGGGAGCGGCCCGGCCGTGCTCAGCTCGCTGGCGATCGCCGGCGAGCTGAGCAGCGGGACGCTCGTCGAGGTGACGGTGAAGGCCGACCCCGGCGCCGCGCCGCTGGTGTTGCGGCGCGAGCTCAGGGCGGTGTGGCCCACCGGGCAGCCGCTCTCCGGCCCGGCGCGCGACCTCTACGCGATCGCCCGCAAATAACGTCCCTTGTGGATCGACGGTTGCCTCGCGGCGGTGGAACGACAAGAATGTAAGACGCGTGTCGTTTCTCGGTAGGGCGGGTGTTCAGGCGTGTTGGAGTTCGGCTTCTCGTTAGCCATCGCCGCGGTTGCGGTGTTCCTCACGATCGCCCTGGTCACGACGCTCTTACCGGTCGGTGCCGGCCTCGGCGGCGTCGCCGTCACGTTCCTCGGCCTCACCGGCGCCCTGTCCGGGTACTCGGCTTGGCGCTGGGTGCGTTGGGTCCGCTCCCGGGTGGAGCGCATGCACTGGTCGGTGATCGCCTCGCTCGGCGCCGCGGCCACCGCCGCCGAACTCTACGGAATGACGCGCCTGGCCACCGACTCGCTCGTCGGCATGCCGCAGCAGCTCGCCGGGCTGGCCGGTTTCAGCCTGCTCGCCGCGGTCACGGTGGCGATCACCGGCGTGTCGAGCCTGGGCCTCTACCAGCGCGCGATGACCGACCAGGCGCTCACCCGGTGGGCCGAGCGTCGCCTGAGCCGGCTCTCGGCCGGCGCGCTCACCGTCGCCTGAGGCCGCTTCAGCAGGCCACCGATCCGGTGCCCTTCTTCCAGCCGCAGGTGTCGATCTGGTTCCCGGCCGGGTCACGCAGGTACGCGGTGTCGCCGGTGTTGTTCCAGATGTAGTTCCCGGAGTTCCAGTACCGGTGGGTGGCGGTGTTCGTCCCCCGCCCGGTGTGCAGCCACAGCGTGGCGCCCGGCCGCACCGTGACGTTTCCGGTGAACGTGTAGACGTGGTTCGCCACGTCGCGCACCGTCCAGCGGTTGAGGTTCACGGTGGCCTTGCCGGTGTTCTTCAGCGTCAGGTACTCGGCGTTCAGGCTGGTGTTGGTGCGGGTGTCGGTGCCCGGCGAGTCGTAGACCGCGCGGCTGAACTGGACGACCGGCGCGGCCGAGGCCGGAGCCGCCGGAACGAGGGCGAACACGACAGCGGCGGCCGCAGTGGCCGTGGACGTCAGACCCGGGATTAGACGCAACGTAGTGCTCCATCGTCGTTGATCGCGGCACGAAGTGGGTCGACCGTATCCACACCGCAGCCGGAAAACCTCAGCCGCCGGGACGTGTCGGGCGGGCCGTTCATCCACAGGGGAATCTGCGTTCGGCGGCGGCGGTGGAGAAACGGCTGAGCCGGCATCGGCGTCCCTAGCGTGGTCGACGACCCCGCTTCGTCCGCCGGAGGGAACACCGTGAGCTGCCCGGGAAGCCACTGCCACGAGCACGACGGCCACGAGGTCGCGATGCAGCGAATGCTCCTCGACGCCGTCGACGAGATCCTCCGGTCCGGCTCGGCGGCGCCGGCCGACGAGGTGAGCCGGCGGCTCTCCGGTGTCGGCGCCCGGCCCGGCGAGGCCGCGTTCGCGGTCGAGTCGGTCGCGGCGGACCAGTTGCTCGCCCTCCGGTTCGGCTGGGCGCCGCTCGATCCGGTCGCCGTCGTCCGCTGGGTCTCCGATCGGCTCGGCGCCGAGCACGGCCGCCGAGCGCTGGGCGCGGCCGGCCTCCTCGGCCACCCGGAGGCTCCGCGGTGGTCGTCGGTGCGGCCGCAGCCGGGTGGTGCCGGGCGTCTGCTGCCCGCACTGGTTCTGCTCCTCGCCGGTGTCGTGGCTCTCGCCACCGAAGCGTCGGCCGATCACACGCCGTGACCCGACACGCCGCTGCCGACTCCCCTCGAGGCAGATCTTCATGATATTCATTTTCAGGTCCGGGCCAACCGTCTATCGAGGAGTTCCCGTGAAGATCGCGTTCGTCGGAAAGGGAGGGAGCGGCAAGACGACGCTGAGCGCGCTCTTCATCCGCCGGCTCGCCGCCGAAGGCCGGCCGGTGCTCGCCTTCGACGCCGACATCAACCAGCACCTCGGCGTCGCGCTGGGGCTACCGGAAGACGTCTCGATCACCCCCTTGGGCCAGCACCTCGATGAACTCAAGGACTATCTGCGCGGCGACAATCCGCGCATCGCGTCGGCGGCCGAGATGATCAAGACCACGCCGCCGGGGCGTGGCTCCCGGCTGCTGCGTGTCGGCGACGACGAGCCGCTCTGGGCGAAGTACGGCCACCCGGTCGGCGGGGCCCGGCTGCTGGTCACCGGGCCGTTCGCCGAGGCCGACCTCGGGGTGGCCTGCTACCACAGCAAGGTCGGCGCGGTGGAGCTCCTGCTCAACCACCTGGTGGACGGCGCGGACGAGTACGTCGTCGTCGACATGACGGCCGGCGCGGACGCGTTCGCCTCCGGGCTGTTCACCCGGTTCGACCGGACGGTGCTGGTCGTCGAACCCACCCGCAAGAGCGTCAGCGTCTACCACCAGTACCGCGGGTACGCCGCCGAGCACGGCGTGGAGGTGTCGGTCGTCGGCAACAAGGTGCTCGATGACGGCGACGTCGCCTTCCTGCGCGAGCAGGTCGGCGGCGACCTGCTCGGCTGCGTCGGGCTCTCACCCGCGATCCGGGCGGCCGAGCGCGGCGAGCCGCTGCACCTGGACGACCTGGCCCCGTCCGACCACTCGGCGCTGACCGCGGTGCGTGCCGCGCTCGACGCGACACCCCGCGACTGGCACCGCTACACCCGCCAGGCCGTCGATTTCCACCTGCGTAACGCGGCGGCCTGGGGCGACCAGCGCACCGGCACCGAGCTGGCCGATCAGATCGATCCCGGCTTCGTGCTGGGCCCCGACGCACTCATCCACTGATCGAAGGAGAAAACATGTCCCTCAACGTCCCCACCGCACTGCTCGAGCGGGCCGAGCACGGCGAGGTCAGCGACGCCGAGTTCGTCGACTGCGTCCGTGAGTCGCTGCCCTACGCCTGGTCGACGATCACCCGGGTGATCGCCGACCTGGAGTCCGGCTCCGACCCGTTCGCCGACGACTCGACGCCGCCGCCGAGCGAGGCCGAGCGCGGGCAGCTCCTGCGCGCCCTGGCCAGCGACGCGATCCGCGGTGGCCTGGAGCGGCACTTCGGGGTGGCGCTGGCGTTCCAGAACTGCCACCGCGTGGCGGCGTTCCGCCCGGCCGCGGTCGGCGGCCCGGAGCACCGCGCGTTCACGTCCACCCGGGGCCAGCTGCTCAACCAGTCCCCGGAACTGCGCGACTGCTGATCCACGCCGGCCGGCCGCCCCACGCACGACGGCGGCCGGCCGGCGGTCTCCCGTGGGCACACCGTCGAGGACGGACGTACCGGACCGGGCGCGGCCGTGTCCTGCGAATCACGTCAGCCAGATCAGCGTCGCTGCGAGGGTGAATAAAGCACGGCGCGTTTGGCGTAACGAGTCGCGATCGCGCGGAACTGTTCGAGCCGATTGAAGCCGCGTTCGACGAGGTTGCGCTGCCGGTAGACCACCGCGTCGAAGGCAGGCGGGCGGCCACCGGCCGAGCCTTTGGCTGCCCGCCGGGCGAGGTGATCCGACCGTTCCGGGATCGTCACCGCGATTCCGCGCCGCCGCAAAGCGATGCGGGTCGATAAATGTGCGTAAGCCTTATCTGCGACCACCCGGTCAGGGCGTTTGCGGGGCCGGCCCCGGCCCCCCGCGGCACCCGGACCTCATCGAGCAGCGGCAGCAGCTGCGGGTTGTCACCGGCCTGTCCCTCGGTCAGCCGGACAGCCATCGGTCGGCCTCGCCCATCGACAGCGAGGTGGATCTTGCTGCTCAGCCCGCCGCGGGACCGCCCGATCGCCTCACCCGCGACCGCAGGGATCGTGACGCCCGCACGCGTGGTGCCCCTTTTTTCACCGTCCCGGGCTTCGGGCCCCGGCGGCGTGCTGGTGAGCGCGGACCACGCTGGAATCGACGTGAAAGGTCCACTCGATCTCACCGACCGCGTCGTCGTGGACCTGCACATGTCCCAGGTCCCGTCCGCCGACCAGCGCCGCAAACGCTCGTGAGCGGTCTTCCACGATCCGTATCTATCGGGGATGTCGCGCCATGGCGCGCCCGTGCGCAGCTTCCACACGATCGCGTTGAGCACCTGCCGGTGGTCTTTCCACCGGCCTGTTCGAATTGCTGGTCAGCGCGGCCACTCGTTGATCGCGGCGATGTGCAGGGTCGCGAGAGCCGTTGTCCGGGCACCTAACCGGCTGGGGCATTACCTGGGAGGTCGGCGCCGCGGGTCAGAATTCGGTGGTAGAGGGCCACGTACTCGTCAGCGGCTCGGGACGGGGTGAAGCGTTGGGCGGCCGAGGCCGCGCAGTCTGCTGGGCTCAAGCGATCGGCCAGGCGCCAGGCCTCGGCGAAGCCGTCCTCGTCGTCGGCGAGTAATCCGGTGACGCCGGGCTCGATCAGCTCGGGCAGACATCCCCGCCGCAGCCCGATCACCGGCGTACCGAGCGCCAACGACTCCACCGCCGCGGTGCCACCCGGTTCCTCCCACCGCAGCGGGAAAAGCATGGCCCGCGCCGTGGCCACCAGCTCGTCCCGCTCCGCACCGGCCACGGTGCCGACCCACCGCACCAACTCGCCGTCCACGAACGGTTCCACGCTCTCCCGCCAGTACCGCACGTCCGGGTTGGAGAGCGCCGCATCACCGGACGCCACCAGATCCTCCGGCCGGTGATACGGCCCGATCGGCCCGGCCAGCACCAACCGCCGACCGACCCGGTGTGCGAGACGGGCCGCCAGATGCTGCCCCTTCAACGCACTGATTCGCCCCAGCACCACGCTGTGATCCCCTTTGGGGGGCCGAACCCGCTGGTCGGCGTCAGTGGCGAGAGGCGTCGCCAGATAGACGTGCCCAACGCTGTGCGCGCGCAACGCCGCCGGGGCCCGAGCCAACTGCGAAGCGGACACCCCGTTGACGAACACCCGGCCGCCACCGTCGAATCCGCTGTACAGAGCCGGGTGCTTGGCCAGGTCCCAGTGCAGCGTGTGCAACACCGGCGCACCCGTGCCGGCGGACAGCACCACCGGCCCCCACACCTCCACGTTGTCGTGCACGACGTCGATCTCGGGGCGTCGTTGGAGTTCCCGCGCAACCTGATGCATGTGGGCCGCGGCTACTCCCGCCGCCCGGTTGTACGGCCGCTGCAGCTGAGCGAACTGCCCGTCGTCGAAAGTCACGATCCGGTCCTCCGCCGCGAGCGTGCTGGTGCCTACCGTCGCCAGCACCACCCGCACACCTCGGCGGCGGAGTTCCGGCACCAGCGCCGCGATGACGTTCTCGATGCCGCCGTAGCCGTTCGGCGGCACCGGTAGCCAGGGGCCAGCATTCATCAGAACGGTGAGCGTCGACATCGGCACCTCCAGGGGCCACATGTCCATCACCGGTTTGCACGCCTCTAAACAATGAACGTTTTCCTCGTTGGGCAACGGGAACCGAACGCCCGACCCCCACTCGGAGGAACTCCATGCGCGCAGACCGGTACCGCGTCGGATTCGTCGGAGCCGGAGGCGTGGCCGCCCGCCACGCCTCGGTACTGGCCGGATTTCCGGACGTCGCAATAGTCGGTGTCGTCGATCCGTACGCGGACGCGGCCCGCTCGTTGTCCGAGAAATTCGGCGCGACCGTCGAGGAGAGCGTCGATGATCTCCTCGCGCTGGAGCCCGACGCGGTCTACGTCTGCGTGCCGCCGTTCGCCCACGGGCCGGCCGAGGCCGCGGTGCTGGCGGCGGGGATACCGCTGTTCGTGGAGAAGCCGCTCGGCCTCGACGCCGAGTTACCGCAGCAGCTCGCGGCGCGCATCGTCGCTGCCGACGTGGTGACCGGCGTCGGCTTCCACTGGCGGTACTCGGCCGCGGTGGCGCGGGCGCGGGACATCCTCGACGGCCACCGCGTGAGCCTCGTCGCCGGTACCTGGCTGGACAAGGTGCCGCCGGTCGGCTGGTGGCCCCGGCGCGACGGCTCCGGTGGTCAGCTGATCGAGCAGGCCGTGCACGTCGTCGATCTGGCGCGGGTTCTGGTGGGCGACGTGACCGAGGTCTACGCCGTAGCCGACGCGGCTCCGCCGGACGTGCCGGACGCCGACGTCGACAGTTCGGCGGCCGCGACGCTCCGGTTCGCCTCCGGGGCGGTCGGCACGCTGTCGACGACGTGCCGGCTGGGCTGGAAGCACCGCGCGGCGCTGGAGATCTTCGCGGACGGGATCGCGCTGGCGATTTCGGAGGAGGGGTGCGAGGTGCGGACCACCGAGGGGAACGAGTGGCATCCGGTGGATCCGATGGACGCCAAGCGCGCGGTCGACCGGGCGTTCCTGAACGCGGTCGGTGGCGACCGTGAAGGTCTGCGCGTCGATTATCCCGACGCTCTGCGCAGCCATCAGCTCGCGTGCGCACTCGCCCGCTCCGCGTCCGAACGGCGTCCGATCGATGTCTGACCGGGTGCTCGTCGTCGAGCAGCCCGGGCACCCGACGATTCGGGAAGTGCCGTCGGGCGGCGGTGGTCTGCGGGTCGAGACCGTGTTCAGCGGTCTGTCGGCCGGCACCGAGCTGGCCGCGGTGAAGGGCACCACGCCCTTCGCCACCTCGGCGTGGGACAGCGAGCTCGGCCTCTTCCGACCGGGCTCCGGCGCCGGGTACCCGATCGAACGACTCGGGTACATGGAGGTCGGCCGGGTGGCCGAGACCGGAGCGCTGGTGGCCATGGCCTACGGGCACCGCACCGGGTACGAAGCCGACCCGCTGGTCGATCGGATCGTGCCGCTACCACCCGACCTCGACCCGATCCTCGGGGTGTACGTGGCCCATGCCGGGCCGATCTGCGCGAACGGGCTGCTGCACGCCGCAGCTGATCTGTACGGCGAGGCCCGGACGCTCGGCGACGGCGTCCGCGGGCGTCGGGTGGTCACGCTGGGCGCGGGCATGATCGGACTGCTCACCGCCCTGCTCGCGCGCCACCACGGCGCGGCATCGGTCGTCGTGGTGGATCCGACGCCCGCACGGCGTTCCGTCGCGGAACGGCTCGGGTTCGAGACGCTCGACCCGGACGCCGTGGACGTGGCCGTGACGCTCAAGACGCGATGGCGGCACGCGGCCGCCGACCACGGCGCGGATGTGGTGTTCCAGTGCCGGGGGCGGGCCGAGGCGCTGGCGCTCGCACTGCGGGTGCTGCGACCTCAGGGCTCGGTGATCGACTTGGCGTTCTACCAGGGCGGGGCGGAGGCCGTTCGGCTCGGGGAGGAGTTCCATCACAACGGGCTCACCGTGCGGTGCGCGCAGATCGGGCGGGTGCCGCGCGGTACCGCACACGCGTGGGACCGTGACCGGTTGTCGGTGGAGACGGTCGATCTGCTGCGAGCGGAGGGCGCCGCGATCCGCGAGCACCTGATCACCGACCTGGTGCCGTTCGACGATGCGCCGGCCCACCTGCGAGCCCTGGCCACCCGGGACCGTTCGACCGTTCAGACCGTCTTCACGTTCACGCCGTGACGAGGTCCGGGCGACAGGTGCCCGGCGGCCCGGCGCTCGAGCGGAGTGGGGACGGTGCTGCGGCGGCGACGGCGGGCGCGAAGTAGGAAGTAGATGACCGTGCTCGCCATGAAGAGCTGCCAGAGGTTCGGGGCCCAGACGGCCGCGTCGGCCCGGAGGAACCCGTGCCCGAGCCAGGCGAGCGTGCAGACCAGCCCGAGCGCACAGGACACCGGCGACAACCCGGAGACATCCGGATCACGGACGAGCGACACCAGCTGCGGGATCCCCGGCAGCACCGTGGCCAGCGCGGCGACCGTACCGACGGCGGCCGCACCTCCCACCGCGTTCAGCCCCACCGCGACGAGCAGGACGCCTGCCAGCCCCAGCGCCCAGCGCGGCGCGGTACGCCGTGCGGACGGGGTCAGCCGGTAGACCGTCACCAGGATCAGGATCCCGATCGTGCTGTTCACCGCGTTGCCCACGATCTGGATCGCCCCGGCACCGGACAGCCCGTAGAACAGCCAGAGCACCGAGTTCTGCAGGCTCAGCCAGAGCCGGGCCGGCGGGATCCCGCTGACCTTCCCCCGAACGCAGCTGCGGTGCGCCTGCGGAAGGTTGAAGCCGATCGCCAGAACCGTCGCGACCCAACCCAGAACCCACGCTGCTTCCACCCGCATGCCGCCGACGCCCCCGCATCACGTGAAGTGCGGGTCTGCGCCCGCGGACACGGATCGGTTCGGCGGGGAAAGTTGCCGGCTGACGGATCGGGCGCGCAGGCTCCCGTTCTGCTACCCGAGGAACGAGCGGGCGAGGTGGTACTTGCTGTCGCTGGCTCCGGAGCAGGAGTCCGAGCTGGCGTTCGCCTCGGTGCCGTCGGTGCAGGGCTGGTCCCGGGCGAGCTGCCAGAACGACGTCCAGGCCGCGCCGCGCGAGCGGGCGAACGCGCCCAGCTGCTGGGCGTCGGAGGCGGTGAACACCTCGGTCGAGGGCTCGTTGACGCCGATCAGCGTCGTCACCGCCACCCGGCCCCAGGCAGCGGAGTCCGACAGCCCGAACGCGCTCTTGACCTGCTTCTGGGTGCCCTTCATCGACTCGATCGCGTAGTAGCCCATCCGGCCGTCGGGGTCCGGAGCCGCCGACTCGCCGAAGTCCATCGCCATCACGTTCACGGCGTGGATCGTGGCGCCGTTGCTCGCCGCGCTGGTGAGCAGGTTGACGCCGTCGGAGGTCAGGCCGGTCGGGTTCACCGGGAGCGTCACCGAGACCTCGAGCGACTTCCCGGCCGCCGACGCGGTGCGCTCCAGGATCGCGATCGCCTGGGAGCGGCGGTCGACCGACGCGCTGTCGCTCAGCACCCCGCCCTCGACGTCGAAGTCCACCCGGGTGAGCCCGTAGGCGTCGATCACGCTCTGGTACGCCGACGCCAGCTCCTCGGCCGACGAGCAGCTCGCCGCGAGCTCGGTGCCCGACTCCCCGCCGAACGAGACACGCACCTGGCCACCGGCGGCACGGTACGCCGAC
This sequence comes from Cryptosporangium japonicum, assembly GCF_039524755.1. Taxonomy (NCBI): domain Bacteria; kingdom Bacillati; phylum Actinomycetota; class Actinomycetes; order Cryptosporangiales; family Cryptosporangiaceae; genus Cryptosporangium; species Cryptosporangium japonicum. Next base: position 707,223 of record NZ_BAAAGX010000006.1, read on the forward strand.
ACCTTGCTCTTGACCGACGAGTCGCCGACGCCCACCTGGCCGTCCCACGCCGGGGTGCAGCCGTTGCCGGAGATGATGAACGCCAGGTTGAGGTGCTTGACCCCGGCGTTGCGCACCTCGAGCAGTTCCGCTTCCGAGTACTGCAGCACGTCGACGTAGGGCGAGAACTCGGTGCCGTTGGAGTTGGTCGGCTTGGGCGACGGCGAAGCCTTGCCGCCCGCGGCCGGGAGGTGCGATCGACGCGCGTGCGGCCGCTTCGACTCCGCGGACGGGGCCGGCTCGGCCGACGGGGTCTCGTCGTCCTCGCACTCCTCCGCGCTGCAGCCCGCCGCGAGCGGCGACGCGGTGTGGCGGATCGTCGGCCCGACCGCGGCGTACGCACCGGCGGTGGTCATCACGAACGCGACGACGAGGCCGATCGAAAGGACGAGGCGTCGAGGCGCTCGGCGTCGATGGGCACCCCCGGCACCCTTTCTCGATCGATGCACGGGGACCTAGCACTCCAGACGTGGCCGTTTGTTTCAGTCGTCAACAATATCGGTTCAGCGCAACGATCCGTTACCGCCGTCCACCGGACTTAAGGCAGCGTTAGGCCGATATCCAGCCTGCTCACAGGGTTGCGGCGAGAATCGTGACGGCGCCCACTCGGTCGCGTTTCGACGGTCACGGCACGGCGCCGGGCGACCGCCCCCCGTGGTGGCGGCCGCCCGGCGCGGAGTGGGCTCGGATCAGCTGGCGAGCAGCTCGTAGACGGAGTCCGGGGTCTCGGTCGTCTCCGCGGCCGGCGGCGCGGTGATCGGAGTTCCGGAACCGGGCTTCTGGTAGGTCACCGTGTAGGTCTGGGCCTTGCTGACGCTCGTCGCCGGCGCCGAGAGCACGAATTCGGTCACGACGCCGTCGGTGACCGTGGTCGTGAACGGCAACGCGTTCGCCTTGTCACCGAGCGCCTTCATCGTCTCGGCGGCGAAGAACTCACTCTTCGGCTGCTCGGCGAGGTTGATCGTCCCGCTGAACTTGCCCGGGGAGTCCTCGGTCGCGTCGACGATCGAGGTGAACAGCGCGTCGAGCCGCACCGGGTCCTCGTCCTGCGGGCCGAAGACCAGCTTCGTCGTCAGCCGGGACTGGTCGAGGGCCATCCACTTCTTCGGGTACTCGACGAAGCCCGCGTCCGGGTCGGCTTCGAGGTTCACCTTGACCCACGACTTCTGGTCGATGACCCGCAGCTCCAGGCTCAGCGTGTACTCCTCGGTCTTGTCGACGGACTTCTGGTTGTACGCCTTGGCCGGAGGGTTCACCGAGCCGGTGAAGGTCTCGGCCTCCTTCGGGTCACCCTGCTGCACCACCGTGTAGTCGTACGGCGCGGTGGTGGGCTTCACCGCGGCGTCGATCAGCTTCTGCTGCGGGGTCTGGACGGCTTCCTTCACGGTCTGGGCGACGCTGTCGGTGCCGCAACCGGTGAGCACGACGGAGGCGGCGAGCGCCAGGCCCGCTCCGAGCACACGGACGCGACGGCTGGACTTCACGGCAAAACGCATGACTTCTCTACTTCCAAATCGAGTGGGGCCGCTGTTACGGCGGGGGCACGAGTTGTCGCGCTTCGGAAGCGTGTCGAGGCCCGCTGCCGAAGCGCTGCGGCCCCGCTGCCGTGCACTGCCGAACGACTTCCCCACCCCGCTGAACTGCTGTTTTGTTATGTCGCAAATCGAATAGAGAGAAGTTGCTAAGGTCGCGTGCGCGCGCACAGTCGGTCGAGGAGGTACGGGTGGACGTCGACGGCGCCGAACCGGCGCTGCGTTTCGCCGCCCTCGGTCCACTCCGGATCTGGCGCGGTGGCCAGGCGCTCGATCTCGGTCCGGGAAAACAGCGGGCCGTGCTCGCCGTACTGCTGCTCGAAGCCAACCGCGCGGTACCGGCGCAACGCATCGTCGAGGCGGTCTGGGACGACGATCCGCCGGAGAACGGCGCGAACGTCGTCCAGAAGTACGTCGCCGGGCTGCGCCGGGTGTTGGAGCCCGAACGCTCGCCGCGCACCCCGTCGCAGGTGTTGACGCTCGGCGACGGCGGGTACCGGCTGCACGTCGGCGAGTACGACGTGCAGACGTTCCAGAACCGGGTCCGCCGGGCGGAGACGTTACGCCGGAGCGACGACACGCCCGGAGCCGCGGCCGAACTGCGTCGCGGCCTCGAGCTCTGGCGCGGGGTTCCAATCGCCGGGCTCGCCGGCCGCTGGTTCGACGCCCGGCGCCAGCAGCTCGGGGACCAGTACGCCGCGGCCTGGGAGTCGCTGGCCGAGCTCGAGCTCGAGCTCGGCCGGCACGCCGGGCTCACCACCGAGCTGGGCCGGTTGGTCAACGAGTACCCGGGGCGCGAGGGCCTGCGTGCGGCGTTGATGCTCGCGCTCTACCGCTCGGGGCGGCAGGTGGAGGCGCTGGCGGCGTACCGGGACGCCCAGGACCACCTGCGCGAGGAGTTCGGCGTCGATCCCGGCGACCATCTCCGCGAGCTGCACCAGCAGATCCTGTCGTCGGACCCGGCGCTGTCCCCCACCACGGCGACGACCCCCACCACGGCGACGGCCCCCGCCGCGGCGACGACCCCCGCGATGGCGACCGCGCCGACGCCGCCGCCCGCCGAACAGCCGCTCAGCCCCGTCCCGGAGGCGCCGTTCCCGGCTCCCCCGCCGGTGTCTCCCGCTCTCGCCTTCCCGCCGCCGGCTCACGCCTATCCACCGGTGTCCCCGCCGCCGGTCTACCCGCCGCCGACGGCGCCTCCGCCGGCCACCCAGTGGCATCCGATCGGCGCACCGACGGCGACCAGACCCGTGTACGCCGCGCCGCCGTACCCCGCGATGCCGCCCCCGCCGCCCACCCCCACGCCGACCACCGACGGCCGGGCCCTGTTCGGCGGTATCAAGGCGGCCCTGTTGACGCTGGTGGCGATCCTCACGGTCGGTCACGCGACGTTCCTGATCATCGGTCACATCGGCATGCGTCGACGCAGCATCCTGAACCTCCTCGCCGCGGTCGTCTACGCGGCGGCGACCGTCGGGCTGTGGATCGCGCTCATCACGATTCCGACCGAGTACAGCGAGGTCGACAGCCCGTGGACGGTCTGGGACTGGTTCATCCTGTCCGGCTTCGTCGGCCCCCCGATCCTCGGCGCGGTGCACGTGTTCGCGCTGGTGCTGCACGACGAGAGCAGCCGGCGGACCGTCGACAGGGCCGCGGTGATCAGCGGGCAGATGGACCGCGAGCGGGCGCTCCAGATCGTCACGCATCACCCGGAGATGGCACGGGACCTCCGGATCGGTCGCCCCGACCTCCCCCGCTGGTTCGCCGACGGTGGCCTGATCGACGTCAACGGCGTGCCGGAGTACGTCCTGTCCCAGATCGCCGGCCTGTCCATCGAACAAGCGGGTCGCATCATCGCCGACCGGTTCGTGCGCGGGCCCTACACGTCGGTCTACGACCTCACCTGCCGCCACCCCGACCTGCGGCTCAACGTCGCCGCGCTGCACCGGTTCGTGGCCCTCGTCGTGCCGAGCAACTCGACTACGTGACGTAACCGCACGTATGACCTGTTCCGGGATGGGTAGCCAACTCAACGAGCTACCCCGACGATCCCGGAGGACCCATGAGCACCGAACATTTCGCCGAATCGGTCACCGACCCCGAGGCCGAGGGGCTGCCGGGGTACGCCGACGACGATTCGTTCGCGGACCCGGAGCGTGACGCCGCCCGCGCGGCGGACGGGCCCTCGGCGGCAGCTCTCCCGACCGACCGCCCGATCGCGTCGACCGAGTTCGGCACCACGGCGGAGGAGCAGCGCGAGGGCGAACCGCTGGAGGACCGGCTGCGCCGCGAGGTGCCCGACGTCATCGAGGAGCTCGACGCTCCGACCGTGGCCGACCCGGTCGGTGAAGCCGAGGCCGAGTGGGAGTCCACCAACACCGACGAGACCGATCTGGACACCGGCGGCAGCCCGCGCGACGACTACCCCGAGGTGCAGGCGCGCCCCCTCGACGCCGACGACGTCGCAGTCGAGATCGACGGCGTGGCGCCCGAGGCGGAGGACCCGGAGACCGCGGCGGCCCTGGACGGCCTCGACCCGCGCACCGACTCGCCGGTCTCGGTCTACGACCGGGACATCGACGACCAGGCCGGCCGGCTGGTCGAGCCGGACGAGGGCGCCCACGTCGACGACGAGAAGGACGCGATCGCCGACGAGCGCGGGTTCGGCGGCACCTCGGCCGAGGAGCAGGCCATCCACGTGGTCCGTGACCTGCCCTGATCGATCGTCCTTTCTAGAGAGTGGTTAACGGCGCCCGGAACCGGGAACCACAGCAGCAACACAGTCGACGCACAGCTCCCTGGGGAGGAAGCTCATGGCGAACGTCTCCGGACACCCCGAGATGGGTTACGACAGCGCACCGGCTCGCTCGACCGGTAACGGTCTCGCGATCGGCTCGCTGGTCGTCGGTATCCTCGCGCTCGTCGCCAGCTGGGTGCCGATCGCCGGGTGGATCCTCGGTGCGGTGGCCGTCGTGCTGGGCGTTCTGAGCCGCCGTCAGGCCAAGGCCGGCAACGGGCTCGCGCTCGCCGGTCTGATCCTCGGCGCGGTGGCGTTCGTGATCTCGACCGCGCTGTTCCTGGTGGCCATCAGCCAGACCACCTGACGTTCGGCACTCCACGCGGGCCGCCCCGATCCCGGGGCGGCCCGCGTTGTCTTATCTGGACCTTCTACTGACTTAGGGCCCATTTAAATGGCCGCCCGGCAACCTTTTTTTGTATTCTCACCATTGATTTGACGGCCTATTTTCCGTGGCTAACATTCGATTTGTTTCCAGGCGCTGACTACGCACCCGGCAGCGCTGTGGGAGGTGGAAGGCGTGTTCGATCGGCCCCGCGAGCACGCCTTCCACAATTTTTTCGAAGCCCACCACGGAGAGCTGGCCCGCATGGCGTCGCTGATCACCGGTGACAGCAGCGTCGCCGACGACCTGGCCGCCGACGCACTGGCCGAGATCTGGCGCTACTGGGACCGCGTGACCGCCGCGGACGACCCGCTGGCCTACGCGCGCGGAGTCCTCGTCAACGTCGCCCGGAGCTGGAACCGGCGGCACGGGCTGGAGGAACACAGCGCCCGTCTGCTCGGCCTGTTCCGCCGCGACGAGCGCACCGCGGAGACCGACGTCCCGGCCGCGCTCGACGTCCGGGCCGCGCTGGCCCGCCTGCCGTACCGCCGGCGCGCGTGCGTCGTGCTGCGGTACGCGTTCGACGTGTCCGAGCGCGAGGTCGCCGACATCCTCGGCATCTCCGTCGGCACCGTGAAGAGCCAGACGTCACGTGGGGCCGCGCAACTCGCCGCGTTGATCGCGGCCACCGACGGGTCGGCCGACCCACGGGCCGCGCTGGTCCGGAGCGCGGCCGGTGGCCGCCGGGGCGCGACCGGGGGCGTGAGATGACGCCGGGCCCCCGCGAGGAGGAACTGCGCCTCCGCCTGCGCGCGGCGGCCGACGAGCACCAGCCCGACCGCGACGCGATGCTCGCCCGGATCGAACGCCGCCGCGCCGAAGCCTCGAGCGGCCGCTACCGCGCCGAGTTCTCGCCCGGCCCGTACCGCACCGGGAGGCCGGGCACCGGCGGACGCCGGTCCGCCGGGCGCGGGGGTTTCAGCGGCCTGCGCCCCCTGGCGGCCGCCGGTGCCCTGGGTGCCGTCGTGGCACTGGGAGTCAGCGGCGCCTGGCTCGTCGGCGGATTCGGGGCCGACGAGCAGCCCGATGCGGCCAGCGCGCCACCCCCGCCGGTGACCGCGGCCGCACCCACCGAGGCCTCCGCCGAACCGACCCCGCCCACGTCGACGCCCTCGGCCGCGTCGCCGTCCGCGGCGTCACCGTCGGCGCGGTCGGAGTCCCCGCGCGGGTCCTCCTCGCCCCGGACGAGCCGGTCGCCCGGGACGTCACGCCCGAACGAGACGTTCCCGGACGGGAGCGCACCCGTGCGGGGCTGGCTCTGGTCGGACGGCTCGATGGACCCCAACACCAACGACCACTACGCGCAGAGCACGGTCACGCTCAAGAACCAGACCGAGATGACCGCGCTCGACGTGACGATCCGGGTCGCGCTCTCGTCCGACGTGCGGACCATCGGCAACTGGAGCACGATCTCCAAGGACAAGCTCGTCATCACGACGCGTGAGCAGTCCGGGTGGCTCTACTACCGCTTCCAGCTGCGTGCCGGGGCCACCATCGCGCCGGGCAGCTACACGTTCGCGGGTCAGTACGACCCGGGCGGCCCGCGGAGCACCGGCAAGGACGCGTACCTGGCGTCGGCGAGCGCCGGCAGCTCGGACGTGCAGGTGCACGGCGGTTTCTGATCAGCGGTGGTACGAGTAGGTCTCGTGCACCGGGACGGGCTCGGTGACCAGCGGCGGAACGGCGTCGGGTTCCGGGCGGCCGATCCCGGCGTGGACGGCCGGGCGGCGGGCCCGCAGCACCAGCGCCCACGCGACCCCGGCGGCGAACGCCGTCCCGATCAGCGCGGCGAGCAGCCACGAGGGGCGGCCACCGGCGGGCGGGAACACCGACGACAGGCGTAGCAGGCCGAAGACGAACACGAAGCCGGTCACGACCGCGGCGACCGCGCCGGCCACCGCGCGCAGCTCCCAGCCGCCGACGTCGGTCTCGTCCTCGTCGCTGCGGAGGAACCAGAACAGCGCGCTGATCGACGTCAGCGCGAGCGCGCCGGTGATGCCGAGCCCGCTGGCCAGCCCGAGCCAGAGCGCGTAGATGCGGTCACCGCTCGCGACGACCCCGACCGCGCCGATCGCGGCGAGGGCCGGCACGCCGGCGCGGACGAGCCCGGCCTGGCGGGCACCGAGCCGGAACGCCGGCGGGAGCACACCGTCGAGCGCCAGCCCGGACAGCTGCCGGTTGACCGCCTTGTGCAGCACGACCGCACAGCCGACGACCGCGAGCACGAGCGTGAACATGATCAGCCGCCCGACGTTCGGCGCCGCTTCGGGCCCGACGATGCGGCCGATCAGCGTGAACAGCGACTGCCCGGTGGTGCCGGTCGTGGTGGCGACGTCGTCGGGCGCGACGGCGGCGCGGGCCTGGCCGCTGGTGGCCGCGCTGACCGCCCACGCGCTGAACGCCGACGCGGTGGTCATGATGATCCCCGCCAGGTAGGCCGCGCGCGGGACGTTGCGGCCGGGGGCGCGGACGTCGCGGATGAAGTTGAGGCTGGTGTCCAGGCCGATGAACGCGGTGACCGCGAAGCACAGCGCGATGCCGAACGACCCGCTGAACAGCCAGCCCGGGTCGAGCGGCGCGGTGAGATCGCCGTCGCGCATCGGCAGTTGCAACGCACGCACGTCGAACCAGATCAGGATGACGGCCTGGGCGACGAGCAGCCCACCGAGCAGCCAGATCACCCGGCGCAGCCGGACCATGCTCAGCAGTGACACGAGCACGACACCGATCAACGCGGCGGCCTCACCGGGCAGGTCGACGCCCAGGACGTCGACCGACAGGCCGGAGAGCGTCAGCGCGAACACCGCGTAGAGCGAGACGAGCGACCCCAGGTACGAGACGAGCACCACCGCGGCGACGCCGAGCCCGAGCGTCGGGCCGAGCCCGACGGAGACCAGCGCGTAGAGGCCACCCGGGTGCCGTACCCGGCGGGCCATGCTGGTGAAGGCCAGCGCCGCACAGAGCAGCGCCACACCGCCGAGCACGTAGACCAGCGGCATCGCGACCACGTGCCCGAACTGGAAGGCGCCGGGGATCGCGACCCACGCCACCAGCAGCGGTGCGTGGCTCATCGTGGCGACGATGGCCAGTTGCCAGCCGGCGAGCGTGCCTTCGTGTGACCTGGACATGCGAACAACTCCAATGCGAACAACGTTCGCGTAATAATAGGTCGATTGCTCGATGCGTCAAGATGAGCCAATGAGCTCCGCGACCGAGATCGGGCGGGCCGGAAGCGCGGCGTGGTGGCAGGACCGCCGCGCCGCACGGCACCGGCGCCGTCACCGCCAGGGCGGCTTGACGATCGAACAGATCACCAGGTCCGCGCTGGTGATCGTCGACGGCGAAGGGCTGAGCGCGCTGACCATGCGCCGGTTGGCCGACGATCTCGGCACCGGGGCCGCGTCGCTGTACCGGCACGTCGCCAACCGCGAGGAGCTGCTGGTCGAGGCCGTCGACCACGTCCTCGGCGAGGTGGAGTTCGGCACCCCGAAACCGACCTGGCGCGAGGACTTCGCCAACCAGGCCAACCTGCTGTGGTCGACGCTCATCGCGCACCCGCACCTGCTGCCGGTCGTGCTGCGGACGCCGCTGCTCGGGCCGAACGCGGTCGCCGGACGCGAGGCGAGCCTGCGCCGGATGCTCGACTTCGGTTTCCACCCGGTCGACGTCCAGCCGATCTACACCGTGATCGTCACGACCGCGCTGGGCCACGCCGCGTTCGCGGGTGCCATCGAGCGGCCCGGCCCGCTGCGCCCGGAGGTGTACGCGGCACTGCCCGCCGACGAGTACCCGACGGTGACCGCGCTGGCCGAGCGCACCGAACCGCAGACCTCGTCGGCACTGTTCGCGCTGACGATCGACATCATGTTGGACGGCATCGAAACCCGTTATCCCCGCAAGGAGCGTCCGTGCTGACCGATCTACCCCTCGACCAGCTGATCTCGTACCGCAGCAGCCAGACGCGACCGGACGATTTCGAGGAGTTCTGGGACACCACGCTGGCCGAGGCCCGGCAGCACGACGTCGACGTGTCGGCGGAACTCGTCGAGACCGGCCTCACCACGATCGACACCTACGACGTGGCGTTCGCCGGGTACGGCGGTGAGCGGATCCGGGCCTGGCTGCGGGTGCCCGCCGGGGCGTCCGGGCCGCTGCCGACGGTGGTCGAGTACATCGGGTACGGCGGCGGCCGTGGGCACGTGCTGGACAACCTGACCTGGGCGTCGGCCGGCTACGCGCACCTGTACATGGACACCCGCGGCCAGGGCTCGAGGTGGAGCGTCGGCCACACGCCGGACTCGGCCGCGTCCGGTCCGCAGATCCCGGGGTTCGTCACCCGGGGTATCGAGGACCCGTCGACCTATTACTACCGGCGCCTCTACACCGACGCCGTACGCGCGGTCGACGCCGCCCGCGCGCTGCCGCAGGTCGACGTCGAGCGCATCGCGGTGCACGGGCGGAGCCAGGGCGGCGCGCTGACGCTGGCCGTCGCCGGGCTGCGTAACGACGTCCGCGCGGCGCTGGCGTTCGTGCCGTTCCTGTCGGACTTCCCGCGGGCGACACGCATCACCGACGCGCAGCCGTACCGCGAGGTGGCCGACTACCTGGCCACCCACCGCGAGGACGTGGCCCGGGCGCACCGCACGCTCTCGTACTTCGACGGCGTGAACATGGTCTCGCGCGCGAGCGCACCGGCGTTGATCTCGGTCGGGCTGATGGACCCGGTCTGCCCGCCGTCGACGGTGTACGCGGCGATCAACGCGTACCCGGCTCCGTGCGAGGTACTGACCTGGGACTACAACGGCCACGAGGGCGGCGGCCCGGTCGACGTCGAGCGGGCGCTGACGTTCCTGAAGGCTCAGCTGGGCTGATCCTGGCGGTGCACGTGGATGTGGTGACCGAGGTCGGCGGCGATCCGGGACAGGTGCGCGGCCAGCGCGTCCGGCTCGGCCTCGCCGTCGGCCGGCTCGGCGTCGAGCACCCCGAGGACGCCGTCGGCACCCGGTACCGGCACCGCGACGCCGGTGCCGTGGTCGAACGCCGCCGCTCCGGTGTCCCAGGCCGCGCCCACCCGGCTCTCGCCCCGGCGCACCGCGGCCGGTCGGGACTCCCCGGAGGAGTCGGCGACCAGCCGGAGCTCGGCGTCCTCGACGAGCCAGAGCCGGACGCGGCTGCCGGGTTGCGCGTCCGCGACCGCACCGACCAGGCGCTGCGCCACCTCGGCCGAGTAGCCGCAGCGCAGCAGCAGCCGGGCGATGGCCAGCTCGCAGGCGCGCCGGACGCGGTCCTGGCTGGCGACCGTGACGTCCCGTAGCGCCACGACCGCACCCTCCGCGCCGTTGCCGACGACGATCCGCTCGGCGTTGGCGAGGAATCGCCGCACCGGTCTCCCCGGGACGTGGAAGTCCATCGGGGCGTCACGCACGTGTTCCCCGGCCAGCGCCCGTGCGCTCGGGTAGTCGGCCGGGTCCAGCACGGTGCCGTCCGGGCCGGAGAGGTACTGGCGCAACCGCAGCGCGGCCTCGGCGAGCGACGTCGGCTTCGCCTCCATGACGTCGAGCAGCGCCGGGTTGCCGAACAGCGGCCGGCCGTTCGCGTCGCACACGTACACCGCCGTGGTGAGGCTGTTCAGCACCGCCTGCAGCAGGCCTTCGCGCCGGTCGGCGTCGGCTTCGGCGTCGAACCGGCCCGAGGCGTCGAGCAGCGAGACGCAGATCCGGGTGCCACCGGCTCCGGACACCGCGCGGATCGACGCGTCGACGGGCATCCGCCGTCCCGCTTTCGTCGTCGCCCACATCGTCTGGCGACGGACCGCGCCGCGCCGTTCGGACGGCAACGCGGACAGCGTCGCCAGGATCGCGCGGATCGTCACGGCGTCGCGGTCGGGGAACAGCAGTTGGTGCAGCGGGGTGCCGAGCACCTCGTCCCGGGTCCAGCCGAACGTGCCGGTCGCGGCCGCGTTCCAGGCCAGGATCGCGCCGTCGCCGTCGACCACCAGGAACGCTTCGGCCAACGCGTCCAGCAGCGGGACGAGGTCGAGCAGGTTGACCGTGAGCTCGGCGGCCATTCCCGCGACGCCGGGCAGCAGTCCGGCCGTCGTCGCGACGCCGGACAACGCGGCACGCTGAGCCACGGTCCACGACCGCGGGCCGTGATCGAGCGCGCAGACGCTGCCGACGACCGCACCGTCCGATCCGAGCAGCGGCACCCCGGCGAACGCACCGATGCCGAGGTACGAGACCACCGCGGCCCTGGCCGCCGCCGGATCGTCGGCGGTGTCGGCGAGCCAGACCGGTTCGCCGGAGGCCACCACGCTGCGGCACAGGGAGTCGGCGACCGCGATCCGCCGGGTGAGCGCGAACACGCCACCGATGCCGTGCAGTCCGACCAGCCGGTCCCACTCGCCGTCGACCAGGGAGACGACGCCGATCGGCGCGCCCGTGACGTTGGCCGCCGCGCCCGCGATGGCGTCCATCGAGAGCGGTACTCCGGAGAGGATCGCCGCCGCACGGTCGACCGCCGCGAGCCGTCGTTCGTCGTGGAGGTCGCCGTTCTCGTCCATGTGCGCGTGCCTGCCGTCGTCCGACCGCGGAGGGGGTGCAACGCGCGGGACGATAGCAGTATTAACGGCATTTCCGGCGCTATGCGGCAGGCACCGGCTCTGGCACTGTTGCTAGCGCTTCATCCGGTTCGTCGGGGACGGGGATGTTCCACGGGCTCAGGCCGTCGAAGAGCCGGACGAGCGTCCCCATCGCCGAGAGCAGGATCAGCGGGAAGACCGGACTGAACGCGCGTGCCCCGGAGGGCGTCCCGCTCGCGACCTCGAGCAGCACGGCGGCCACGATGCCCCCCAGCGCCAACGCCGCCATCGGGTCACGCAGAGCACGCAGCGACGAACCGGCCACGGCGAGCACGAGCACCGAACAGAGCACGGCGTCCTCGGCCAGGTACGTGCCGTCGATCCGGAGCAGCGCGCCCAGGCCCTTCCCGAGGCTTCCGAGGTACCGCGCGTCGGCGATCGTCGCGACCTGCCCGAGCGCGACCAGCCCGACCGCGAGCCCGGACGCGACCGCGGAGTAGGGCAGCCAGGCGTTGCGCACGGAGCGTTTCCGCACGGCCGTGACCGCCCACACGGTTACGACCGCGGCCACGAACGCCATCGCCGGTGCCCGGCCGGCCAGCAGCAACGCGGTGAGCACCGCGAAGGCGACGAGGGCCCGACGTCCGCGTCGGCCGTCGAGCGGCAACGTGAACAGCAGCGCGCAGCCGAGCGCGAGCGCGAGCATGTCGGCCGTGCCGGTCAGCGACGACGCGACGATCTGGTCGCAGACCAGGAACACGACCGCGGTGACGGTGCCGACGAGCGCACCCCAGCGCGCGACCGCGAACCACGTCAGCAGACCGACCGCGGCGAAGAACGACAGCACCGGGACGACGATCAGGCCCTTGTCACCGAGCAGGGCGACGAACGGCGCCGAGAGCACCGGGTAGACCAGGTTCGGGTCGGCCGACGTGGCGTGCCCGAACAGCCAGTCCGAGCCGACACCGAAGCACGAGTCGCGGCCGCAGAACGTCGCGGCGAACGGTTTGTCGTAGAGCTCGGCGCGGGTGCGTATCGCCGCCTCGTCCGGCGAGAAACCGAGGGCCCGGTACGACCAGCCCAGGTGGTACGTGCTCGCCGAGTAGAAGTGCCAGATCCGGTACGACAGCACGACCGGCACCAGCGCCGCGAGGCTCACGACCGTGACCCAGGCGTGCGTCGGCATCCGTCCGATCCGTCGCACGTCCTGTTCGAGCGCGATCGGTTCGCGCGGTCCGGCCTCGGTCGAGCGGGAGGGCCGCCGCCGGATTGGCCCCCACAGGTCGACCATCAACGCGACGACCGCCAGCACCAGCAGCGGCACGATCGGCGCGTGGTAGCGGAACGCGGCCGGCCAGAACTCGATCACGTTGAACGCGCTGACCACGAAGAACGCGCCGGCGGCCAGTGCGGAGAGCTCACTTCGGAACCGCCAGACCACGGCCACTGCCGACGCCGCGAGCAGCGCCACCAGCGCCAGGTCGTACCGCACGGCCAAGAGGTCGGACCGGACGATGTTCCAGGTGACCTCGGGGATCGCCGCGATCCCGCTGGTGCCGAAGTACTTGAGCGTGAGCTCGTCGAGGCTCTCCAGGAGCGACAGGTCCTCGCCGCCGAAGATCATCGGTGTGATCACCATCTGCGCGGCCAGCACGACGAACGCGACGACGTTCCCCCAGATCGCGAACGGGAGCCAGGGGTTGCGGAAGGCCCGGTCCCGGACCGCCACCAGCAGCCACGCCGCCGCGACCGCGGCCGGGAGCGCGATGGCGAACTGCCGGTTGAGCATGCCCAGGAAGACCAGCGCGACGTAGACGACCAGCTGCTTGCGGCCCACCCGGCGAGCCAGCGGGAGCACCAGCAGGGGCAGCGCCAGCAGCGCGAACGCCGGTCCCTCGGTGTGCGCGACGACGCTCCAGCGCGACACGTAGACCGGGAGCAGCAGCATCGCGCCGGCCACCAGCGCCCACCGCGGCCCCCACAGCCGGGAGGCGAGCAGCACGGTCGCGAGGATCGTCAACGCGTAGCCGACGATCGGCACGACCAGCATTCCGGCCGGCCCGAACAGCGCCACGAACGGTGCCGAGAGCACCGGCAGCAGGACCCGCGGGCCCACCACGGCGGCGTACGGGCCGGTGAAGAAGCTCTCCCGGAAGTCGGCCGGCCAGCAGGTCAGACAGGTGGCCAGGCCGGGGTCGTCCCGTAGGTAGTCGTAGGACAGCTGCGCGGCCTCGGCCTGCGGGTGCCCCAGGTACCAGTAGGTCCAGGCCAGGTAGATCCGCGAGTCCGGACCGTACTGGGCGTTCGTCACCAGAGCCAGCACCACGGCGAGGACGCAGAGCGCCCCGAGCACGAGCCATCCCTGGGGCGGCAGAGCGGTGCGGAGCGATCGGGCCATCGTCTTCATCGGTTCGGAACGCTAGGCAACGTCCACCCCCGATCTCTGCTCCGAACGGCGGAGTTCGCGGGGTGTACAGCAGCTGTTCGGCCGAACGGTGCCCGCTGGTCGGCAGTCCGACAGCGTGTAAAGAAGTCTTGACATCATGTCGGCTCTGCCTGACATTGGAGGTGTCAAGAATGCTTTACATCGGAGGTCGGTCGTGACGCTCACCGAGAAACGGGCGTGGATCACGTTGGTCGTCACCGTCGTCACGTACGCGGGGTACGTGGTCACGGTCCTGCGCCGGGCCGACGGGCGGACACTGGTCGACGTGCCCTACGCGGGGCCGTTACTGTCCACGATCGGCATCGCGATGGTCGCGGCGATCGTGCTGGAGATCCTGATCAGCATGGTCACGCCGAACGCGTCCCGCGTCACCGACGTCCGGGACAAGGAGATCGGCCGGCTCGGCGAGTACATCGGCCAGTCGTTCGTCGCGATCGGCGGCGTCGCGGCCCTGCTCATGGCGCTGGCCGAGTGGGACTGGTTCTGGATCGCCAACGTGATCTACCTGAACTTCGCGCTGGCCGCCGTGTTGGGCGCCGTGGCCAAGGTCGTCATCTACCACCGCCCGTTCCCGGGATGGTGAAGCCGACCCGGGTCACGAACTCGATCCGCGCCCTGCGCTTCGCGAACAGCGAGATGACCCAGGCCGACCTGGCCGAACGCATCGGCGTCACCCGCCAGACCGTCATCGCCATCGAGCAGGGCCGCTACTCGCCCTCACTGGAGATGGCGTTCCGCATCGCCCGCGTGTTCTCGGTTCCCCTCGACGACGTTTTCCACTACCCGGAGGAGACGCCATGAAAGCGTGCATCCGCTCCGTCTACGGTTCCGCCGACGTGCTCCAGGTCCGCGACGTCGAGTCGCCCACCCCGGCCGGCGACGAGGTGCTCGTCCAGGTCCGGGCCAGCAGCAACGATCGCGGGGTCTGGCACATGATGACCGGGTTTCCCCTCGTCGTGCGGCCGGTCATCGGCCTGCGTGCCCCGAAGGTCCAGGTGCTGGGCCGGGCCTTCGCCGGGGTGGTGACCGCGGTCGGCTCGGCCGTCACCCGGTTCTCCCCCGGCGACCAGGTGTTCGGCACCACGAACGCGGGCAGCTGGGCCGAGTACACGGTCGCGCCCGAGCGTCTGCTCGCGCCGCTGCCGCCCGAGGTCTCGTTCGAGCAGGGCGCGACCGTCGGCTGCTCCGGCACCACCGCGTTACAGGCCGTCCGCAGCGGCGGCGTACGCGCCGGGCAGCGCGTGATGGTGATCGGCGCGGGTGGTGGGGTCGGCTCGTTCGCGGTGCAGCTCGCCGCCCTCCGCAGCGCCGGCGTGACCGCGGTGTGCGGCGCCTCGAAGCACGACCTGGTGACGTCGCTCGGCGCCGACGAGGTCGTCGACTACACCCGCGAGGAAGTGGACGCGCGCGGGCCGCGGTACGACGTCATCGTCGACTGCGCCGGCAACCGGCCGCTGTCGCTGCTGCGCAAGGCGCTGGTGCCGGGCGGCACGCTGGTGTCGGTGGGCGGCGAGGACCACCCGGGCCGGTTGATGCAGGGCTTCCAGTGGCAGCTGGTGCGGCCGATCGCCGGGGTGTTCGTCCGGCGCCGGGTCCGCAGCGTCGTCGCGCGCGAGGGCGGCGAGGACCTGGTCGAGCTCGGCCGGCTGATGGCGGCCGGCGAGCTGACACCCGCGATCCCGCGGACGTACTCGCTCGCCGAGGCGCCGGAGTGCATGCGTTACCTGGCCGAGGGCCACCCGGCCGGCAAAGTCGTGATCGCTATTTCGTGAGCGAGCCCAGTGCGGCGCCGAGGCCGATGCTGATCGCGGCCACGAGGAGCACCACGATCGCCAGGACGATGACGACCCGATGCGGGACACCTTCGTCCTCGGTGGCGTCGTCGGGGTGCGATTGCGAGCGCGAGGTGCGCTGCTGGGAGCGGAGTTCCTTGCGCCGCTCGGCCCGGCCGCGACGGGGTGGCCCGTCGGACGAGTTACGCGCGGTGCCGGGCTCCACCCCCGGCGCCGGACGCAGATCCAACCCGGACGCGACGTCACTCCCGTAGGGCGGCTGGGCCTCCGGCCCGGAGTCGTTCCCGTAGGGCGGCTGCGGGTCGAGCGCGCGGTGCGAGCCCGAGCCGGCGTCACCGCGGTACGGCGGTCGATCGCCGGTGGACGGGTACGGCGGCTGGCCGGCCGCCGACGGCGGAGGCGTGTCGTACCCGGGGTACGAACCCGACGGTGACCGCACCCCGGACGGCGTCCGGGATCCTGGCGGCGTCCGGGTCCCCGGCGGCGGAGAGCCCAGCACGGGATGCGAACCGGACACCGAGTACGCCCCGGAGGCCGGCGGGTCGGACGCCGGCGGACCGGACGTCGGCGGGGCCGAGACCGGCGGACCCGACACCGGCGGTCCGCCGACCGGAGGCGCCGACACCGGCGGAGCGGAGAAACCCGAGAGGGACGGCGCCCCGGACATCGACCCGGCCACCGGTGAGGCGCCGGACACCGGTCCCCCCGAATGCCGCCCCGATCCACTTCCCGGCGGTGGGGTCACCGGCGGCGACGTCTCCGACGGCGTACCGAAGAACGCGTTGGCGTCGAACGGGCGCGCGTCCCCCGGCCCGCCGAACCCCGGCGTCGTCAACCCACCCGGAGGAACCCCGTGCCCGAACGACGACAACGGGTTCGGCGTCTCCGGCTGGTGCGGTTCCGACGAATAGGACTCCGGCACCGCGAGATGCCCCGGCGGCGGCGTCCGCAACTGCAGCGAGGCCGCGTCGGCCTGCGACCGCCTCGGCGTCGACCGGACCCGCGTCGCCAGCGAGGCCTGCGCGCCCCGCGTCGTCATCGCCATCACCGCGCGCACGTCGTCGTCCACCCGCAGTGGCGTGTCGGCGTGAGCCGACCAGCTCGACCCGAAATCGGCCACCGCCGCCGTCGCGAGCGCCAACGCGAACGCCTTCGCCGACTCCGGCCGCGCCGCCGGTTCCTTCTCGAGCGCCTGCCCGACGACGGCGGCGATCTGCGGCGGCATCCCGGCCGGCAGCTCGGGCCGCATGTTCAGGTGGTGGTGCAACATCGCCGAGAACGGCAGGTCGAGCGAGAACGGGGTCCGGCCGGTGAGCATGTGGTAGACCAGCCCGCCGACGGCGTACACGTCGGTGGCCGGCCCGACCCGGGAACCCAGGATCTGCTCGGGCGCGGCGTACGCCGGCGTTCCGACGAGCGTCCCGGTGGTGATCGACGATCCCTCGAACAGCTTCGCGATGCCGAAGTCCGTGACCTTGACCGCCCCGTCGCCGGCGAACAGGACGTTGTCCGGCTTGATGTCCCGGTGCACGATGCCGCGCTGGTGCGCCGCGTGCAGCGCGTCGGCGATCGCCAGACCGATCGCGCACGCGGCTTCGGGCCGTAACCCTTCGGCGATGCGCGAAGTGAGCGTGCCACCCGGAAGGTGTTCCATGACTATCAGACAGAGACCGTCACTTTCCGCGTAGTCGTGCACGCGGACGACATGCGGGTGGTCGAATACGGCCATCACTTGCGCTTCGGCGAGAAATCGCCGTTCCACATCCGGGCCGGAAATCGTCAGAATCTTGATTGCGACGGGTCGTCCGAGGCGCCGATGTCGGCCCTCGATGACCAGCCCGAAGCCTCCGCGACCCAGCTCGGCTCCCACCTCGTACTGGGGTAGCGCGGCCGTGAGCTGGGCCCGGTCGAAAAGCATTCGATGGATCCCATCACGTCGAACGGTTATCTACTGCACTACTCGTTGTCTCGATGAAACACCATCCGGTGAGCGCTTTCAGGAGAATTCCGGTTCCAGCGAGGTGCGTTACAACACTTCACCGCGTTATTGCTCAGCTACGCGTCAGTACTATTACGGAAAGTGATTAGCGGCGCGCAATTCCCCTGATTTCGCACTTCTTGGAGTGCGTGGGGGTGGCACAGTGGGGCCGTGACCGGTTCCGCGCTGTCCCGCCGTGGTTTCCTCGCGCTGGGTGGCCTCGCCGCCGTGGCCGCCTGCACCGAGACCAAGGCGGTGCGCACCGCCACCACGGCCCCGTCGGCCGCCGCGTCCCCCACGGCCGCCCTCGACCTCCCCGGTCTGCGCACGGCGTTGACGGGCCAACTGCTGCTTCCGGGCGACGCCGGGTACACCACCGCCGCCCAGCCGTTCAACGTCGCGCTCGGCACCCGCAAGCCGGCGGCGATCGCGAAAGTGGCGAACGTCGACGACGTGCGTGCCTGCATCACCCGCGCCGGTGGCCGGGGCGTGCCGCTCGCCGCCCGCTCCGGCGGTCACAGTTATCCCGGGTACTCCACGCCCGACCGCGGTGTCGTCGTCGACCTCGGCGCGTTCCACACGATCACGGTGAAGGACGACGGCACCGCGGTCGTCGGCGCCGGAGCGCGGTTGATCGACGTCTACACCGCGTTGGCCGCGCGGGGCCGTGCGCTGCCGGCCGGCTCGTGCCCCACCGTGGGCGTCGGCGGCAGCACGCTCGGCGGCGGGCTCGGCGTGGTCGCCCGCCCGTACGGCCTCACCTGCGACCACCTGCGTGCGGCGACGATCGTCACCGCCGACGGCGAGGTCCGCACCGTCGACGCGAACCGCGACGCCGACCTGTTCTGGTCACTGCGCGGTGGCGGCGGCGGGAACAGCGGCATCGTCACCGAGTTCACGTTCGACACCGTGCCCGCGCCCGCCGTCACAATCTTCACGCTGCGGTTCCCGGCCGCGTCCAGCGCGCGGGTGCTGGCGGCCTGGTCGGCGTGGATGGCCGCGGCGCCGGAGCGGTTGACCGCGCTGTGCGCCGTGACCGCGGCCGGCACCCCGACGAACCGCGTCACCGGCACCTGGACCGGCGCGGTCGCCGGGCTCTCCGCCCAGTTGAACGCGTTGATCTCCGAGGTCGGCGCGGCCCCGACGTCGCGCACCACGCACACGTACGACTACCTCGACGCGATGAAGTCGTTCGGCGGCTGCCTGAGCAAGACCGCGGCCCAGTGCCGCCCCGAGTCCGCCGGCGGGGTGCTCCGCCGGGAGACGTTCCGCGCCACGTCCCGGGTGGTCGGGAAACCGATCGACCGCTCGACGGCGAACTCGGTCGTCGACGTGATCGGGCGCCAGTCCGGGATGGTGCTGCTGTTCGATTCGCTCGGCGGCAAGGTGGGGGCGCTCGCGCCCGGCGACACCGCGTTCGTCCACCGGCGGGCCCACGCCACCGTGCAGGTCTACACCGGTCGCGCGAACGGCGGCCCCGCGGTCAATGCCGTGCAGGCGGCGCTGCGCCCCCTGGTGGGCACCGGCGCGTACGTGAACTACCTCGATCCGCAGCAGACTGACTGGGCCACCGCCTACTACGGCGCCAACCTGCCCCGGCTGCGCACGACCGTGCGCCACTTCGACCCCGACGGCGTCTTCACGTTCCCGCAGTCGGTGCTGCGGGCCTGACCGGCAGCGACACCCACCGGCCCGCCGTCTCCGCGTGCGGGTGCAGCGCGCGGCCCCGCCCGTACGCGACGAGCGCCGCCAGCCGGGCCAGCGCGGCGGCTAGGCCGTGTTTGAAAAGCGTCTCGGTCGTTGGGTGATGTGTGGCTCGTGGTGATCTGACGAACGCCGAATGGGAAGTCCTGTCGGCGGTGTTACCGCCGGCGAAGCCGGGTGGCAGGCCGCCGCGTCCGCGGCGGCAGGTCATCGACGGGATCCGGTGGCGAATCCGCACCGGCGCGCCGTGGCGGGACCTGCCGGAACGGTATGGGCCGTGGGAGACCGCGTATGGGCTCTTCCGGGACTGGCAGCGCGACGGAACATGGGCGCGGATCGTGTCCGATCTGCAGTCCCGGGCGCAGGTGCGTGGGCTGATCACCTGGGACGTGTCGGTGGACTCGACCGTGGTCCGGGCCCACCAGCACGCCGCAGGCGCCCGTAAAAGGGGACTGAACAAAAACAACCGCCCGGAGGCTGCTCCACAGAGCCCAACGACCATGGCCTGGGACGGTCACGCGGCGGGCTGAGCACCAAGATCCACCTCGCGGCCGAGGCCGGGCAGCGACCCCAGGCGCTGCTGATCACCGCCGGGCAAGCCGGCGACGCCCCGCAGTTCCAGCCTGTCCTCGACGCCATCCGCGTCACCGGACGAGCAGGCAGGCCCCGGACCCGGCCGACACGCGTGCTGGCCGATAAGGCTTACGGATCTCGCGCCAACCGCATCTACCTGCGCCGACGCGGGATCCGCGCCACGATCCCCGAACCGGCTGACCGGGTCAGCCACCTCAAACGCCGCGGCCGCGACGGCGGCCGGCCACCCGCGTTCTGTCCCGAGACCTACAAGCAGCGTCACGCGGTCGAGTGCGGGATCAACCGCCTTAAGCGATACCGCGGCGTGGCCACCCGCTACGACAAGCTCGCCGTCCGCTACCTGACCACCCTGATGATCGCCGCGATCAACGAATGGCTGCGCTGACCAGCAATTCAAACAGCCCCTAGGTGTTCCGGGCGGTGATCAGGCCGCTCTCGTAGGCGGCGATGACCAGTTGGGCGCGGTCGCGGGCGGTGAGTTTGTCGAGCAGGCGGCCGATGTGGGTTTTCACGGTGGCCGCGCTCAGGTGCAGGCGGTCGGCGATCTCCGTGTTCGACAGGCCGCGCGCCACCAGGAGCAGTACCTCGCGCTCGCGCGGGGTGACGCCGTCGAGGGCCGGGGTGGGGAGCGGGCGTTCGGCCTCGGCGAAGCGGGCGATCATCCGGCGGGTGATCGTGGGGGCGAGGAGCGCGTCGCCGCCCGCGACGACGCGGATCGCGGCCAGGAGGTCGGCCGGTGGGGCGTCCTTGAGCAGGAATCCGCTGGCGCCGGCGCGGAGGGCGCCGTAGACGTACTCGTCGAGGTCGAACGTGGTGAGGATCAGGACGTGCGCGCCGGGTACCCGTTCGCAGATGCGACGGGTGGCCGCCACCCCGTCCAGTTCGGGCATCCGGACGTCCATCAGCACCACGTCGGGACGCAGGCGCACGGCGAGCTCGACCGCCTCCAGGCCGTTCCCCGCCTCGCCGACCACCGTGAGTCCCTCCGCGGTCTCGACCAGCAGCCGGAAACTCCCTCGCACCAGCGCCTGGTCGTCCACCACCAGCACCCGGATGCTCATGCGCTCTCCTCCCCGGCCGACGCGACGGCCGACGGGACGGCCGCCGTGCTGCCGGCGGGCAGGGTGACCAGGAGCTGGAAGCCCGGCCCGCCCGGGCGCGGGCCCGCCTCCAACTCGCCGCCGAACAGCGCCGCCCGCTCGCCGAGGCCGACGAGGCCGTGCCCGCTCGGAGCGGGCGGCGGATGCGGCGCGATCGGGCCCTCGTCCTCGACGAGGATCCGCAGGGTGCCGCCGGCCTCCGAGAGCACGACCCGGCACGTGGTGGGCCCGGCGTGCTTGACCACGTTCGTCAGCCCCTCCTGCACCACGCGGTACGCGGCCAGCTGCACGGCGTCGGAATAGTGGCGCGGATCCACCCGCACGTCGGACGAGACGCGCACCCCACCCGCGACCGCCAGCTCGACCAGCGCGGGCAGGTCCGCCAGGCCGGGTGTCGGCGCGAACTCGGCATCGGGGGTGCGCAGGACGCCGAGCAGCCGGCGGATGTCGGTGAGCGCGCCCCGGCTGGTGGCCTCGATGACCCGGAGCGCGTCCTGCGCCGCCTCCGGGCGCTGCGCGACGACGTGGTTCGCGACGCCGGCCTGCACCGCGATCAGGCTCATGCTGTGCGCCACCACGTCGTGGAGCTCACGGGCGATCTGCAGCCGCTCGTCGGCGACGACCCGCTCCGCGTCCCGGCGACGGGACTCGGCCGCGGCCGCCCGGCGCTCACGCATGACCACCCCGGCGACCCAGAACCCGGCGTTGACGAACCACACGTACGTGGCCACCGCGACGGCGGACGCCAGCGTGCCTCCCTCGGCGCCGGACGCGATCAACGTGCCCGCGCTGAACACCAGCGTCGCCGCGAACGCGCCGACCACCCACCGCCAGCTGGAGCGCAGCGCGATCACGTACAGCACGGTCGCGGTCGGGAACCACGGCTCGAGCGTGATGTCGAGCAACGTGGCCGTGACGAGCCCGGCGGCCGAGACCGCCCAGGCCGCCTCCGGCCACCGGCGACGCACCGCGACCGGGACGCCGATCACGAGCGCGACCAGCACGGCCAACCAGGTGGGCCCGCCGAAGTGCGGCTGGTCGGGCGGGAAGTCGGCCGGGTCGAACGTGCCGAACGCGATGTACAGAGCCACGTAGAACACGGCCGCGGCGACGTCGACGCCGACGAGCACCGCGTCGTTCACGCGTGGGGAGCGCACCACCCTGCGCAGCGCCGAAGTCACCGGCCGACCGTATCCAGCGCCCCCGACGAAAACATCCGACCGGGGCATGTCATCCCGGGGGCGGACCCCGCCGTCCGCGCCCCGACTCTGGTCCGATCCGCCCGGCGCCGACACCGTCCACGGTGGAGACCATGATTCGCATCGACCAACTCACGAAGCGGTACGGCCGTACGCTCGCCGTCGACCGCCTCTCGTTCACCGTGCCGCCGGGGCAGGTCACCGGCTTCCTCGGCGCGAACGGCGCGGGCAAGTCGACGACGCTGCGCGCCATCCTCGGACTCGACCGGCCGACGTCCGGCCACGCGCTCGTCCACGACCGGCCGTACCCCTCCTACCGCCACCCGCTCAGCGTGGTGGGCGCCGCACTCGACGCCTCCGCCACGCACGACGGTCTCCGCGCCCGCACCCATCTGCTCGCGCTGGCACGCAGCAACGGCATCGCGGCCCGGCGCGTCGACGCCGTGCTCGACGAGGTCGGGCTGGGAAACGTCGCCCAGCGCCGGGTCCGCGCACTCTCGCTCGGCATGAAACAACGGCTCGCGATCGGCGCCGCGCTGCTCGGCGACCCCGAGGCGCTGCTGTTCGACGAACCCCTCAACGGCCTCGACCCGGAGGGCATCCGCTGGTTCCGCGCACTCGCGGCGCGGCTGGCCGGCGAGGGTCGGGCGGTGCTGATCTCCAGCCACCTCATGTCCGAGATGGCCAGGACCGCCGACCGGGTCGTGATCATCGGGCAGGGCCGGCTGCTGGCGGAGGAGCCGCTGGCCGAGCTGGGCCCGTCGCTGGAAGACGCCTACGTCCGACTCACCGAGGGAGCCACCCATGTCTGACGTCGTCTCGTCCCAATGGCTCGTGCTGCGCTCGGTGCGGTCGACGTGGTGGCTGCTCGGCGCGCTCGGGCTGCTGCTCGCCGGGTGCTGGGGCGCGGGCACGCTGATGGTGTCGGCCTGGGACGAGGCCTCCCCGGCCGACCGGGCGCTGTTCGAGAGCGCGGACATGACCGTCATCTCGGGTCCGCTGACCCAGCTGGTGCTCGGGGTGCTGGGGGTGCTGGCGGTGACCGCCGAGTACCGCACCGGCTCGATCACGACGACGCTGACCGCGGTGCCGAACCGGCTGCGGCTGCTGGGAGCGAAGACCCTCGTGGTCACCGGGCTGGCGTCGGCGGCGGCGCTCGTCGTCGTCGGGATGTCCGTGGTGTTGTCGCTGCAGATCGCCGGTGACCGGCCGACGCCGATCGACCCGTGGACGTCGGCCGGCGACATGGTGGGAACCGGGGCGGCGAACGTGGCCGTGTGCCTGGCCGCCGCGCTCACCGGGGTGGGGCTCGGTGCCGCGCTGCGCTCGTCGGCCGGTGCGGTGATGGCCGTCGCCGGGCTGCTGTTCGTCGCGCCGGTGATCGCGGTCTACCTGCCGGACCCCTGGGACCACCGGATCTCCAGCGTGCTGCCGTCGTCGCTGGCGGCTCAGCTCTCCGGCGACGACTACTACTCGCTGGGGGTGGCCGGTGCGGTGTGCGCGCTGATCGCGTACCCGGTGGTGGCGTTGACCGCCGGTGGCTTGACTCTGCTCCGGCGGGATGCCTGAGGAGGCGTGCACGCTTTGGTGGGCTCCACGTCACCAAAACGTGCACGCCTCAGGACCCGGGGCCGTCAATCCCGGGGGCTGGGGAACAGGCTCGAGAAGAACGAGCCCGGTTCTTCGGTGGTCGGCGCCACCGAGGGCGGCGGGGCCGCCGGTGAGGAGCTGCGGGAAGGCGAAGGCCGCGCGGACCGGGTGACCGGAGCCTGCACCTCCGGCGCCGGCCCGCGCGGGGCCCGGGCCGACGGTGACCTGCTGCTGGCCGGTGAGGAGGGCGGGGGAGCCGACGGCGAGCGATGAGAGGGTGCCGCCGACTCCCCCGGTATCGGTAGCGCCGAGTCCGCGTCGACACCACCGAGCATGCTGGCGGCCAGCGCCACCGTGTACAGCAGGCCACCGACCGCGGCCAGGGCCAGCACCCAGGTGAGACGCCGCTTCCGCCGTCCGCTCCGGTCCACGAAGATCGCCTGCTCGGCCGGAGCGCCGCCGCGGCGGTGACGGCCGGGCACCGCGGTCAGCACCGCGGTCTCGGCGTCGTGTGGGGAGCGAACCATCGGACCTCAGCCCTTGATCGTGGTCCAGGCCTGAGCCCAGTCCTCGTAGTCCTTGCACCTGACGTTCGTCCGTCCGTCGAGGCACGAGGAGATCGGCGTCGTCCAGTACCAGATCTTCCGCGCGTACGACGCGTCGCCGGCGTGGAACGTCTTGCAGTGGTTCGGATCAGTGGTGTACGCGCACGACTTCGCGTTGCCGGGCGACTCCCCGAAGTACTCCGCGACCTGGGCGTTGACCTGCGGGCTGACGATGTGGTCGAACCACTTGTACGCGCAGTTCTTGTGCGACGACTTCGCCCCCACCATCCAGGTGTCCGACCAGCCGGTCGCACCCTCGGTGGGCAGCACGGCCTTGATGTTCGTGCCCTCGGCCGCGGTGAGGTTCGCGATCACCTGCCACGCCGTACCGACGATCGCGTCGCCGGCCTTGAACGCCGCGACCTCCTCGGAGTAGTCGCTCCAGTACTCGCTCACGCTCGACTTCTGCTGCTCCAGCAACGCGATCGCGGCCGCGAACTGCGTGTCGTCGAGCGCGTACGGGTTCTTGATGCCGAGGTCGGGCTGGTGCTTCATCAGGTACAGCGCCGCGTCGGCGATGTAGATCGGCGAGTCGTACGCGGTCACCTTGCCGACCACCGACAGCGGCGGCGCGAAGACGGCCGACCACGACGTCGGCGCCGGCTTCACCTTGTCCTGGTGGTACATCAGCAGGTTCGCGCCCCAGCCGTGCGGGATGCCGTAGGGCACGCCCTTCACGCTGTTCCACGTCTGCTTCTTCAGGAAGCCGTAGATGTCCTTGTAGTTCGGCACCAGGTCGGTGTTCACCGGCTCGACGTCGCCGTCGGCGATGAGCCGCAGCGACGCGTCACCCGACGCCGAGATGACGTCGTACTTCCCGGTCTTCATCAGCGTCACGGCCTCGTCGGACGTGTTGAAGACCTTGACCGACACCTGGCAGCCGGTCGCCTCCTCGTACGGGGTGACCCAGTCGATCGCCGGATC
The DNA here is from genome assembly GCF_039524755.1 of Cryptosporangium japonicum. Lineage (NCBI taxonomy): Bacteria > Bacillati > Actinomycetota > Actinomycetes > Cryptosporangiales > Cryptosporangiaceae > Cryptosporangium > Cryptosporangium japonicum. The sequence goes on from NZ_BAAAGX010000006.1 coordinate 732,489, forward strand.
GGTGCTGCCGTCCTCGGCGTAGCCCGCCCAGGACAGCACGCTCAGCGCGCCCTCTCCCGCGCCGACCTGCTCGAGCACCGGGAGCTTCGGCGGGGTGAACTCCCCGCCGGCCTCGGTGTTGTCCGAACCGTTGTCCTTGCTGTTGCACGCGGCCGCGGCGAGCACCAGGGCCATCAGGGCTGCGGTGACGCGTAAGGCCCTCACGTCAGCGCAACCGGTGCGTGCAGCGGAGCGGTGCCCCGCGACCGGAGCACGTACTCGACCAGCGCGATCAGCAGCTGCTTGGTGGAGTCCCGCCGACGGGCGTCGCAGGTGAGGATCGGCACCTCCGGCTTGATCGTCAGCGCTTCACGCAGCTCGCGGATGGTGTTCGGCTGCACGCCGTCGAAGCAGTTCACACCGACGACGTACGGCAGGCCGCACTGCTCGAAGAAGTCGACCGCCGAGAAGCAGTCCGCCAACCGGCGCGGGTCGACGAGCACGACCGCGCCGATCGCACCGCGGACCAGCTCGTCCCACATGAACCAGAAACGGTTCTGGCCCGGGGTGCCGAACAGGTAGAGGATCAGTTCCTCGTCGATCGTGATGCGGCCGAAGTCCATCGCGACCGTGGTGGTCTTCTTGCCGGCCACCGCCGTCGTGTCGTCGACGTCGACCGACGCCATCGTCATGATCGCTTCGGTCGTGAGTGGACGGATCTCGGAGACCGAACCGACCATCGTCGTCTTGCCGACGCCGAAGCCACCGGCGACGACGATCTTGGCCGACGTGGCCCGTGGGCTGGTCATGTCCATGCCGATCCCTCCCTCACAGCGCCAGCGACGTGTGCAGCTCGGAGCGCAACGCCGGCGTCAGCACCTGGCCGACACGCTCGACGAGCAGCGCCATCTCGTACCCCACCTGGCCGATGTCGCAGGCGCGGGAGGCCAGCACCGCCAGCGACGAGCCGTCGCTGATCGACATGACGAGCAGGAAGCCGGTGTCCATCTCGACGACGGTCTGGCTGACGCTGCCGCCTTCGAAGCACATCGCCGCGCCGTGCGTGAGGCTCACCAGACCCGAGGCGATCGCGGAGAGCTGGTCGGCCCGGTCGCGCGGCAGGCCGTCGGAGACCGCGAGCAGAAGTCCGTCGGCCGAGACGGCGACCGCGTGTGCGATACCGGGAACGCGGTTGGCGAAGTTGCCCACCAGCCAGTTCAGGTTCTGCGCATCGTGGCTCAGCGAGCTCACATTTCCTCCTTGGAGCCGGTCTCTGCGGGGCCGCCGGCCTGCCGGCCCTGCTCGAGACCACTGCGGTAACTGGACAGAACGCCTCGCACCGCCTCGGGTGAACGGCGAGTGGCGGGAAGAGCCTCGGAGCGCTCCACCTTGCCGGGCACGTAGTGCGCCATCGGGACGCGCTTCGGGAGCCCCGACGACGTCGTGCTGGTCGGCTGGGTTTCCGCGGCCGCCTGCGCGGCCCGCCAACCGGCGTCGGCCGGCGACTTCCAGCTTTCGATCGGTTCCGACGCCTTGAGCGGCGCCGCCGGCGCCGCCGGCACCATCGGTGCGGCCGGGACCGCGGGTGCCGTGGTCACGATCGGTCGCCCGGGCACCGACGGGGTGGCCGGGACCGCCGGAGCGGGCGGGGCCTGGCGCACGGGCGGCGCGACGAGCGTCGTGCCGTTGGCGTGATGGGTCAGCGGGGTCTCGCCCACCGTGACGTGCACCCGGGGTGCCGGGGGCTGCACTCCCGCCGCTTCCGGGACGCGCGGCAGGTTCCGGACCCGGAACCAGTCGTTCTCCGTCGCCTCGAAGATCGGCAGCGGCATCTCGATCGTCGGGTCGGGAGCCGGCTCCGGCTGAACCGGCAGCGCGTGCACCGGCAACGGCGCCAGCGCCTGCGCCGGAACCGGCCGGTCCGGGAACGGCGACCGGGTCGGGAGCGGCTGCCCCTCGGAGGGGCGCACCGGCAGCATCGGCTCCGGACGGGACTCCGCCCGGCTCGGCAGCGACGGCTCCCGCAGCGGCCGGGTGGGCAGCGGCTGGGTCGGCTGCGCCCAGCTGGCCTCGATCGGCTCGACCGGTGTGGCGTCGACGATCGGCACACCGTACGAGGTGTACGTGCCCCCCAGGGCCGAGGTCGCCGAGGGCGGAGTCTCGACGACCTCGGCGGTCCGGTTCGCCGCGGACGGCGGTGCGTCGGCCGCGGCGGCACGCCGCTCGGCGGCCGTCTGGAACCCGTTCCACGACTCCGCCCGCGCCACCGGCGCCGGCTGCCGCTGCGGAGCCGGCTGCTCCACCGGGGCCGGGGACGGTGCCGACCCGTTGCTGTGGAACGTCGTCGAGTGGGCGCCGTTCTGGGCGTCGTACTGGTAGGCCGTCGGCCCGCCGAAGCCACCGGTCGGCACGTACGACCGCGGCTCGGGCCGGTCGACCCGCTCCGACACGACCCGCTCGACCGGGCGCATCGAGACGTCACGCGGCCCGTTCGGCTGCTGGTCACCGTGCAGCACCCCGGTCGGCAGCGTGATCATCACGAGCACACCACCGCCGGCGGCGTCACGCAGCATGACCTTGACGCCGTGCCGGGAGGCCAGCCGGCCGACCACGAACAGGCCCATCATCCGCGAGACCGCGATGTCGAACACCGGCGGCTTCGCGAGCCGCTCGTTGAACTCCGCGAGCTGCGTCCGCGACATCCCGATGCCCTGGTCGATCACCTCGACCACGACCTGGTTGCCCTCGCGGCGTGCGTCCACGGTCACGTCGGTGCGCGGCGACGAGAACGACGTCGCGTTCTCCAGGATCTCCGCGATCAGGTGGACGGTGTCGTTCACCGCGCCCGAGGCGATCTGGACCGAGTCGTCGACGGAGCCGAGCTTGACCCGGGTGTACTGCTCCACCTCGGCCGCGGCCGCACGCAGGACGTCCACCAGCGGAGCCGGCTTGGACCAGCTACGACCGGAGTCCGCGCCGCCGAGCACCAGCAGGTTCTCGTCGTTCCGGCGCATCCGGGTGGCCAGGTGGTCGAGCTTGAACAGCTCGGCCAGCCGGTCCGGGTCGCGCTCGCCCTGCTCCAGACCGTCGATCAACCGGATCAGCCGGTCGACCAGCAGCTGCGAGCGCCGGGAGAGGTTGACGAACATCGCCGAGACGCTCTGGCGCAGGCGCGCCTGCTCGGACGCGACCCGCACCGCCTCCAGGTGAATCGCGTTGAACGCCTGCGCCACCTGGCCGATCTCGTCGGTGGAGCGCACGTCCAGGGTGTGGGCCACGGTCTCCGCCGAGGCCTGCTCCGCCGTCTTCGAGTCCGCTTCCTGCAGCTTGCGGACGACGTCGGGCAGGCTCTGGTACGCCACCTCCAGTGCGGAGGAACGCAGGCTCACCAGCGGGCGGATCATCGAGCGGGCCACCGCCAACGACACCAGCAGCGCCACGATCAACGCGGCCAGCGCGGCCGAGATCACGCCGATCGCCTTGCGCACCGCGTCGGACCGGAAGTCGCCGGCCGCCTGCACCGTGATCGCGTTGATCCGCGTCTCCACCGAGCGGAGCAGCTTGTTCTCGCGGTCGCTGGTCTCGAGCCAGGTGTCGAGGCTGAACGACAGCTTGTTCCCGAGGCCGGCGTTCTGGGCCCGGGTACGCAGCTGCTGATAGGTCAGCTCCTGCGTCACGGTGCTGTTGCGGATCTCCTGCTGCTTCGGGGTACCGCTCAGCGTGAACTGGGCGCGGTAGGCGCTCTCGTCCGAAACCGCGGCGCGGAAAGCACCGAACGTGTCGTTGGTGAACTGGCTGTTGCCGTCCTCCAGCGCGGTTCGCACGACGATCTGCTGCTGCCAGACCGCTTCCTTGTACTTCGCGAACGCGGCGACGGCGGTGAGCTGATTGGACAGCGTCTCGTCGCCGGCCGAGGCGGCCGCGAGCCGCTCCTTCATCTGCAGCAGGCTGGTGATGAGCTGGCCGTAGATCGTCACGGCCGCGCCCACCCGGACGCCGTTGCCCTGCCTGGCCTGGGCGAGCACCGCGGCCCGGTTGCGGGACAGCGTGCTGAACCCGCGCTTCACCTGCTCGTACTCGGAGCTGATCGGCTGGGCGATGTCGTCGTCGAGCTGCTCGTACTCGGCGAGGAACAGACGCAGGTCCTCGTCGGTGGTGCGGGCGTGCGCGGTGAAGCTCTTCAGCGTCGGGGCCTCGGCACCCTGGCCGGGCGTGGTCACGTACGCCGCCGCGGCCGAACGCTCGGTCTGCAGCACGTCGACGAGCGACGACGACTCGTTGCCCAGCCGCGCGTAGTCCTGGATGCGGTTCGCGGCCTGCGCTTCGTCGATGACCGACCGCGCGAGCACGCCGGAGAACACGAACATCGCGACCAGCGGAACCACCGTGATCAGGATGACCTTGGTCCGGATCGAGGTATTGCCGAAGAACCGGCTACCGGGCAGGCGGGTGCGTTGGTCCGAACCGCCGATCTCAGTGGAAGTTCTCTCCCCGGTCGGCGCGCCGACCGTACGGAATCGCTCCGACGAGTCCTCCTCGGGCCGCGCCGGGCTGGGGTCCAGAAGGGACGTGGACACGACTCCTCCGTCCTGTGACGAAACACTTTCGCGGAGGAATTTGACCACAACGGAATGGCGAAAGGAAAGCCGGAACGCAATTTCTGTGGCTCACCATTCACTTCATCAATTCCTCATGAATGGACTTCATGAAATCCTCATGAGGATGGTCACCGAGCGAGGCTCGACCAATACCGGGAGCGCACCGGATAACCAATTACTACTGACGGACACACGAACTCGGTATCGGCTGGCAGGATGAACCGGTGCGCGTACTTGTGGTCGAAGACGAGGCCGAGCTGGGATACGCGGTCGCCGCCGCTTTACGCGGAACCGGCATGGCGGTGGACCTGGTCGGCGACATTCCCCCCGCCGACGAGGCGATCGCCACCCATCCCTACAGCTGCGTCGTCTTCGATCGGATGCTCCCGACCGGCGACAGCATCGGCTACGTGGACGCGAGGCGGCGCGGTGGCTGGTCCACACCGGTGCTCTTCCTGACCGCGCGCGACACCGTCGCCGACCGGGTGGCCGGCTTCACCCACGGCGGCGACGACTACCTGGTGAAGCCGTTCGCGACCGCGGAACTCGTCGCACGGGTACGCAGCCTGTGCCGGCGCACCGCCCGTGACGGCGCGCAGCCCGCCCCGATCGCCCGCGTCGGCGACCTGGAGATCGACGTCAGGCGTCGGCAGATCCGGCGCGGGGGCGTCCTGCTGACGATGACCGCCAAGGAGTTCGCGGTACTCGAGGCCCTGGCCGCGGCGGACGCCACAGTGGTCAGTCGGTCGCAGCTGATCGAGCACTGCTGGGACTCCGGCACCGAGCCGATGTCCAACGTGGTCGACGTCGTCATCGCGCAGCTTCGGCGCAAACTGGGCTTTCCCGGGCTCATCCACACCGTGCGCGGCGCGGGGTACGTGCTCGAGGTGCGACAGCCGGAAGGCGTCTGACCAGCATCCGCACCAATGCACAACGGCGGAATCATCAGCCCATCTGTGCACAACTGGTCACACGGTTTACCATGCAACCATGGCTCGAGTGTCGTTACCGGGCGGTCTAAAAGACGCTCCACCCACCGAGACAACCGAACCCATACCAACAGAAACGTCCAGATCGGGCCGCCATCGGGCCCCCGAGAAGGTGACCGAGAGTCCACGACCGCGGCGCGAGCGCCCGGCGTTCTCGTCCTCACCGGCTGGTCGTGCGTTCCGGGTGACGTTGTGCTTGGCCAGCCTCGTGGGGCTGGCCTATGCGACGGTCATGGTCCTCGGCCTGCACAGACCGACCGGCCAGGAGGCCCTCGGGTTACCGACCCGCCAGTCCGGCGAGGGCGGCCAGGTCACCACGATCGGGCCGATCGACGTCCAAGCCGAGAACGAGGCACTCAACCCGTCCTCGGCGTCCCCCTCCACGACTTCCACCCCGTCGGCCACCCCGAACGGCGTCTCACCGTCGCCGGTCGCGGACCAGCCGGCGGGTGAGGCCCCGGCGCCACCGGCCGCTTCGGACTCGGGCAACGATTCGGCCGGGGCTCCACCGGCCGACGACCCCGAGCCGACCTCCGGATCCGACTCCGGTTCCAGTAGCTCCGGTTCCAGCAGCTCCGACGACGAAGACGACGACCGGGGCAAGCTCATCGACGTCAACCTCCTCGGAATCCGTATCTCCATCTGACGTACGTACGCGGCCCGCTGGGAGTGTCGGGACTCCCAGCGGGCCGTGTGCTCACTCAACCCTTGATGGACGTCCAGGCTTGGGTCCAGGCCGAGTAGTCCTTGCACTTCACGTCGGTGCGGCCGTCCAGGCACTGGCTGATCGGCGTCGACCAGTACCAGATCTGCTTGGCGTAGGACGCGTCACCGGCGTGGTAGGTCGTGCAGTGGTTCTTGTCCGCGGTGAACGCGCACGCCTTCTCGTTGGCCGGCGACTCCCCGAAGTACTCCGCGACCTGCGCGTTGGCCTTCGGCGAGACGATGTGGTCGAGCCACTTGTACGCGCACGTCTTGTGCTTCGACTTCGCGCTGACCATCCAGGTGTCCGACCAACCGGTCGCACCCTCGCTGGGCAGCACCGCGTCGACCTTCGCGCCTTCGGCCTTCGCCACGTTCGCGATGACCTGCCACGTCGTGCCGATCACCGAGTCGCCCGACTTGAACGCCGAGACTTCCTTCAGGTAGTCCGACCAGTACTCGCCCACGTTGGCCTTCTGCTTCTTCAAAAGGTCGACGGCCGCCTCGAACTGCTTGTCGTCCAGCGCGTACGGGTTCTTGATGCCCAGTTCCGGCTTGGTCTTCATCAGGTACAACGCCGCGTCAGCGATGTAGATCGGCGAGTCGTACGCGGTGACCTTGCCCTTGGTCGCCGCGTTGTCCTCGAAGACCGCGCTCCACGACGTCGGCGCCGGCTTGACGACGTCCGTGCGGTACATCAGCAGGTTCGCACCCCACCCGTGCGGCACCCCGTACGAGACCCCGTCGACGCTGTTCCACTTCTGGTTCTTCAGGAAGTCGAAGACGTCGGCGTAGTTCGGCACCAGGTCGGTGGTCACCGGCTCGACGTCACCGGCCGCGATCAGCCGCAGCGACGCGTCACCCGACGCGGAGACCACGTCGTACTGTCCGGTCTTCATGAGGCTGACCGCCTCGTCGGACGTACCGAACACCTTCGCGTTGACCTGGCAGCCGGTCGCTTTCTCGAACGGCGTGACCCAGTCGACCTTCGGGTCGTTCGACCCGTCCTCGGCGTACCCGGCCCACGACAGAACGTTCAGCGCGCCCTCGGGCTGGCCGAGTTCCTTCAAGGCCTCCAACTTCGGCGGCTTGAACCCGGAACCGGAGTCCGATGATTCGGTCTCGTCACTCGTCCCGCAGGCCGCAGCGGACAGCACCAGCGCTGCGACGACAGCGCCGGCGAACCTGCGGCTTAACGGACGGATCTTCATCGTGCCTGCCTTCTGCAGAATCTCACTCCTAACGAATAGCGGCACCTCGATGGCGAAGGGGTGCCGCAGCGCGCATCGCCTCCCAACGGTGCGCGGCGCAATTCCATCACAGCCGGAGCGAGCGAGGAAGTGGATCTCTCCAGATTGGAAAGAATTGCTTTCCTCATGAATTCTTCATGATGGACTAAATTGCGGGAAGCGGGGCCGGTAGGATTGTTGCAGTGACCAATAGATTGACGTGGCTGTTCGCGGTGGCCGGCGGCACGGCGGTCGGCAACCTGTACTGGGCGCAGCCGCTCCTCGAGTTCATCGCGCGGGACCTGCACTCGTCGCCGGGCACCGCCGGATGGCTGGTCACCGCGACGCAGATCGGGTACGCGGTGGGCATCCTGCTCGTCGTCCCGCTCGGCGACGTGCTCGACCGCCGCCGGCTGGTGCCGGTCATGATGGTGTGCGCCGCGGCGGCGCTCACCGCGTGTGCGCTGGCCCCGTCGCTCGGCACGCTGCTGGTCGCGATCGCCGCGGTCGGCGTGACGACGGTCTCCGGTCAGATCCTCACGCCACTGGCCGGCGATCTGGCCGACGACACGAACCGCGGACGGGTCGTCGGCACGGTCGTCTCCGGCCTGCTGATCGGCATCCTGGTCTCGCGGACGATCAGCGGGTTCGTCGCCGACGTCGCCGGCTGGCGCACGATCTTCGCCGCCGCGGCGGTCGTCGCGCTGGTGCTCGCCGGCGTGCTCCACCGGTCGATCCCGACGCTGCCGCCGAAGGAGCGGCTCCGGTACCCGGCGTTGATCGCCTCGGTGGGCACCGCGGTGGCCCGCGAGCGCGCGGTGCGCTGGACGCTGTTGCTCGGCGCGATCGGCTTCGCACTGTTCACGATGTTCTGGACGGCGTTGACGTTCCTGCTCAGCGCACCGCCGTTCGGTTACCCGGTGTCGGTGATCGGGCTCTTCGGACTCGTCGGGCTGGCCGGGGCGCTCGCCGCCCAGCGTGCCGGCCGGCTGCACGACCGCGGCTGGTCGCTCCCGGCCACCGGCGTCGCCTGGGTGCTGACGCTCGTCGCGTTCGTGGTCGCCGGGTTCGGCGGCCACTCGGTCGTCGCCGTGCTGGTCGCGATCCTGGTGCTCGACGTCTCCGTCCAGGGCATGCTCATCCTCAACCAGGCCCGGGTGTTCTCGGTCTCGGCCTCGGCCCGCAGCCGGCTCAACACCGCGTTCGTGACCAGCAACTTCGTCGGCGGGGCGGTCGGCTCGGCCGGGGCGTCGGTGCTGTGGTCGACCGGTGGGTGGGCGGCGGTGTCGACCGCGGGCACGGTCCTGAGCGGCGTCGCGCTGGTGATCTGGCTGTTCGGCCGCCGCGGCGCGCTCGTCGTCAGCGGTGGAACCGACACAACGCCGCAAGCGTCGCCGACGGGTTCTCCTCGGGGATGAAGTGGCCGCTGTCGATCGCCTCACCGGTCACGTCGTCGGCCCACCCGCGCCAGACCGCGAGCGGGTCGTACCACGCGCCGACGGCACTGCGAGAACCCCACAGCACCGGCGCCGGCTGCGCCAGCAGCGGTCAGTGCCAGTAGCCCAGCGCGAGCCGGTAGGAGACGCGCCCGCCCCGGTCGTGCCCGGCCACGTCGAACCGGTCGAACCCGAGACGACGCATCAGCTCGACGGCGTCCAGCGCCATCGCCCGCTTGCCGTAGGTGGCGTGGTCGGCGACCGTGCGTGGCGCGCTGCTGTCGCCGTAGCCGCGCAGATCCGGCGCAACGACCGTGAATTCTTCGGCGAGCCCGCCGAGCACCGCGTCCCACATCCGGTGGGTCTCCGGGTACCCGTGCAGCAGCAACAGCGGCGGTCCGCTGCCGCCGTGGCGCACGTTCAGCACCACCTCGCCGACGTCGATCCGCTCGGTGACGAACCCGTCAGACATGCGCGTCCCCCAGTTGCTGGGTGCCCACGACCGAGAGCAGGCGCAGGGCCTCCTCGGACGCCGAGCCCGGTACCGCGGTGTAGATGACCACCCGCTGGTCCCGGTCGGCGACGTCGAGCGCATCGCAGTTCACGGTGACCGGCCCGACCAGTGGGTGGTGGAACGTCTTGCGCAGCGTCGGGCTGGACGCGACGTCGTGGGAGGCCCACAGCGCCCGGAAGCGCTCGCTGCCGCGGTGGAGGTCGTCCACCAGGGCGCGCACCTCCGGATCGTTCGGGTACCGGGCGACGACCGCACGCAACTGCCTGGTCGACGACCGCTCGAACTCGGCGCGGTCGGACACGCCGTACAGGCTCCCGAGGAACGCGCGGCGCAGCAGGTTGCGCTCACCGCGCGGCACGGCCGAGAAGTCCTCCATCAGCGCGGCCGCCAGGTCGTTCCAGGCGAGCACCTCGTAGTCCGCGGCCGTCACGAACGCCGCCGACAGCGGGAGCCGCTCGATCAGGTCGAGGATGCTCGGCCGCACCTCACGCGGCGGGCCCGGCGGCGGCGTCGGCGGTGCACCGGCGAGCTGGTGGAGGTGGACGCGTTCGGCGTCGGACAACCGCAGTGCCCTGGCCAGACCGGCCAGCACCTCGCGTGAAGGCCGCGGGCCCCTGGCCTGCTCCAGGCGGGAGTAGTACTCGGGCGAGATGAACGCCAGCCGCGCCACCTCCTCGCGGCGCAGGCCGGGGGTACGCCGTCGCCGCCCGGCCGGGAGGCCCACCTCGGCCGGGGTGATCCGCTCGCGCCGGCTACGCAGGAAGTCCGCCAGTTCGCGTCTGTCCACGCGTCCGAGTGTGCTCCGGGGGCCGGCCCGGAGCCAGGTACCGACGGTGCCTGGATGGGCCCCACCGCCCGGAACAGGCTCGGGCCCATGAACCTGCTCGAGAACAAAGTCGCGTTCGTCACCGGCGCCGGTCGGGGCATCGGAGCCGCCGCCGCGCGGCTGTTCGCCCGCGAAGGGGCCCGGGTACTGCTCGCGGCACGCACCGAGGACCAGCTGACGGCGGTCACCGAGGAGATCCGCGCGGCCGGTGGCACCGCGGACCACGTCCGCTGCGACCTGGCCGACGCCGACGACGTGCGCGCCGCCGTCGACCGCGTGGTCTCGCTCTACGGACGCCTCGACGTCGCGTTCAACAACGGGGCGACGATCTCGCCGCCCGGGCCGCTCGACGAGGTGAGCGTCGAGGACTTCGACCGCCTCTACCAGGTCAACCTGCGCGGCCAGTGGCTGGCGATGAGCGCGGAGATCGCCGCGATCAGGGCCACCGCCGGTACCGGGGCGATCGTCAACAACTCCAGCGTCGGCAGCTTTCTGGGCAACCCGGCGCTGCCGGCGTACGGCGCGATGAAGCGGGCCGTCAACAGCCTCACCGAGTCGGCGGCGGTCACGTACGGCCCGGAGGGCATCCGGGTCAACGCGATCGCGCCCGGCAACACGCTGACCGAGATGATCCGCACCTGGGAGGCCGACTCGCCCGGCCTCCAGGAGCGGCTCGTCGCGTCCACGCCGCTGCGTCGCGGCGCCGACCCGGACGAGATCGCCCAGGCCGCCGCGTGGCTGCTCAGCGACCGGTCGTCGTTCGTGACCGGCGTGATCCTGCGCGTCGACGGCGGCGCACGCGCCTAGGGCCTGTCCTCAAAGCCAGAGGGTGAGGGTGGCGAGGTCGATCATT